>JBBQZS010000001.1:0-302125 GCA_038207495.1 Chloroflexia bacterium
AGATTTGGAATTTCCTATTACTGGTATGGCACTATACCTGTTTTATAGCAAGCCTTTTAGCCTGCACTTTTACTCTTTTTAAGGTGCTTTTGGCAAACTCAGCAGCTTGCCTCTAATTTGCGCCAATTTTAGGTAATTAAAATCCCTGAATTCATCTCGAATATTTTTAAAATGCGACCACTGGCTAATAATGAGTTGTAATGGGCGTGGGAGTTATAACTGGAAATAAAACATAATGGCAGTCAAGGTAAATTATATAAATTTGAGTAGGTACAAAAAATCGGCAAATTACATACGGTTGATGGTGGCAACATTGCTAGTAATGGTAACCATTCTACCCCTCTTTCAGTCAAGCGTTGAGGCCGCCACTCCTATAACTGCGGCCCAAACCTCTACAGCACCCGCACTTCCAGGCGACCAACCTCTTCAGCAAGGTGTAGTTAAGTTGAGTAATAGCAGTGCCCCCGCCAACCCGATTTTGGTTGTTTACAATGATAGCTACAGTAATCCATCAAGTCCGGGCAATTTTGGGCGTTTCCTGGGCGAAATTTTGAAAGCTGAAGGCTTCATTTCCTTTGACAGTACGCAGGTTGGTACTATTACTTCCGGCGTCCTGGCTTCTTATGACACAATTATCCTCGCCCAGACCAATTTAACAACGGCCCAGGTCACCCTCTTTAGCAATTATGTGGCAGCTGGGGGTAATCTGATTGCGATGCGCCCGGATACTCAATTAGCCGCCATCTTTGGTTTGGGGGCCCCGACTGGTACCTTAACCAATAGCTATGTGGCAATTCAGACTGACACTGGTTTTGGCAGTGAGTTCACTTCCAGCAGTCTCCAAACTCATACTACAGCCGACCAATATGCGCCGGACGCTGCCCAAACTGTGGGTTTACTTTACAGCGATGCCAATACCGCAACCATCTATCCTGCCGTTGTATTCAATAATTATGGTAGCGGCAAAGCGGCGGCCTTTACCTATGACCTGGCAACCAGCGTCGTCCTTTTAAGGCAGGGCAACCCAAACCAGCTTGATACCGACGCCGACGGTGACGGTATTGTCCGCATCGTGGATATGTACTACAACTGGATTGACAAGAGTAAAATGCTCCTACCACAAGCTGATATTCAGCAACGGCTTTTTGGGCGGATTTTAGGTCAGTTTAACCTTTACAAAAAGCCTCTACCGCGCTTATGGTACTTTGCCGATGGCAAGAATACCGTCAGCGTTATTACCAGCGATGCCCATGCTAACCCAGATAGTTATTTCCAGGCCCTGATTTCTACCCTGAACAACTACAACGCCCGAACTACTTTCTATATAGCCCAAGCAGCAAATCCAACTCCTTCAAATCTTCTTAACTGGCAAACCCAGGGTTACAGCTTTGATATTCATCCCTATAAGGTTGATATACCACTCAGTAATGGCTACGATAATAGTCTGTCCTGGTACAATTTGCAGTACGGAGCAAATTCATCCACCCGGACTACCCGTATTCATCGGGTGCAATGGCAGGGATGGGTGGATGCAGCCAAAGTCGGGGCGGCCCGAGGTTATGGGATGGATTACACCCCGTACCGTTATGGTAGCTGGTTGCAAAATCCCGACAATAGCTGGGCGCGGGGTTATATGACTGGCAGTAGTTTACCGATGAAGTTCATTGACCAGAAAGGTAATATCATCAATAATTTCGGTCAATACACCGAAATCGCTGATGATCAAATGCTTTATACTGGCCCGGAGAATCTTAGTACGGCTGACGCAGTGAAATATACCCAGCAGGCACTCGATAATAGCGAGGCAGGAAATAATCAGGTAGTGGTTTTCCAGATGCATGTGGATTATTTCCAGGGGGTAGTTGAGTGGGCTAATAAGGCTTTGAAATATATAACCGCCAAAAATATTCCGATTTATAGCGGCGCAGATTGGTACAAATTTACTCAGGCCCGTTATAATAGTAGTTTCGCCAATATATCTTATAACAACGACCAGTTAAGCTTTAATGCGACCACAACTGCTGCCCAAACTCTGATGTTGCCCTGGAGTAACGGTAGTAATACCGTTAGTAATGCTACGATTAACGGTGAGTCATTAACCGTCAGCAAACGGGCCATACGGGGTGAGAATTTCGCTTTTATTAATCTGCCTTCTGGCACATCAAAGCTGGTAGTAACTTATGGAGATAAGGATAATTTCAACTGTATGAGTAACAACGGTTTACCAACAATTCAGGTGGTAACTTCTGGAAGAGTTGGCGTCCGATTAAGAATTAAAAAAAATGAGTTTGTTTTGTGCTAGTTTCCTCATATTCGAGAGTCACCTGCACAACAGGTAAATCTGAACTATTTACAAACTATTGTGACCACCTTTGCGGGTGCTGACTTACACCCCTGGTAATCCATCGGCGTTTCACGTTGAGCTGGGCAATTTGGGTCGCCACTATTACACCTGGCGATATCTTACCGGGAGATAAACTTTATTACCAGGACTCCCAGAGTTTTTACGAGAATTAGAAACTGGAGCTAATAATCAATCAAACTTATCAGTTGGCTGATAGCCGGAGAGTCGGTCAGGTGATACAGGTCGCGGAAGTGCTTAACTTGTTGGGTGATGAATTTGCGGTCACGCTGAATAGTTAACCAGCCGCCGACCCCACTCCGTTGGCGGATTTTCTCTACGAAGCGATAGTAAGTCCGCGCCAGAGCTACCCGAAGCAAATCGGAGGAGGGCGAGAAACTCTCCAGATAACCCAACCCCCGGATATAACGCTCAATTGCCCCTTGCAAGGCTAAGGGCTCGTAGCGAGCATGGGCAAAATCCTCGGTTTGGAGATAGACCTGGAATAAAATATCACCCCGCAGCAGCTCGTTTTTACCCAGTGTCGAAATACACTCCGGCACGACTTGTTCCATTCGGGGGAAATCAGGCAGGTGCAGGGTATCACGGTCAAAGAAATAACGCTCGTCAATCTGATCGTCGGCCAAATCCAGATAAGCCAGGGCTGAGTCGTCGTTACCCTGCCGATAATAAACCTCGGCCAGGTCGTGGTAACAATCGGCCTTCTCAATTGGCATTTCGTTACCACACAAAGAGATAGCTTCACTAAGATACTCGAAAGCCTGCGAAAAGCTGTCCGACCCAATCTTACCCAATTTCTCCTGGACAATTCCCAGGGCGCGGAAGGCACAACCCAATTCGTTATAGGCTTCCACCTGTCGGGGGGGTTCGCGCAGGTCGTCAAAGATGCGGGTGCTGTTCCGTAGGTAGGCAATCGCTTCCTCAATCGAGCGTTCGTTTTTCCAGCGTCGCCCGTAGCTGCGTAAAACTTTACCCAGGGCATTATAAACCAGGCCCACCCCGCGACTATCCAACCGGCCTGTTGCGCGTTCAATCAGGCGGCGGGCGGTCTGGCACTGTTGCAAAGCCCAATCGTATTGGTCGAGACTGAGGTAAATCAGACCAAGCGTGTTATAGCTGAGGGCGACGGCGTAACTATGCCCCTGCCGCTCCCGTTCGCGCAAAGCCTCATCACATAAAATACGGGCTTCGGTATTATTGCCCAGCAGACGATAAACAAAGGCCAGATTGTTAACGGTATCGGCCCGTTGCCCCTGCATTCGGCTGACCTTCCCAAGATAGGGCAAGGCTGTGCGATAGGCTTCCTCGGCCTGTAGGAGCCAGCGTTGCACCCGATAAGTGTAGCCCAGGTTGTTGTAGGCTACCCCCAGCAATACGTTATATCGCCATTCAGCATAATCCACTGGTTGATAATCGCCAAATTTTGGCAAATTATAATCCACCTGCTGGGGGGCATTCTGTTCCAGGCTCTCGATAGCCCCTTTCAAACGAGCGATTAGAGCGGCACTGTCGCGAGTTTTCAGCACCGAATATGACCACTCGGTTAGCACGAGGTCGGCATAGAATAAGGGGTCTTTCAACCCTTCAAAAGGTGAGTCCTCGGCAAAGAACTGGCTCAGAATATTTTGCGCTTCGGGTGATTCGCCCCGACCCCGTGCCGCCAACCGCTTGAGCCAGTGCAGGGCATCGTCGCGCTCCAAAATGCCTGGCGATACCCTCTGCCTGGTTAGCTCCTCCACCCGGTGGCCCTCACGCTCCGCCATAAAGCGCAAAAACTCGTCCCGCAGCCGTTCGTCGGTTTCGTAGTTATTGCCGCTAATAGCCAAATCCCCCAGGCGGCGATATTCATCATAGCCACTGCGGATGTCGGCGCACAGGTGATAGTAAAGTCGCTCTAGAATCACTTTTTGCAGCCGTACTTCTGCCCGCAAGTAATTATCCAGGCTGGTAGGGTTGTTATACCACTCCACCCCTTCTTTTACATGTTCGGCCTCGGCGGCTATCTGGCGGGTTTGCTGTCCGCTATATTCGATTAAGAGTTGGTAGGTAATTTCGCCCGCCCCTGGCCCTAGATGCAAATTCATAATGCGATAAATTTCATCATGCAGGAAGAAAAGCTGGTTACTCTCACGCACCTTGATAAAGCTGAGTTGGCGCAGGCGGTTTAGAAACCTTTGACAGACTTCAAGGGTATATTTTTCGGGATTGTGGCTGGTGGTATGGCTTAAAAGGTAAGCCAGTGACTCGGCCCTTAGCCCTTTTCTAGCCCAGCTCAAAAACTCGATAGCCTTGCGCTCGTCTTCTTCATCGGCGTTAAGACCCCGACCACGCTGAATCTCCCCGATAATGGCTTCCTCAAAGCTGTTAATCAGCGACCCTGCCTCTTTAGGGCTATTATGCTCAATCTGTCGCCAGGGATTCTGCCCGCACAGCTCGGCAAACCAACCCAGCATAATCGGCTTGCCCCCTGTCAGGGTTTTGACATTCTGGATATAGGAGCTATCAGGGGAATAATAGTCGCCCTCAAAGAAATCTGGATTGGACAGCCGTAAATAATGGACAATATCGGCCTCTTGCAAGCCTTCCAGATTGATGACCTCAAGCCGGGGAGTTTTACCCCGCATCCGTCCCAGCGTGTCACGCAGCAAGGTTTCAAGCTGTAGCTCTTCCTCGACTTCGGTTTCGGGTCGTCCCGCCAACAGCACCACCGAATTAGTCATTTGCAAAAGGGTGTTGCACAGCCAGTTTTTGAGCAGAATATTTTCGTTGGTCAGGTTTAGCTTGCGTTGGGACTGGTCAATTTCATGTTGTAACAGCTCGATAGTATCGAAGCAAAGCACCACCCGGAATTTTGACTCAAGCTCTTTGTAGGTATCAATAAAACTTTTGCTAAGGGCTTGCCGCTCGCTCTCGACCATTCGATTTTCACCACCACTGGCGGGTAGGGCGAAACGCCGCTCCTGATATTCCTTGCTACGTCGCTGGTAATTGGCAATGGCGGCCTTGATGCGAGCGGAGGCCATCCCTGATTGCTCCAGATTTTCCCGCAAGCCGTCCAGAATAACCCCTTCGAGGCCGCTAGGGCTGTGGTTATCGTAATCATAGAGGTCAATTATGCCGCTATATAGAAAGTCAGGGCGAGGTTGCTGGGCGAAGAATTCCGAGGCATATTGTAGCAGGGCGGTTTTGCCAATGCCGCCCAACCCCTTGAAATAAAGCACCCGCAAACTACCCTGGTCGGCCAAAGCCTGGTCTACCAGAGTTTTTTCGCGTTCTCGCCCTATCAGATTAAGTCGAAACGGCAATTCTGCCATGAGTTTTCCTTAATCGGTTGTCAGTCGTCGGTTGTCGGATGACCTAACCTCCTTCCCTAAAGTGGAAGGGGGAATTTTACTCCCTCTACCTTTTTAAGGGAGAGGGTTGGAGTGAGGGTTTGTTTAATCTAACCCCTACCCCCAGACCCCATTTTCTTCATCCCTCATCATTCCCTCAAGCGGCTGGGCGACCCGGCCCTGGCGGTAAATTCTCCCGCAGTGTCCGCCGAATAATTTCCAACTCATGCCCAAATTCTTCCTTCATCTCCTGGTCTTCGGCCAGGGATTGGGCAAAGCGGCCAAAATATTCTATGCGGCTAAGATAGCGCAAATGCTCCACTACCAGACGATGCAGGGCTTCTGACTCTTGACCCGCTTCAACCAGCTTTATCAATACCACTTTATGGTAGAAAGCCTCCACCAGCATTGGAAAACGGCTGTAAAAGTCTGACCTGGGCAACCACTCGCTATAATATTTGTCGGCAAGCTGATTTACTTTAGCAAAGCTTTCGCTCTGGGGGTCGGCATAATAAACAGCCCACTTTAAAATCTGGCGAATAGTAGGGTGGATGAAATAGGCCTGCCGCGACTCGATAAACTCTAGCTGCTCATTTAATTTACGCCCAAGTTGCATGTAATCGCCAATACCACCATGACTATAAAGCTCGCCGTCGCTTAACATTTTAGGCAAAACTGCCGCCAGTAAATCGGCGTTAAAGCGACGCAAGGGGGCAATTACCCGGCAAACCTTGCCGAGGGCTGGTGGCACTTTCCGTAATAACTGACTAACAATTGCTTCCGAGATTTGTTTAAAAGCATGGTGATTATAATTCTGGGGTTTGTTACCAATCTGCGCAACCTGGGCAAGGGCTTCGGCTAACGCGCCAGGATGTCCGGCGGTAATCTCGGTTAGCTTTTGTTTCGCTTCAATTGGTAAATCACAAAGCTCCAGAATTTGGAGAGTTTCTTCCTGACTGAGCGGTTCCAAAACCTGGGTAACAGACAGCCGCATCAGTGAGCCACCGGGCATATCGGGCGGTTCATATCCGGCGGTAACGTTACAGGCGCGGAATGGGCGGGGCTGACCAAATTCGTCCTTCCCCGCCAATAACTCCTTGTAGAAATTGCGGGTCAACCAGCTAAACATCTGGCCGGGGGCATCATCATGAATTAATACTATATAGCAACTTTCTTGAGCACAATGGTGGGCCAATTCCCTTGCCAGAATATGCGCCATAGTTTCAAGCTGGACTAGCGAAACTTCGCCGCTATTCACCGCTATTTTTTCATACTCCTTGAAAGTTTCGGGGTGATTGCCCGCAGGTAGGAAATTACGAGCCTGACGGTAAACTTCCGCCAGCCAATTTTCTACTTCACTTTGACACTCGGCAATCAGCCCGGAGTCTAAACCCTCCAGGGTAAAATTGTAACGAGGGGAGCTGGAAGTGCTAATGACAAAAAGGTTAGGAGTAGGGGGGGAATCGCTTAAGTCCTGTCGCAAGGTTTCTAAAAGGCGGGTTTTTCCGATGCCGCGCACGCCAGAAAGGTAAACAAGCAAGCGAGGGGCGGAGTTATTGTCCCAAAGAGTGGCAATATTTTCGCGTAACTGCTGTAAAACAGCACTGCGACCAGTCAGGGGGAATTTAGCTCCTTCCTCTGACCAGTTCATCTGCCAATTCCCTTTCCAAATGCCCCTGGCTGGCGGTCTCTGCCTGACCGATGCTGGGGAACGCTGTGGTACATTTAAATAAAACTTAAGCCCCGCTTGTTTAAGCTTAATCAGGTTAGCGGAGCTTGTCAACTTAAAATAATTTAACAGCTAATAGGGACAAGTAATTCCAGTTGTAATTAAATCTATAGCGATTCAGTGTAAATGAATCCCGCCATTGAGGTCAAGGGTTATTCCGCTCATGTAACTGCTTTCATCCGAAGCCAGAAAAATCACACTATTAGCGACATCTTCGACGGTTCCCGCTCTGCCTATCAAGGTAGTTGCGGCTAATTCGGCCTTGAGTTCCGGGCTCAAACCAGCCAGAATATCGGTATCTATCATTCCGGGAGCAATACAATTGACCCGGATGTGGTGGGGAGCCAACTCACGGGCTAAAGCTTTGGTAAGGCCAATTATTCCAGCTTTGGAAGCGGTATAATGGGCTGTGCCAAATAAACCACCGCCGCGCTGCCCCGCCACCGAAGCCAAAGAAATTATTATGCCGCCGCCGCTTTTTATCATTTCTCTGGCTGCAAGCTGGCTCATGAAAAAAGTGCCTTTCAGATTGATATCTAATAGCAGGTCGTATTCTTCTTCTGTAATATCCAGGAATTCGGTAGAGCGGGCTACCCCGGCAATATTGACCAGAATGTGTAACCCGCCCAATTCGCCTACGGCACGCTCGATAACCCCCTTTATTTCGGCTGGATGCCGAATGTCCGCCGCATGCCCAAAAACCGGCCCCAGTTCAGCTAACTCAGCCACTACTTTTTGGAGACCTACGGCATCCACATCGGTTACAGCCAGACTTGCACCTTCCCGCGCCAGAGCCAGAGCCACTCCTCGGCCTATTCCCCTGGTCGAACCCGCGCCAGTGACCAGCGCAACTTTACCTTTGAAGCGGCTCATAACCTTACCTCACCCTTTAGACTCAACCAATAAACTCAACCATTAACTTGTTGAACTTCTCGGCTTCCTCGTAGAACATTATATGACCCCGCCCCTCGAAAATTTCCAGGCGCGAGCCAGGGATTTGCTCATGAATCCAGACCTGAGTTTTGGGCGCAACATGACTTTTTTCACCCCCAACCACCAGAGTAGGTAGGGTTATGCGTTTGACCACATCGCGCCAGTCGTTCATAGCATGGTTGAACACCAGCGTCGCCCCTTGAAGTGCGGGCAACTTCAGGTTCTCCTTGACCATCCATTCTTTTTCTTCGGCGGGCATTTCGGTGGTTACCATAATGTCAACAAACCATTTGGCGAACTCGGTCTGTTCATTAAGTACCCGATAATAGAAGGGTAACACCCCATCCAAACCAAAAAAGCCGAGGTCGTTTTCCGCTGTGGTAATCAACCAGGCGGGCTCATCTACCAGAATCAGTTTGCTGACTTTACTTGAACCAAACAAGTCCAGGTAACTCCAGATGACCGAGCAACCCATAGACCAGCCCAGTAAATTTATACTTTCCAAACCCAGGCCGTTCACAAAGTCGTGCAAATCGCGGGCCAGGGTAGAAATCCGATAGCCATGCTCCGGCTTTTCCGAGTCGCCATGTCCCCGCAAATCAAGCGCAATTACCCGATATTGGTTAGAAAGACCCGAAAGTTGGTGCATGAAAAACTGGAGCGTCTGAGACCAGCCATGCACTAATAGCAAGGGCTGACCTGAACCTGCCTCTTCATAATATAAATTACAGCCATCGCTAGTTCGGAAATTAGCCATATTCTCCTCCTTCAGTTAGTGTTGAGCTATTTTTCAACAAAATCGAACTAAATTACCCAGGCCGTTTGCCAGTTTGTAAAGTTCCCATTACCACTTTACAAATCGTCAGTCGGTGGCTTTTTTAGCCCTCTGACTTCAGCTTTTGCTGGAAGGTTAACGCTACTTCCTCACAGGTATAGAAAGCAATATCGTTGTGTTGTTGGATAAAATCAATTAGCCGCTCTAACAGGCGCACCCTACCAGGGCGACCACTGACGAAGGGGTGCATGGTCAGTACAAAGCACTTGCCCCGCTCACGCTCGGCATACAGCCCTTCAAACTCTTCGGCCCAGGCTTCGTAAGCGGTGCTAAGGGCACTAATCGGGCGAGTATAAGGGCTGCGGAAGAGGAAGAAGGGCGCATCATCCAGAATCCATTGCACCGGAAGCTCTACGATTGGGCCTAGCTTGCTGGAAACCGGGTGCAAGTAGGGCGCGTCATCGTCCATCATATTACTGCTGTATAAAAAACCAAATTCCGCCAGCAATTCCAGGGTGTTAGCACTAAAATCCCAGGAAGGCGAACGGTAGCCCACCGGAATCCGCCCGGCTACGGTGGCAATCGCCTCTATTCCGCGCTTCATCGATTCGGTTTCTTCCTCACGGCTCTGGCTGGTCGGCGGGGTATGGGTATAGCCGTGATGGGCAATTTCCCACCCAGCAGAAGCCACATCCTGTACTGCCTGGGGGTAACGCTCCGCCACCCAACCCGGCACAAACAGCGTGGCCGGAAGTCCTTTCCTTTGCAACATCTCTAGCAAACGGTAAACGCCCACTTTTGGGCCGTATTTTCCCTGAGAAAGGAGTCCGGGGCGGTTCACGTTCTCTGGGTCACTAGCAATAAAACCCGACTCTGCATCCAAATCGAAAGTCAACATTACCGGGAACTTGTCCGGTGCAACTGTGCGTGCCATTTTTCCTCCCCTGCTTCTTAATTTTTTAACTTTTTGATAACCTGGGCCTATTTATTTTATCTCAAAATCCTTTTCCTGTCCCTCGACAGTGCCGATTTGATTAAGCTGAAAAAGTGGTTGCAACTTTTTACTAATCAGGCTGTAATGTATAGTGGAAGCTGATAATTAATCAAAAGCTGGTAATCACAGCTGTGGGGCGAACAATCACCATCGAGTAGGAACCGAAACTATGAAGCCCTGGCTACACCTGCCGGATGACCAATTAATAGTCCAGACTCAAAAAGGTCACTCGGAGGCTTATGGTGAACTGATGCGCCGATATCAAACGATTGTTTTTAACATAGCCTTTCGCCTGACTGGTGAACGGGACGAAGCGGCTGACCTGTCCCAGGAAGCTTTTTTGCGAGCTTATCGCGCCCTAGCTTCATTTGATTTAACCCGTCCCTTTGGCCCCTGGATCAAGCGGATTGTCACTAACCTGGCATTAAATAAAATCCAGCAACGCCAACCGACATATTCGCTAGAACAGGAAAGGCTAAATGATAGGGGTGAGAGCGAAACTTTAGACCTACCAGATGTTAGCGGTGAACCAGAGCAGCTTTATCTGATGGTGGAAAAGCAAACGTTAATCAAACAGGCTTTGCTTGAATTACCAGGACATTATCGGATAGTAATAGAATTACGCCATTATCAGGAACTTAGCTACGAGGAGATTGCCGAAGTGCTTATCATTCCGCTCAGTGACGTTAAAAGCAATCTATTTCGCGCCCGTCGTTTACTTCGTAAATGGTTAGAGGAGAAGATATGAACCATTTATCAACTGAACTGCTCAATTTATATCTGGATGATGCGCTGGAATCTGCCGAAAAAGTGGGGGTAGAGGGACACCTTAAAACTTGTCCAGTTTGTCAACAGGAATTAGCAGCCATTCAGGCGGTTTTTGTGACCCTGAGCGAGTGGCAACTTGAAACGCCGCCCTACGATATAAGCCGGGTGGTAATGGCTCAACTTGAACCCATCCCGGTAATTTCTAACAGATGGCTTAGTTTGGCAATATTAACAGCTCAAATAATGGTTTGCGGGCTACTTGGCTTTTGGGTGGTGCCCTGGTTGGTAAATCTGTTTATTGATAATTCCCCAAATATTGATTTTTCCGGGGCGGGGCAGCTATTTTCGCGCTTAATTGACTGGTTCGCGGGGCTGCCGGGAATAATACCCGCCCCCGGCAACCTCAATTTGCCCTTAACTAATTTAGGCTTTAACCCACTTTTATGGCTATTAATTGCCGGAGGGCTGGGGATAGTCTGGCTGGTTGGCAATCGGCTGTTATTGGCGGGTCTTACGCAATCGAACCCTAACTCGCAGGAGGTTTCCAGATGAAAACGCGGCTATTGCAGGTTTCAACTCCCCTGCAAGTTAACTCGTTGGTAGATTTAATAAGTTTGGTGTTGCTAATTGGCTTACTGGTATTGGGAATAACGGCCTTGCTGTTGGTGTGTTACGCCCTATTCCCCGGATTGAGTGGGCGCACCCGCCGCAACATCGAGCTGCGGCCTATACGCTCATTTTTTGTAGGGCTGGTGAATTTCGTTTTCCTGTTTTTCATCGTAGCCGCCCTTGGTTCTGCTGGGGGCGGCGGAGGCCTTTTGGCTACGGTGCTGGCAGTTATTGTTTTCTGTTTTATTGCTCTGGGGCTATCGGCCTTAGCTCTGCTGGTTGGACAACGTTTGAGACCGGGAGATTCTAACCCGGTTCGTCAACTTATCTACGGGGGAATTACTTTAGAGTTGGCCTGTCTGGTGCCGTTGGTAGGTTGGTTTGCGATACCACTATTTGGCGGGCTTACTGGGTTCGGTGCTTTAATTATTACTCTGGTGAGTCGTACCCCTGCCCCAACAAATTCTCAAATCCCTGTTGTCCCAGATAATATTTTTAGTGCAAAAGGAGGCGAAAAATGAGTCTAGGTGATGTTTTCCTGATTTTTGGCCTGATGTTAGCCATTGGTATTGCCTTGCCGGGAATGTTATTAGCCTTATTTCTACTTTTCCCCGGTATCGTCGAAAGCTCCAGAGGTCGTTTACAAACTACTCCCTGGCAATGTTTCGGTACGGGTATATTGATTATAGTGGCGGGGGTTTTTGGGCTGGGAGTGCTGTTAAGTAGCCCTAATGCCTTCACTCAACTTCTGGGGTGGGCGGGCTTGTTGCTGCTTATAAGCCTGGCAAGTTTGGGAACGGCTGGGCTGGTGGCGTTGATGGGCGAAAGGTTGATGGGGGTAGGCTTAAACCTTTCCAAACCTAGCGCAATGGTGCGAGGCGCGATAGCTCTGGAACTGGCGGCAATTTTCCCAATTTTGGGCTGGTTTCTGGTAATTCCGCTGGTGGTGGTTTGCACAATTGGGGCGGCGGGGTTGGCTTTGTTCGCGCGCAGGTCGAAACGAACAAGCCGCGTAGCCCCGACGGAGGTTTCCAATGCTACTCAAGCGTCGTGACTTTTTAACTATGAGCGGGCTTGCTACCGTCGCCGCCTTATTTTCGGGGTGTGGCTCCCTGGTGGAACTGACCCAACCAAAACCGGGTTTTAGCCCCTAGCCTACCGTTGGTGAGAAAGATTTCCCGGCCTTAAATCGGCTAACATTTGGGCCGACTATGGCAGAACGGGCCAGGGTGAGTGCGATTGGTTTGAGTCAATGGATCGAGGAGCAACTTGCCCCCAATACTCTGGATGATTCTGCCACCGCCTTACGGGTGCGCCGTTTTGATAGCCTAATTATGGACACTTCGGTTATTTTTGATGTGCGGGAGGAGAATGTCCGGCGCGAACTCCAACAGGCCACTTTGCTACGGGCAATCTATAGCCGCCGCCAATTGTACGAGCTTATGGTTGATTTCTGGAGCGACCATTTTAATATCTACACCCTGAAAACTGGTTGTGCCTGGCATAAAACCATAGATGACCGGGAAGTGATTCGCCCGCACGCCCTGGGAAAGTTCAGGGATTTACTATGGGCCTCGCTACATAGTCCGGCGATGCTGGTTTATCTGGATAATCAGGATAACAAAAAGAACGGGCCAAACGAAAATTACGCCCGTGAATTAATGGAGCTGCACACCCTGGGGGTAAATGCGGGCTATACCCAACAGGATGTCCATGAGGTAGCGCGTTGTTTAACTGGGCTGACTGTCAGCCGTCCGCCCTATTTGGGTAAATTCAAGTTTGAGGCGGCCCTGCACGATGGGGGCGATAAATTGGTGCTGGGTCAAAAGATTAAGGGTGGGGAAGGCGAGCTTGAGCAACTGACAGATATCATCCTGAAGCACCCGGCCATACCAGTTTTTATCTCGCGGAAATTGGTACGCCGTTTTGTCGCCGATGATCCACCGCCAGAATTAGTAAACGAAGCCGCCAATACTTTCCGTAGAACTGACGGCGACATTAAGGCGGTTCTAAGCACAATTTTACATTCGGCTGAGATACAAAACCCGACCTTAAAACTAAAGCGACCTTTTAATTATATGGTGGGGGCCTTACGCCAGCTTAATGCCGAAACAGATGCTAATCCGGCTTTGGTGGAAATGCTTGGCAGAATGGGTCAACCTCTGTTTCAATTTCCCACGCCGGATGGCTACCCCGATACCAGTAGTGCCTGGGTTGGTAATTTGATTACACGCTGGCATTTCGCCTTATCATTAGCTACCGATAGTCTCCCCGGTACAAAAATAGATTTAGCCCGCCTGACCAAAGAGGCGGAACTAACCAACAATCCTACCCTGGATAATGCCATTAGCCGTTTAAGTAGTTTATTGCTGGGAAAAGAATTGCCTGCGCAAGACCAAACCGCCCTGGTAGGGCTGTGGGGTAACACTCTGGACGAAACCGGGCTAAGGGCAGCTCTGGCTACGCTGCTAAGTTCACCTTATTACCAGTGGAGGTAAAATCATGACTATTTCGAGCTTGCAACCTTACCCAAACCAAATATTATCAACCCGACTGACTGCTAGTGCTAACCGGAATATTCTGATTTGTCTTTTTTTAAGGGGCGGGGCTGATGGCTTAAATGTGGTGGTTCCGCATGGGGAAAATGCCTACTACAACCTGCGTCCAACTCTGGCAATTCCGCGCCCGGATGATAATCGGGTAAATAAGGGTTTACGCACGCTTGACCTGGACGGCTTTTTTGGTTTGCATCCGGCACTGGCCCCGCTTTTACCGAGCTGGCAAGGCCAAAAGTTAGCTTTTGTGCAAGCTTGTGGCACGCCCGACCAGAGTCACTCACATTTTGAGGCAATGGAGCTAATGGAGCGGGGGGTTAGCGATAAAAACGGGCCAGCCAGCGGGTGGCTTGGTCGCTATTTAGGGCTTACCCCACCTGGCTCGGCCTTACGGGCGGTTAGCATGAACAGTCGGATACCTCGCCTGTTGCTGGGTTCAGTTCCGGTAGCACAGGTGGATAGAATTACCGATTTTAATTCTGGCTCCTCTATTCAGGTCAGGGAGAAACTTCAAAAAGGCCTGGGAACGATTTATCGGGCTGCCTCCCCTCTTGAAAAATCGGGCAGGGAAAGTCTGGATTTACTTACTAAAATTGCCAAGTTGAGTCCGTCCAGCTACCAACCTGAAGCGGGAGTCCGTTATCCCGATAGCGAAATCGGCGGTAGGTTACGGCAGGTTGCTCAATTAATCAAAGCCGAGGTAGGGTTAGAAATAGCCTGTATAGATTTAGATGGTTGGGATACTCATTTTGGTCAGGGTGATAATTTAACAGATTTGTTGTCTAAATTGGGATTGGCGTTAGGGGCTTTTTATGCTGATATGCGCGATTATATGGAGCGGTTGCTAGTAATCACTATGACCGAATTCGGGCGAAGGGTTCAAGAAAATGCCAGCCTGGGCACTGACCATGGTCAGGGTAGTTTTATGATGTTGCTAGGGGGCGGGTTTAAGGGGCGAAAGGTTTATGGGCGGTGGCCGGGGCTGGGCTCTCAGCAATTGGTGGGGCCGGGAGACCTGGCCGTAACCACTGATTACCGGGATGTGCTGGCGGAAGTCCTGCAAAATCATCTAAAATTGCCGGATAGCAAGAGTGTATTTCCAGAGTACAATCCAAATCCCCATTGGAAGTAAAAAAGAGCTAAAAACTTTGGGTCTTGGAGTATAATTAGCCTGATAGGAAGTTCTGGTTAGACTCAGGACTTAGTATAAGTTATATAAAAGCCAAAGGGGGTTATTTATGGGTACTTTTTCAGATTATTTTGGAATTGTTGGGCGCGACCCAGATTACGAGTTTAATACTAACCCGGCTTTTCCTCAGGCTCCAAATCAAGCTTTCTTGAATCGCCAGTTTGATAATATTTCCGCTTTGGGTACTGGTTGGTTACGAGTTGAATTCCACGTTGAGCGTGATAATAATATCGCCGGAAGTATTAATTATAACAAGTGGGATTGGTTTATCTCTCAAGCAGTTGCGCGTGGTCTAAAACTTCTGGTTTTATTGGGTAACGGTATTATTATAAACGGCATCCAGGAACTCAAGCAACCCGCCGACAAAAGTGATGGTACTAACGCTTATATTCGTGGCTTTGTTGATAGAGCGGGTGAAATTTACAGCCGTTACCCTGGTCAAATGGCCGCCTGGGAAATCCTTAACGAGCCTAACGTTTGTGTTGAACTTTACGGGGCTACTAACGGAACCCAACAAGAATTAAGCCCTGACCGTTTTGGCACTCTAATTGCAAAAGTCCGCCGCCGTTTTGATAGTTTGGGTAATAAAGCCCCAATTTTGGTTGGTGGCTTGCTAAAAGGAGTACCCGTAGAAAATCCCAACCGTTATACTACCGATTATCTTGAGAGTCTATATAGTTCCAAACCAATCACCCTTTATAGCAAAAGCGAAAAACATTTCCCCTGGGATGGAATCGCTATTCACCCCTATCCTGATTTGGCAAATCCGGCCCAAAGCCTGTCACTACAGGTAGAAATATTTCTAAAACAAATTCAGGAAGTAATGAGCCGTCACAATGAGCCGGGTAAAATCTGGATAACTGAATTGGGGCTGGAAGCAACCGCAACTACCGACCCTTCCAATCCACCGGGAATGGCGGAACAGCAGCAATTGGATTTTATGCGGGAGGTGGTATTGCGAATCATAACAAACCTGAACGGAGCAGTGGTTAGATTATTCTGGTTTAAGCTGGAAGATTTTTCGACCGATGGGCAAAATTATCACAACTGGGGATTAGTGCGGCTAATGCCGGGTAGCGAGGACTTACAAAGCTATGCCCCCGATGGAAGTGCCTTGCGTTACAAGCCAGCCTTCGGTCTGCTGCGCTCCTTTACTAATTTTTAGGTGCTAACTTAAAGCAGGCCAGTTCAAGATAGTGCGGACACTCCGACCTAACAACCACTCTTTATCAAGAGCAGATAATTCATTAGAGTCTCGTAGGTAATAAAGTGACTCGGCCCAGGAATGGTGATTCTTGCTTTGGGTATGGTCGCTGGCCCACATCACCCGTTCCCGACCAAAGGCTTCCAAAACCCTTAATAGAACTGGCATAAGATCAGGATAAGGATAAGGCTCTGCTGACAGGCGGGGGGCATGGCACCACTTCAGGGCCACATTAGGATATTGAGCCAGGGCTACTACCTGGTCAAACCCTGAAAAGCGGTCGGGCGGAGGTAACCCTGGGCCTATTGGAATAGAAACCCCACAATGGTCAATGATTATTTGTACATCGGGATATTTTTGCAGATAGGGAATCAGTAGATTGGTCTGGGCAGGGAGCAAAACAAAAATAGGAACCTGATATTTCTGGGCAGCGGCAAAAATAGGCGCGTCCGCGCCCTGACCAAACTGGCTAAATCCATCTTTCGTCCAGGGTACAACTCGCAATGCTTTGCGTCCGGGCATAGTTTTGACACTACCAATAAGGCTATCCAGTTCGGGGTCATTCCGGTCGAACCGCACAAGGTAGGCGAAACGATCAGGGTAGCGCAGGGCAGCTTCCTCTGCCAGTGGAAAAACCTGACGAAAAGCTCCGTTAGAAAGTTCATAGCCTGGTAGAATTCGGGAGCGGTCATCAAACCTCCAATATTCGTCGTAGAGAACGGCATTCACTCCTACGGCATCCATTGCGGTCAGACCCGCTTCAAGTCCAAGCAGATTAAAATGTACCTGTGCATCTACAATGTCCATTAATTCCTCTAATGTTTTGTTGTGTTAATTCTCCAATTTTACAATAGCGGTTAATATATGGTTGTGCTACTTTAGCCTTCTCGTTAACGACTAAAAGCCGCGATTAAGACCTTTGAATACTCACTAAGGGCTTGTTTAGCGATGGCAGTATCTAAGGCAATCAATTCAAAACCATGATAAGCCCCCCGGAAAACATGCAGTTCGGTACTAACACCAGCGTGCATCAGCCGCAGCGCATAATCTACATTTTCATCTCGCATCAGGTCTAATTCGCCCACTCCCATATAGGTTGGTGGTAAATTAGCCAGCTCTGTGGCACGAGCAGGGGCAGCATATGGCGAGACCTCTTCCTCAATATTCCCATTCAGGTAAAGTTCCCAGGCCTGGGTGGAAATTCTTCTATCCCAGGTTCGAGGGTCGGTAATATCCTGGCTGGATTGAGTGATGTTTCGGTTGTCTATGCAGGCACTCAAGGGCATTTGTAAAACCAATTTAGGCATGCCACGATCCCGCGCCAGCAGGGCCACTGCCGCCGCCAAACCACCTCCGGCACTAAAACCTCCCACCGCCAAGCGTTGGGGGTCAATTCCAATCTTGCCGCCGAGTTCGGGATTAGCCATCCAATTAAGGGCAGCATAGCAGTCCTCTACTCCGGCGGGGAAAGGGTTTTCGGGGGCCAGTCGGTAATCCGGTGAGACCACGATACAGCGGGCAGTTTCGGCAAAATTCATGCAGAATATATCATTTTCCTGTGGACTGCCTACCACAAAGCCGCCCCCATGAATCCAGAGTAAACCGGGAAGAGCCTCAAGCGGATTTGTAGCGGATTTGGTAGAAGGCCAATAGATGCGAACCATAAATTCTGGCGCACCTTCCGGCCCCGGAATAGTTTGTTCCTTGATTATTACTTCCTCAAAATAACCTTTTGGAGGTCTTCCCAGGTTTTCAGATTGCAACTTGCGGGCTTGCGGTAAATCTTCAAGAGCCGGAAAGCCATTACCCGGCTGGAAGGTGCGAAAAATGGTTAGTAATTCGGGATCCATGTTATCTTCAATATTCAAAGGTTTTCTCCTTAAAATCTCTTTCCTTTAGATTAGGTTTTTTAAAATATAACTTGAATCTTCAGTTATGGCAAAAACGTTCGAGCCAATGTTAAAGCCTCGTCCAGGGTTGAAATCTCGCCTACCGCCTGGGCTTCCTCGATTTCGCGCAGGATTTTGCCAAGCTGAGGCCCCGGTTTCAGGTTCAAGGCCGCCATCAAGCCGTTGCCATCAATCAGGCGGGGTTTGCCGACTATCTTCTCGTCTTCACTACCCAATAACTTATGGGCCATTTTATCAGTCAGGTGCAGATGGCGATCCCAACTCCGCAGTTGACGGGCCTGGGCAATCCAGGGGCCAACTACCGCCGCGTGGTCAGCCAGCGAAAGCGGCATCATCTCGATTTGCACTGGGTCAGTATCGCGCAAGAACTTGTAAATCGCCCGGTTAGTCACCCCACCGCCACTTTTGGGGTCGTAGTGTTCGCCAAGCTGCCCCAGACGAAGGTGATGCTGCACCATCGTAGCTACCGCTTCAATCGCCTGTTTACTAAAATGGAAGCGACTTAAAATCTGACGAGCCATATCCGCCCCAATTTTCTGATGCTCGTAAAAATGAATCTGGCCTTCGGGGTCAACGCTCCGGGCACGAGGTTTACCGACATCGTGCAACAGCGTGCCCCAGACTAGCCAGAGTAGCCGCTCCCGCCCATGTGCCAGAAGTTGACCCTGCATTTGCGGCCAAAAGCTGATAATCGTTTCCGGTCTGTCCGCCAGAGCCATCTGGTCTAGGCTGTCACCATTATAGCCGGGAAATACCAGCCATTCCAACCTATCCACCGCCACCAGATTATGATTCCAAACATCGTAATAATGGGCGGGCATCTGGATATTACCCTTGCCCTCGTCCAGCTCCGGGATTAACCGCGACAATAGCCCGCAACTGTCCAACAGACGTAGGCTGGTTTCTACCCCACCCGCCAGCAGCGTTTTGTTAAGCTCGACCCCTATCCGCTCCCCAGCAGATTGCTTTATCAAGGCGGCGTGCCTCTTGAACATTTCCAGAGTGTCAGGGGCAAATTCCCACTCCGCCCCGCTATCCTGCCGCAATTGCGCCCGTAGCCGCACTCCTCGCAACATCCGCAAAGGGTCATCTATAATATTAGCCTCGCGCACCGGGCGAATCAGGCGGGCTTGTAAGTCGGAGACTCCCCCTACTTTATCAACCACCGCCTCCACAATGCCGCTTGCCAGAAAATTCCCCAGCGGTAGGGCCAGGGCATTAATCGTAAAATCGCGCCGTAACAGGTCAGCTTCCAGACTGTTCTGGCTCAGGGCGGCAATGTCCAGGTAAAAATGCTCCGTCGCCCCACTAAAAACAATCCTCGCCACTCCGTTTTCGGTATCCAGTGGGAAATAAGAAACCTTGAAATCCGGCAACCGTTCGTGGCAAGAGTTAGAGAAGCGACGGGCTAATTCCAGCACCTCGGCGGGCGTACCAGTGGCGGCAAGGTCAATATCATCGCTGGCCCGACCTAACAGGGCATCTCGAACCCAGCCACCCACCAGCCACAAATTATCCACTCCAAAAATATTAACGGCTATTTCAAGGGCCGCCTTTTGTGCTTCCGTCACCAGTTTGTGCATTTCTGCTTCGATTTTAGATTTTCTTACGAAGTGCTAACCAGAGCCACGCCCATCAGAATAGTCAAAACCCCTACCCACTGAATCCGAGCCAATCGCTCTTTCAGGAAAATCCAGGCCAGCAACACCGTGATGGCAGCAAACATCGAGCTAATCACCGTTACAATTCCGGCATCGGCAGAAGTCAGCCCAATCGAGAAAGAAAGATAAGCCAGCGTGTCAATAACCCCGTTTATGAAGATAAAAATCCAGGCCGAGCGCGGCGGAAAATCCAAGGATTGACGCAGGGGGCGGGCTAATAATAACAGAAATATCGGCCCGATAATCCGGTTTTCCCAGACCGTCATTGCTCCGCCTATAACAGGTGTTATATATTTCAAGCCCCAGAAGGCCACTCCGAACATTATCGCTGCCGCAATCGCCAGCCTAACTCCGCGATTGTTTTTTTTCTCGGCGAATTTCAGGGCTTGCGGCTGCAAAGAAGCCAGTATCACCCCACCAATTGTTATCAGCAAACCCACCATTTGCAGGGGGGCAGGTCTCTCCCCGCTTACCAGCAAGGCCAGGGATAAAGTAATTGCCCCATAGCTGCTGGCAATCGGTGAAACTATCGCCAGGGTGCCGATTTCCATCGCCCGGAACAGACATAAGCCCGCCATCGTATTCATCAGGGCGATTATTACCCCACCACCCAACGCCCACCAATCCCATTTGAGATTGCTGTCAATCACAAACAGGTAAAAAGTGAGCATTATCAAGCCAACGGGTTGCATATAAAGTAGGGCGCGGTAGGCTCCAACCCTTCTCCCGCCAAATCGGGCGAACAAGTCGGCTGTTCCCCAACCGAAGGCTGCCCCCAAGCCAAATAATACCCCCATCAGCGTTTACGTTTGGTGCGGCTGTCGCTTCGCAAGGGTTGAGCCTTGGCCTTAATAACAGTGCTACGGATGGGTTTTTTAAGCTCTACCAACCCACTGGGTTCAGCTGGTTTTTGGGGTTCGGGCGCGGTGGAGTAATAACTCACAACAGTATATGGGCCTAAATCTGGGTCGGAAAAATAATATTTGCGTTCCTGCTCCACTTCCTGAAAAATCAGCCGCCGCGCGAAGAAAAACTTACCAATCCCACTCCCCGTTAACCAGCCGCCCACAAACCCACCTAGCGAAACGGTAATTACTTCCGACAGAAAAAAGGTTGCGCCCACCACCAATACCAGAGCCAGTATTAATCGCACCAGTTCATAAGTCAAATAGGGAATACCCTTACGGTTGGGGCTATCTTGGGGAAGTTCTTTCAGCCTGGTCATCTCGGTTTTGTTATAATTCAGCCCTTTGGAAATATTATTAAACAGTTGTAAGGATACTAACATTCTTAACAAAAACCAGCTTCCAGCAAAAATAAAAAAGGCAACCAGGGCATTGGCAATCAGGTCCGCAGGGGAGCTTTTGGGTGATACGGCTGTCCAGACTGCCGTACCAAAAATCAACGCCAGCACCCCCCCACCCATATTAATCAAACCCACTCTTTGAATATGTTCCAGATTAAACATCGTAGCTCTTTCTAAAGGACTAAATATCGAATATCTAAAACTTTGGATTTTGGATCTTAAATTTTAGATTGACGAGCGATAACTGAAATATTATCGGGCTTGCGGCTCTTTTTGTCCAGCCGTGCTATAATTTGGTTATGTATTGTACCCGCCTGGAACTAAAGAATTTCCGCAACTATCGCAAGCTCGACTTGTCGTTTTCGCGTGGCTTGCACGTATTTCAAGGAGAGAATGCGGCAGGCAAAACCAGCCTTCTGGAAGCTCTTTATATTCTGGCAACTACCAAATCGGCCCGCGCTGGAGCTGACCAGGAGTTGGTTAATCTCGAAACCGAACCAGAGTTTGGCGCACCTGCTTTTGCCCGCCTTTCGGCCAAAATCGAACGACTGGATGACCAACTTGAGGCTGAGGTTTTGATTACCCGCGATAGCCCGTCCGATGAGTTTGGTAATAGCTCGACTGCCGCCCGTAAGCGGGTCAAAATCAATGGCTCACCCCGCCGAGCGGTAGATTTGATTGGGCAGCTTAACGTGGTACTGTTTTCGCCCGAAGATTTGGATTTGGTGATTGGTACGCCTTCGTTGCGCCGCCGCTATTTTGATATTACGCTCTCCCAGGTTGATCATCGTTACCTTCGCAATCTGCAAGATTACGCCAAAATAGTGGCCCAACGCAATAGCTACCTTCGCAACTTCCGCGAGAAGCAACGTGCCCTGAAAGGCCGCTCCGCTATCCGACCTTCCAATAAAGAGCAGTTTGAACTATCCATCTGGGACGAGGAATTAGTAAAGGCCGGGACTTATATCATCAAACGCCGCCATGAGTGTCTGGTAGGGCTAAATCGGCGGGCTGCCGGGTTACATTCGAGTTTGCTTGGACTGTTGGGTGAGGAAATCACTCCAGCCTTTGAGTTGGTTTACCAACCGAGCTTTCCCCTTGAAGCGGGGCAAGACGAGGGCAAAATTGCTGAACTTTTTATTCAACAACTGGCGAAGGTGCGTGAACAGGAATTTGCAAGGGCAGTTTCGTTGGCTGGGCCTCATCGGGACGATTTTATTTTTCAACTTGAGGGGAAGAATCTGGCGATTTATGGCTCACGCGGTCAGCAACGTACCGCCGTGTTAGCTTTGAAATTGGCTGAAACGGGCTGGATGGAGCAGCAGACGGGCGAACGGCCTATTTTGTTACTTGACGATATTCTTTCGGAACTGGATGTGGGTCGTCGCCAATACGTGCTTGATACAGTTCAGGCTGGCTCTGACCAGATTTTCATCACCGCCACCGACCTTGCCCTTTTCCCCAGCCCCGCCCAACTCAAAAGCACCGCCCGCCTCTATCGGGTCGAGGCCGGACGGGTGCAATTATTGGATACATAGGATTTTGGGGATATAAAAAGTTAAATTTCTGGGCCTGAAAGATTTTGTAAACGCTCTTTTAAGATTTGAGAAGCGTTTCTCAATGTTTTATTCAACCTTTCTAATTTCTCAAGTCTTTTATCATTCTGACCAGCCATAGGTCTGAGATTTCCAATTTCCTCAGTATTCTTCTGCCAATATTCAAGTAAAGAGATTCTACTACTAAGCATATAAATGTTGCTTAAATATACTCTCGAATCTGGTCTATCCTCGGTTCTTCGCGTAACTCTGTCTATACCCCATTTTGCAGCTGCGAATGTTCCTACTCCTAGAACTGCCACTGCGCCTATGCCTGTAGCCATAGCACTCAACCCAAGTCCACCCATTCCTAACGCCGCTAAACCTGATGTCATCCCTGCTGCACTCAAGCCAGCCACACTACCACTTAACCCTACAGCTAATAATGGGATACCTGCTGCTGCCGCAAGTGGAATACCTACTTTTGCAGCATTTCTTGCTGTTTCTCTAGCTCTTCTTCTAAATTCATCCTCAGTTATTTGACCAGTTGCAAGTAATCTATTGTTTCTTATAGATGTTGCGACAAACTCAAAAACTGCATCTCCTTCTTCCCCATATAACTTGTTTGCTACAGCTTTAACAATTGCGATTTCCTGGTCTGTAATCGCACCATCCCAGTCAGACACCGAATATAAATCATGAATTAGCTCAAGCTTATAATGTTCTTTTTCTTGCGCAGATGTGAGAAATGTTAAGAATTTAGTCATAAGATTAATTATACTAACCGCTGGTAAATCGGATGAAACAAAGTCAGGACTCTCTAACAAATAATCCAGGATTTGAGTGCAGGAAATCTCATCTAACTTTATTGTCGTCATAAATGTGTATAGCTCTGCTAGTTCTATATCTCCAATCTCGCCATCAGCCAGGATTTGAGTAACCAGCATCTTGGTATAAAGAATTTTCGATTCTTTGGATAACTCGTCTAATGGTCTAAATGGTGGGTTCGACATAAAAATAGCTCCTTATAAAACTAATTAATAATACTATCATAAACTAACAACTCAGACTTTAATATTTTAGACTGCCCACATTACAAA
The DNA here is from genome assembly GCA_038207495.1 of Chloroflexia bacterium. Lineage (GTDB taxonomy): Bacteria > Chloroflexota > Chloroflexia > Chloroheliales > Chloroheliaceae > Chlorohelix. The sequence continues at coordinate 23,963 of JBBQZS010000001.1, forward strand.
GACTATTACATTTATAATTATTAATTGTCTAAAACATGGACCTTCCCATACTTTAAAAGAGGCGAAAAAAGGCCATTCTCTGCTTATAACATTCATTTCACTATCTTAGTCTTTTCCACCCTGTTATAATAAGCGCAAGCCCTGATTTGCTGCTTTGTTAATATATTTTTGGAGGAAACAAATGAAATACGAACTGGTAGAGGTTAGCTACGAGGAAGATTTTGCTACGATTACCATGAACTGCCCCGAAAAGCGCAATGCCCTCTCGCTAAAACATATGAAGGAACTAATCGCCGCTTTTAACGAGGTGGGCGAAAGTAACGCGCTGGGTATTTTTCTGGCGGCGCGCGGGCCAGTTTTTTCGGCAGGTCACGACTTCAAGGATATGGCAGGGCAGGATTTGGCTTTCATGCGGAAGTTACTCAAGGTTTGCACTACTTTGATGGAAACCATCCAGACTGTTCCCCAACCCGTTCTGGCGCGGGTGCATGCCCTGGCAACGGCGGCAGGCTGCCAACTGGTGGCAAGTTGCGATTTAGCGGTGGCAGCAGAAGAAGCAGGTTTTGCTACGCCCGGTGGTAAGGGTGGCTGGTTTTGTTTTACCCCGATGGTGGCAGTTAGCCGCAGTATTGGGCGCAAACGGGCGGCTGAAATGCTTTTTACGGGCGATATGATAGACGCAAAGACGGCAGCAGAGTGGGGTCTAGTCAATAGATGCGTGCCGACTGCCAATTTGCTGGAGGAATCGCACAAGTTATTGAAAGCGGCAACCAGAGGTAGCAATCTTTCCAAAGCAATCGGCAAACAGGCTTTCTACGCCCAGATTGACCTCGACCAGCCCAAAGCCTATGCCTACGCCCTGGAGGTAATGGCCGCTGCCTCTCAGACTCCCGATGCCCAGGAGGGAATGAAAGCTTTTCTGGAAAAACGTAAGCCGGAATTCAAACGACCCGGTTAAGAATGGGGGCGGCGGTCTAGGAGCTTATCAACCTCACTAAACACCTGGGGAACTCTGATAGTGCGCATACAATAGCCGCCCCGCCAGCAGCTTCTCTCAGAATCTAAAATACCACACGGGCAGCAGGGCAAATCTATCTCGGTGCGAATTACCCGGTGCAGTTCGGGGTCGCCCCAGGGGCCGAAAATCGAGGGATCGGTGGGGCCGAACAGGTGGATAGATGGCACGCCCACCGCTACCGCCAGATGTAACGGCCCGCTATCCAGGCCCAGCACCAGGTCGCAGCGTTCAAACAAAGCCGCCAATCGCCCCCAACTGTTGCTGGTATCCCAATGAAGCGGTTTATTCTGGCAAATTTTGGTAATGTTCTTTAATAGAATTACTTCCGGCGGGCCGCCCGTCAGCACCACCTTTGCCCCATAACGTTCCGCTAGAGTATCTGCCACTGCGGCAAAGCCTTCGACTGTCCATAACTTGAGGGTCGCACCGGTACCGGGGTGGATTGCCACCAATCTTTCGCCCCGCTCCAAACCCCACTCTGATAAATTCAGGTTAACATAGCGTTTATCGTCCGGCGACGGGAAGAATTTCAGCTCCACATTTACCCGCTCTAAATCCAGTGGCACTTTGTAGGTTTGAAGCATATGTTTCGCCAGTGCCAAACCCAACGAACTGAAATGTTGGGTGGGTTGACCGAACGGTGAGAGTTTTTCGGGTAACTCAATCTGCCCCAACGATAGCGAAAAGTTCTGGAAAGGTCGGGATTCTTCCCACTCAAAGCCAAAACGGGCGGGAATATCGGCTAAATAGCCTAACAAGGCCCCCCACCAGAAATCGTAGCGAAAATTAATCACTGCATCATATTTTTCGGCTCGTAGGCGGCGCGACTGTTGCAGGGCATACAGATAGGGCGCAAAAGGATTAGCATTCGGTTCGCGGCTAAAACCCGGAAAATTGCACCGCACCACCTTATCCACATCGGGATTACCCACCAGCGAGGCCGCTCCCCACGGGCCCACCAGCGCGGTAATCTCGGTATGAGGCAAAGCAGCCCGTAATAAACTGAGAGCCGGGGTAGTCAGCAAAATATCGCCCAGGTGGTCGGGCCGAATAATCAATAGTTTTTTGGGGGGAGTTGCTAGTCGGGGTAGGCTGGAACGGTAGGTCAGGGTGGGACGCGCCGCAATTCGTAACGACTGTAAAATCGTCCGCCGCATGCTCTTTTTGATTTTTTGCCTGAGACCAATTCCGATGCTCATTTTGCCCGACTTTCTCTGGTTAGTTGGTGTTATAAATCTTAACAGAGCCTTCCTGTTTCCACAATAGGGCAAAGAATATTAAATTGTTTTAATTTTTGCGTGTTATGGCTTAATATATAAAACTTTACAAATTCGGTAGGGCAGCTTATCATGCTTTAGTAGCTGCTGAACCCACAAGCTGTAAGTTAACAGAGGGAAATAAATATGCTGCCGGAAATTAAGGCTTACACCGAGATATTGCAAAGTCGTTTTGAACAGTTGCAGGATGTAATCAGCGAGGTTGGAAATGATTTGGAGTTGCTCAACTGGCGACCTGCTGCCGGGGAACAACCCAGTATTTTTGGTTTGGTTGCCCACGTGGCCCTTAATACCGATTACTGGATAGGCCACGTCATTGGCGGGCGGGCCGAGCCACCCGGCTTCGATAATGCACTGGACGAGGCTAGTGGCGAGGATCCTCAAATTTTGCGCCAACTTCTGGATAGTGCCCAGCAAACTGCTAACATAACCCTTAAAGATTTAACCCATGCCCAGTTAACCCAGAATATTGACTATGCCGATGAGGTTTTCACCGCTCGGCAGTGCGTTCTGCAAGTGCTTGACGAAACGGCCTCCCGATGCGGCGAAATTGAAGTGCTGCGGCGGTGGTATCAGAGCGAAGAAGAAGCAAGCAGCAAGGAGCAAGAATAAAGAATTATTCCTCCTTCCCTGAATCAGGGAAGGGGGCTAGGGGGTTAGGTCTGATGAGCGAACGGGTACAACGCACCAAACAATCAAACAAACCCAAAATTACCGTTATCGGGGGCGGAACAGGGGTTTCTACGGTTCTTAGCGAACTGAAAAAAGTCGCCGATGTTACGGCTATAGTCAGCACGATGGACAGCGGAGGGAGTAGCGGGCGGCTGCGGGACGAAAACGGGATTTTGCCCCCCGGCGATATTTTGAAATGTATCGCCGAACTGTTGCCGGACGACGAGCAAAGCATAAAATGGCGGGATTACCTGAATTATCGTTTCCGCAAGGGCATAGGGCTGGAAGGTCATAGCCTGGGTAATTTGTTGCTGGCGGCGGCTTACGATTGGGAAGGTGGTACGAGCTACGGAATCGAGGCCGTTTCCTGGTTGTTGAATATTCAGGGTCGGGTTCTGCCTGTAACTCTGAACGATGTGCAATTGATTGCCAAGCTTTCGGATGGTTCGGATATTGAGGGCGAAACTAAAATCGACCTACGGCAAGAGGACCTGCATCGCAAGATTGAGTATATTTATCTTTCGCGCCGTGCCCAACTTTTCAAGCCTGCCCATGAAGCTATCCTTAAAGCCGAAAAAATTATAATTGGGCCGGGCAGCCTTTTTACCAGTATTCTGCCGAATTTTTTGGTTGAGGGCTTGCCGGAAGCTTTAGCCGAAACTCAGGCCACTAAAATCTATATCTGCAATCTTGTGACCGACCCCGCCGAAACCGATGGTTACAAGGCCAGCGATTTTATTCAGAAAATCAACGAATATTGTGCTGATGGCGAATTGGTGGATTATATGCTGATTAACAACGGGCCGATTAACGAAGTGGCTCGTCGAATGTACGAAACCGAGCGTAAATATCCGGTGGAGGCTGACCTGGAGATATGCAAACAGATGGTGAAACGCGAGGTATTAACCGGGGCTTATTGCAAGGGTAAGACTATTCTGCGCCATGACAGTCAGCAACTTGCTCAAACTATCCTCAGCCTGGATTAATCCCGAATTTGACGCTCGTCTAGACGGTGGTGTAGGATTTGTGTAGGTCTTAGGCGGATGTGATTATTTGTAGGGGTGGGTCTGTGACCCATCCGGGCGGGTTAGAAACCCGCCCCTACATAGTTTGTAATGAATAATTTTGCTGAAACAGAGAAATAAACAGACCATTGGAACTTGAGAAACTTTTAGCGGCTTTGCCCCAAAAACGGATTATCGCGGCGGGCAAGGTTGCCGATATTACCTCGATTGTTTATTCCAGCCACAAGGCCAAGCCCGGCGCAGTGTTTGTGGCGGTGGTGGGTTTCCATACCGATGGACATAGCTATATTGCTGATGCTGTGCAGCGCGGTGCAAACGCAATTGTAGGCCGTAATGCTGAATTGCTGGAAAAGTTTGTGGTTTCGACCGAATATAACGGTGCGACGGTTATTCAGGTAGAAGATGAGCGCGAGGCCCTGGCAAATCTGGCGGCCTGTTTTTATGGTTATCCGGCTCGTCAGTTAAGCGTTATCGGGGTGACTGGCACCGATGGTAAAACTACCACCACTTTTTTAATCAGCGCAATGCTGGACTCGGCGGGGCGTAGCACCGGGTTAATTGGCACAGTGGATTTTAAGGTGGGGGCACGGCGATGGTCGAATGCCTCCCGCCAGACTACCCCCGAAGCGGTAGAGGTACAGGAAATGCTGGCCCAGATGGTGGCGGAGCAAGTTCCCTACGCGGTTCTGGAAAGCACCTCGCATGCTCTGGCATTACGCAAGCTGTTAAATTGTGCCTATGACGTGGCAGTTTTAACTAATGTAACCCAGGATCATCTTGATTTTCATGGCTCACTTGAGCAATATCGCCGGGATAAAGCCCGATTATTTGGTTATTTGACCAGTGAACCACCCAAACCCTTTGTTAATTTCCCAAAAACCGCCATAGTTAATGCCGATGACCCCTATGCCGCTATGTTTTTAGAGGCTGCCGGGCCGCAAACTCGCCACATGACCTACTCAATCCATAACCCTGCCGAGGTAAAGGCTACCGAGATTGTGGCGACCGCCAGCCGTTTGGAATACACCTTGAACAGTCCACAGGGCAATATTCGGCTGAATTTGCGTTTGCCGGGTGAGTTTAACGTATATAATAGTATGGCGGCGGCCTGTGTAGGGTTGTCGCAAGGCTTAACCCTGGCTGAAATCAAAACCGGTCTGGAAAGTGTGGCGGGCGTGCCGGGTCGCATGCAAACGGTGGAAGAAGGACAGCCTTTCGCGGTGGTAGTGGATTATGCCCATACCCCCGACTCACTTTCCAAAGTGCTGAATATTTTACGACCCCTGACTAAAGGCCAACTGATTGCGGTTTTTGGTAGTGCAGGCGAACGTGACCGGGTAAAACGCCCATTGCAGGGTGAGATTGCGGCAAAGCTGGCCGACTTTGCGGTATTTACCAACGAAGACCCCCGCCTGGAAGATGAGAACCAAATTCTGGACGAAATAGCGGTTGGCGCGGAAAAAGCAGGCTGGTTGGAACAACAAAACTTTCTTAAAATTGCTGACCGTCGGGCGGCGATTGAGGCGGCGGTAGCGCGGGCTCAAACGGGTGACACGATTTTACTGGCGGGCAAGGGCCACGAACAATCTATTATTATGAACGGTTACAAAATTCCCTGGGATGAACTAAGCGAAGCCAGGGCTGCAATTGAGAAAATATACAAGAAATGAAAATAGGAATTATCTATAACCCGGTGGCAGGTACCGCCCGTCGCTTGAATCGGCTGGCTCGGCTGGAGCGACAGTTACAGATTCTAGGGCATAGCGTTGTAACCTATTATACCAGCCAATCCGGGGAAGCTACCGAACTGACTCGTCGGGCCGTAGCCGAAGGCGCAGAGGTGGTGGTGGCGGTTGGTGGGGATGGTACGGTTAATGAGGTAATTCAGGAACTGGTTGAACATGATGTGCCGTTGGCGGTATATCCTGCCGGAACTACCAACGTCTGGTGTCAACAGGTTAATATGCCGGTTAATCCTCGGCTGGCGGCGGAAGTAATATCAAACGGGCCACGTTACCAGATGGATTTGGGACAGGCGGGCGACCGCTATTTTTTATTGATGATTGGAATTGGCCTGGATGGCGAAATTATTCAGGCGGTAAACCTGGATTTGAAGAAAAGGGTCGGGAAACTGGCCTATGTGGTGGCGGGCTGGCGGGCCTTAAAATTTCGGGGAACTCTGGTTAATATTACCCTGGACTCCGGGCGGGTAAACGAACACTCAATTACGGTGCGGGCCAGCCTGATTATCGTCACCAACTCCGAACGCTACGCCACCTTGAAACTGGCGCATGAAGCTCAAGTAGATGACGGTCAGCTAGAGATGTTAATTTTTGAGGACTCCCACCTCTCCAAAAAATTGGCTCAGGCCGTTTCGGTGTTAGCTAATCGCCGCGAATGGGACGTAAAAATAGACCGCTACCGGGTACATAGTGCCAGGATTGCCGCTAACCCGCCCGTAGCCGCCCAGGTGGATGGTGATTGGATGGGCCAGGTGGGATCACAGGCCATTGAAATCAGGTGCGTCCACAAAGCCATTCGGGTTATTGTCCCCGCAAAGGTTCCTGCTAACCTTTTCTCACACGGTGATTAGGCGGTTATTGGTTGTCAGTTGATGATATGAGAATTATCAAATCTGAAAATAAAAACACCAACCACCAAGCCACCAAGCCACCAGGAAAAGATAGAATTGCCTGGCGTTCTTGGCGATTTAGCGGTTTAATCTTCATAATGCTGCTCGTTAATCTATTTTTGGCAGCTTGCGGCCTGGATAACTCGCCAACCAACCCTACCCCCTCCACTTCGACCCCCTATCCCGGTTTCAAGGGCGGAATTCTGGTGGGCGGTATTTTTGACCTTAGTGGCGCAACCTCCGCCGAGGGGCGCGATTATGCGCGAGGGGTGCAGGATTACGTTAACTATTTCAATAGTAACGGTGGGGCAGCTGGGTATAAAATTGACCTGAGAGTAGTAGATTATGGTTACAAAGCAACGGTAGCGATAGAGTCATATCAAAAGCTGGTAAAAGAGGGGGCGGTGGCTTTTATCGGCTGGACGCATTCCGACACCTTGGCCCTGACCAGCCAGCTAAACGAAGGTAAAACGCCCTTTTTTTCGGCCAGCTTTCGTGATGATGTTATCCGTGATATTAAAAAGAATCCCTACAACTTTTTTATTACTCCAACCTATTCTGACCAGATGCGAATGCTAGTTCAGCTTGTGCGGATATTGCACCCAGAGCCTATTCGTAGATTGGGGGTAGCTCATCTGTTGGTGGATAACGACTTTGGGCGTTACTCCTTACAAGCTGGACGGAACTATGCGGCGGATAACAACATTTTTTGGTATCACGAAGGTTTTCTAAATCCAAACGAAGAGCAAAAAAATATTGTGTTTGAAGTCAATCGCCTGAAAGCGGCTCGCCCCGACTGGACTTTAATTCAGGCCGATAGGAGCCTGACCGCCAAACTACTCAAGGAAATGAAACAGGTTGGAGTAGAGGGACGCTTTGCTGGAATGCCAACTACGGGCGGGCCTGATTTGCTTGCTCTGGCAGGCCCGGCGGCGGAGGGTTATTATTCGGGTGTAACTCTGCCCTATGCCACCGATGAGTCGCCGGGAATGCAAGCCTTGCAAAAGTGGTGGGTTGCCAATGGCCGCGCCCATCGTCTCAGTACCGACCCCGAAGCCCAGGAGCAATTTCCCAACGAACGCTATATTCAAGGCTGGGTTACGGCTAATGTTTTGCTGGAAGGAATTAAACGAGCTGCTATCAAAGGCCCCGTTACCACTGGCGATGAGGTTAAGAACGGCCTGGAAACCCTCGAGAATTATACCGCCGACGGTCTGTTGCCAGTTCTAACTTATAATTCCCGTAATCACAAAGGTACGAATATGCGGTTTTATCGGGTGACGGGCGGACGCTGGCAAATCTTTTTGTCAGATGTTTCGCTGGCGGAACTGGAAAAACAACCCTATCAGGTTACGCCCACCCCACCTACCCCTACCCCCGCCCCTCGACGTTAAAAAGTAACGAGTTGAAAGTGCCCACTAACAAGTAAAATCTGAAACCTATTAACCTTGCATAATGCGGCTCTAGGGGTTATATTGTTCTTACCCAACTTTAGACCACTGCGCTTTTTCGGGGCTCTCCTGATTAATTTATTACTCTGGAATTAATTAAAAAGAGGTTGATGCTATGCAGAGTGCCTGGCCACCTGTCAGCAATTTAATCGGCAACCGCTATCGCTTGCACCATTCGTTGGGCGAAGGCTCCTTTGGGGAAGTTTTCTACGCCGAGGATACCAAGTTTGACCCACCCCGCCCGGTAGCCTTAAAGCTGTTACATCATACTTTACTGAGCGACCCGACAGTACGCGAGGGGTTGCGGCATGAGGCCGGAGTGCTGGCTCGTTTCAGCCATCCCCATATTTTGCGGGTACTCGATTTTGAAATCACCCGCAACCAGGCATACATCATTACCGAGTTAGCCCCAAACGGCTCTATATCCCGATTGTTGCGCCCCAACCCCACCCGACCCGCAACTGCCTTATCACTGGTACAGGTAACCCAATTCCTGGAGCAAATTTCTACGGCTCTGGATGAAGCCCATGGGCAGGGTTTGATTCATCGGGATATCAAGCCGGAAAATATTTTGCTAGACCGTTATAATCGGGTGTTGTTGGCGGATTTTGGGTTGGCTCTGGCGATTAACAACCCGCAGACCTTGAACCGGTTGGGTGGCACGGGGGTTTGGGGAACGCCCGAATTTGCTGCCCCCGAAGTTTGGGACGAAAAAGTTAGTAAACACTCCGATATTTATGCGCTGGGGGTGCTGCTCTATCAAATGCTTTCGGGGGAGTTGCCCTATCAGGGAAGTCCGGCGGCGGTAATGCGCCAACATCTGGACGCGCCGATACCCCGACTAGCGGAACGTGCCCCTGACCTGAATTATCCCCCTGCTCTGGACACAGTATTGGCCCGCGCGATGGCGAAAGAGCCGGGTGCCCGCCCCAACAGTGCAGGCGAGCTTTATCAACAATTCCGGCAAGCCCTGGATGCTCCTGCGCCGGGTAACCCCTCACCTTTCCAAATCAAAGAAGAAACTATTCGGGAAGGTTTCAAGTTAATAAAGCTGGCTTTCAATCTGTTTAGCCTGTTGCTGACCTACCGCTCCCGCCATGACCCCAACCCCGAACTTTTTACCCGTCGCGGATTGGTTTTTGCTAAACTGGAGTTGTATGGAATGGCTCTCAAAAGTTATGACCTGGCTCTGGAACTTAACCCTGAATATGCCCCAGCCTATCGCAATCGCGGATTGACTTTGCTCTGGCAGGGCGACCAGCAAAATTCCCGGCGTGACCTGGAGCGAGCTGCCCAACTTGGCGACACCCGCGCCCGTCAGGAATTGGCTGAATTCCGGCGCAATCAGCCTAAAATTGATTAGTAAAGGTAGACCATCACCCCTTTTAAGGCCAGTTGGAAATGAACATGAGCGAATCCGTTAATGATTTGTTTGAGGTAAAACAACTTCCCCAACAGTACGATAATCTGGCCCCGGATGGCTCTGAAATCCGACTATTGTTAGCCGTGAAGGGCGGGGGCATAGCGCATTGCACGCTGCCGGGGGGTAAAATTTCAAAAGCGGTTAAACATCAAACTATCGAGGAAGTCTGGTATTTCACTTCAGGCCGGGGTCAAATCTGGCGGAAATCGGGAAATTATGAACAGGTTATCGAGGTTTATCCTGGTTTAAGCCTGACTATCCCTTTAGGAACAAGTTTCCAATTTCGAACTATTGGGGAGGAGCCTCTTTCTTTTCTAATAGCCACTATTCCACGCTGGCCGGGGCCACAGGAAGCCCAATCGGTTGAGGGTTGTTGGGAAGTGGACGATTAATGCTGAATTCCAGAGAAATAGGGGCTGGCCTTTTTTTCACAAAAATATCTATTGTCCGAATTATACCCAACTACAAATTAATTTGTGAGGCTATTTGGCCGTTTGCTTCTCGAAAGCATATTCTACGCCCGTTAATTTCTCCGATAGTTGCCAGAGGCGTTGGGCATTCCCTTTGTTGTAACCTTGAATAGTAGCCACATTTAATGCCGGATAACCTTGAGTGTAAAAGCGAGGGCCATAGAGCTCGCCACCTTTTATTTCAGGAGCAATGGCGGCATATAACTGAGGCAACGCGCCCATCTCGGGACTTTGGGCCAATAGCCCATTAGCAAAAGTAAATAAAGTTGATTCAATAAAAGTACCAAAAGTGCTAGAGCTGCTCTGGGTCATGTGGGTATTAGAATAACCAGGATGCGCCGCTACGCTTAAAGTGGAAATCCCGGCCTTTTTCAGGCATCGGTCCAGTTCAAAGGCGAAAAGTAAATTAGCCAACTTGCTCTGACCGTATGCCCCAAATCGAGTATAGCCGCGCTTAAGTTGCAAATCCTCGAAATTAATCCAGCCAATTGTTTGGGCAACACTGGTGGTAGTTACAACCCGGCTTTGGGGAGTATTAACGAGCTTATCCAGTAAAAGCCCAGTCAGGGCAAAGTGACCAAGATGGTTTACCCCCAAATGCATCTCGAAACCATCCTCGGTTTCCTGTCGCGAAACTGTGGCAATCCCGGCATTATTCATTAAAATATCAAGGCGGTCATAGCTGGAGCGGAAAGAAGCAGCAAAAGCTCTAACAGAAGCAAGACTGGCAAGGTCAAGGGGAATGAGTTCAACCTTTGAGGCGGGAACTTGCTGCTTTATTCGGTTTAAGGCTTCTTTTGCTTTGGTCTGGTTGCGACATGCCAGTACGACTAAGGCACCCTTTTGGGCCAGAGCCAGGACACTTTCGTAACCAATGCCACTGTTTCCTCCTGTTACAATCGCAGTCCGTCCAGTCTGGTCTGGGATATTTTTGGTGTGCCAATCAAGCATCAAGTTACTCCAATTTTAAAAGTCTTTGGCTTTGAAAATAGTAAAAAAGGTTACTTAACCGTAGGGCAGCACTAGCATTGTACCAAAAATATTATAACAGTTTTGGATGGGCCTGTAACCCACCCAGACAAACACTCTTTATTATCGTGACCCGGTATTACTTTGACCAATCATCGATAGCGGAAGTCTTGCCCTGGCTGTCGGTAATCTCGATTTTCTGGAATGTTAGTGATATAGTTTCAAGTTCGTAGGTATCAACGCTCTTTCCCGAAGGCAAATTACCACCCTCTTTATTTATTTTGGCAACATTAGCGTTGGTCAAAGTAACGGCCTGGTAGACATATTCTTTCCCACTGGCATCTAACCGATAGAATTCAAAAGTAACGGTTTTCAGAGTCTCGTTGGAATAAAGAGCTTGCAAAAGTTGGGGAGAAGCCGCGCCCCACTCTTTGGTGAAAGTAATCGGGCTAAATTGACGTTTGCCAGTAGCCTGTCCAGTGGCGGCATCACGGGGTGAAACCACTTCGTAATTGAAACCGACTACCCCAATGGTATCCCTATGGGTTAATTTGGAGCTTTCACCCTTAAATTTCCCCTGCTTTACTCCGTCAATCGCCACATAGGCCATTAACGCATTATCCTGGCTGCGTTGGGCCATAGTTTGAGTTACGGGCTTATCAGTCTGAGGTTGAGTCTGAGCGGCGGCGGGGCTATATCCGGCGGGTGCGTCAGTACAAGCAACCAGTAACCCGGAAAGAACAACTAAACCCGACAAAATAACTAAACGAGTCTTGCTACCTTTTAACATCATTGTTACCTCTTTCGTTACTACTAATTGGTGCGTTTTCAGTGAGTTAATCTTAGAACTTCCCAACTGGATTCGATGTGATGGATTGCACCATTTTTGAGTTAACTCGCTTACTCTTTTCATATAAACGGTATTACATATTATTCTTATTTCTCTATTATTGCTCCTGAATTCTGACTCCTGACTCCTGGAATAAAGGTATTGGCGACCCAACCTAGAAGAGGTATAATAGTTCCATTGCTTTACCTCCAAAACTTAAAACTTACTCCAGGAAAGAGGATTTTGATGTCTACCACCGAACCAGCCCAGCCGCAAGCCGAGAAGCTAAAATTTCCACGGGGATTTGTATGGGGCGTAGCAACCGCCGCCTATCAAATTGAGGGCGCGATTAACGAAGATGGGCGGAGCGAAAGCATCTGGGACCGGTTTTGTGCCACCCCTGGCAAAATAAAGGACAATAGCAGTGGGGCAGTCGCCGATGACCACTATCACCGCTACCCACAGGACATTAAGCTGATGCAAGAGTTAGGGGTAGGGGCATATCGTTTTTCGGTGGCGTGGCCGCGCATTATCCCAGGTGGTACTGGTGCAGTTAACCAGAAGGGTCTAGATTTTTATGACAGGCTGGTAGATGGTTTGCTGGAAGCAGGAATTACCCCCTATGCCACGCTCTATCATTGGGACTTGCCGCAGGTTTTGCAGGATAAGGGCGGTTGGGCCAATCGGGATACGGCCTACGCTTTTGCCGATTATGCCGAGGTAGTGGTTAAACATTTTGGAGACCGGGTAAAGGGCTGGATTACCCATAATGAACCGTTTTGCGCCAGCCTCCTGAGTTATCAAATCGGCGAACATGCCCCCGGCCTGAAAGACCATAATTTAGCTTTGCGAGCGGTGCACCATATTTTACTTTCGCACGGGCTAGCAGTGCCCCGCATTCGGCAACATACCAAAGCCCCGGTTGGCATCACCCTTAACCTCTGGCCGATTCATCCCGCCGACCCGAATAATGAAGCCGATGTAAGGGTCGCTCGAATGGCGGATGCTGAGAATAATCGGTTGTTTTTAGACCCAATTTTCAAAGGTAGCTATCCCCAGGATTACCTGGAACGACAGATGCCGGGTGCTTTGCCCATCGAACCGGGCGACCTGGAAATTATTTCCACCCCGATAGATTTCCTCGGAGTGAATTATTACAATCGGCAGGTGGTAGAGTCCGACCCCCAGAACCCCGACTCATGGCACAATACTAAACCAGCCGGAATTTATACCACGATGGGTTGGGAGATTTATCCCGATGGTATTTATGAGTTGATGATGCGGCTCAACCAGGAATATACTCAGCTTCCGATTTATATTACCGAAAACGGGGCAAGCGGCGAAGAACAACCTGACCATAAGGGCGTCGTAAACGATGAGTTGCGCCTGAACTATCTGCGTGACCATCTACATCAATTGCAAAGAGCGACTGAGGCAGGTTGTAACCTGGCGGGTTATTTTGCCTGGAGCTTGATGGATAATTTTGAATGGGCCTGGGGCTACAGTCGCCGTTTTGGGATTGTGTATGTGGATTTCGATACTCAGGAACGGATTATCAAAAATAGCGGGCATTGGTTCAGCAATGTCGCTAAATCGAACGCCCTACCTGCGGATTAAAATATTTAACAAGGAGGTTTTATGCAAACATTTACCAGCATGGATAAAGGCAGCGTGGAGGAATGGAAATATATTCTCAAGGAGCATCAACCCCACTTTAACGAAATGCCCAACCGTATCAAAGCGATGCTGGGCCAGTTAAAAGATATAAAAGTGGGCTTTCGGGTTGACCAACTTGAACATTGCTTGCAAACTGCTACCCGCGCCGAACGAGCAGGAACCAGTGAGGAATTGGTGTTAGCCTCCCTTTGCCACGATATTGGCAAGGTTATTTCTGTAGCAAATCATCCGGCGATTGCCGCCGAAATCCTGCAACCATATGTTTCGGAGGAGACCTATTGGCTGATTAGAACTCATCAGGATTTCCAGGGGAAACATTATTATCAACTTCTGGGCAAAAACCCCGATGCCCGTGAACAGTACCGCAACCACCCAGGTTTTAATTTAGCAGTGCAGTTTGCCGATGAGTGGGACCAGGCTTCTTTTGACCCGGATTATGATACGTTGCCCCTCGAACATTTCGAGCCATTAATTGATAAATTCTTCCGCAACCCAAAAATGTAATTTGTAATACCCCTCAACCCAACCTTCTCCCCATAAAGGGGAGAAGGAGTTAGTCACTCGGTTTTCCCCAAGAACCAACAACCAATAACTAACAACCAATCGGGTATGTTATAATTACGAACGTGAAAGATTTGAGGCTTACCACACAACTTATTACCTAACGAGGTCGTTTATAAAGTGTTAATCGGGGCGCATATGTCGGTAGCGGGTGGGCTACACCTCTCATTCGAGCGGGCAGTTAAATTCGGTTGCCAGACCATGCAAATTTTCACCAAAAGCAACCGCCAGTGGAACGCCAAGCCTATAACCGAGGAAGATGTAGCAGCCTGGCAAAAGGCGAGGGCGGCTAACCCGCTGGGGCCAGTGCTAACCCATGACAGTTATTTGATTAATTTAGCCTCACCCAACCCCGAAAACTGGGAAAAATCGGTAGCGGCTTTTATGGATGAACTGGCTCGTAGCGCGATGCTGGACATTCCTTACCTCGTGACGCATGCCGGGGCACATGTCAATAGTGGCGAACAGGCCGGGTTGGATCGGTTGTCCGAAACTCTGAACCGGGTATTTCGGGAAAGTGCTGCCAGCGAAAAGGTAATGATTTTACTCGAAACCAACGCCGGACAGGATACCTCGATTGGCTACCGTTTCGAGCATTGGGGTGAGGTACTGGCAAAGCTGGACAAACCGGAGCGAGTGGGTATTTGTTTTGATACCTGTCACGTTTTTGCGGCTGGCTACGACCTGACGACCCTTGAAAGCTATTCCCAGACGATGGCCGATTTTGATAAATATATTGGCCTGGATAAACTCAAAGCCTTTCATGTAAACGACAGCAAAAAAGGGCTGGGTTGCCGGGTAGACCGCCATGAAGGCATTGGGCAAGGGGCAATGGGCCTGGAACCCTTTCGATTTTTAATGAATGACCCGCGCTTTGCCGATATACCGAAAGTGCTGGAAACTCCCAAAGGGCCGGAGGGTTTGGAAGATATTGAGAATCTAGCCCAACTTCGCAATCTAGTAGGAACCATAACGTTATGAAGCCGGAACTCCACCAACAAGCCGACCAGAGCAACCCCGAACCAATAAACCCAACCGAACATAAGGAAAAAGCCCCTAATCGTTCGATCGGGAAAAGGGCCGGGGGCGCGTTGTTCTGGAATATCGTCTTTCTGCCGGTGAAGGCGTCGTTGGGCCTGGTGGTTTCGCTAGTGATCATCAAGCTGTTTTTGCGGGATGCCTATGCCGCCCTGGCTACGGTTACGGCTCTTTTAGCCCTGTTAGGAATGTTGACCGACCTGGGGATTGAACGAGCTTTACCGCGTTTTGTTGGTGAAATTGAGGTCAAATTAGGACGCTCGGCTTTGCGTCGCTTCGTTTTTAACGTTACTATCCTGAAACTGGCAATTCTGGCGGTGGTGATTATTTTCTTCACCAGTTTCGCCGATATGGTAGTCAACGATTGGTTCAGGCTGGGGATTCACGGGCGGGTCTATCTGGCTTTGATTTGTACCTTGCTGGTGCTGGGAGCCTTTTATGATGTTGCCACCCAGGTGCTATATAGCTTCTTCAAGCAAAAAGTAACCAACCTGCTGGATATTGTGGTTACGGTGCTAAACCCCTTGCTCACGCTGGTTTTAATCCTGTGGTTCAGGTGGGAGGTTTACGGCGTAATCCTATCTTTATTGTTTACCACCATCGTAAGTGTGATAATTGCGACCTGGCAAGCCTGGGTGGCCTCCAAGGAAGCCGTCGAAAAGCCCAACCTCAAACCCCTGGCGAAAACCCAACCCTTGACCGCGACAGCCGAAGGGGCGGTGGACGCTGGGCAACTCCCGCCATTAGAAAAGAAAGTTAATATCTGGTGGCGTTTCACCAAATATTCGGCCCTGATGTACTTTTTCAACATTTCGGCCTTTTTCTATGATGCCAATTTTGCCATCCTGATTTTGCAATATTATCGGGAAGCAGCGGCGGCGGTAATTATCCGGTTGGTTTACAGCTTTATCAAGACTTTACTCAAGAATCTGTTGACTCCCTTCAATGGGGTACAAACTCCCCTCTTTTCCTCGATTCATGCTGAAGGCAAGCAAGGGTCGCTGGATACGGCCTATGCCTCTATCTCCAAGCTACAGTTATTTATTTTGATTCCAAGTGGCATTGGGGTCATAATCCTGGCCCGTAACCTGTTGGAACTTTTGATGTTGCGCCAGAGTGCCGATGCGGTCTTGACCCCCGACTTGTTGCCAACCGCTACTCTGTCGGTTATATTGACGGTGATTTTCACTTTTGCCGAGGCGATTATCAGTCTACCAATGGTCATCCTGATGGTCTACGAAAAATATTTTGCGGTTATTATGTCCCGCCTATTACCACTTATAACCGGGCCACTCCTGATTGGGGTTGCGGTCTTTGGTGGAGGGGCGATTGCGGCCATTGTGGTTATGGGGGCGGTAGCGGTTATTTCGCGGATTATTGCGATGGTGGTGGTGCAGCGCACGATGGGTCTGGTTTATCCAATGAAGTTTTTCTGGAAAGTAACCAAAGCCACCGCCGCTTTCGGGGTACCATTGCAAATTCTTGTCTGGCTATTACCCGTAAATTGGCCGGTCACAGCCAGCGTAGCGGTGGCGGGCGTGCTGATATTCTGGCTGGTTTTCAAGAAATTAGGTGGGTTTGACCCCGAAGATAAAAAACGGCTGCAAACTCTCAAATTACCCTTGCGTGGTTTAGTAATAAAATACCTCTAGTTTTAACATATAAGGTTGCCTCTTAGCTGAAAAGAGCAGAAAGAACCGCTATGGATAGTGGATTAATAACCTTACTGGTTATTGGGGTTTTGATAATAATTATTTTCTTCAACTCGCTCAAAATTGTGCAGGAATACGAGCGTGGGGTGGTTTTTCGGCTGGGACGGCTGGTAGGGCCAAAAGGCCCAGGTCCGTTTTTTATTATCCCGATAATAGACCGGGTGGTGCGGGTAGACTTACGTACCTTAACCCTGGAAGTACCCACCCAGGAAACCATAACCCGTGATAATGTTTCGGTGCGGGTGAACGCCGTGCTATATTTCAAGGTTAATGATCCGGTTAAGGCGGTGGTTAACGTCATGGATTTTGTGCGGGCGACCCTTCAAATTGCCCAAACTACCTTGCGAAGCGTGCTGGGTCAGGCCGAGATGGATGAGCTTCTGGGGCAGCGCGACAAAATTAACGAGAATTTACAGCGAATTATTGACCAACAAACCGAACCCTGGGGTATAAAGGTTTCGACGGTTGAGGTTAAGGATGTCGAATTGCCCCAAAATATGCAACGGGCAATGGCGCGACAGGCCGAGGCCGAACGGGAGAAACGTGCCAAAATTATCAATGCCGAGGGCGAGCTACAGGCCAGCGTCAAATTAGCCCAGGCCGCCAAAATTATCGGCTCAGAAAAACAGGGTATCCAGTTACGATACCTCCAAACCTTGAGCGAAATTTCGATTGAGAAAAACTCAACTATTATCTTCCCCCTGCCGATGGATATTCTCAGCATGTTTAGCGGTTGGCCTAATCAGGAACGCCAACCCGAAGTTGCACCTCCACCCCCTGCCAAAGTAGAGGTTTTGGAAGAACCGCTCGTAGTGGAAACTGAAAGCCCGCCCCCTTTGCCCGCAATAGCCCCGGTAGATGGGCAAACCCGCCCGATCAACCGCAAGCGTCCCAACAGACAGGGGATGGGTAATAGGTAAGGGTAAAAGTAACGAGTAACGAGTTGAAAATCACTGATAGCTGACAGCTTTCCATTTAGAAAGGTCTATGAGCGTAAGCGAAGAACTTCGTCCGGCGGGCAAAACTGACCCGAAAGGCATAATAAACAAGTTTTGGCAGGGATGGCCCTGGACGGAAATAGGGGTACTGGCCTTTTACGTTGGGCTGGCAATTATCACCACCTGGCCAATGATTCTGAACTTTACCACCAGCGTACCGGATGGTTCTATCGAAGACCGCTATCAGAATTTATGGAACTTCTGGTGGATAGACCGGGCTCTTTCCCACTTCCAAAACCCTTTTCAAACCGATATGCTGTTTTTTCCCTACTTTTCAGGCGGGGCAACCACCACCCTGCCACTTTATTTACACGCCTTGCAACTTTTTAATGGGCTGGCAATGTTGCCCTTGACTAAACTATTGGGTGTAGCCGCCGCCTATAATGGCCTGATTATTTTTTCTTTCAGTCTGAGCGGCTTTGGCGCATTTCTGCTGGGTCGGCATATTACGCGAAACTTTTGGGCTGGGTTATTGACCGGGGTGCTTTATGGGTTTTCCAGTTTGCATTTTGCCCATATTCAAACAAGTATTACTAATATTATGTCAATCCAGTGGCTGCCGTTTTATGCCCTGATGTTATTATTATGGCATGAGCAGCGCAAACTGAAATGGGCAGGGTGGGCGGCGGTCTTTCTGGCAATCTCGGCCTATACTGATTATTACAATACTTTTTACATCATCTTTTACACGGGCTTTTTTTACCTGGTAACAAGTTTCCCCAGGAATTGGCTGAAACAACTGATTGGCCCTGTAGTGGCAGTAGGCGGGGGCTTGCTCCTCAGTGCCTTTATTATAATTCCAGCCGCCTTTGAACTGAATGGCAAATTTTACTTTGCCCAGTTAGACCAGGAGCGCGATTTACGGGCTTCGTATAACCTGATGGATATTTTTGGGCTGGCTCGCCTGGAAAGTTTTCTAATCTGGCTAGGATTGCTTGGTGGCGTATTATTGCTGATAGTAGCTAAAGAATGGCGCAAAATTATTCTAAGCTGGTATTTGTTATATTTCGGTTGTATCATTTTTTCGTTAGGGCCCCGCCTGCAAATTAACCGAACTGACCTTACTAATGTTCCCCTGCCGTATGCCCTGATAAAACTAATTCCTGGTGCCAGCGTTACCCGCGCACCCAACCGTTTTGATATACCCGAACAACTAGCTTTTGCCATTCTGGTGGCAATTTTTGTGGCATTTTTAGGGCAGCAACTGACTAAATTACCACAATTAAACCCCTATAAATCATATATGAGCGGAATACTTGGCGGTGGGTTAGCTTTGCTGTATCTTTTAGCGGTAAACCCTGTTCCCCTGGATATGGTGCGGGTGCAACCGAGTAATTTTGTCAGTAAGCTACCAAAAACCGGGAATTATGCCGTGTTAGAGTTGCCCATAACCCGCCACTATAATTTTGACCACGAACGGATGCTAAACCAAATCTTTTATCAGCAACCTATAATGGGGGGCTATCTTTCCCGACCCGTCTATGACCCCTATCGCGAGACTGACTCTCCTTTTCTCTATTTTGCTGACCAGCGTTATTTCCCCGAAGGAGCATTTGGCGACCCTGCTAAGGATATTTATTCGGCTAATAACGGTTATGCGATGCTCGATAATGTTATGAAGCTTTATAACTTCCAGTATGTGGCAATTTATAAAGATGATTACCACACTGACAAGGAAAGAAAAGCTGTACGTAACCTTTTAGACAAACAGCTAGGCCAGAGTGCGCTGGTGTACGAGGATGAGCATAACCTCTTATATAAAACCCCGAGCAGCTTATCCCAAACTCCTGGGGTTTTTCTGGGTGATGGTTGGTATGGGGTGGAGCAAAACGGCGATGGGAATTATCGCTGGATGAAACAACAGGCTAATATTTATTTGACAGTATCCCAGCCCAGCCAAGTTAAGCTCTCTCTTTCGGCACAGGCTTTTGGCGGAGACCGTCAAGTAAAAATCAGTAGTGGTAACAAGGTTTTATTCGAGGGTCTGGTAACTCCAGCGACCCGAACTATCGACTTTAAACTGGAGACAACTTCCGGCACACAAACAATTCGGCTAGAAAGTTTATCCCCGGCCCAAACTGCCAGAGAGACCGGGCTAGGTGATGATACCCGCCCCCTTGCCTTCCTGATTCGCAACCTGGTAATTGGGGTTGGGGGATAGAATTAAAAAGTAAGAATTAAGCATAAAGAATAGCGAAAGACTTTTGGTTTTAGATTTTGGATTTCTTACTAACAACCGACAACTGTTAAAGGTTTGACGCTAATGCTAGATAAGGGTACAATTGGGCTAAAATCGGGAATTTGTGTAGACCAGCCCTGAACTGTAGTAAATATGAGTGTTAAAACTGAGCCACCCAAAACAATCAACCCGCAACGCCGCAAGAAAATTCGCCCCCAAACAGCGGCCTGGGTGGTAATAATAACCGCCTTCGCGATATTCTGCGCCATTGTTTATTCCGCCGTTAACTTTATCAGTGATTATTTAAGCCACTCTACCCAAAATATATCGGCGAGTTTAGAGGTAAAACGCGGCCCGGTTTATATTGCGCGGGCAGGGCAAAATCTAACCGTAGTGGCAGCAACCAAAGATAAGCTTGAAATTGGCGATATTATCAGCACGGACGAACAAAGCATAGTCCGCCTGGATTTGTTTGACGGCACGCGCCTGGATATTAACCCATACACCAGAGTGCAATTAAAAGATTCCAGAGTTGTTACCACCAATTTCGTACGAAAAGAAAAACGCTTGCAGGTAAATATCAGCCCTACTCCTACCGACGATGGTCGCCCGGTAGTTGGGCAAGTGACGATATGGCCTACCGACCCCTATAGCAATGATTATAGCGGCCTCCCGGTTATCGCTACTACCGACGACGGGGCGCGCGTGGCTTTTGATATGAGTGGGCGGAGTAATTTTGTAATTGAGGTTCAGCGCACTTCCGATAATTCCAGCCGCACCTTTATTACCTCCGCCAATACTAACCCGTCCAAAATAAACATTGAACAGGTTGCTTCTTCCGATAAAAAACAGGCTCTAAATCCAGGTCAGCGAGTAATGGTGGATAATGGGCAACCGCCAAGCGAAATTACAAGTTTACAAGATGAACTTATTCGCAATAATCGAGCTTTTATTAATGGTCTGGATGCCTGGATTGTCCAAAGGATTGAATCGGGTGACCTGGATAATGTAGATTGCCGCCTGTTTACTGATGGCGAACGGATAGGCGATGGAACAATTACCCGAGTGCATTCCTACCGCTATGACGATGCCAAAGATGCCCATGAGTGTAGTTTGCGGCAGGATTTGAATATTGACGTTAGCCGCTACCAGAATCTGGTTTTAGAGTTAAAACTCAAGGTTATATACCAGAGTTTGACCGGGGGCGGGGTTGAGGGTAGTGAGTTCCCGGTATTTATCAAAGTGGGTTTTGTAGATAATAAAGGCACCCCGTTTGAATATTTCAAGGGCTTTTATTATGCCGCGCCCGACCCGGCACAGGGAACGATTGCCCGTTCAAGGGATAGTATTCAGGTTAAACAAAACGAGTGGAAAGAGTTTATTAGCGAAGATTTGTTGCAGCTGCGCCCCAAACCCGCCAAAATAGTTTATATCACGATTGGCTCTTCAGGTCACGAGTTTGAAGCGGTTTTTACCGATTTGTCGGTGGAAGGGCGGGGCTAAACAGGAGTCAGGAGTCAGAATTCAGGAGTCAGAATAAACAATAAATTCAAATTGATTACTGACTACTGATAACTGATTACTTTTTCACGGAGGAAAATTTTAGTGAGCAATATTAGTGTTATTGGCACGGGCTATGTAGGACTGGTTACAGGTACTTGTTTTGCTGATTTGGGGAACAATGTAGTCTGCCTGGATATAATTCCAGAAAAAATCGAAGGTCTAAAAAGGGGCGAGATGCCAATATACGAGCCGGGCCTGGAAGAAATGGTCAAGCGCAATGTCGAAGCGCGGCGGTTGAGCTTTACCACTAACTACGAAAAAGCGGTGCCGGAATCTGATTTTATTTTTATTGCGGTAGGTACACCCCAGGGTGACGATGGTGGCGCAGACCTGAAATATGTGGAGTCAGCCGCCCGCTCAATCGCCCAATCTTTAACCGGGCACAGCATTATTATCAACAAAAGCACGGTACCAATTGGGACGGGCGATTGGGTTGCCGGGATTATAGAGGAAGAATTGAGTCGAAGCGGGAATCCAAAAGGCGCGACTTTTGCGGTGGTCAGCAACCCCGAATTTTTGCGGGAAGGGCAGGCTTTGGGTGATTTCTTGAATCCTGACCGGGTAGTGTTGGGCAGCACCGAGCGCAGTTCTGCCGAGACAGTCGCCGAGTTATATTCACCGCTCAAAGCTCCCAAGATTCTAACCGACCTGCGTACCGCCGAGATGATAAAATATGCCTCAAACGCTATCCTGGCGACCCGCATCAGCTTTATCAACGAAATCTCCCAGATTTGTGACGCGCTAGGAGCGGATGTTAAAGTAGTGGCGGAAGGAATGGGTCAAGATAAGCGCATCGGCCCACAGTTTTTACAGGCCGGGATTGGCTATGGCGGGAGTTGTTTCCCCAAAGATGTCAAAGCCCTGGCGCATATGGCGGAAAAGAGCAATTGCCACCCTCAACTGTTGCTGGCGGTAATGGATATTAACCAGGATTCGCGGCGGGTTTTTGTGCAAAAGATTGAGCGCACTCTCGGCTCGGTCACAAATCGCAAGATTGGGGTATGGGGGTTGGCCTTCAAACCCAACACCGATGACATGCGGGAAGCTCCCGCGATTGATATAATTGCAGCATTGGTACGTAAAGGGGCTGAGATACGCGCCTACGACCCGGTAGCGATGAAACAGGCCCAGCGTTATCTGCCGGGAGCGGTAGAGTTTTGCGCCGACCCCTACAGCGTAGCCAAAGATGCGGATGCCATACTGCTACTGACTGAATGGAATGAGTTCAAACAGGTGGATTTTGAACGGGTTAAGAGCATTATGAGCCAACCTTATCTGTTTGATGGTCGCAATCTATACGACCCGGAAGAAATGGCTAAACTGGGCTTCACCTATCGTTCGGTAGGCCGCCCTTCGTAAAAGTGTTGAGTTATAAGTTTTCAGTGTTAAGTTAAAAACACCACTGATTTATAACTCATAACTCAAAATTCAAGACTTATAACTATGTTAGAGTGCGGGGTTGATTTAATAGAAATAGCCCGGATTGAAAAAGCCGCAAGCCGCCTGGGTCAACGCTTTCTGAAACGGGTTTATACCGAACGCGAACTTGATTATTGCCGGGGGCGTGGCCCGCAATTGGCGGCGCGTTTTGCTGCCAAAGAAGCCGCCGCCAAGATTTTAGGTACGGGTCTCTGGCGCGAAGGGGTAAGCTGGCAGCAAATTGAGGTTGTTAACGATGCCAACGGCAAACCCCGTCTTAACCTGAGCGGTGAGGCAGCTTTACGCGCCTCTCAGCTTGGTTTGCGAGAGTGGAGCGTCAGCCTATCCCATTCGCGGGGCGATGCGATTGCTTTTATCGTGGCAACTGATTGAAAAGTTAAAAGTGCCGAGTAAAATAGATTCCTCCTTTCCTTTCTAGGGATGGGGGCCAGGGGGTTAGGTCATTAATGAAACTTGTAACCGCTGCCGAAATGAAAAAAATTGAGCAAAAGGCCGAGGAAATGGAGGTGACTACCTCCGAGCTAATGCTCAACGCGGGTTATAGTGTTTTTACCGCGCTTACCCGCTTGAACCAGTTCAACCCTGACCTTACGGGCAACGACCTGGAAGATGGTCTGATAGTGGTGCTGGCAGGGTCTGGCAATAACGGCGGCGACGCAATGGTGATAGCTTCCTTGCTCAAACAGGAGTTTAGTGAGGCCGAGGTAAAAATCTATCTTCACAAACGCCCCCGCCCCGAAGATGGTTTTAGCGACAAACTGACCTACACCGAAGCCGAGGAACAGGAAGGCCAGGATTTAAGTGACGAGGTAGCCTTTGACGCTTTTTTCATGGATTTGCAAGAGGCCGTTTTAGTAATTGATGGGTTGTTGGGTTCGGGGCTTTCGCGCAAGGTTACTGGCGAGCTGGCCGAAATAATTAAAACCGTCAATGAGGCCCGCGAAGCCCGTCAATTTGACCCCACCCCGCTTTTTGTAACGGCGATTGATGTGCCGAGCGGCTTAAACTCGGATACAGGCGAAGTAATGGGGGTGGCACTTCAGGCCGACCTGACCGTTACGCTGGGTCTACCCAAACGCGGCTTGTATAATTATAAAGCGGTTGAGTATAGTGGGGCGATTTCGCTGGGAGATATTGGCCTACCTGAAGAACTGCTGGAAGAACTTGAGGCTCAGGTTGAAAAGGAGTTTTCTCCAGCTCTGATAACCGCTACCGATGTCCGACGGTGGTTGCCTCCTCGTCCGGTTATCGCTCACAAAGGCACTTTCGGGAAGTTGATGGTAGTAAGCGGCTCGGAAGAGTATCTGGGTGCGCCCTATCTCTGTACCGTAGCGGCCATGCGGGCGGGAGCGGGTTTAGTTACCCTGGCTTCTTCCAGAAACGTGATTGAGGTGATGGCCTCCCGCAGCAGCGAGAATACCTATTTTGAGCTAAAATTGCCTGTGAGTGAGGAAGAGTCGGTGCTGCCGATTTTCGAGCAACGGCTAGGAGATTATCAGGGCCTTTTATTAGGGCCTGGTCTGGGTGAATTTGGCTGGAGGCAGGGTTTTGTGCTGAGTCTGGATGTCACTCAACTGTTAAAAGTGGTAATTGATGCCGATGGTTTGAATTTTCTGGCCCGCACCCCCGATTGGTGGGAAGACCTGTTAGCTCCCGGTAATATTCTCACACCTCATCCGGCAGAGTTAGGGCGTTTAATGGAAAGTGACGTGGCGACCATTGAAGCAGACCGGATTAAAAGTGCCAGCGAAGCCGCCAAAAAGTTCAAACAGGTGGTAATTCTCAAAGGGGCTTATACGGTGGTAGCTGCGCCGGATGGCAGAGTGCGGATTAATCCTGCCGCAAATCCGGCCCTGGCTACTGCTGGCAGTGGAGATGTATTGGCTGGGATATGTGCCGGGTTAGCAACCCAGGCTGCCCGTTTGGATAATTACGACGCTTTTAACATTGCCTGTTGTGGGGTTTATTTGCATTCGATGGCGGGGGAATTGGCTCGCCGGGAGTTGGGGGATTGTGGGGTGCTGGCGGGGGATTTGTTGGCACTAATCCCGAAGGCAATCTCAGCCCTGAAAGATGGCGACAGTCTGGAATAAATAGTTATTATTTTTTGAAGGGATATTATGGACAATCAAATTTTAGTCAAAGACATTATGACCCGACAGGTGGTTTCGGTTACGCCCAATACACCCGTGCGAGATATTGCCAAGTTGTTGAGCGATTATAAAATTAGCGGGGTGCCAGTAGTAGAAAATGATAAGGTTATCGGGATTGTGACCGAGGAAGATTTAATTATGCGGGACGCAATTATTGACGCGCCCCATTTTTTTAGTTTATTCGACTCGGTTTTCTATTTTGGCAATAAAAAAGAGTTTGAGAAAGAACTAACCCACGTCCTTGCCACCAAAGCCAGCGAATTGATGACTAACCGGGTGCTAACTATCGCGGAAGATGCCACCGTTGCGGAACTGGCAACCGTGATGATGAAAAAAGAGGTTAATCCCATCCCAGTATTAGGAGCGGATGGCAAGTTATGCGGGATTGTGAGCCGGGCCGATATTATCCGCCTGATGGTGCGTAACGACGAGGCCGAAGATAAAATAGAAGCCCAGCAAGAGGGCAAGGAATGACGATTGGCGCATTGCTGGAAGGTAGGGAAACCGGACTGACTACCCGCGTCTGGGCTGAGGTGAATTTAGGGGCAATCAAACATAATGTGCGGGCTTTGTGTCAGCACTTTGGCTACAAAACCGAAATTATGGCGGTGGTAAAAGCTAACGGTTACGGGCTAGGAGCGGTAGAGGTCGCCCGCACCTCCCTTGAAGCCGGAGCAATAAGTTTAGCAGTGGCCTCTTGCGAAGAAGGTTTGCAACTTCGGGAGGCTGGATTAAAGGATTGTAAAATCCTGGTACTTGGGCATATACCCGCTGGCCTTATCCCTGCCGCTCTTTCCGCCGACCTGACCCTGACCGTCAGTGATATCCAAACCCTAACTCTACTTTCCAACGAAGCCCAACTGCAATTTATTATCGCCAGTGTCCAACTAAAGCTGGAAACCGGGCTACATCGGGGTGGATTGGAAGCCGAAGCTGCTCTGGAGCTGGCCCGCCTAGCCAAAACTCTCCCCAATCTAAAGTTAGAGGGTCTTTATACCCACTTTGCCACCGGGGACGAGCCAGACCCCGATTTTGTGCTGGAACAACAACAACGCTTTTACCAAATCCGGGATTTGTTGGTAGCTAACGGTTTTGACTTCCCCGAAGAGCATCTGGCTAATAGTGCTTCCAGTATCCGGCTAGGAAACGTGCGAGGCGGTTTGGTGCGGGTGGGGATTGCTCTGCTAGGTTATCACCCTTCGGAAACGGTGGTAAAATACTCCCAAAACTCTCAATTAGAATTAAAACCCTCTTTAACCCTCAAAAGTACCATCGTGCGCCTGCACTGGATTGAGGCGGGCGAAAGTGTGGGTTATGGGCGGACTTTTGTGGCTCAACGCCCCACCCGCGTGGCCCTGGTGCCGATTGGTTATGCCGATGGCTATCGGCGGGAGTTATCCAACCGGGCGGAGGTGCTGGTAAACGGCAAACGGGCAAAGGTAATTGGGCGGGTTTCGATGGACCAGATTACCCTGGATGTGACCACAATCCCCGACCTGGAAGTAGGTGATGAGGTGGTGCTAATCGGGCGACAGGGGCAGCAGGAAATCCCCCTTGAAGAAATTGCCAACCTTTGCGACACGATTGGCTACGAAATCCTGACCGGGCTAGGCAATCGGGTCAAGCGGGTGTATGTTTAGGATGAACCAGATGTTGGATTGCTATTCAGAGTATTGGACTAATTTGATTCCTTTAGCTTTTTACAAAGCTCGATAGCTTTATTCCACTTAGTGAAATAATCCTTTTTTGAAACTTTAAACCAAATGGGATAGCCATCGAATTTCCGCTGTCCCAACTGACCTTGCATTACATAAACGAAGCTCTTATCTTTAGCAATTACTATTTCCCAGCCCTGTTCAACATCTGTATATGGAAATTTAAAATTGCCAACAGGTATTTCAAATTTCTCCATGCTTAAAGTATTCTCAACATGATCCCACCACGGAAAACTGGCAATAAAGCCATGGGAAGGGCTAAAAAAGGAAACGTGATAACCTAAAGGAGCTTGACCAGAATCAAGAAAGCATATCAACCAAATTTCAAAATCAGAGATAAGTGGAAATTCCTCTAACGGTAAAAGTTTCATTTCAGGTGCATTCGCCGCACGATAACTTGAAAGCAAGAGAGGGGTTTCATTTTCCCAATTAGAAGGTAGCTCTTTACTTGTGTAAGAAGGTCCGCCCAAAACTTGATAAATATATTCATTTTGATCAGACATTTTAATAGGTCTCCCTATAATAAAGTTAGGACTTTTGCTATGTAGTAGTGACTTTACTCGCTTCTCCCAGCTTTATGAACGCAAAAACTAAAGTCTTTACTACTCATTAAAACTTTATCCCATCAGGCCAGAAGGTAGCGGCGGGCACGTTTTTGGCCCACTGCCCGCAACGCCCCTCGCCCCACCAGCAAATCAAGGTCGCGCATACCCGTACTTTCCGAAACATTGGTCAGCGCCCGGTATTCGCGGTTGCTAATGCTGCCCTTTTCGTGGACGTAGCGCATCGCAACTTTGAGGCGTTCCTCCTGGTCGGCATAGATTGCCGGGTTAGTTATTTCTGGTAACACATTGCCAGGTTCTACTTTCTTAATCGCGGGATATGTCGTGTGTAACCCTGGGGCAGGCTTGCTTTCTGCGGTAGAGTGGTAAAACGTCACCACAAACTCGCTGACCTCTCGAAATTCAGGTTCGGGATTCCCGGCCTCGCGCATTTCATGAATCATCAGGCGTACCCCACTGCCGATAGTCTCAACATAGCCCGGAATATCCCGTAATAACCCCGCCATCACCGGATTTCGCAGGCGCGAAGGAGCTTGCCCACTTGAGATCAATTCAAGGCTAACCCCTGGCAGCAATAGACCGGGGCTATGAACTTCGAGGCGGTTGGGATAATAAAACAGGCGCACCGATTCGCCAATCCTACTATAATCGCGGTGGATGATGGCGTTAATCACCGCTTCGCGCAAAGCACCCGGCGGGTAATCCGGCATGTCCACCCGCCGAAAACCATCCAGACGGGCCGAGGTGGGCACGTATCGCAGCAGCCAATCCTCCACCTCTTGAATAAGTTTAGGTAAAGTGCCGCGCATGATTTTGCGGTCGGTGTAGTGCTTGACCCCTAGTTCGTCACTATACAAAACGCAGGTCACATTGCTTTGTAAAATAAAATCCTGGGGATTATAGCCAAAGAATAATAACCCGGCATTGGTAGGAAAATAATTTTCGCCCTGTTTTATGGCACATTTGAGGCCGACCAGCACATCTTCTCGGTTGCGAAAACGTGGGGAGGGACGGCCCCCCGCTTCAGTGCGACGACCCAGAAAATCTTCTATTTGTTGCGGGTCTAAATCCTCCAGAGTGGCCCCCTCAGCGGGGGAAAGCTCCCAGCGCAATGTGCCTCGGTTAAAAAGCTGCTCACTAATCTCGTCCAAAGAGTGGGGGACGGTGTGAGTGCCGCGCCGTATCCAGAAAACGCCCCCCGCCTGATAAATCGGCCCGGAACTTCGGGAAACTCCTGCCACCAGGATATTTTTACCCTCAAGTTTAAAAAGCTGGGGCTCGGGTGGCTCCAGGGGGATTAAAGGCTGGCAGAGGCGGGCGGCACGTAAAATCGTATCTACGGCGTCGCCCACGTCTTTCAGTCCGCGCAGTTCCAGGGTACCATCCTCCACCCCAAAAATTAGCCAGCCACCCCGCGCATTTGCCAGCCCACACATTCGCTCGGCTAATTCCGCCGGGCGGGGTGGGGCTATTTTTAATTCAACGGTCTGACTTTCGCCCTGGCTGATTAATTGGCGTAGCTGGGTTTCATCCTGTATGGCACTCATAGCAATTCCTTTTAGAGGTTATGGCGATTATAACGGTTATGGAGGTAACGAAGGATATGACGGTTATGATGGTTATGATGGTTATGGCGATATTATATAACAATTTTGGAGTGATATAAACTGTAAGGAATTTGTAAGATACTTAAGATTCATGAAATATTAATATGTTATTCTAAAAGTAGGGGATATTACTTCGTCAGGCTCGCTGCCGATAATTATTAAAGCAGTAACTCTATTACTTCGCCTTAGCTTTACTCTTTTATATTTGAATTGCCCTTTATAAATTTCAGCCCCAAAACGATTGTAAAAGGAGATACAAAATGTCTTATCCTGAAAAGCGCACCTTATCGCGCCAGAGATTACTGCGGCTAGCAGGCATGGCTCTGGTGGGAGTAACCGGGTCGTCAATTCTGGCAGCCTGTGGCGACCCAACCGCCACTACTCCGGCGGCAGCTATTACTACCAAGGCTGGAGAAGCCATGACTACCAAAGCCGGAGAAGCTATGGCGGCTACAACTACCGCCGCCGCAATGGCTCCCTTACCGACCAAGATTCGTTTTGGAGTTGGGCCATTACAGGCCACCCCCGCCGATAGTAAAAAGACTTACGAGCCATTCTTTAAATATCTAGCTGAAAAATTGGGAATACCCAATTACGAATTGGTGGCAACGACCGATTGGGCGGGTATTTCGGTAGCCCTGGCGAATGAACAGGTAGATTTGGCCTGGATGGGGCCGTGGGGTTATGTTTTGGCTAATAATGACTCGGGGGTGACCCCGCTGGCCACAGTCAAATACGATAGCAAACCTATTTACCATGCTATAATAGTAGCCAGACCCGGCCTCGAAATTAAAACATTCCCGGATGATGCCAAAGGCTTAAAAATGTCTTTTGCTGACCTGGGCTCAACTTCGGGTTGGCTTATTCCAACCTTTTGGTTCAAGAGCAAGGGTATTGACCCCAAAACCTATTTCCAATATTCGGAAGGGGCCACCCACGCCGCCAACGAAATTGCGGTTGCCAACAGTCAGAGCGACCTGGCAACAGATTTTGATCGTAACCGCAATGCCATGATTGAAAGTGGCAAGTTGGAAAAAGACGGTACGAAAATCGTCTGGACTTCCGACCCACTCCCTAACGATGCGATTGCGGTCAGGAAAGGGTTTGACCCGGAGTTGGCTAAAAAGATTCAGGGGATTTTATTAGCCATTACCGAGGAACAGTCCAAAGCCTTTATGCCTAACCACTATAACGGATTTGTGGCGGCTACTCACAAGGATTATTTGGCGATTGAGGCAGCAGGCGTCGCAGTTGGTCGGCTGAAGCAAAAATAAATCCTGATTATTTGATTGGTTAGATGCTGAGAGTGATGTTTAATGATTGAGGATAAACCCTCACAATATAACCTTTCTCCTGATAGCGACGGAAAGGAAACACCGTTGCTATTGGGGCAAAAGAAACCAGATAACAACTATCCCGAACCCCCTACCCGCCCGCGTTGGTTAAAAAGGGCCGGGATATTTTTTGTGTTTGCCGGGTTTTACTGGATTTGTATTAGTCTGGCAAAAGTAGACCCGCTAAAGCTCTGGGAAGGTCTGCCGAAAATGGGACGCTGGGCAGCCAAAGCCTGGCCCCCCGCCACCGATGAACTCGATGTTTTATTATTAAGGGCAGCAGAAACGGTAGCCATGGCCGCAATCGGTACTACTGTTGCCCTGATTTTAAGTTTAAGCGTTTGTATCTTTGCAGCCCGGAATCTAACTCCCAGCCTTTTCCTGTATTATCCGGCTCGCTGGCTCTTAAATATGCTGCGGGGAATCGACTCCTTTGTTTTTGCAATTCTATTTGTGGCGGCGGTAGGGCTGGGGCCATTTGCCGGGGTGTTGGGAATTGGCTTGCATACCTGGGGTTCGATGGCGAAGCTTTTTGCTGATAACATCGAAACGATTATACCCGGCCCCCTGGAGGCGGCTACCCTTACCGGAGCGGGACGGCTAAAAGTGGTGCTTTTCGCCCTGCTGCCGGATATTATGCCAAATCTGGTTTCCACTTCGCTGTTCTGGTGGGAATTTAATGTCAGAGCTTCGACAGTGCTGGGAGTAGTGGGGGCGGGGGGGATCGGTCAGGAATTAAAAAACAGCATGGACTTGCTAGATTTCCCGCGCTTGCTTACAATATTGATAATAATCCTGATTATGGTAACGGTAATTGACCAACTAAGTAGCTGGTTAAGGCGCAAGCTCATATGAGTATGTCTTTAAGTGATAATATTCCGCAAGTTCGGATTCAGAGGCTAAGTAAAAAATTTGGTCAAAAGGTTGTATTAGATAACGTATCATTTGAGGTAAAAGCTGGAGAGTTTGTGGCTCTGCTAGGCTCAAGCGGGGCAGGTAAAACCACCCTTTTTCGTTGCCTTACCCGTCTAATAGAAATTGACTCCGGTGCAATTATAATTGCCGGAAAATCGGTAGTGACGATTAACGGTTCAGAATTAAGAGACGTGCGGCGTGAAATTGGCCTGATTTTCCAGCAATTTAATCTGGTCAGGCGCATAACGGCTCTGGAAAATGTACTAGGGGGGAGATTAGCCTATATCCCAACCTGGCGAATTCTTTTTAAGCGATTCAGTCGGGCAGACCGCCAACTTGCCTTTGCCGCTCTGGACAGAGTGGGTTTGCTCGCCCAGGCGTACCAACGGGCGGACAGTCTATCCGGCGGACAGCAACAAAGGGTCGCGATTGCCAGAGTTTTGGCCCAGCAAAGTCGGCTGATTTTAGCGGATGAGCCTGTCGCCAGCCTTGACCCTGAGTCAGCCGCAATTGTCCTACAAACCCTGCGAGAAATAGCCCATGAGCGTAATATCGCCGTTATATGCAGTTTGCATCAGGTAAATCTGGCAATTGAGTATGCTGATAGGGTTATCGGGCTTAAGGATGGCAAGGTGGTGGCCGATTTACCAGCCGTTGAGCTTGGAAACGCCGAACATAATCTGATTTACCGCACCCTTACCACCGAACCGATTGCTAAGGCATAATGCTAGTACCAACTTGAATAATAGGCTGATAGACCCTTAAGATTATTTGGTTTTGTAGATGTGTTGTTCTTATTATGAAGAATAAATAAAGGAGATTAAAATGGCTGGAAAGTTTTTGGTTAACCTCACAGTAGGGGCAGATTTTCCCGATAGAGCGACGGTAGCTTTGTTGGTAGCTAATGCAGCAGTAGCGGCAGGTCAGGAAACCGCAATATTTCTAACTATTGAAGGGGTGCGTCTGGGTATGCAAGGTTTTGCCGATAATATTGCCGTTCCAGGCTTTGCCCCCTTGAAAGAGTTAATGGACAAATACGCTGAGGGTGGTGGTAAAATCTGGGTTTGCCCGCCCTGCTTTAAAGTTCGGGAGCTTAACGAGGCAGATTTGCTGCCAAACGCTATTATCGCTGGTGGCGCAAAGGTGGTAGAATTTATTGGACAAGGAGCAGGCTCAGTAAGCTATTAAAAACTTATGTAAAGTTATACTGTTCTTAACATTTGCAGGTTTGAGAAGTCTGCAAATGTTGCCTGATATTGTTTTAATTATTACTTGGATTGGAAAGAAGAAACTGTGACGGAAATACTAAAGGAAGAAGCTGCTGTGGTATCGCCAGTAGCCGAACTGCAATGGAAGCTCTGGATTTACACCAATTATGATTGCAACTTGCATTGCTCCTACTGTGTGGCAAAATCCGGCCCAAATGTGCCGCGTCGGGCGTTGGGGCTGGCAAATGTACAAAGATTGGTAGACGAAGCGGTTGCGCTTTCCTTTACCGATATTTTTTTCACGGGTGGGGAGCCCTTCCTGCTAAACGATATTTACCAGATGTTGGCCTATTCCTCGGCCAGAGTCCGTACCACCGTTTTAACCAACGCCATGATTTTACGTGGTTCACGGGTGGATAAGCTGGTGGAAGTAGCCAACGATAACCTGATTATTCAGGTCAGTTTGGACGGTGGCACGGCGGAAGACCATGATTCGTACCGAGGCAAAGGGGCCTGGGCCAAAACGGTTGAAGGTATCCAGGTGCTACAGGAAAAGGGCTTCCGGGTTAGGTTGAGTACCACCGAAACCCCGGCCAATTCGGCTAATTTAAGCCAGATTTGCGAGTTTCATCGGGGTTTAAATATACCGGACGAGGACCACTTTGTCAGGCCATTAGCAAAGCGGGGCAATTCCAAAGAGGGTCTGGAACTGGGGATGGGCAATCTTGTGCCGGAATTGACCGTTAATCTGGATGGTATTTTCTGGCATCCTTTGTCCACTGATAGCGATATGCAGGTGAGTAAGAAAATATTCCCACTTTCCGAGGCTAGAGATCGGGTACAAACCCAACTTGAGATTATGGCGCGTGAAGGCGGCGTGCCATTAATGACCTTCACTTGAGGCTGATACTAATGCTCCAGTTGGAGTTATACTTTTTACAAATTAAATTGAGGAGAATATATGATACATGCTTATGTGCTGATTAAGGCTGAACCAACGCGGGTTCAGGATTTGGTCGAAGAATTAAAAAATATGCAACTGGATGGTTCGGTCATCAAGGAAGTCCACGCCGTTACCGGGCAGTATGATTTAATTGCCTTTGTGGAAAGCCCGGATGTAGCCTCTCTCGGTAATTGACTGGTCAATGGCATAGCGAATGCCGTGGGCATTCGGAGCACTGAAGCCAGCATCGTAATCTGGTAAATCTACCAACCGGGCGGGGAGACACCTCGCCCTACTTTTTTCCCCTTGACAAAATTAAAACCCCTTGTTTGCCAAAATCTGGTTATAGAAAGCCTGGGCTAATTGGGTATATCCGGCGGTGGTGGGGTGTAAGCCATCGTTGTAAATCCATTCGGGATGTTGCTTGAAAGTAGCCAGGTCGGATTGCAAATCCACCACAAAAGCCCTGCCCGGATATTTAGCCACCTCCTGGGCTATCAGGTTATTCCAGTCAGTAGTCAACTTATCCAGGTCGAATTTACCACCCAAAATCCGCACCACAAAAGGCAAGGTAGTCAGGCTCGGCACATTGCCGATAAATATTTTAGCCTGGGTCTGGCTGGCTAATTGCTGCAAAAAATAGGCCAAATCGGTTTTGTAATCAGCCAAATTGACGTTGCGGACAATATCATTAACCACGTTCCAGTCCGTCACCAGATTGGGTTGGCTGGCAACGGCTTTAGCTAACAAACATTGGTTAGCCTCATGCAGAGTAATCCCCCCGATACCCAGCCGTACAAACTGATAATTTGGGGGCAGCAATTTGTTGAGTTGAACCGTCCAGCTATCCGCCCTGGGATTGGTTGAGCCCGTCCCAACTGTGTCACTCGCCCCAATCGCGGTATACAGCGGGCCAATGGTTTTCCCGTTTGCATCTACCTTTGGTGGAATATAATATGAAATATCGCCGCAACTGGTTTTGCCTGAAGTTAGGGAAGCGTTGTCTACTATGGCACTAGCCGTGGTTCGGGGAGTTTGAACCGTAATAGTAGATTGCACGGTTGGGCTGGGCGGAATAGCGGTAGGACTATCGCCACAGGCCACCATTACCAACCCTAAAACAATCAGAATTATTAATATTTTAGAAAATCTATTTTTTACCATCTTGAATTCCCAGGTTAGAGACTACTCATAACGTAACACGACTAGCGGTTTTTCCTGAACGGCTCGCCACGAGGTAAATAACGTACCCACCACCGCCAGACCAATTCCTAGAGCCAGAATTAAAGCGGCAGTCATTGGCGACCAGTTTATCAATAAATTCAACTTATTATTAGCACTTCGCACCAGACCGGGCAATAGCAAAGCCACCAGCAGACTACCACCAATCCCCAACAAGCCACCCAGGAGAGCCAGTAGCCCGTTTTCCCATAACAAAATCGCCAGCACCCGTCGTCGTTTGGCCCCAATCGCTTTTAGCACTCCGACCTCGGTGCGCCGCTCTAATACTGCCAGGGCCACATTATTGGCGATTAGTAGCGAGCCACCCAGCAAACTCAATAAACTTAACAACAATGGGAATGCTAGAATCTGGTTTAACAGCCCGGTAAAAGTATCCACTAAAGCACTAAAGTCAAAAACGAAATCCTTGTATAATAAATAACCCTGGACTTTGGTAAGGGCGGCTTTTATCTGGGAGGGCTCAATTTGCATAAAGAAGATGCTGAATTGCGCCCCAGCCTGGTCAACTAGCTGATAGGGAGCTACAAAACCTTGCTCGAAATTTGTCCCAGCCGCACCCTTGCTGACAATCCCAATAACCTCTAGCTCGACAGGGCCATTTATGCCATTAGACTGAATTCCGCCCAGGTTATTGGAGCGCAGCCGCATAGTTACCTTATCGCCAACCTTGATACTATAACACCGGGCCTCGTCCTGACTTACCACCAAAACTCGTTTGTCGGCATCCGCCGGGGTGAAGGTACGCCCCGATAACACTTGCTGCGGCCCGTTGGGGCTAATGCTGCGACCATCGGCAGGCAAACTCCGACCACTTAACTGGATGAAAGGGCGGAGACGCAAACTTCCCGCTCGATTAATAATATATGGGCCACAATTAGAGTCGTTCAGGGCGGCGGCACTGTTGAGCGGTTGCTGGTTCACCGAATTAAGAACCGCCCCAATATCATTGCTTAAAAAAATCTGTTTAAGGCCGGGAAGTTCGCGCTGCAAAGTAGCTTGCAACTCATTATCCTTATTACCATAAACATCTACCGCCGCCGCATTAAAGCCCAAATCGAAACTGAAAGCGGTATCAAGGGTGGTTTTGATACTATCCGCTACAATATTTATCATGCTGATGAAAAAAAGGCTAATGGTTATTACCAGCAAGGTGGTGGCGGTGCGGGAGCGATGGCGACCAAAGTTTCGCAAGGCCATTTTGAAATCGGGGCCAAAGGGGGCGGGCAGTCGGGCGATAAGGGCGACTATTAACAACATCAACGCCACCAACACCAGACTCAAAAACAAAGTGGCGAAGGCGATAAGCAACCCCAACACCAGATTGCCAATTAGCAATCCGGCAACTAATCCGCCCAGCAAGGTTGTGCCAAAAATTACGCTAATTGTAGGCAAGTTACCAATAGGAGGTAGGCCAATTCCGCTTCCCTGCGTCTGACGCAAAACTACTGCCGGAGGAACGCGCCCCGCCGCATAGGCCGGAATAAAACCAAATAAGCCTGAAGCAAACGTCCCGACCAGTATCCCGGTAATAAATGGGGCAATATAAAAACCACCCTCTAGCGGTCTGCCAAAAAGACCCTCAACTACCCCTTTCAAGCCAAATCCCAAAAATACTCCAAATATCAAGCCCAACAAACTACCCAGAAAACCCAAAATTAAGACTTCCAGGGTGAAAATAGTAAGAGCCTGACGGGATTTAAGGCCGAGGGCTTTAACCGTTGCGATTTCGGTAGTGCGCTGGCGGACTACCACCGACATGGTATTCACAACCCCTAACCCGCCAATCAAAATCGCCAACAAACCAATATAAGAAAGAATATCTTCCAGTGGGGCAAGGTTGCGGCTACTTTCCCCCAAAATTTCGCTGGCGGTCTGTACTCTGGAAAAGAAAGGAAAGGAATTAGCGGTATTGCGATTAAAGGCTAATAATTGGCTGATAATCTCGTCTTTGTTGGCGGTGGGGGCGGTTTTGATAAAAAAGGTGGTGGGAGTGACTTCGGCTGAGTCAAGAAAGTTCAGGGCCGTTTGCTGGGAAATTAGCCCAAAGCCGGTAAATAGCCCGGTATCAAAGTTAATGCCGGGTAGCACCGGGTCAATCACTCCCACGATTTTTAGGGTGACGGTATTGGTGCCAGGGGTGGTAAAATCGGTAACGCCACTAATCTCTATTTCCTGACCTAGCTGGTAATGGTTGCTCTGCCATAACGATTTACTGATAATAATACTATTGGGCTGTGAGAGTTGAGTTTTGAAACTTCCCCCGGCTGGCTGGATAAGCGGGATTTCGCCATAGAGCGGAAAGCGGTTGGGGTCAACGATATAAGTGGTCGGGGGTATATTAAAATAGCCCGTAATTTGGATAGTGTGGGTGTTCATCCCCGTCCATTCCAAAACCTGACCCTGCGCCTTGAATTTATCCAGCAAAGCCTGGGCTTTGGGGGACAGACTGTATTGGTAGTCTGGATTAAAATTAACTCCGGCAACGATGTCGCCCCCGGCTCTGGTCTGGATATTCCCGGTCAGAGTATCGCGAATACTGAAAGTGAGCGATTGCAAGGCGACCAACGTGCCAACCCCCACCGCTACGCAGACTATTACGAACAATGAGAGTCTTCGGCTGCGTAAAATCGAACGCCAGGCATATTTCAGGTAAAAGTTAAACCGTTTCAAGTTAGTGTGTTATTTCCGATTTGGGCAATCGCCAGCGAGTGTAACGAAGAGCCGTTTTGAAGAGATAATAGGCCGCCTTGACCGTACCCTTAACCGTGCCACTTACTTTGGACTTTCCACCGCCGCGCCGCCGATAATCAACCCCAATTTCGACAATCTTACAATTGCTACGGGCTGCTTTCACCAGCATTTCGGTAGTCCAGCCATAGGTAAATTCCTGCATCTGAAAAGAGGCCAATACTTCCCGCCGGATAGCCTTGAACGAGGGCAAATCGCTAAAGTGCTGCTGATATAACAGGTTGATAAGCTTTACCACCAGCCAGTTACCCCAGATAGCATGTTGGGGCAATGCTCCTTTTTCAAAGTGGCCCAGCGTGCGGGATCCCAGAGCCAGGTCGGCCTTTTCGCTTAACATTTTTTCTAACAAAGGGGCTACTGCCGAAGGGGGGTCGCTATAGTCACCATCCAGATATATCAAAATATCAGCGTTAGGGGCTTCCTGGAAGCCAGTGTAACAGGCCGCGCCGTATCCTTTGCCCCGTTGCCGCACTACCCGCACCCCCATACCCGCCGCAGCTTCCGCCGTTCCGTCCTTACTACCCCCGTCCACCACCATTATTTCCAGCTTATAGGCGGGATGAGTTGGTATTGCTTGGGCTTCCATTAATACCCGATTAATGTTTTCAACTTCATTGTACACCGGGATAATCAGGCAGATATTAAGAGTCGGGTTAGAAGAGTCCATCCAAATCTTCTTTCATCAATTCCAGGGCTTGCCGAGTATAAAAAGCGTCCGTGCCATCCACCGCCAGTTCTTTGATAAAACGGCCTAACTCCTGACCGGTATCAAGGTCGTACCACAGGGGCAAAAGTTGGGTAGCCAGTTGAGCGCGTTCGGCTCTTTGCAGCGACTCACCCAGCACAGTTTCCACACTCCAGGTCATTTCGGAAAATAAATAAGGGTAGACCTCTTTTGCTCCTACCAGATAGTAGCCCCCATCTTCGCTTGGCCCAAAAACTAACTCGGTGTTATCTAATGCCTCTACTGCCTGTTCCAGATAAGCGACTGGCAAGGTCGGGTTATCGCTGCTGATACAAAAGATTTTGCGATAGCCCTGTTTTATGGCCCGTTGAAATGAATCGGTCAGGGCGGCGGTTAGTCCCGGCTCACTTTGCAAGATATAACCTACCGTTGGTGGTACTAACTTTTTCAGAATGGATATATCCTCTGGGCTGGGGCAGACTAATAAAACATCCGCCCTGGCAACCTGTGAGGCCAGCGCAATAGTATCAAGCAAAAAGCCAGTATAAAGGGCGGTGGCTTGCTGGTAGTTCAGAGGGGGGCAGAGGCGGGTTTTAACTTTACCTTCCTGGGGGGCTTTGGCTACCACCACAAAGGCTACTTCAGCCATTTTTCGTTCTCCATTGCCAGTATGCGGCTCTCGGCTAGTAGCACGGCGTAGGCACTTTGCCCTTCGGTAATTTTTCCCTGTCTTGCCAGAGCCAAACCCTCCCGCGCTGGCAAAATTATGCGCTCCAAAACTTCGGTCTCCTCCAGATGTTGTTCACCCAACCTTACGCCCACCGCTAGATAAACCTCGCTAGAGAGGTTGATATGAGCCGAACTGCTATAAAAGCACGCCAGATGAATAAGCTCCTGACATTCGCCACCAACCTCTTCGCGTAGCTCACGGCGGGCTGCCACCTGGGGGTCTTCGTCGGGCGTTTCCAGCGAACCTGCTGGAACTTCCAATACCCAATCCCGCACCGGGTAACGGTACTGCCGAATCAACACCAGTTGCCCATCTTCGGTTAAGGGCACTACAAAGACGGCGCGGGGAATTTCCAGATAGGAATAGCTGATTTCCCGCCCCGGCCCAATCTCAAGGCGGTCTTCCCGCAAGCTTCGCCATTTGGTTTGGGTAATGTAGCGACTATCGAGGGTACGGAACGGTTGTTGGTGGTTAGTTGCTGGTTGCTGGTTTTCATCCTTCATTCTTCATCCCGCATCCTTTCCTCAATTAGACGCTCCATTTTGCCCCGCAGCCTTCGCAGCATTGGGGGGGTTGGTTAGTGAGAAAAGCCCGGCGAAACTCCTGATACTTCGTGCCCTGCCAGATATCAGAAATTTTCTCCTGAAAAACGTTGCCCAGAATTGGCCCACCTTGCTCCCCGGTGAAAGGGGCAAAACAACAGGGCGAAACATCGCCATTGGCCTGAACATACATCAGCCGCCAGGGACGACTACACGCTAACCAGGGGCGTTCATCGTCCAGGGCCTCAGTAGAATGCAGCGTCCCATTCGCGTCTACCTTCTCGCCCCCACTGGCGGCAAGTTGGATGCCATGTTCCTGGCAAATCCGGGCGGTTTCGGCCATGGCTTGTTGCTCCTGCTCGGCCATTTTGTGAAAGAGCGACTGTTCCTCCACCGCTAACCCTGTCCCAAAATAGACCAACCGTTGGACATAAACCTCGTTAATTCCAGCGATGGCGGCGAAACGGGCTACCTCCGGCAATTCCTGAATATTTTCGCGCATGGTAGTAAACCAGAGGCTTACCTTTGGGCCAGTCCCGGTTTCGCGCATCAATTGGGTCAGGGCTAACAGGTTCTTTTTAACTTTTTCCAGCCCGTTTACGCCCCGAACTAACTTATAAGTTTCGGGTTGGGCCGCATCAAACGACACCCGATATTCGTCCAGGCCACATTTTACCAGTTCTTCCCGCCTTCGGGCATTAAGAGCCAGAGCGTTAGAGTTAAAAAGCACATAAACCTCGCGGGCTTTGAGGTAACGCACCATCTGGAACAACTGAGGATTGAGCAAAGGCTCACCTAATCCGTGTAACACTGCCCTTTTTAGACCTGGTGCTTGCTGCACTATATGGGTAAAATGCTCAAACGAAAGATTATCCTTGCGGTCGGGCCATAGGTAGGTGCGCGGGCACATACTGCACAGTTCGTTACAATTTTTGGTTACTTCGATATACAAGCTGGTGGGATTAAGTGCGATAGGCTGTCGGGTGATTTCCAACGCCTGTTTTATTCCAATCATTCCAAAATCTTTCTATTTTGCAAGGCAACCTAACAGGTTGCCCCTACGAATCAAGTATAGGGCAGACCCACTGGTCTACCCCTACGAATTTCTTTTGACGACTGAACACCGACAACCGATTAGGGTAAAATGCTGCCTAAGCGAGTTTCATTTGGGCGCACCCCGGTAATCAGCCGTACCGCCATTCCCAACCAACCGGGTTTACTTGCCAATTTACCGTAAAATGGGGCTAGCAGGTTATCCACACCGTATTGAAAGCGCGGGCCAAGTATAGCTACCAGCAAGGCCGGGATAATGAAAATCAGAAAGCCCGTCGCCCCTTCTTTTTCGCCGTTGGTATTGATTGTAACATTTGATAAGCCTATAACCAGACTCAACCCCCACAAAACGGCTAACGCGCCTCCAAGCCGAGTTAGAAAACCAAAAATCAGGCTAATCGAAATAAAACTTTCGACAAAAATCGTAGTCCAGGCAAACAGGTCGAAGTTTGGGATAACGATATTTTTTACAAAGTCACCGTATAGCCCGATAAGTGGCTGGTCAGCCTCCCGTTGGGTCCAATCGCACAAACCGCCCAACCCTTTGCCGATTTCTTTTTCCATTCCGGCGGGCACTACAAAACGAGTGGCGGTACAGCCAAAACCACCAGCCCCTGCTCCCGGTGCTTTCCAGCTCAATTGTCCCTGCCACTGAATGCCACAATAGATTCGTACCAGTGTAACCACTACCGCTATCGCCAGGAAGATATAAAGTCGGGTAGATTTATTGCTCGATAAAGTATTATCCATCGGTTTCCTTTCTAAAATTCATGTTTTGTATTTTCAATTTACGCTATTATCATCATTGACTTCGACTGGCACGGGCTCAACCACTTTGTTCTCTGGCAATCCCGCCTTAATCTTATTTAATTGAAGCATAATAAGCTCCCCAAAAACTCCCCATAAAACCAGGCCATAGAGCGGTAAATATTCGACATATTTTATCCAATTATAATGACTCAGGTTTCCGGCGTAAGTCAGATAGGGGAGTTGCACCAATACCATAAAGATTAGCCAACCATTATCCCACTTTCTGAAACCCTTTTCACCATAAACCAACGGCACAAAGACCAGTAACCAGGTCAAGTACCAGGCATGTACCGTCGAGGCCACCAGCAAGGTTGTGCCAAAGGTCAGCATCAGACGGCGCGGTAAACTTAAAACAGTGGACAGGCGGGGGTGAAAGGTTAGCAACAGCACCACACTTCCCAGAACAACCAGACTTAGGAGTTTCGCCAGATTGGGCCCCAGGAAATCGTAGCTAAAGCCAAAAAAAAGCGACTCGTTATCCCGCCAGGAGCCAGTATATTCAAAAACGCTACCAATCGCCCCACCACCCAGAATAAGAAATGGCACATATCCGCCAATTACGATAAATAGGGTGATGAGCGGAAAACGCCATTGGCGCGGTTGCCCGAACCAACTTTTCCAATTCCAATCACTGCTTTTTCCCGCCCATAATCCCAGGAACAAAGGCAATCCAAAAAGCGGCGTGAATTTGGCAAGGGAGGCTAATCCCAAAGTCAGGGCAGAGGCGGTAGGCCTTTGTTGTATAGCTAAACCAACTGCCAATAGTAAGAAGAATAGCATCGGCGAGTCGTTATGACCGCTTTGCCCAAACTCGATAATCGGCAGGGGACACCAGCCATATAGTAACACATACCTCGCATCCCGTTTGACTATTTTTAGCAGCCAAAGCAATGCCAGACAGACCAGCAAATCAAAAAAGACCGCCGCGATTTTTGGCCCAAGCAAACTATCGCCAAACAATAAATATTCGGTAGCCCCGATTAGCTGGGAAAGCGGCGGATAGGGTGAGGCGGTTTCGCGTTGCTGCACTAACGGCCAGATTTCACTACGATAAGGGGTCAGGGCGGCATCATCCGGTGCATAGCGATAGGGGCTCACTCCTTGAGTTACTAGACGGCCTTCCCAGGTATAACGGAACTGGTCAGTCGAAAGGGTCGGGGCGGCGAAAATAGTGGTAAAGCGAAATAAAACCGTGAAAAAAAGGATTATTAACAGGCTAACAGGTTTAGCAATGGTCAGATATGTTTTATTTTGTAACTGACCAGTTACTAGCAGCCCGGCGATTCAAAACAGTAGGAAAAAGCCCACGAATAAGGCAATGTATAGCCCGGAATTAATTGTAAGATTGCCAAGAGGTATTAGCAAAAGTAACCCCGCCTGAATCGACAGGCCAATCAGCAGTAAAGGTTGGCTTACTGGCTTTAAAAACTTGAAAGCTGGGGATTTCATTCCTCATATACCTTTGGCAACAAACTAATTGTAGATGATTGAGAATTGCAACAGAGTTGTTTTTTTAGCTATTTTGATTATCCTGCGAAGTCTAACCTGAAGCAGTATACTACGAGGGCTATAAAAGAGTCCTTACATTTTCCTTAACGAATCGGTTTTTAGGAATACAATAAAAATGTAGGGGAAGAATTTACCCCTGCGGGTCACAGGTCACCTCCCCATGGGCGGGTTTGAAACCCGCCATCAGGTTGTTAATCACATTATTTTTAAGCGGAGTTGATACTAGCTTTCAGGAAGTCAGGGTCTTGGTCAGGTTGAGGGAAACTTCTTCCAGATTTGTAGCAGTTGAAGATATTAATCCACTGGCAGCAGCATTCTGACGGGCTAAAATACTTAGTCCGTTGAGAGCGTCCAAAACCTGCTCACTGGCACTCTGTTGATGACTTGTGGCAGTCTTGATTACTTCGGTCAGGGTTTTGGCTTCATAAGCGGCCTTATTAATTGAATTGGCCTGAAGTAAAGAATTTTCAGAAACCTGCCGCATCTGTGAAATTACCCTACCAGCCTTCTCGGCTACCTCGCGCATTTCCTGGGCTTTACGGAAGCCATTTTCCGCCACTTCCATAGCCTGGTTAGTTACATTCTCAATTTCTTTGACGATACCAAAAACCTCACGGCCTGCTTCACCAGAACGCTGGGCTAAACTTTTAACTTCACGGGCTACCACACTAAACCGTTCGCCATACTCACCTGCTCCGGCAGCTTCAATCGCGGCATTCAGCGAGAGAAGATGGGTTTCCTTAGCAATATTCTCTAGAAGTTCCAAAATCCGGCGGGTATTGGCACTTTTACCATTTAACTCGTTCATAGTAGATAGAAGGGATTGGTATAGTTCAGCAACCTGGTTACTAACGGATTCAGTATCGGCTACGGCTATCAGACCATGTTCGCTTTGGGTAACCGAAAGTTTAGCAGTTTCTTCAATCTTCTGACTTTCAATCACAACCAGATTGTTTTCCTCGCTAACCTGTTGAGCAAGCTCATTTATATTAACAGCGGTAGTAGAAAGCTCGTTGAGCGAAACATTCACTTGAGTGACCGTAGCAGCCTGTTGTTGGCTACTGGTGGCTTGCTGGGTTGCCGTGCTGCGGAGTTCGACCGCCAGGCGAGTTACACCTTCAGCTACATTTTCGCTATCATGCTGACGAGCTTCGATTTCGGTTAGTGCCTGGATTAAACGTTTATCGCGTTCGCCCAGGGTTCGAGTCTGGTTCCTTAGAGGTATTAATAACAAGGCTACAATAATGGGCATAAGAACAATATCAACAAAAAATCCGTAAAGAGTTTCCGATTGGGCCGGGAGCCTATTGAAAGGAATGTAAATTTTTAAGATATTCTCGCAAAGATACAAGCCAGTCATAAACAGAGCGCAAAAGGCAGTAATAGCAATAGCTTCCCAGAATTCCATTAACACAATCGCCAGAGCAATAGGGAGCATTAAACCCACGACCACTGGCATAACAGTATTAGTTCCAACCATTAATACACTGACCGACATTAACGCCAAAGCTA
Organism: Chloroflexia bacterium; assembly: GCA_038207495.1. Classification (GTDB taxonomy): domain Bacteria; phylum Chloroflexota; class Chloroflexia; order Chloroheliales; family Chloroheliaceae; genus Chlorohelix. The sequence continues at coordinate 68,166 of JBBQZS010000001.1, forward strand.
TCATTACCAATAACCAACTAGCCTTACGATAGTGGCCTTTACCAGCTAAGTTATAACTGACATAACACAAAGCGACAAAAGGAATTCCCATTACTATGCCAACAGGTTGAAAGGGGGCAGCAGTGAGAACTGTAATCAGCACAGTAGTTATCCAAATAGCCACTTGCATGCCAATGGCAATTAAAGTCAAGGTGCGAAGAAGTTTGGTTTTCCTGGTTTTCTCGGTGTTAGCTACTGTAATCAAATTTATAGAGTTAGACGTTATTCCGACAAGTGCCACTATATTCTCCTTGGATATACTGAAAGCCATTGATTATAGGTATATTTAGTATGGCAGTTTTTTCCTAAAAATCAAGTTTAAATCTTTTAATAATTTGATAACAATTAGCTGGGTGTAACCTTTCACAGACTTGTCACTACAAGCACAACCAAAGAAATTCGAGATTATAAAGAGATATCTCATAAGCTCAGTAAGGTAAGGTGTAAAAGCTTACAATAGACGATAGAAGTGAAATGAAGATTATGACGGTTATGGTGGTTGTTGGGGATATGTATAGCAGGAATAAAAAAGAGGCGGTTTGATTAGCCGCCTCTGAATTTCAAAATATTGTTTTAGCTTTCACGGGGAGTTTCCAGCAGGAAGCGGCTGTCGCCTTCCTCCACCTGGGGCATGCGGCTTTGTCCCTGGAAAATCGCCCCTTCTTCCATATAAAAGGAAGGGGTCATTACGTCGCCGATAATACCACCAGAGGAGACCAATTCCAGGCGTTCGGCAGCTTCAATGTTACCCTTGACCCGGCCTGCAATCAAGACGTTACGAGCCTTGATGTCAGCCAGCACCTTGCCTGTTCGCCCAATAATGACGTTCGCAGCGGTTTCAATCGTACCTTCAAAAACTCCATCTATGCGGATAGTTCCCTCGGCTTTGATAACACCATTGACACTTACGGTAGAACCAATCGTGGTTTCGATATGATCATCGAGCTTGACGTTACTACCTTGCGGCACCACCAAATCGGTTTTTTCTTTGGATTGGTTGCCGCCAAACATTCTAGCCATGCTTTATTTTCTCCCAATTATCAGGTTGTCAGCAGGCAGGTAATGCTTTAACGACTTAACCCGGCGATAAATTGAGCCGGGTCTAAAGGCACACCATTTTTATGGACTTCATAATGGATGTGCGGTCCGGTACTTGCTCCGGTGTTTCCTGCCAGAGCGATTATATCACCTTTCAAAACGGTTTGCCCAAGTTTCGCTATTATCCGGGAATTATGAGCATAACGGGTAAGCCAACCACCAGCATGAGTTACTTCGATCATATTCCCGTAGCCGGGGTCAAAGCCAACATAAGTTACTATCCCTACTTTGGTTGACTGGACGGGGGTGCCTTCTGATTGGGCTATATCAAGCCCATAATGAAATTCCCGATAGCCCGCCCGGAAAGGACTCATCCGCCAACCCCAGGGGCTAGTGATAGGTCCGGGCCAGGGCATGATACTGGGAGGTGCATCGCCATCGCCGATTTTGCTCAACTGGGTCAGATTGATAGTAGTAGAATCAAGTTTGGTGCGCTCGCGGAAAAGGTCTTGCTGGTAAGTAGAAAGTTGTACATCATAATCGGTCAGGCTTTTGCGGCGATTATTAAGAAGCTGGGAAAAGCCATCAATTTTACCAAGTAAGCTATTAAATTGGTTCAGATATTTCTGACCCTGCACCGGGTCAATATAACCACCTGCCACCCGGATGGGCGGAATGTATTGGGAACTATCGCTACCAATGCCTTTAACGGTGGGAACGGGAACTGGCGGAATCTGAGTGTTAGAGCTGTTACCTGCCAACCCTAACAAATCCTGCAATTGACGGGCAACACCTTTTAAGCTATTGATACTGTTGGTTAGCTCCTGAAGCTGGCCCTCCAACTCGCTAATTTCCAAAAGACGTTTGCGGTTTTCTTCCTGCAAGTCGCCTAACTTGCGTGACTGTAAATCAATCACCTGCTGACGTTGCTGCTCCCGCACGGCGGCACTGTTCTGGAAAGCGAGACTATCACCATTTACCGTTAGTCCACCACCAAAAAAGAAGTTAATGGTACCAACTACGGCTAAACCCATAACCAGCAAAAAGAACAGAATAACTAGCCCGCCTGTTATTTTGCCAAAACGCAACCGTAACGGGGGTTTATCGGCGGAGGTGTTGAGAGTTAGCGAAAACCAGCTTCGAGTTTTGGTGTAAAGAGGCGTTTCGCGTAGCGGTTCGCTGGGATAGCTTCTAGCTCCCCGGCGGGCTTCTTTCTCACCAATTAAAATATCCGGGCGTTTGGCTAGCCGGGATAAAGCTTCGGGTCGAGCAAGTTCAATCGCCCGCTCGGCGGGGCTAGCTGGGTTTAACTGGATTCTCTGGCTTTTGAGTTTGGTATCCTGATTGGGATTATTAAGGGAGTTATCAGCCAAAAATTTACTCCTTTAGCTCTATGGCAGTGAAAAACCCTGATAATTTGGAAAATAGGGGCTTACCAATAGAGTTGTGGCCGTCAAGAAAATGACCAGCCAGAAAGATAATATTGATAAAGGCATATAATCAACTTCACATAAATAAATATACGGGATAAAACATGGGCTGTCAATGGTAAGATAAGGCTTTAGGCAGGGTAATTATCATCGGGGGCGGTAAGCATTGGGTTGGTCGAGGAGGGGAAATCTGGCGGTAGCTGCTGGTTACGCATTGCCTGGTCAATTGCGGCCTGTTCTTCGGCACTAACGGTTGTGGTGGCCTGTCCCCGTTTGACGGTTTTGGTGTAAACTCGGGTAGCGGTGCGACCATGCAAACTACTCATCACAAAGCCGTTACCAAAGCTATCCACAATCGCCAGGGCAAAACTCTGGTCGCCACCCATATCGGTAAAGGGATTGAAGCGCACCAGGCCAACCGCTTGATAGCTGCGGTTTTGGCGTAGTTCTAATTCGCGGAGGGCGGTCTGGATTACATCAAGGGTAGCAGCGTCGGCTTCGATGCGTTTAAGGCGGTCAAGTAAAACTTCAATACCACCTTCGCCACCGCGAGTGTCTCGAATGAAGGTATCTACAATAGAATATACCTGATTGGCCCGTTTTTGGAACCGCCAAAGCATCACACCCAAAACTATCAGGACTATTAGGGATACTAGCCAGGCATAGGGAGCAATGCTGTTGTAAAAAGACTCAAAACCAGTCATTCAGTGCCAAGAAACCAAGCCATTTCCTATCTATAATCAGCTAGTTTGTCTAACTATAGATAGGAATGATGAATGAGAAAACTAACTCAAACCCCAATTCCAGAGAGGAATAACCTTTTTTGGTAAGGTTTCCCCTCTACCCAAAAATGCAAGCACAAACGGTTAACTAAAGCGATTGTAACCATAAGGTTGGCTGTTGTCAAATTTTTTCTAACACATTTTTTACACTTTTAACTATCTGGTAACACATGTAAAGAATTTTGCCAGCATTGGGAAATAGGGAGCAGATAATTTTGAGTATGTTTAAGAAGTTCTGTTTATAGAAGGAGGCCGCGCCATCAACGAATTTTCGGATTTTAGGGCAACCGCCTTCAAAGGTCTCTGAAACCAACTCCAATAAACAATTAACAGGGATATGTCTTTTAAACAAGGGATAAGTCAACTCTGTGAATCTCATGTCTTGACAAACTCAGGATTCAGCTTACAATAAGAGTCAGACTAAAGACAGGTGTGTCATCACCTATCTACAATTCCCATGCACCTCTTTTAGTCATGACAATAAGCTTATTCAATTACTGAATAATCAACACTAAAGTCATTAGATGCTCTATTGAGGAGTAGATTGCAGAAGTAACGAGAATAAAAAAGTCGGCTGCTAACCGACTCTAAAAAAGCTCTATAAAATTGAAAATCCCCGCCGCCGACCAAGCTATGGGGATATTTCGTTCAAGTACATAGCCCTCACAGGGAGGTCTTTATGTTGTCTACGAATAAAGGATAACATATCAGACTCTCCATGTCAAGGGCTAAGGAGTATTTCTTATGCCCAATTTGCAAACTCAAGCGCAAATCGGGGTGGTTTCGGCTACCCTTGAAACCTCATCCGGCTATTTTGTGCAGGTTCCAGTAGAGTTGCTGAAAAGTGACCTGAGTTCGAGCGCGTTAAGGCTCTATTTATTGTTGCTATCTTATGGTGGCCCCAAGTCCTGTGCCTGGCCTGGTCAGACGCGGTTAGCAGCCGATTTAAAATTAAGCGAGCGGCGAGTGCGAGACTTGCTAACCGAATTAGAAACGGCTGGTTTGATTAAGATTGAGCATGTGGCAGGAACCAGTAATCTTTATCACTTACAGCGTTTTGAATTGCGGGGTTTACCAGGAAAAAAACAGACTCCACAGAAGGAGGAATCTCTAACAACTCCGGCAGAATCGTTCCAGGGGGAGCGGCAGAAAAGTGCCACCGAATTACATGTTTTAGAATCAAAAAACATGTGTGAAGAAAAAACTTTAGCACGAAAAAATGACGAGGTCAAGGAGGAGGCGAATAATCAACTCATGAATATCAAGGAGGAGTTAATTCACGCCGGATTAACTTCCATAATGGCCACCGAACTAACTGAGATAGTATTAAGCAATAAGCGCGACTCTGAATATGTTAAGCACTTGATCGCTGCCAGTCTGGCAAAGGGCATTCATAACCCGATAGGCTTTATTCGCTTTATGATATTGCGGAATTCTGACCCGGCTATTCCAAAACCCCGACCTAAGCTGGAAAAATCCAAACCGACGCAGCCAATAGACTTTGCCAAATATACAAGTGGTAAATATGCCTATTTGACCAGCAATAGGGAAATACCTGTGGGTGAAATTGATCCGACGAAAGCTGAATCACCTGTATCAGAGCCAGTAGAAGCAATCCCCCAGGTTAAGGAAGAAAATAACCCTCAGCCTGTTAAACCAGAATTTGACAAACTACGTCAGGTTATTATCGGAACTTTTGGTTTGGAAAGCGAAAAAGCCCTGCTAGAATGGGAGAAAGTATTGGAAGGCTTGGAGGATTGTAGTCAGGTTGGATACTTTTACCCAGCTTTAGGTTGGTTGGAAGGCACTGGCGAGGCTAAAAATTATCGACTGGTATTTCGTAACAGGTTTGATTTAAGAGCTGGGCAACGCTATTTTAATCAGCTAAAATCTCGACTCCTGGCAATCTATGGCCCCGATTTAATCATAGATTGCCAGAGTTTGGTCTGATTGTGCCAAACCACTAACTGAGTTTTCGGCGCAATTCGTTAATAGCCTGTTCCATTTCGCCGAGACTTTGCAAAACTGCCGCTTTGGTTTTTGGGTCGTTGACCGGATTTTGTTCCAGCCCTTCAAGCACGTCGTACATACTGCGGGCATAGCGGGTAAAAGTGGTGGGGTTTAATTTTGTTAAACGTGAAACCTTTGGTTGTGAATCCTGTAACATATGCGTACTTTTTACGCGCTCGGCAGTTAACAAGCGGAAACGTTGGTCAACGTAGCTGGGGCTTTTATGGACTAATTGCGCAATATCACGGTTAGACAGGTTATATTCCTGGGCCAGGAACTCAAAATAGCTGGCTTCTTCTAAGGGTTGGAGGTTTTTACGCTGCAAATTTTCAATTGCGGCTACGGTACGAGCTTCTTTATCGTTATACTCTTTGACTATTGCCGGGATTGTAACCAACCCCGCCGCTTTAGCCGCTCTGGTTCGTCGTTCCCCAGCCACAAGCTGATATTTCCCGACCATTCTAGGGGCCGGTCGCACTATTATAGGCTGCAAAACTCCCCGCTCTTTAATATCAGCGGCTAACTCATTGTCCTCATCCTCAACAAATTCCTTGCGGGGTTGATTAGGATTAGGCAGGATGGAGTCAAAGGTTAATAATTCTATCTTTTCAGCCTGATTTTCGTCTTCTAGCTGTTCACTACTACCCGTCATCTGTTGCATAGTGTTTGCTCTGGCTTTAAGGCTGGCAAAAAAATCTACAGTGGGAGCGGTGGGTTTTTTCGGTGGCATGACTAGCTCCTGATTCTTTTCAATAATTCTTCGGCGAAAGCGTTATATTGTAAGCTGGCCTGATGTTTCGGCTCCCAATATTGGATGGGTCCACGCTTGGGAATTAGCGAAAGAGCCGTAAAATCCCCGATTTTCGTATCGAAAACCAGATCACCCAGAATACCCCGGACGTTTTGCTCAACCTCTTTGGATACACCAGTACGTGAGTCATACATCGTAAGCAGAACGCCACTTATCGTCAAACCAGGATTAATTTTTCGCACTAATTCGACCACATCAATAAAGGCCTGTAAACCCATAATCGAAAGGAGTTGACATTGTACCGGCATTACCACCATATCCGAGGCCGCCAGCACGTTAATTGTTAGCAAACCAAGCGAGGGAGGGCTATCGGTCAGGACAAAATCATAGTCCAGGTTCGCCAGTTCTTTAAAACGTTCGGCTAGAATTTGTTCGCGTTGGAAAGCGGCTACCAGTTCTACTTCTGCCGAAGCCAGGGCAATACTGGAAGGGATTAAGTCGAACCCCCATTCCGTATGCATAATAGTGTCGGTCAATTTTATTTTTTTATTGGTAAATAAATCATAACTGCTGTGTTTATTTGAAAAAATATCAATCAGGCAGGAGGTGGTAAGGTTGGCCTGCGGGTCACAATCCGCCAGCAAAACTTTATAACCCAATCTAGACAGGGACGCACCTGTAGACAGGGTAGTAGTAGTTTTACCTACACCGCCCTTTTGCAACCCAAAAGCAATTTTAAGCATTTATTGAATCCTTTCCGGCCTTACCCTGACCCATCCAGTGTCTTTTCAGCATCCAAAAATGAAGGTGACAACTTTGTTCTATTGTGTGACTTTCTGCCGATTTTGTCAATTCGATTTTACATAGAATTACGGTTCCGACCTGATTATATAAATAAAATGCATAACATATCCCAAATATAATTTTCACAATAACTACCTGTGATTATCTCTCTTTAGCGATTACCCGTTCGGAACTAATGCTGACTGTTAGCCGCTCTTATGGCATAATAGGGTTATATTTTTCAATTGATAAAGGGAGTTGATAATGGTTCAAAATACCCAAATGGTTCCCAAAGTTCTGGTAGTTGATGATGAGAGCAATATCCTGGATGTGGTAGAGCTTTATCTACTGCGCGAAGGTTTTAAGGTTGTACGAGCTGCGGATGGGCCAACCGCCTTGAAACTTTATACTGAGGAAAAACCTGATCTGGTTTTGCTGGATGTAATGCTACCAAAAATGGATGGCCTTGAAGTTTTACGCCAGATTCGCTTAAATCAGCAACTGGCTGTTCCGGTTATTATGCTTACCTCTAAAAGTGAAGAGGAAGATAAGCTTGTTGGGCTAGAGGCGGGGGCGGATGATTATATAACCAAACCTTTTAGTCCCCGTGAGTTGGTGGCGCGGGTTAAGGTGGCCTTGCGTCGGGTGGAGGAACAGCAAAATCGAGCTACCCAGATACGGGCGCGTAGTAATGACGAATTTATTAGTATTGAAGGGTTAAGCATCAATAAAACTCTAAGGTTAGTAGAAGTAGAAGGAAAGCCCGTTGACCTTACCGCCAAGGAGTTTGATTTGTTATGGTTTCTTGCCAGCAGCCCCGCCCAGGTTTTCACCCGTGAGCAATTGCTGGATAAAGTTTGGGACTACAGTTATTTTGGCGAAATGAGTACCGTCACTGTCCATATCCGGCGGCTACGAGAAAAAATCGAAACCGACCCGATGCGCCCTCGCCATATTAAAACGGTCTGGGGAGTTGGTTATAAATTCGAGCTTTAAAAAATATAACGAGCTTTTGTAAGAATATTGTAATCCTTGTAAGAATTGGCTAATTGTTTTGGGATATTATATTATTGCAAGGTTTGCGCTCAAAGTTTCTAGAGTGTTGGAAATTTCTCAAAATTAATCCTGATGGAATGTTTTTATGCTTAATCAAACCCAGACCCGTAATTTCAAGTTTTTGCGCTCGATACTGCTGGCGGGGGGTGTTACCCTGGCTGCTGCCGGAATAGCTGTTTTGCTGGCTTTTCTCTGGCTTAATCCCCCTATGAAGGAGCTTGGGGAGCTTTTTTCGTATTTACTTATTTCTGGCAGTATCTCAGTGCTTTTAGGCGTAGGGTGGTTGGTTTATGCCAGCCAAAATACTCGCCTTCAACTTCAACTAATAGTAACTTATTTGGTAGGGGCCGTGATTGCCCTGGTTAATATTGGGGTAACGGCTAGCCTGATGTTCCTGAGTGCCCACGATTTTACTTTACTAACCTTACTTCTTATTTTTAGTGGTTCAATTTCCATCTTTTTTGCTTATTACATCTCCACCCAACTTACCCGGCAGGTTCGCCAGTTGGTTCAAGGAGCAAATCAACTTGCCTCTGGTAAGCTGGATACGAGGGTTAAAGGCGGTGGTAATCGGGAATTGGTGGAGCTATCCCAGGCTTTTAACCAGATGGCGACTAACCTTCAAACTTCATTTGAGAAACAACGTCAGGTCGAGCAATCTCGCAAGGAATTGATAGCGGCTATTGGCCATGATTTACGTACTCCGCTTGCATCCCTGCGACTTATGGCTGAGGCCATTCAGGATGGGGTAACAGACGACCAACAAACTAAAATGTTCATGGGGCGTATCAGTGGTGAAGTAACTTATATGTCGGGCTTGATTGAAGACCTGTTTGAATTAAGCCAGCTAGATGCAGGATCGCTTAAACTTCGTTGCGAACCCGGCAATCTATCAGATTTAATAAGTGATACTCTGGAAAGCATGCGGGCGCAGGCTGAAATCAAGCACCAAAGTCTAAATGGAGAAATAGAGGGACATATCCCACTGCTTTCGTTTGATATGCGTAAAATCCAGCGTGTGCTTAATAATCTGGTGGGGAATGCCATCCGCTATACCCCTGAAGGTGGCAAAATCACTTTACGCGCCTGGGCGGAGTTCGGTAAGGTATTGGTCAGTGTTATTGATAATGGCGAAGGCATAAACCCCACTGATCTTGAGCGCATTTTTGAACCGTTCTATCGGGGCGAACGCAGTCGAGGTCGCGAACATGGTGGGGCGGGGCTTGGATTGGCCATTTCCAAAGGGTTGATTGAGGCTCATAATGGCACAATTAGGGTGGAGAGCCGGGAGGGTAAAGGCTCTACATTCACATTCCAACTCCCACTTTGATTTATGGATTACTCGATTACCAAGGGTGGGCTTATAACCCACCCGGTCAAGTTATTCAATTCGATTAACTCGGAACTCTGTCATCATTCTGTCGCGCCAGCATCCAGCCAGGATATTCTGGTGATAACGCGCTAACCTTATCAATTAATGCTAATTCCTCTTTGGTCAACACAATATTCGGGGCATTCAGATTGTCATTGAGCTGATCCAGGGTTTTTGCACCGATGATTACGCTAGTGGTAACTTTTTGATGTAACAACCAGGCCAGGGCAATTTGGGCCACTGATACATCATGGGCTTTACCAACTTCTTGCAGCACCTCAATAATATCATAAGCATGCTCTTTGTTAATGGGCGGGAAATCGAACCCTGTGCGGCGGGAGCCCTCTACGCTTTGAGTTTCGCGCGTATACTTACCGGATAAGAAGCCCCCCGCTAAAGGACTCCAGATTAGCAAACCCATTGTTTGATCTGCTAAGGCTGGCACAACTTCACGCTCAAGTTCACGTCCCGCTAATGAATAATAAGCTTGCAAGGTTTCAAAACGAGCAGTATTCAACCGTTCAGCAATTCCATTCGCTTTTAGAATTTGCCAGGCTGCCAGGTTGGAACAACCAATATATCGCACCTTTCCGGCCCGTACTATATCATCAAGAGCTCGCATTGTTTCGTCAAGCGGCGTAACCGAGTCGTAACCGTGAATTTGATACAAATCAATATAATCGGTTTTGAGACGTGTCAGGCTGTCCTCAACCGCTTGCATAATATGGGCTCTGGATAAACCGAGCTGGTTTGGACCAGGCCCAACCCGCCCACGTACCTTTGTAGCAAGCACTATATCTTTGCGCCGTGCCCCTAACGATCCACCTAACAAGCGTTCAGACTCGCCCTCGGAGTAGACATTTGCGGTATCAATAAAGTTAATACCAGCCTCAATTGCTCGCCCCACAATCGAATCAACCTCTGTTTGGCCCAGCGTACCTACGGCCTTCCAGAAGCCTTGCCCACCAAAAGTCATTGCACCGAGGCATAATTCTGAAACAAATAAGCCAGTGCTACCTAATAATTTGTATCGCATGAAATTCTCCTTTTTCGATTTTAGAGTATCACCTTTACGTTAACGTTAACTAAAGAATAAAAAATTAACTGTTGCGAGTTTCCTCTACCCATTGTTGCATCTTTGCAATCTGTAAAATGATTTCACTTCTGAATTGCTGTAGAGAATCAATCTTTTCGTCCACTTCTTTCAAATGAGCTTGTAAAATTTCTATAATTTTTAGTTTGCCCAAATAATTTGAAGATTCTGAGAAATAAAGTTCAATAACGCTGCCAATCTCATCTAAACTGAAATTGAGGTTTTTGAGATATTCTATTTTTTTAAGACGCGCCAGTGCATCCTGCCCATAGTAACGAAACCCGCTACCTTCCCGCTCACTGGGATGAAGAAGGTCGAGGCTTTCGTAATAGCGAATTGTCCGAGGCGTAACTTGCGCAAGTTTTGCAAGTTGGCCTATTTGCATCTTATCGTCCAAATTAATTTCAAACCTTTACGTTAACGTAAGATTGATTATAGTATTTATATTTAAGACTGTCAAGAGTTTGGTAAGAACTAAAAATGTAGAGGGGTGCAACTCTCGCCTATTCGGAAGATGCACCGCCTTTTTCGACTTTTAAACGCTCAGTAACTTTAAGTTGTATACCTCCCAAAATTGCCGCTACTGGACTGTAGTAGACGTGCATAATCTCCTGACCAGGGTAGGCAGGGGCGAAGCTAAACTTTTGCAGCACATGGGCCGCCAGAGCTTTCATCTCTACCAGGGCAAAGTTCATCCCGATACAAATGCGCGGCCCACCTCCGAACGTTACTAGTGAGTAAGGGGTTTTGCGGTCTTCTTCGCGGGGTGGGGCAAAGCGGTCAGGATCGAACTTATCAGGGTCGGCGAAAACGTTGGGCAAGCGGTGACAGGCCGCCAGCGAAAGGGCCACCCGCGTTCCCTCCGGCACCTGATAGCCCCCAAACTCAAATTCCTTCACGACACCGCGTGGCACATTCCCGGCGGGTGAATGGAGCCGTCCCGCTTCGTCAACGGCATTACCCAGCACTTTCATTGACTTGGTAGCCTCCAGGGTGATTTCACCGCCTGTTTCGGCAAGAATCTCGTCCAGTTCAGCATGAACCCGTTCCAGATAATCAGGATGGGTCGCCAGTAGATAAAGCAACCAGGCCGACATGGTAGTGGTAGTTTCGTGCCCCGCTACTAGCAGAATATGTAACTGGCCTAAAATCTGCTCGTCGGTGAAAGTTTCGCCATCTTCGTCCTGGGCTGTCACCAGTGTCCCTAAAATGTCGTCGGTGGGGTTCTTGCGCCGCTCGTTGACCATTTTCAATAACATGCCGTTCAAATTATCCCGAATGGCGTAATACTTAGCGTAGAACTGCTCCAGCGTTTCGGTTTTAGGGTTGTAATCGGCGAACATCAGGGCATAGAATAACTCCCGTAGCTTGTCTACTTCCGGCCCGGTCTTAAAACCTGCCAGACTCTCCGCCGCCACATCAAAAGTAATCTTGCGGCATTCCTGATAGACATCTATTTCTTTCTGTTTGGCCCAATCGCTGGTGCGCTCTTCAATCACTCGCCGCATAATCGGCAGATAGCGGTTCATGTAAGCCACTGCGAAGGCCGGGTTCATCATCTTGCGGTGTTTGGCATGCTCCGGGTCGTCGGTGTTAAGCAAGCCTTTGTAGAATATCCCACCGATAGTCGGACTCCAGCCTTTGTCATGGCTGAAACGGTCACGCTGGGTATGCAGTACAAATTTGTTGGCTTCAGGCCCAACCATATAGACTATCCATTTACCAAAACCCGCCCATTGCTCAGGCGGCAATCGTCGCCGAAAGATTGGGCCAAGCTTTTGGGCCTGTTCCGCCAGAAATGTTGGCATATTCAGGGCGTAATCGTCTGGCACAATTTCGAGGGTGGGCATTTCCTCAAAACTCTTTGTATGTTCGTTGGTAATAGTCGTTTCCATATATTTTTACCTCACAATTTTTCAGCACAAAACAGTTCAGATTGGCAGCAATCCCTCTGCTAGAAAAGTTAGCTCTTCGGGGTGATAGTTGCTTCGCTCAAAGCCCGGATAACCACCCCACTTAAAGCAAATACGCAGATAATTCACAAAAGTTGTATTGTGCCATTCATCCTCAAAGGTTGCATCAATCGCTGGGTTCGGTAAAGAAACTCCATATGGCCCACCCCCGCTCACCGCTTCTTTGTGAAAATAATCTGGGGCCATTTCAAAAAGAAACCCCTCTGATTTATATTCTTCTGACATCTCTTCCCATTCTTCATACTCCCAGAACACCTCGTTAAATGGAGAAATTACCAAAGGGTCGGAATAGAAATTCGGATCAGAATAAACCGAGGGCGAGTCATAGGAAGCAAGTTTAGGATGTACTCCCATAAAGCAGACCGCGCCTACAATCTCATACCAAACTCGCACCGATAAGGGTAGCAAGCCTGCCAATTTCTCAAATCTTTCTATTTTTACGACAATATCCTGCTCAGGGTGGTTGAGACTTAGTTCAGGGAAGGCAAATTCATAGTTAATCGCCTTTAGCCGCTTGTATAAAAGCTCAACATTATATTTGGCTCTACCCATCGTTTCGCGGGCAACGGCAAGGGCCTCAGAAAACAACGGCTCTTGCCGAATCTGCCCACCGAGTGCCAGCAACTCTGCCCAAACCTGTTCGTATTCGCCATTTTTGTAACGTTCAAGGTAAGTTGACATAATAATGCCCGTTTTTTCCCGACAACTGACAACTGACCACCGCTAACCGCCTTAGCTGGATAACTCCGCAATTATATCTCGAACCTGGAACATCCTGCGCCAGCACCACCAGACAACCCCGCCGAAAACCAGCCCTAACACCAACGCAATCGGCAAACCACTCAGACCGTTGCTGCCCTCATCCGTCGGGTTCAGGGACCGCAACCACCAGAAGTCGAATTTATCATAGGGGTACATATTGATATATTGTTTAAGGGCGCGGGTGCGTTCGCTATCCCAGCCTAAATAGTCCATTCGCAGGGAATTGCCACTTACCGCCCTGGTGGTGGCTGAGAGTGACAGATAGACCTGACCGCGCAAGGGCGAAAGCTCCGGGATATACCGCCAATCCTGCCCGACCTCCGGTGCCCGGAAAACATAGAAGTAATAATTAAACTCCACCAACGTGCCGAAAACGTTAACCAGAATCCCCAATGTCAGCAGCAAATTAAAAGCATAACGTACCCACTTGTGGGATTGTTCCAGTAGAGGAGCCGCCCACAGGATAATAAAAGGGAAAGTGGGCATCAGGTAACGCGGCCCCCACGTCCAATCCCCCTCCCAGTTCCAGAACAGCGAATAAAAAATTAGATAGGTCAGAAACAGAGCCAGACCAAAAATCGCCTCTGCCCGCCACCGTTGCCAGAACTGCCGCAAGCCAAAAAAGGCCAGCAACAACCCAGGCGCGTACAAAAACATGCTTTTGCCGGGGCTGAACAGGAAGCCAAAAATGCCGCCATAAAACGAACCCAGGGCAAATTGGTCGGGAATCGCCGAATAGCCACTTTCGGTAATCTTGCCGTAGCGATACAGGTTGTACCAGAGTACCACCGCCCCTGCTATAACCAGGGGCAAGGCAAGCCATAAAAGTAGCTTGAGGAGTCGGAAGATGGAGAAGGGAGAAAAAGAGGACTGCGGACTGGGGACTGCGGACTGTGTAGGGGTGCTGCTTGCCGCACCCTGTTTTAACCTGAAAACAACATAGATTAGCAGGGGGAATAAGGCCAGTCCGGCCACAGGTTTAATCAGAATTGCCGCTCCCAACCAACCGCCAGCCCATAACATTTGACGGGGGGTAAGTTCGGCTTTGCCCTGAGAGGGAGATTGTGTGAAAAGAGCCTGAGCCATCAGCAGGTAACAGAGGGTCATCAGTGGTTCGCTGAAATCCAGCTTGCTATAGGCCCAACTCATAGTTGCGAGGCCGTAGAGTAGGGCCACCCCTACCCCTGTACGTATTCCATATCCTAACCGTCGGGTCATCCCGCATAGCAGCACCGCACTGTAGGCACATACGAACAGATTGAGCGAGCTGACCAGAAAGCGGGCCATACCATCTTCGGTTTCAACTCCCCCGCCCGATAATCCTGCCACTCCCTTTGCTACTACTACCAGGGGGATTTCGACCAAAACCTGTCCCAGGCCGTATTTGCTATAAATTTTGCCATCGGGTCCCGCCAACAAAAAGCGGGGGTCTTTCCAGTAGTTGTCAGCCGCGCCACCATTACCCTCGATAAAACTGCGTGCCGTGAAATAGCTGGCAACCCCATCACCACTATAAAGATGTCCGCCAAAGGTAAGAAAATAAAGGGCTAGAAATGCAAAAAAGAGGCGTTGCGGGAAAATACGTTCAGCCCAGCGGGTACGCCGGGCCGCTTTGTCATTCGTCACTCTTTTTAGTTCGCTCCTCATGGGCGCGTTGTTTGGCCTTGAGCAACCGCCCTATACCTTCTTCCTCCTCGGTTGATGGAGTAACTTTGGCGGGCGCAGGTCGCGGCCTGGGTGGTGGGTTAATTATCGGTTCAGGCGTTGGGGCAACTGGCTTTGGGGCAGCTGCGTTGGTTGGAGCTTTCTCACTCTCAGCCTTTTCCTCGGTTTTAACTGGCGCGGCCTTATTAAACTTGCGCACCACCGAAGTATAGGAGGTTTCCTCTTCGACCTCAACCGGGCGCACTTTTTCAGCTTTTTCGACCGCAGGGGTGGCTTCTTGCATCTGAGAAAGCGGCAACCCTACCAGACTACTGGCACTATTGCTTGGTTTGGCTTTCAAAATAGATGGCGCATCCATCAGACCAGTTCCGGTCATAACTTTCCCGGCTTTGGGGGCTTCTTCGACACTCACCCGACTACGAGAAGCCACCCGTTCTTTAGCCTCAAACAAGCGGCTAACTTCCTCGCTTACCGCCTCATCTTCCGGCGAAGATTCTGCCATCGGCTGGTTTCGATTTTTGAAACCTTGCGTCAAAGAGCGGAACGAGAGATTTACACGCCGCACCCCAATATCAAGCGGGAACAGCAGGAGTAACAAAGCCAATAACCAGGGCCACAGGGGATTGCTACGAGTGGTGCGCGTCAGGTCATCACTGAAAGCGTCTTCGGGGTTGGTCAAAACCCGCCCCCCGGTCAGCGAAGCCACTTCCGCTAAAAGGGCTTTATTGGTGCCAAGTTGTTTATATTCGGGTGAATAGCTGGCTACCGCCCCAACGGTTTGGGTCAGATTGCCGACTTTAGCGGCGGCTCCATTCCCAACGGTGGCAGTGCCGCTCGCCCCTTCCCCGGCCTGAACATTTACGATATAACTTCCAGTATTCTTGGGGACAAACGAGCCCTCGTAGCGACCCGGCGCAACTTGTTGCAAGGTTACTTCGTCTACCGAGCCATTCAGGTTACTATTAACAATCGTGGCTTTGGCTTCCAGGCTATTCACATACTGGCTATCGGTGGTCAGGGCATCGGCGGAAATAATAACTTTATTGCCAACGGTTTTGGTGGAGATCTGTAGCCCGCCCGTATCATTCTCGGCAATCGTCCAGCGTACCGTTTGAGCCCAGAATTTGGGGAAGTCGTTCCATTTAAGCCAATCTGAAGCCCAGCGACTTTTGGCATCGCTAGTCCAGGCCACCACCCGACCCAACCCGCTTTGCCAGTGCGCCAACAGCGGGTCGCCTCGGTCTGAAACTAAAGCGGTAGTAGCCAGGGGGCGGGCTTTTGTGCCAACATAACCTAGCAACTTGGGCGTGGCAGTAATCCCCCGCAAAATCGGGCTGGGAGCGTTAATCGTGGGTACAAAGGGTTCTTCGATGATGTAACTGCGGTAAGCCAGTCGAGATTCTTTGGTAAAAACTTTAGGGAGGTTGCTGGGGTCATTTACAAACCAGTAACGCCCACCGGCTCTGTCGGCAATTGACTTTAGTTTCTTTTCATCAACATCCTCGCCCAGACCCACCGAACTTACCGTAATACCTGATTTGTTGGCATCGGCTATCAACGTGTCGTAACTAATATTATCGGAGTCTACCCCGTCAGTCAGTAGAATAATATGTTTATTCTGGGCAGTTACCCCTTTCAGAGCCTCAATTGCTGGCCCTAATCCACTGGAAATTTGAGTACCACCACCGGGGGCAATCCGTCCGATTGCACTTACCAGGTTGCTGGGATTGCCCATCGGGGCCAGATTAACTACCCATTGGGCACTGGTATCAAAAGTAACAACCCCTACCTGGTCGGAGTTATTAAGCTGAGTAGCCGCCAGATACGCGGCATCCTTGGCAATCTCAATCTTGGGGATGCCCGAAGCACCCGCTCCCGGCCCGTTATAAGCGTCCGCCATACTACCGCTA
The DNA here is from genome assembly GCA_038207495.1 of Chloroflexia bacterium. Lineage (GTDB taxonomy): Bacteria > Chloroflexota > Chloroflexia > Chloroheliales > Chloroheliaceae > Chlorohelix. Next base: position 84,830 of record JBBQZS010000001.1, read on the forward strand.
CGGTCAATCACCATCACCATTGCCACACTGGGAGTTTGGAGTTTGTTAGGTAATTGTAACTCTACGGGCAACATTTCTTCGATAGGGGTGCGGAAATAACCACCCAGCCCATAACTTTCTTCACCACCCACCATTACCATACCTTTGCCTAAACTTTTAACATAGGCTTGAATGGTATCCATACTTTTCTGACTCAAATTGCTGGCTGGCACATCCACCAGAATCAGGGAGTCATATTGGGCCAAATCGGTCAGGCCGGGGAATTTATCAGCGGTAATCGTGGTTGATTCGATGTCAGCAGCCTTGAGAGCGGTTTCAAGGTTAGCCGCTTCCTTTTGCTCCGGGTGTCCGTCCACCATCAGGATGCGGGGTTTGCCTTTTACCAGACTGTAGGCACTGGCCTCGTTATTTTGCTCAACCGTATCTTTGGTGTTGGGGATAATTCGGGCACTGTAGTTCAAAAAGCCCCGGCTGCTAGCTTTTAAGGCCTGGGTGTAGGTATTATTGCCCTTCTTAACGTCAACCTGGGCCTCACTCACTACCTGTCCCTGCTGGGAAATAATCAGCTTCGCCCCACCTTCGTAATTGCTCTCTACCGTTACATTCAGGTTAAACTGTTCACCTTCGCGCAAGTTATTCGGTACATTAATCGCTGCCAGGGCCATATCCTGCCCGCCGAGCTGGTCAAGGGCCACCACATCCACCTGAATACCGTTAGCGGAGGCCAGCTTTGCCGCACTTCGCACTTCGTCCAGGTTTTGGTTGCCATCACTGATTAAAACCAACCGCCGTTGGGCGTCGCTGGGCAACATTGAGGAGCCGAGCCGGATTGCCTCGGCTAGATTGGTATAGTTCGTGCCGGGGCTGCTGGTAGGATTGTCAAACTTTTTATCTTTGCCAACTAATTTTTCAATCAAGGCATCCTGTCCAAAGACTACCACGCCCATTTCCTGGTTGTCTTTCATCTTATTGCTGGCATCTCTAATAAACTGTACTCCCTGGCGTTTGCCGCCTGCCCCCACGCTATCGGAGGAATCCAACAAAAAGACCGTTGCCAGTTTATCGCTCTGGGTAACAAGCTGAATGTCGGCAATGGACAAAACCAGGAGCGTCACAATTGACAGGCGCAGCACCATACTAAGGCGGCGATTGCGGCGGCGCAGCACTACTCGCGTAGTAGCAGAGCGAACACCGAAACGTGCCAGGAGGTAGACGATGGGTAGGAGTAAAAGCAGGTAGAGGGCCAGAGGGTATCCAAAAGTTATATTGGGCATTGAAAAACCTTTCCCTTGAACCAGTCGAACTTTTGGCATTATACATCAGTCTTGCAGCGAATCACAACCACACAAAGTAGTTATAAAAGTTTTGAGTTATTAGTGTTGAATTTTGAGTTATAAGACATTTTAACTCAGCACTCATAACTGGAAGCTGTGTAGGGGCGTGTAAATTGCTCCTTCGGGGCGTAACTCGCTTTGCATCAACACCGCTTCTTCGACTTGAAGCACTCCAAAATTGGTTTGCCCCTGATAATTCTGGATTAATATGCCCAATTTGCGTTTCTCCTCCTGCCCAATGTCGGGCACACGGCCTATTGTTAGATGCGGGGAAAAGGGTCGGGCTTCGATCGGGAAGCCCACCGGATTGAGAGCTTTTTCTACCGCCTTTTGCAACTGGTTTAAGGCTTTCAGGTTGCTATCCACCCCCACCCAGATTACGCGCGGGGCGGTCAGATTGGGAAATACGCCCAATTTACCTACCAGTAAGCCGAAAGGTTGAATTTCCGGCTGGCTCAAAGTTTTGGTAGTGGCTTCTATAATATCGGGGATTTTGTCAGGCACAACCTCGCCCAAAAATTTCAAGGTCAGATGAATCCCATCGGGACGCACCCATCGCACCTTTCGCTCTTTGTCGGCCTGTTTTAGCCCCTCTATCAAACTATTCAACTGTTCTTTAAGGCTTTGCGGTAGGTCAATTGCTACAAAGCAACGCTTTGTGGTTTTATCCCTACCCAATTCCTTGATTTCGTTCATCCTTCATCCTTTCTCCCTAACAGTGTATAATATATAGCATAATTATTACCCTAAACAGCTCAATAGGAGGAGAAAATATGGCAAAGCAACTGGAACGTGCAGCTGGCCTCAAACCCGCCCGTAAAAAAAGTTTGGCTTCCCGGATAATTCACTGGGTTTTGCTGACTTTTGCCGGGTTAATTACTTTGATTATTCTATTGTCAATATTTTTGGTGCTATGGCTGGTAGTGCGCCCCCTGCCCCAGACTGACGGGACGGTGCAAATTTCGGGCCTTACCGCCGAAGTAAAAGTGGTACGAGATAAATCCGGCGTTCCCCATATTACTGCCGCCAACACCCCCGACCTGTTTATGGCGCAGGGCTACGTTATGGCGCAAGACCGCCTATGGCAGATGGATTTCTATCGGCGGATTGGGGCAGGCCGTTTAGCGGAAGTATTGGGAAATGCCGCGCTAGACCAGGATGTATTTTTAAGAACAATTGGTTTGCGCCGAGCGGCCAGTGCTGAACTGGATAGTGTACCTGCCGATGGCAAACTGATATTGGAAAGCTATGCCAAAGGGGTAACGGCCTACATTGATAGTCATAAAGATAATCTGCCCATTGAATTTACTCTGCTGGGCTATAGCCCCGAACCCTGGACAATGCTGGACACTCTGACCTGGGGTAAGGTCATGGCTTACGACCTGGGGGGGAATTATGACCGCGAAATTCTGCGGGCCAGCTTGATAGACAAATTAGGGGCAGAACAAGCCGCCCAAATGTTACCCCTGACCGGGGCGGAAGGCACTCCTTTAATTGTGCCACCCGGCGTATCCTACCAGAATATGGAACAAAATCTGGCGTTGGTGGATATTCAGTCCCGAATCTCGGCTCTGGTTGGGAGTGAGCTGAGTGGAAAGGGTAGCAATAACTGGGTAGTAGGCGGGGCGAAGACTACAACAGGCAAACCGATGCTGGCAAATGACCCTCACCTGGGTATCCGCAATCCTTCTATCTGGTACGAAGTTCATCTTACCGCGCCCGGCTGGAATGTGGCGGGGGTAACTTTCCCCGGCATCCCCGGTGTGGTTATCGGTCATAACGATCGGATTGCCTGGGGTGTGACCAATGTTGGCGGTGATACTCAGGATTTCTATCTGGAAAAAATTAATCCAGCTAACCCCAATCAATACGAATATCAAGGGGTCTGGCAGGATTTGCAAATCGTCCGGGAAGAAATCAAAATTTCTGGCAAACCCAGCAAAATTCTGGATGTACGTATCACCCGGCATGGCCCGATTATGAATGATGCGATTGATTCTATTAACAAAAGTCAGCCGATGGCTTTGAAATGGGTCGCGCTGGGCAATTCACCTTTGGTAAATGCTGTTTTGAATTATGACCGGGCCAGCAACTGGCAGACCTTCCGTACCGCTCTCAAAGATTTTAATATCGCTGGACAAAACTTTGTCTTTGCCGATGTGGATGGCAATATCGGCTACCAACTCACCGGGCTGTGGCCTACCCGCGCCAAAGGGGATGGTCTGATGCCGGTGCCGGGTTGGAATGGTGAGTATGAATGGACGGGCGTTATTCCCTTCGACAATTTGCCTACCGCTTATAATCCACCTACTAATTTTATCGCTACTGCCAACCAACGCCCCGCGCCCTTCGAGAAGTTCCCCGGTGGGCAGGAGTTTGACCCCGGCTGGCGTTCGCAGCGAATTACCCAACTTTTACAGGCTAAAGAAAAGCTGAGTCTGGAGGATTTAGGGGCAATTCAGCGTGATGTTCTGACCATCCCTGGCAAGGAATTCGCTTCCTACCTCGGCAAGCTACCCGAAACCGACTCTAAACTTAGCCCCGCTATTAAACGTTTGCGGGAGTGGGATGGGCGGTTAACGGCTGATTCGGTGGCGGGGGCCATTTATAAAGTAACCTACACTCACATTCTGGAAAACATGTTTAAGGCCAGGTTAGGTGATACTCTTTATGAGGATTATATTGGAGATGGGGCGGCTCACTTGCCCTTTGTCTTTAGCCTGCTAAAAGATGCTCAAAGCCCCTGGTGGGGGACGGGTGGGCGAGATGCAATGCTTCAAAAATCGTTGGGGCAGGCCGTAGATTATCTGAACGGGAAGTTTGGCGGGAATAGCGATGACTGGAAGTGGGGTAAGCTTCATACCGTTAGTTTTGCCCAAACGCCGATTGGTAGTGCTTTACCTTTCCCCCTGAGTGCTATCATCAACCTGAAAACGGTGGAGCAAGCGGGCGACAGCAGTACCGTAGCCGCCGCCAGTTACCGTTATGATAAGCCTTACAATCAAACTTCGGGGGTTTCTTTCCGAGGCTTGATGAATCTGGCTAATTTTGACGACTCGCTCATTACTAACACTACCGGGCAGTCCGGCCAACCTTTTGGCAAACACTATGGCGATAATATTGATGACTGGAACGCGGGTCGTTATCATCCCTTCCTGTTTTCGGCGGCTGCGATAGATAAACAGAAGGATACAACCCTGACCCTGCAACCGAAATAGTTGTTCCTTAGTGGTAAACCTAACCCCCTTCCCTAAAGTGGAAGGGGGAGGTCAACCTTCCCTAATCAAAGTCGAAAATATCTCCCAGGAAAGATTTTTTCTTCCTCTGAGGGTGCTGTCCATAACCAGGTTGCTGGTTTTTGTAGCGGTCATCGGCATCCCAATCGTCGTCATCATCCCCACGCCTTTGATGCTGAGGCTGCGACTCATATCCGTAGGCTGGTGGGGGAAAGCCAGTAGTAGCCTGAGGAGCAGGGGCTGGTTGATACTGCCTTGTCGCAGACAGCTCGATTATTTTATCCAACTCGCCTCGGTCTAACCATACCCCACGACAGGCGGGGCAAAAATCTATTTCAATTCCCTGACGTTCAGCTAGCCTTAATACGGTTCTATCTACTGGACATATCATTTTTTAATACCTCCTTGTTTATTTGCTTCTTGACTTTCTGATATACGGGCGAATATTTCCAAAAGTTTGGGGTTTTAGGGCAGTTAACTGAAGGTCTAAACCAGCCTTAATCTTTCCTGCTAATATTTTTCTATGCGATGTAGCCCCCGAAAAATTGTAATTAATCCCTGCCATGTGATAACATCCCATACACCAAAATCTAAAATCGAATATCTAAAATCTCTAAAGTAATAAGTTATCAGTAATCAGCAAATTCTTTAACTAGGCACTTTTAACTCTTTACTCTCTTCCGACAACTGACCACCTACAACCGAAAACAATCAGGGACGGTTCTATATATGTCAGAAAATCTACAACCAGGTGAATATCCCGAAGAACGACCAGTCGAGCAGCCAACCGACCAACCCACCGAAACAGTGCAGGAATATGAAATTCCCCTAAGTTTGCAGGCGATTGGGCTTTTCAAACGCTACGCCCGCCGCCGGGATTATGCCCTTAATGACTTCAACCTGAGTGTGCCTACCGGGCAGATTTTCGGGCTGATTGGGGCGAACGGGGCGGGGAAAACGACTTTTTTGAAGGTTTGCTCCACAATTTTGCAGCCTACCGCTGGGGACGTATATATCGAGGGCTATTCGGTTCGCAAATATCCTAACGAGGTGCGGCGACTGATTGGCTACATGCCCGACGATTTTGGTTTGTATGACGATATGGCGGTGGGGGAGTATCTGGCCTTTTTCGCGGCCTGTTATGGCTTGCATGGCAAAAAGCGCACCCGGTTGGTCAACGAGCTTTTGCAACTGGTAGATTTAGCCGATAAAAAGAACGATTCCTTGCGCACCATGTCGCGAGGAATGAAACAACGTCTTTGTCTGGCCCACGCCCTGGTGCATGACCCCAAAGTTTTATTGTTGGATGAGCCTGCCAGTGGGGTTGACCCTCGCGCTCGCTATGAACTGCGGGAGTTGCTGCGGGAACTAAGTCGGATGGGAAAAACGGTAGTAGTCAGTAGCCACGTTCTGGCTGAACTTGAGGAGGTTTGCGATAGTATCGCGATTGTGCAGCAAGGCAAACTGGTAGCCTGTGGCACCACCGACGAAATTGCCAACAACTTTGGGGGCGCGGCCCAACGTACCGTTACGGTGCGGGTACTTACCAAACTTGACCTGCTACGAGCCGAAGCCGCCACCGCCGAGTTTATGCAAGTTGTCAAGGATAGTCTGGTGATAGATGAAGCAACCCGACGGCTGGAAGTGGACATTATGGGTGACGAAGCTTCCTGTGCTGACTTCCTGGCCTATCTCACTAACGCCGGGGTACACGTGGCTCAATTTGGACAGAAAGCCATTCGGCTTGAAGAATTTTTCCTGCGGGAGGAGGCGGTTTGATGAGCAAAGTTTTGCGCTTTTTTGGACGGTTGCTCCGCCCCAACCCTGTCACCGTCCGCGAGATGAAGGCCCGCATGCGTGGCCCTCGGGCGTTTGCCCTGTTGGGTGTTTATCTGGCGGTATTAGGTTTGTTAACTTATCTGGTTTATATTCGTTCGGGTGGCGGTAATTCCTACAGCTATGGGAACCCTTCCCAGGTAACTTACGGCCCTACCAAAAGCTTTGAAATCGGGCAGAATCTTTTTATCACCATTTTCATGTTTTTGATTTTTGTGATGGCTCTGGTGGCCCCGGCTCTTACCGGTGGGTCAATCAGCCGCGAGGTGGAGGGCCGGACTTACGAACTATTATTAGTTACACCAATTAATCGTCGCAGTTTGATTTTTGGTAAGTACCTTTCAGCCTTGCTCTATGTATTCTTCCTGGCTTTAGCGGCTATACCGGTAGCCTGTGTGGTTTTCATTTTTGGTGGGGTTGAACCCCAGGATATTCTGGCTGGTTATGCTATAGTCTTAATCTCCGGGGCAGCTTACGCCGCGATTGGGGCGTTCTTTTCCAGCCTTATTCGGCGTACCGGCCCGGCAATTCTGGTAAGTTATGTAGTGATTGCCCTGCTGATAATGGGTAGTCAGTTGACCAGCAGCAGCATTGTCACGGCGATTAACGGCGATACTAACCGTTTTCCGGCTGGAGCAATCCGACCTGACCCTCGCATAGACCCCGCTTTCGATTTTCCCAAGCGAATATTAGTTTTTAGCCCGCTGGCCTCAATTGGCTCAGTTCTAACCCCGAATGCTCCTTTCCGCTCCAATAACACCGACGATTTGCAGTATTTCCCCGCCAGCAGCTTGTTTGGGGGCAACCCTAACACCTACTATCGGCAGGGTACAGGAGGGCAGTTCGCCCAGAATAACGCCCTGGCTCGTATGCCAATCTTGCCTAACAGTTGGGCCTTGTGGGGAGCGTATGTGCTGATTTATAGTGGAATAGTGGCTTTGTTCCTGTTACTCAGTATCGCGGTAGCCCGCCCCGAAAGGTCAGTACGCTACTTCCGCCTACCTTTCAGGAAACCTCGCCCATACCGCCGTACCAAAGTCGCTACTACGAGTGCGGTAAATCAAAGTTCGGGAGGATAAGCGAGAATAAAGAATTAGGGAGCAAGAAGCAAAAAGAGAATTTCTTGTAGTAGCGCATCTGTACCCTTAAAATGCTCTCTTAGCCCGGTAATTTATTACCGGGAACTCAAGGAGACACTAAATAACGAATTAAAAATAGCCCCTTTCCCAACGTTATTTGGGAAGGAGGCTATTATTCTGTATTCCTATTCCTTAATTCTTTATTCTGGCTACTACCCCGCGATGCGCTGCATCAAGCGGCTCCAAAACCCGGGGGATTTCTGGGTCTGATTTACCACCGCCATCGGACTTTGGGCTAACACATTACTGGGAGCCAAAGCTGGGCGAGGCATGCTAACCGGGCGACCAAACTGTGGCCCAAAGCCAACAGTTTGTCTGGTAGGAATTGTATACGTAAAGCGGTTTGCACCCATCACCAGAGCTTCCGGCAACCGACTCCATACTTCCGAGCCTTTGACCAGAAAATAAGCCTGTTTGCCTTCCAGCAAAGGTGAAATATATTGGCGGCTTTGGGCTTCGCTAGAAATGAAAAGCAAGTTGACCGCTATCTGTAATTTATTCAGACCGTTAATCAGCCCCCCTAAGCCGACTTCGGTATCAATCGGCATCAACACATCCGAAATTATCGTCAGGTGCTTGATGCGGGTATCCTGAATCCAGGTCAGGGCGTGGCGTGGCGAGCTTGCTTCATAAATCGCGAAATCTACCACGACTCTATCGTCCGGGTTGCTAATGCTGCGGCGCGGGTTTGAGAAATAGGTCAGGGAAGGTTCGGCCCGTTCCCCCAGACGGAAAATAGCACAGGAGTAATTATTGGATGTGCAAGCCAGCATAATCTGGCGGGCAAGCGCGGCTCGCATTGGGCCACTATCATCAATTACCAGGATATAGCGGGTGCGATTAGCTGTCTGATTTGCATTTGTCGGAAATAATTGTTGTTGCATAATAGACCTACCTATAATAACCCTAAACCCATTTAATAAACCACCGATACCAACTACTTTTCTAAACGGAACCACGAGTTAAATTAGCTTGTCTCATTATTGCCTTGTTAGCCCGATTCTGGTTAGGGGGAATATCACAAAAGAAAGGTTAATTAAGTCACACAAAAAAGGCGGTACTAGCCGCCTCTAAAGAATGCTTTTATTTTGTCCCATAAACTGAGGGGCTTCTCAGGGGGGGGAACATAATCCTCTGGTTCAGGCTCGACCGGAACGCTAATAATCTGGCGAATCGGAGCGGGAGCGGGTGGGGCAGCAACAGGGCGGGAGGGCAAAGGTGGTCGTCCGAACTGTGGGCCAAAAACGGTCTCATTCTGCCGACTGGGAACCTTGTAGGTAAAGCGGCCTGCTCCTAACACAATCGCATCCGGCAACCGATTCCACTCATCTGAACCTTTAACCACAAAAAAGGCCTGTTTTTCAGTTATCAAAGGTTGAATGTAAATTCGGCTCTGGGCTTCACTGGAAGCAAACAAAAGATTTACTGCTACTTGCATCCGATTCAGTTCGTTTATCAGGCCCGCCAGCCCAACCTCGGTATCAATCGGCATTAATACATCTGAAATTATCGTCAGATAGTTAACCTGAGTGTGTTGAATCCAGCTTAGAGCATGGCGGGGTGACCCAGCCTCATATACCGCAAAATCCGGCACAATTACTTCATTGGGGTCAATTGGTCGTTTATCAGGGTTATCAAAATAGGTTAAGGTTGGCTCCGAACGTTCGCCCAGGCGGTACAAGGCACAGGAATACTTATGGGTGGTACACGATAACATAATCTGCCGGGCTAACGAAGAGCGTAGCGGCCCGCTATCGTCTATCAACAAAATATAAAAAGTTTGTTTAGAGTTTCGATGTGCATTAATTGACGAAAGACCAGACTGCATAACTACCCTGACCTGCTAAACATTGTCCCGATTTTTCATGCGGCTACGGTGAGCTTAGGCCCATCACAGTTCAGGCCGTAAGCTCACTTTTAGATAAGCTGGTAAAAAGTTTCACCGGACTTAATTATAGTTAGCAGAGATTACGATTAACATTAACTATCTAATCGAATTTCTACTATTTATGTAGCACTTTCCAGATTTTCTCCGGGCGCAAAGGCATGTCCAGATTAGTGACACCGTAGGGCCGCAAAGCATCCAGCACGGCGTTGACCACTACCGGAGGCGCACCTGTGGCCCCTGACTCGCCAATACCCTTTGCCCCCAACGGATTATGCGGGCTAGGGGTGAAAGTCCGCCCAAGTTCAAAATCTGGCAACTCTGCCGCGGTTGGGAAAGTGTAATCCATCAGGCTGCCGCTCAAAACCTGACCGTTTTCATCGTAGACCAGTTCTTCATAGAGAGCTTGCGATATACCCTGCGCCAGCCCGCCATGTACTTGCCCGTCCACAATCATCGGGTTGATGACTGTACCACAATCGTCCACCGAAATGTATTTCAAAATTGAAATATCACCGGTGTCAGTCTCAATTTCAACCGCGCAAACATGCGTCCCGAAAGGATAAACCAGGTCGGGTGGATTGAAATAACGGCTGGACTCCAGTCCTATCTCCATTTCGGGCGGTAGTTTGCCGGGGTCGTGAGCGGCTTTTGCCACTTTCAGGAATGGCACGGAGCGTTGGGGTACACCCTTAACCGCGAACTGTCCGTCGTTGACTTCAATATCCCCTTCGGAAGCTTCCAGCATATAAGCCGCCAGTTTCAGCATTTTTTCTTTTACTGATAGAGCGGCAATTCGGGTGGCTGAACCGCCGATAGCGGCACTTCGGCTACCGTAAGTACCCTGTCCATAAGGAGTATCTTTGGTATCGCCGTGACTGACCTCTATCACGTCAATATTAACCCCCAAAGAATCAGCCACAATCTGCGCCAGGGTGGTTTCGCTACCCTGTCCGTGCGGTGAAGTACCCGTGAAAACCGCCACACTTCCATCAGGATGCACCCGCACCACCGAGTTTTCGTAGCCCATCGCTCCCCGCTCAACATAGCTGGCGATACCGACTCCCATCAACTTACGAGGTAAAGGATTGCCGTTTTGATTAGCCCGCCGTTTGGCCTGTTCCGCCCGTAACTCCTGATAGCCGGATTTTTCCAGGGCTAAATTCAAACTGGCAGAGTAATCCCCGCTATCGTAAACTGCCCCGGTGGGCGATTTGTAGGGGAATTGGTCAAATTGGATAAAATTCTTGCGCCGAATTTCTGCCGGGTCAAGTTTTAGTTTGTCGGCTAGTTCATCTACAATCCGCTCCACCAGATAGGCGGCTTCGGGACGACCTGCCCCTCGGAAGGCAGTAGTCGGGGTGGTGTTGGTATAAACATATTCGATGCGGGTGGAAATATCGGGAATGGCGTAACAACCCGAAGCCATCAAGGTAGTAAGGGTCGGGATGAACATACCATCATCGTTGGCGTAAGCCCCGATGTCGGCAATCAGGCGCAAATCGAGGGCCTTGATAATCCCATCCTCGGTCGCCCCGATTTTTACATAATCTATCTGGCAGCGTCCGTGATAGGTTGCCAGCAAGTTTTCGTTACGCCCTTCCAACCATTTTACAGGTTTGCCCAACTTCATAGTAGTGGCAGCAACAATTAGTTCTTCGGGGTAAACCATAATCTTGGCCCCAAAACCACCGCCCACTTCCGGGGCAATCACCCGAATTCGATGTTCCGGCAGGTTCAGGATATTAGAGAAGACGCTACGTGCTAAATGGGGAGCTTGATTAGAGAGCCAAATGGTAAGTTGACCCGTTCCCCGGTTATAATCCGCCACTATGCCGCGAGTCTCCAGCGAAATAGCCGCCAATCGTTGGTTATAAATTCTCTGCTCTATTATTACCGGGCAAGACTGAATGGCGGCCTCAACTGCCGCCCGGTCACCCCGCTCCCGTACTTTCGCCAAATTTGATTCCATAGTGGAATAAACCGTAGCCGCACCCGGTTTCAGGGCTTCTTCCGGGTCAATTATAGTAGGTAGTTCTTCATAATCTACTAATATTTCATTGGCCTGGTCTTCGACCGCTTCGGCACTTGGCCCAATTACCAGGGCGACCATTTCGCCGACCATCCGCACTTCGCCATCGGCCAACCAGGTACGGTTGGGTAGTTTTTGGAAAAGCGGATTAAAATTAACCGAATCTTTGAAATCAGCCCAGCTATATACCTGGCATCCCGTCACTTCTTTGAGGATGTTCAAACCTTTTATCCGGGCGTGGGCGTAACTACTGCGTACGAATTGGGCATAAACCAGTCCTGGAAGTTCTACGTCCCCCACATAAGTGGCCTGCCCGGTAATCAAGCGGCGGTCTTCCTTACGTTTTACACGCGCCCCAACATAAGAAGCGATAGTCATTAATTTCTCCGATTCTAGCTATTCAGTTAAAAAGAAGGTTTCCAACCGAGTCAATTTCTTCATTTTACCAGAAGCTAGAAATAGCTGCGCGCAAATTGCGAAGTGCAACCTTTTCCAGAAATAAAAATCCCCCTTAGTATACCGGGGGGATTGGGGCAGTTAAATGCTTTTCGTCACAAAATCCTTTAGAATTTGTTCTTCTACCAATCCGGGGATGATATTGGTGATAACTCCCTCCCGGTTGATAAAGACGCTATGGGGGTGATAGCGTACCCTGAATTGATTAATCAGATCGCCTGTATTATCAATTACCACCGGGAAGCCAATTTTGAACTCTTTTATAAAGTTTTGCACTTCCGGCACGTTTTCATTCCAGTTGACCGCGATAATCGTAAGTTTATCTCTGTTAGCGTTGTAGGTCTGGATAAAGTCAGGAAACTCCTGACGGCAACTAAGTCAATAAGTGGCCCAGAAGTTAATAATAACCGCCCTACCTTTTAACTGGCTTAATTGAATAGTTTCACCGTTAACCGTTTTAGCGGTAAAGTCCGGTGCAGTGAAGCCAACAGCTACTTTTACAGGTGGTTGGGCTTTAGCGGAAGTGGTTGGGACGGCGGTAGTTGTAGCTACTGTCGTACTTGTTGTCCCTGAAACTGCTATCGTCGTAGTTGAGGCGGCGGTTGTAGCCTCAATTGTTTTAGCCGTAGCAACAGTGCTAGTGGCAACCGTCGTGGTAGTTGCACCTGTAGTGGTAGTTGGGATAGTAGTAACGGTAGTGTCACCACAGGCCGCCAACATCACCCCTAATATTGTTAATAAACTCAGGAAGAGCACTCCCCGATTAGAATGTTTCATTTCTTAACCCCTAAACAATCATAATAAAGAACAAAGGAGCAACCTAAAACAACCCCTCATCCCAACCTTCTCCCCTCAGAGGGGAGAATGGGTAATCTACTCGTTACTCGGCACTCGTTACTTTCCGGCTAATTCTGCCAGGGCATACGAATTTTGGCTAATTCTTGAGTAAGTAGGGTCATGTTATTGGTAATTAGCAGGATGCCCACCAAAATCAGGAGTAAGCCACTGGCGATTTCGATAAGCTGGAAGTGGCGACGCACTCGCGCCATAAATCCCAGAAAGCGGTTGAAGAATAGACCTGCCAGCACAAACGGCACGCCCAGGCCCGCAGAATACACCAACATTAAAGCAACTCCCGACCAGGTATCTCCTTGCTCGGCGGTGAATACGGCGGCGGTCAGGAATGGCCCTACACAGGGCGTCCAACCAAAGGCAAACGCCCCACCCAATAAATAGGCTCCAACGAAACTGGCGGGCTTTACCCGATTCAGGTTAAAGCGTTTCTCGATGTTCAAAATTCCAATTCGGAAAACCCCGACATAATGTAGCCCGAAAATAATAACTAACGAGCCGGATATAATGCGGACTGGTACCCGTATATCGCCCACCGTGTCCAGAATAAAGTTAAATAGGCCGAAGAAAAGTACAAAAATCGTGGTGAAGCCCGCTACAAACAGCAGGGTTGAAAACAACACACGCCTCGTATCGGCTCTGGTAAGTTGGGCTGGTTCTTCTGGTCTATCCGCCAGGGCTACCGTTCCCCCACCCGTGCTGACCATTGCTGCTCCTTCAGGGGCAGGATTATTCGCCAGCCGCGACATCGAAACCCCACTGACAAATGATAAATAGCCCGGTACTAGCGGTAATACGCAGGGAGCCAGAAAGGATAGCAACCCTTCAAAAAAAGTAGCGATAACGTTGGGGGAGGTGGCGGTTTGGGCTACCCCAATCTCCGCCAGGGTTCGCCCCATTATCAGTAAATTCGGGTCACTGAAATTTATTAAACTCATATGCCGAAGATGCTTTCCAGATGATGTTATTTGTTGCCAAACCTTCTGTGAAACTACTAACTATTGGTAGCTTATCACGAATTTCTTACAAAAGCATTACGGCAGGAGGTTATTAATCAAACTTTAAGAAATAAAGAGGTAACAAATCATCGGGCTAAACTATAAAAAAATCTTTCGCTATTCCCCCTTCCTTTATAGGGAAGGGGGCCAGGGGGTTAGGTTAAGAAAACTTACTTAATCCCGTACATTACCGAGACTTGCACCGTTACTTTGAGCTGACCGTTTTGCAAAACGGTGCTGGCATCTGCTGCGCCCGCAAACGCAACTGGAGCAGCGTTTCGGATTGGCTCAACCGGGCTGTTATTGCTATATTCGTTAACCGAAATAACAGTTCCTAGCGTAAAGCCACCCGCGCTGGCAAGTTGAGTGGCTTTGTTTTTAGCATCAGCCATTGCCGCTACTCGCGCCTGGTTAATCAGGTCAACCTCTTTTTCGCGCCCGAACTGGACACCCCCAATCTGGTTTGCTCCCGCTCCCGCCACTGCGTCAATTATTGCACCCGCTTTGTTAATTTCCCGCACTGTCACGGCGTAGGAGGTGCGGATTGAATAGCCAGTTTGACGTGGGGTTTTGCCCTGGTCGTAGATATATTCAGGGTTGATGTCAAAATTGGCCGTTTTAATATCTTCGTCTTTGACACCCTGACCGTTGAGGGCCTTTTTAATAGCGTCCATTTTCTGGGCGGCCTGTTGCTGGGCTTCCACCACCGTATTGGTCTGGATGATTATACCCGCATTAAAGCGTACCACATCCGGTGTAACAATTACCGAACCTTGCCCCGAAACCGTAACCCCGGTTGGGACACTATAATTGGTCGGGGTAGTTTGGGCCTGGACCGTATTACCCGGCTTATTGGCGAGTACAATTAAGGCCACTAACAGGGCCATAATTGCCACTACCACTGCTCCACCCGTGAAAAATATCGTCCTTTTCGCGTTCATTCTCTGTTCCTTTCTAAGATTGCGGTTCGTCCAGCGCAATCTGTCTACTGATATAATTATAGCCCCTGATAGCAGGCCTCGGCGGTAAATTTTAATAAAAACCGCTTCTACTTATTGAAATGCAGCATGTTGGCGAAAAATTACTGCCCTTTTGTTAAATTTGGATAAGAAAAAGGTGGTATATTAGACTTACTGGACAAATAACCCATTAACAAAGGAGATTTATAAATGCTTCCTACCAAAGAATTTGGTCGAACCGGACACACCAGCACCCGAATCATTTTTGGGGCGGCGGCTCTGGGCGGGGTAACGCAGGCTGTAGCAGACCAATCCCTGGAGGTTTTATTGCAATACGGGGTAAATCATATTGATACCGCTTCGAGCTATGGTGAATCCGAACTGCGAATCGGTCCCTGGATGGCGCAACATCGGCAGGATTTCTTTCTGGCTACCAAAATGAAAGAGCGTGGCTACAAAAAGGCTAAAGAGGAATTTCAAACCTCTTTGGAACGCTTGAAAGTTGACCATGTTGACCTCTTGCAGATACATGCTCTGACCGACCCGATTGAGTGGCAAACCGCCTTTGGGCCTGGCGGGGTTCTGGAATGGGCGATTGAGGCTCGTCAGCAAGGCTTGACCCGTTTTATCGGCGTGACCGGGCATGGCCTGAGTATAGCCGCGATGCACCAACGCAGTCTGGCGAATTTCGATTTTGACTCGGTGTTGCTGCCCTATAATTTTATTACTTACCAGACTCCCAAATATCACGAGGATTTTGATACGTTGGTGGCGATGTGCAAGGAGCGGAATACAGCAATACAAACTATTAAAGGGATTGCCCGCCGTCCCTGGGGTCTTACCCAAGCCCACACCAGCACCACCTGGTACGAACCGTTGGAAGACCAAGACGATATTACCAAAGCGGTGCATTGGGTTCTGGGCAATTCGGATGTTTTCCTCAATACTGCAGGGGATGTAAATCTATTGCCTAAAGTGCTGGAAGCCGCCACCAAGTTCGAGTCTGCTCCTTCCAATGCGGAGATGGAAGCCCTTTTAGCCAGCCGTGAGGCCGCCCCGCTTTTTGTGTAGACCTAACTCCCTTCCTTTATAGGGAAGGAGGAAGGAATTCGTAGGGGTAGACCTCCGTGTCTACCCTTTTTATTTACAAGGATGAACAAGGCTAACCCGGTAATAAATCACCGGGCTCAAAGAACCTACAAACCAACCATTTGGGGGTTATTTATTGACAAGGCCATTTTGTTAATAACATAAGTTCTCTTAGCGCGGCGGCTTCAGTCCCGCGCAATCCTTAATATATCAACCGTATTTCTGTGGTTCAATCCCTCATAGCTGACGGCTGAAAGCTATCCCGGCATATACACAAAAATCTGACAGCCGGGATAGTTGTAATAGGCAGTGGGCTTACCGATGGTTTGGAGATGGCCTCGAAGCTCCTTGAGACTCCAATCCAGTTCGGCGAAACGGGCATCCATCACTACTATTAACCCCTGGGGCGGCACACGATACTCTGTCAGGGGCCTGGGGGTCAGCACGCTTGCAAGCTCTTGCGGGGTCATGTAAAAGCGTAACACGTCCTCAACTGGCTTCATCGGTATCATTAAAGCTGGAGGGTTTGGCACTTTCTCAAGCTGGCGAATCTGGCTAACCATCACCCGATAATCATCTCCATGAGTAGTGGTCAGGTAATAATTACGCCCGCTATAGGCAGTAATCATGAAAAGAACCAGCAGCGCAATCAACCCTAGCCAGATTTTCCAACGCCACAACCGCTCCGCCATCACCACCAGTAGGGCGTAGATAATCGCGCCGACCCCACCCAGGAAATTGCGGGTTTCAAGCTGGCTGTTAGTATAAATCATCACGCCGAGATAGGGCAGAATTACCGCCGGAAGCAACAGCCCCAAAATATAAACCGGGGAGTCATTCTTGAGCGTCCCGGCTTTCCGCCTGACCCGCCAGTTTGCCACAAAAGCCGCTACCCCGCCCGCTATCAGCAACCCCACCATACCATAAAGCCATTGGTCGGTCACTTCCAACCCCAGGAACAGATTAGGCAGTCCCGCCACCTGTCGGAAGAAAAAGTCAAAATCCAACTGGTAATAGAGCCAGCTTGGGTCAGATACTCGCTCGTGCAAAGAGCGATAGGCGTTAGGCAACCAGGGTAGGTATAGTAAAAACGCTCCTACTACGGTTGCGCCACTGTATAACAGGGCTTTGCGCCGTTCCAACTTACCGAAAGCAATCAGCCCCGCCAGCACCACATATTCGCCGATGATTATATAGGCACTGAAATAGTGGGTATAGACAATCAGGACATTTATTATTGTCCAAAAGGCCCAACGTCGCCACCCGACCTGTTGGTTTTTGGAAATAAGGTCTAAAAACAGAGCTAATGAGGCGAACGAAAGCAGCGTTACCAGTACGTAGTTTTTGCCATATTGCGAGTAATAGAGGTGATAGCCATTCGCCGTCACCATCGCCGCCCCCACCAACGCCCACCAGGGATTGACCAGTCGCCGGAAGAACCAGTAGGAAGTGGGGATAATGGCGGTGCCGATAATCGCCGACAGGAAGCGGGCGTTAAACTCGCTATTAGCCCCACCACAGATGATAGACCAAATATGGAAGAGCAGGTAATAGAGGGGGGGTTCGATGGCGTTGGCTACGCTGTTAAAAATATTGCCCAAATCCTGACGAGCAACATTATAGTTAAAAACCTCGTCCCACACCATAGGGATAGAATCAATTCGCCTTAGTCGCAGCCCCAGACCTAGCAAGGTCAGAAAAATAACTCCGCCCCAGATTAAAAGTTGTTCTTTTTTTCTGAAATTCTCAAAAAGGTTAAGAAGCGCGACCTTGTCGGGTCGGACGTTCGTTTCAATCAAACTTTACTACCTCAGTAATAATGTCATATGCAGTTAGCGTATACCGAGGTAATATAGCCATCAGGCGGGCCGTTGTCAACCTGCTTAAACCTGACTTACCCAGCCCTGGTCGTGGGTTTTAAAAGCCTGTCGGATGTGTTCGACCATTGCGGCAGGTAAAGGGCCACGCTCCACCAGGGCCACGTTATGCCGTAAATGCTCCAAATTGCCCGTCCCTACGATACAGGTAGAAACTCCTGGTAGGAAAGCCGTAAAGCGCAGAGCCAGTTCGTCCCATGCTAAATTTCCCGGCTCAATCCCCATCGCTTGCCAGCGCAACCAATATTCTTCGGCATAATCGCCATAAGGCCGTTCGGCAAACCGCCAGGGGGCATTGGCAATCGGGCGTTTAGCAATCAGCCCCAAACCGTGTTGCTGGGCGGTAGCTAAACCCCGCTCGATTACCCTTTGGTCGCAAAAGTTAACTGAGGTTTCGAGGCTACCGAACTTCCCGGAAGCCGCTGCCCATTCCAAAGGCTCATTGTCGCCGGAATAGGCCGCTACCCGGATTTTCCCGGCCTTTTGCGCGGCTAACAAGGCTTCGATAATCTCGCCCTGCTCCAGAACTTCCAACGGGCAGGAATGGAAATGCACAATATCCAGGTAGTCGGTTTGCAGAAGGCCGAGAGCATGGTCAATTCCGGCGGTGATGCAGGGGCCAGTCCAATCTTCAAAACCGGGGATAGAGTAACCAACTTTGGTTGAAAGCACAAACTCCTGACGGCGGTGGCTCAAGTGTCGCCCGATGCGTTCCTCCGAAAGCCCGTAACCCCGTGCTGTATCAATCAGTGTAATTCCCATGTCTAAAACGGCGTTGAGCAAAGTAGCAGCTTCTGCTTCGGGCATATCCGGGCTGCCGATGTGCCCCGCCCCAAAGCCCAGGGCCGATACCTTTAGTCCAGTTGCGCCAAAATCCCTTTGCAGGATTGGGTTATTCATTCAGTTCTCCAATATTATGGCTTAGAAAATTATTTGCTATCGCACCACACAGACGTAATGTTCGAGTTTAGAATACAACAAGAAGCGATTAATACCCTGAGTACAGGGCACAGGCGTCACTACTACAATTTCTACTCAACACTTTACATTATCCTGATTATCCTGTCCATCCTTGTAAATAAAAACAGGGCAGACACATTGGTCTGCCCCTACAAATCTAAAACCTGACGCCTTAAGCCTATGCACCTTTTCCGGCAGTGCGGGCGTTGGGATTAGCTCCCATAATGCCTTTACCTTTTTCGCCCAGACCTTCGATTTCGTCTTCCAGCCCGGCGTAAATTTCTTTCAGGCGGTCAATGGTAGCAGCATCGGTTTCCCAGAAGCCGCGCCCGTTAGCCTCCAACAATCGCCCAACCATACCCTTGAAGCTGTAGGGATTGAGTTCAGTCAGGCGTTGGCGCATCTCGTCATCCTGCACAAAGGTCTGGTCAACCCCATTGTAAACCCAGTTGTCAACGGCATTGCTGGTGGCACTCCAACCGTAGGTGTTGCTCAGGCGCACCTCGATTTCGCGCACCCCCTCGTAGCCAAACTTCAACATCCCCTCGTACCACTTCGGGTTGAGCAATTTGGTGCGAGATTCGAGCCGTATCGCTTCTTCAAGAGTCTTGATGTTATTGCCCTGCGCCAGACCACCGCTGGTCGCCGAGAAACTATCCGCTACCAATGCGGGTGGACGTTTGCCTCCTAGTTTCTCAACGGTTTTGTTGATACCGCCCAGGTATTCGTAATAGTGGTCAACGTCGGTTATTCCGACTTCCGCACTGTCCACGTTCTGGAAACTCAACTCTACCCGACTAAGGGCCGACTCCATCAACTTCCGCGCCCCGTTGCCCTCAGCTTTAATACCATAGACGAAACCTTTGCGACTGAGGAAGGCTTCACTTATGTCGCTATCATCCTCCCAGGCACTACTATCAACCATAAAGTTGACATTAGCCCCATACTGACCGGGGGCATTGCTAAAGACGCGGGCGGCAGCCTCATCAAAGGATGTACCCTTTGCCATCTCTTCCAATACATGCTTACGGATGAAGTTCATCTCTAGCGGCTCGTCAGCTTCGGCGGCGGTACGCACAGCGCGGTCAATCAACTCCATCTGGTTGGGCATCAGGTCGCGGAAGATACCGCTAACAGTGGCTACCACGTCAATGCGAGGGCGACCAAGTTCAGCCAATGGCAGCAACTTAATACCGCTGACCTTACCCAGACCGTCAGTGATGGCCCGTGCGCCTAACAGGTAGAGGCATTGCGCAACCCCTTCGCCGTCGCTCTTGATATTATCGGTACCCCACAATACCATCGCGATAGTTTCAGGATATTGGCCCTCCGCCAGCCCGACTTCCTGACGAGCGCGTTCCAGCATAGCCTTTGCGCTGCGTTCACCATTGCGGCGGGCGATAGGGCTAGGTATCAGACCGGGATCCATCGCGTGGATATTGCGTCCGGTGGGCAATACTTCCGGGTTTCGCACAATATCGTTACCCGCGCTGGGTTCGATATACTCACCGTTAAATGCCCGGACAATCTGGCTGATTTCGGTGTTATGGCTAAGGGCTTCGGCAACTTCAGCCAGATAATCCCACATTGGTTCGCTCAAGCTAACTTCTACTTTTGCCTCAAGTGCAAGATGCTGGGCGGCAGCTTTTTTACCCTTTTCAGGATTACCATTTGCCAATTCCTCGGTGAAAATTCGTACGGCCTGTCGCTGGATACCCTCTATTTTCTCCCAACGACCCAGCATATCGTTGTCGCCCTTAGCCCGTTTCCGCACTTCTTCCAGGTTATATTTCAAACCTCTGGCAATCAGGTCGGTCAGGTTAACCGCTTCATCGTTACTGCCTGGTTTACCGCGTGAATAACTGGCAATCGAGTTCAAGATATCGGCCATAATTGCCGGTTCGGGGGCTTCGTCCGCCACGTGCAAACCATTGGGAATTAGCCGCTCCTCGATTTCCAGCAAATCGGTGTAAAGATTAAGAACGTAAGCGTCCGGGTTTTCGGTCGGGTCAGCCTTGCCAATTAGCTCAATCGCTTCGGCCTGTTCAACTATAGACTTCAGCAACATCTGCATATTACTCATAGTCTCGATAGGGCCAGCCCCATTGACCGTTATTCCCAGGGCTTGCAGGTCGGGTTTATATTCATCCGTAATTTTGGCGAGTGGCTCAAAATTATGACCGTCCGCAAGAGCTTTACGATAGACGTTTATTGTATCTTTTAAAGCTAAAAGTTGACGATATAAGCCGGAAGTTTCCATTGGCGGCGAGAGATAGCTCAACAGGGTGGCAAAACCGCGTCGTTTGGCAATGGTACCTTCCGAAGGGTTGTTGACGCTGTAGTAATAGTAATCGGGCATATCGCCAATCAGACGGTCAGGCCAGCATTTGGCACTAAGACCCATCTGTTTGCCAGGCATAAATTCCATCGCGCCGTGCGTGCCAAAATGTAACAGAGCGTCGGCTTTAAATACCTTATCCAGATAGGCATAGAAGGCCGCAAAGCCATGATGGGGCGAAGCATTAGTTGCCATCAACAGGCGCATCGGGTCATCCTCATAACCAAAGCCCGGTTGGACACTCACCAGCAGATTGCCGAATTGCCGCCCTAAAATCTGTAAACCTTCGTGGTCGCTGAGTAACGCGCCCGGTGGTGGCCCCCACAATGGTTCAATTTCGGTCCAGGCCGGGAAAAGCTTCTGGTAATCGCTTACCGAAAGATGGGCGTGTAAATTCGCGCTGGTGCCATAGGTGTTAGAGTTGCCCTCTACAACGGCTTTGCGCAATTCTTCAACGTCGGCGGGTAATTCGATGTTATAGCCTTCGTCCTTGAGCTTTTTCATCAACCGCCAGAGGCTCCCAAAAACGCTCAGGTAGGCGGCAGTGCCAACATTACCCTTGTTAGGTGGGAAGCTGAACAGCACCACCGAAATCTTTTTGTCGCGGTTGGGCTTGTTGGTGGTCTTAACTAATCGAGCGGCTCTGGTAGCTACCCGGCGGATTTCTTCCGTTAGCGGATACATGGTTTTTTCGGGGCCACGCTCCACTCCGGCAGCATAAACCCGCGATTCCAGAGCTCCATCCAGTTCCGGTACGGCAATCTGGAAGGCCGACTGTAGCGGACTTAACCCGGTGCGACTCATGCGCCATTCTTCTTCGCTCTGAAAGAATAGCGGGATAATAGACCAGACTGGGCGGTTAAGACGTTCTAGCTGGGCAATCGCCGCTTCTGAGTCGCTCTCAGCCGCCCCACCAACCAGCGAGAAGCCACTCATATTAATAACCAAATCTACAGAAGGTTTAACGTTACCTTTTTTATCTTCGTCCAGGAAGAAGGTTTCGACTGCCGGGCGGAAATCCAACCCCGCCGCGTAGCACGGTACGGCCTCTACCCCAACCTCATCCAGTTGGCGCACCAACTCGAAGAGGTGGCGACGATTCCCCGCCAGATACAAAGCCCGCATCACAATCAGGCCCACGCGAGGTCGCCCCGCCTGTTGGGGTCGCGCTTTGGCCCGCCATTTTTCAAATTCCTCACGAGTTTCCCAGGTTTTGTCGCCAGCGTCCGGGTGAAAAATAGCCAGACGGGGATACATAATGGGGTCTTTATATTTAAGCTTTGGTCCTTTATAGCTCGGTACGTAACGGTCAATCGCAAACTTGAAAAACTCCTCAATATTTTCAGGTGAGCCGTTCAGCCAGTAAAGCATTATCACCAGATAGGCCCGTAAATCTTGAGCCTGTCCCGGAATAAGTTTTAGCACATTGGGCAGGGTACGCATTACCCGGACCATCCCACTATGTACCCCTTTTTTGACTGCTTTGCGCCGTTTTAATTTACGTTTGTGGGTTTCTTCATCCGGGTCTATATCCCGTTCCTCAATTTTGGCCTCAATTTTGGCATCGCGGTTAACCAGCTTTTTCAAGCCGCCTACAAAACCGCTAACCTTAGCCATCGGGCCATTTTTCATAAAGTGGAGGAGATTATTGAACTCGAAATTGCCCATTTTGGTCATACCCATTAGCGAGGGCATCGAGTTCAACACCACTACTGCTCGTTCCGGCTTTAGGGGGCTATACTTTTTGATTAATTTCTCGACCTGCATTACCTGGTCGTTTTGGGTAATCATGTTAGCGAAGAAGAAGTCGCAGGCCACAAAATCCTGCTCAAATTCTACCCATGCGGGCGAACCTTCCTTGAGTTGGCGGGACGACCAGAATTTGGTCTCGATACCCAATCCCAACTCTCTGTTTAGTTTCCCGGCGGCCTTCTCAGTCGCATCCTGTACACTGTTTTCGATAAGTAGAAAGAGAAATTTCATGGAGGCAACTCCCTCTTAAAAGTGCTGAGTTATGAGTTATGAGTACCGAGTTATTTTCACTCAGCACTTGTTACTTATTTAATTGCTTCGGCTAATACAACGTGATAAAAGCCTTTATTGAATGATTTCTGTCGTGCCAGCTTAAAACCTGCGGTGGCTAACCCACGCTTTATGGCTTTTTCGCCGATAATTTCCAGGCTGGTGGAACGATGCCCTCTTGGAAACAGCCGCCCTATCCGGTGCATAGTTTTCAGGACAGGGCTGGCAGGGGCGTAGGTAAAAATAATACGGTTTGGCCCAACCTCAGCCAGATGTTTGATTATTCGACCAAATTGCTCTTCGGGGTAATAAATCAACACATCCAGACAGATTGCCAGGTCAAACGGCCCCTGTACCTTGTGGCCTACCGTTTCGAGGTCGGAAACCAGATAGTTCAAGTTCTGGGCTACTTCGGGTGGCTCGGCCTGGGCCATTTCCTGCGAATATTCCACCATATGGTCGGTCAGGTCACAGCCCACTACTGTTCCGCCCGCCCGCGCCAGAGCCCGCGATACTATACCCGTGCCGCAACCCGCATCCAGCACCCGTAAAGTTGTGCCACCTTCCCAGGCCCAGGAAAGAGCGTGGGCGACCATTTCAGCATGCCCCTCTCGCACGGTGCGTCGGATGAAAGAGACCTGTTCGCTACCATAGATAAGCCGCCAGCGTTCAAAGCCGTTCGCTCCAAAATATTGGCGCAATTCGTGCTTGCGGTTATCCAGTTCAGGGGTGTTATTAGTGGAAGCAATAACGGCTGGTTGCATATTCCGTCCTCAATTTCAGGCAAAATTAAACTAAGAGCTGCCAACTACTGGCAACCTACCTATTTTGGATATAATTATGGAATACTACTCTAGTTCACAATCATCAAGTGAGGTATGAGCTGGTCGATTTATTACTGGTTTGCAAAGGCAAATTTATCGCATTTCTCGCCACTCTAGTCATAAATATAACAAAGCAGAGCTTTTTAGTATGTAGTTCGTACTACTGTAAATTGGAGACTCGCTTTTCGCAAAAATTTAGTAGCCACAATTGTCATTCTGAGCGAACGCGAAGAATCTTCTTATAGTAGGCAAGACCCTTCGCAAGCTCAGGGTGACTAACGGATAAACGCTTACTAAATTAGACGGTTGCAAAAGCTTCTGTTAAAATACAAACTACTGTAGGAGGGTGCTCCGTCATCCGATAGTTATCGAAGGACTCCTACAAAAACACTTTCCCAACCCTGACCAGATTCACCAGATTCATTACGAAGGATACCCATTGATGAATAGCGATTCAACGCGGAGAACTCCGGTGCTGGAAGTGCGTGGTATTACCAAACGCTTTCCCGGTGTACTTGCCAACGACCATATTAGTTTCGAGCTTTACAAGGGCGAGGTGTTGGCCTTCCTGGGTGAAAACGGGGCGGGAAAATCCACCTTGATGAATATTTTGTACGGGCTGTATCACCCTGACGAAGGTGAGGTTCTGCTCAATGGGCAGCCTGTGAAATTTAGCGGGCCAAATGACGCGATCAAGGCCGGGATTGGGATGGTTCACCAACATTTTATGCTAGTGCCAACCCTGACTGTTACCGAAAATATCATTCTGGGCAACGAATTAGCTCAGGGGCAGGGGCGGCTTGACCTTAAAACTTCCGGGCAACGTATCGCCCAAATCAGCCAGCAGTATGGTTTATCACTAGACCCGAACGCGCTGGTGGGCGACCTGACAGTAGGGATTCAGCAACGGGTTGAGATTGTCAAAGCTTTTTACCGTAACGCTAATATTCTGATTCTGGATGAGCCAACGGCGGTTTTGACTCCCCAGGAAGCCGATGACCTGACCAATATTATGGGCAACCTGACCCGCGAGGGGAAATCTATTATTTTTATCAGTCATAAGTTGCGGGAAGTTTTGAATATTGCTGACCGGGTGAACGTTTTGCGGGGCGGCAAAATGGTCGGCGGGGTGGATGATGTTCGCAAAGCCACCGAAAGCAGTCTGGCAGCTATGATGGTCGGGCGCGAGGTGGTGTTGCGGGTTGAAAAAGGGCCAGCCCATCCCGCCGAAGAAGTGCTGGTGATTAAGGATTTACACGCGCTGGACGACCGGGGCATAGAGACCTTGAGTGGTACCAGTTTGACGGTGCGGGCGGGCGAGATTATGGGGGTAGCGGGGGTTGAAGGGAACGGGCAAACTGAACTGGTGGAGGTGCTGACCCACTTGCGTCCGGCGGTAACGGGTGAAGCTTCGTTGCTTGGTGAAAACTTGCTCCACCTAACCACCCGCAAGATTACCGAGGCCGGGGTGGGTTATATTCCACAAGACCGCCAACGTTTCGGGATGGTGCTGCCTTTCGGGGTGGATTACAATATGGTGCTTAGTTCTTATTACCGCGAACCTTTTTCCAACGGCCTGACGATTGACGAAAAAGCGGTGGATAAATACGCCGAGGGTCTGGTCAAACGTTTTGATATTCGCACTCCCACCGTAACTACGCCGGGCGGTTCGCTCAGTGGTGGTAATCAGCAAAAGTGCGTGGTGGGCCGGGAGTTCAGCCGCAAAAACAAGCTCATGATTGCGGTGCAGCCTACGCGCGGTTTGGATGTAGGTTCAATTGAATTCATCCACAAGGGGTTGATTGAGCAGCGCGATTCGGGTATTGCAGTTTTGCTGGTGAGTAGCGAGTTGGACGAAATTATGTCACTGTCAGACCGAATTGCGGTAATGTACAAGGGCCAGGTAGTGGCGGTGGTTGATGCCGACAAAGTAACCCGTGAGGAATTGGGCTTGTTGATGGCGGGGGCAGTCCCAACGACCGCCTAAAGTAACGAGTGGTTTTTGTAGGGGTAGCCCTCTGTATCTACCCAAGACTGAACCAAATTTGGGCAGATACGGAGGTCTGCCCCTACTGTATTCCAACAACCAACAACTAATAACCCATAACTACTGAGGAGCGAGTTTGGCGCAGGAAATAGAGGCGCGTTCGGCGGAACAGCTTGAAGGTAAAGAAAACCAAGCAAAAGAGCAGCGTATTGGCCTGGTTTATTCTTTGCTGGCAGTGGTTTTTTTCGGAACGAGTGCGGTGATGGTGGTATTTGCCAACCCGGTGCCACCCCTCGAAAAAACCTTTGCCCGTCTGATAATTGCCAGCCTCTTTATTTATGGGCTAACCCGCCTGACCGGGGAAAAGCTAGGGTTTCGGCGGAATAGCCTGCCGCGTTTTGCCCTTTATGGTTTTATAACCGCCGCCCATTTCGCTTTCTATATAACCAGCCTGAACTTTACCTCAGTTGCCCATAACCTGACGCTGATTTATACCTCGCCGATTTTCGTAGCTATTTTCTCAGCTATCTTTCTCAAGGAAAAACTAACGGCGCGACGTTGGTTTGGGATTGCGATTGCAACCCTGGGGGTGGCGATTCTAGCCGGATTTGAGCCAAAACTAACTGCCGATATGTTGATTGGTGATGGGCTGGCAGTGCTGGCGGCGATTGCTTATGCTTTGTATTCGATTGCCGGGCGGCGAGAGCGCAATAATTACTCGCTTTTCACTTATGCTTTCGGAGTCTATAGCTCGGCAATGGTCTGGATATTTCCGCTGGCCCTTCTTAGTTTTTTGACTCAGGGCGGCCTGAGCAACTACGGCTGGGGACAAGGGTTGACTTTACTGGCGTTAGGGATTGTGCCGTTGGGGCTGGGTCACACATTGTATAATGCCGGGTTGCGCCGACTGAACGCCACCTATGTGAATATTATTGCTACGCAAGAGGTAACGCTAGGGGTTATTTTCGCCCTGATTTTCCTGGGGCAAGTACCAAGCGGTAGTTCGTTGATTGGTGGGGCAGTGACGCTGGTAGGGGTTTTGATAGTTTTAATATAACTGTTGCAAAGCGGCCTATTTAAGACTATATTATGATAAAGAATTACTGCAATTTTTGGCTATTCAAGCGATGCGATTAGAAAAATCGGAAGAAGAATTTCATGAGTAAAATCCTGGTTGTTGACGATGAAGTATTTGTGGCTGATATGGTTGAAGCGACTTTGGCGGCGGAGGGCTATGAGGTAGAAAAAGCCTATACCGGCGAGGATGCTCTGGCGGCGGTGGAAAATGACCCGCCCGATTTGATATTGCTTGACCTGATGTTGCCGGGAATGGATGGTTATGAGGTCGGGCGGCAGTTACAACGCGATGCCCGTTTCAGCCATATCCCGATAATTATGCTGACTGCTCGTAGTGCGGCCCATGAACGGGTGGCGGGTTACGAACGAGGGGCGGACGATTATATTACCAAGCCTTTTGAGGCTGACGAACTGCTGATTCGGGTGCGGGCACAGTTACAGCACCTTAATCGGGGCGAAAAATCGGAACTAACCGGACTCCCCGGTAGCGAAGCGGTTGAGGCAGCCATTGAGGATTATACCGTTACTGCCGACAAAGCCTGGACAATCATTTATATTGATATTGAACATTTTACCGCTTTCAATGAAGTTTACACTTTCCAGCAAGGGAATATCCTGATTAAAGAGGCCGGACAGGTTTTGACTGAGGCGGTTAAGGCCACTGGTAACGAGACCGATTTCCTGGGGCATGTGGGCGGCGATGATTTTGTCATATTAACCACTCCCGAAAAAACTCAGGCCATCTGCGAAAAGGCCACCGCTCTTTTCAATGAGGTTATACCCAAATATTTCAACGCCACTGACCAGGCTAATGGCTATTTTATCTTCGTCAACCATAGCGGGGAAACCGTTCAAGCCCCCTTGCTCACCTTCAGCTACGATGTGGTAGATAATCATCCCGAAGAAGAATGAAAAGAGTTATGAGTTTTGAATTAGAGTCTTTAACTCAACATTCAAAACTCAACCCTCAAAACTTAATTTCTTCATCCCTCATCCTTGTCAAAACGGTTGACATTAGTGGCACACTTGTGCTAAAATCGGGATAATTATATAGAACAAATCTTCCGATTTGTGATTAAAGTTGCTTAGAAACCCAAGTCAGCCCTATCAGGCGGAAAGTACAGAAGAAGGAAAATCATGGCAAGAAGCAGCCGCAACGCTAATGGAGTGGAAAAAGAAGAAAAGATTGTAGTTGATAACAAGAATGGCACTGACCGGGAACGGGAGAAAGCCATCGAGTCGGCTATGTCTCAGATTGAACGCGCTCATGGTAAGGGCGCGATAATGAAAATGGGCGATGCCAGTGTCAGAATGGCGGTTGAGGTTGTGCCAACTGGCTCAATTTCGCTTGATTTGGCGTTGGGAGTGGGCGGGGTACCGCGTGGTCGAATTATCGAGATTTACGGTCCAGAATCATCAGGTAAAACTACCCTGGCCTATCATATAATTGCCGAAGCCCAAAAGTTGGGTGGGGTTGGGGCTTATATTGACGTTGAACATGCGGTTGACTCGGCTTATGCCGCAAATTGCGGGGTTGACCTAGATAACCTCTATATTTCGCAGCCCGATACCGGTGAGCAAGCTCTGGAAATCACCGAAACACTGGTACGGAGTGGCGCGATTGACGTAATCGTAATTGATAGCGTCTCGGCTTTGACTCCCCGCGCTGAAATTGAAGGCGAAATGGGCGACTCGCATGTTGGTTTGCAAGCTCGTTTAATGTCCCAGGCTTTGCGAAAACTAACCGCCGCCGTCAGCAAAAGCCGCACCGTGCTGATTTTCATCAACCAGCTTCGTATGAAAATCGGGGTAATGTTTGGTAACCCTGAAACCACGTCGGGCGGTCAGGCTCTAAAATTCTACGCCTCGGTGCGCCTCGACATTCGCAAGGTGGAAGCCCTCAAAAGTGGGCTGGACGAGGTTGGCAACCATGTGCGGGTGAAGGTTATCAAGAACAAGGTTGCGCCGCCTTTCCGCAAAGCCGAATTTGATATTATGTTTGGCTCCGGTATCAGCAAGGAAGGCGACCTGATTGATGTAGGCGTGCAGATGAACATCCTGCGCAAGAGTGGAGCGTTCTTCTACCTCAACGACCTACGTTTGGGTCAGGGCAAGGAAAATGCCCGCGAATTCCTGAAGGCCAACCCAGACATTTCCGAGGAAATCGAAGGTCTTATTCGCTCTCAGAACAGTTTTGCTAAAGGCTTACCCGTTGGTGATGGTCTGGCTATTTCAGCCATTGCGCCAGAACCGAACGAAGAAGGCGACGAAGCGGATTTGGAATTCTAATTTCTCACCAGAACAAAAGGGGCAGCCCCCTAACCAGGGCTGCTTTTAATTTTTATGTTTAACCGACCTCCTCACAAACCAAAAGAAAAGTTTAGTGGCAGTGGGCTCATAAGCTCGATTGAGTCGCAGAAAACCGATGCTGAGCGACTTAATATTTACCTGGATGGCGAGTATGCTTTTAGCCTGACCGCCCTGGTGGTGGCAGAACAGCATCTCCGGTCTGGGATGGAGCTTACCGCCGAGCGAGTGGCAGAGTTGCAAGAGGCCGATTTTTATCAACGGGGTTTGACCGCCGCTTTACACGCCCTATCCTCCCGCCCTCGCAGCGAATCCGAACTGCGCACCCGCCTCAAGCAGCGTTACCCTGAAGGTAGCGAGGCTACCCTTGAACGAATTATTACCCGCCTCAAGGAATTGAAATATCTGAATGATGCCGACTTTGCCCGTTACTGGGTTGAGAGTCGGACTTTTTCGGCTCCGCGGGGTCAGCTTTTAATCAAACAGGAGCTTTCGGCTAAGGGCGTTGCCAAAGAAAATATCGAGGAAGCGATTAATCAGGTTCTCAAGGCGGTAGACGAAGACGATGAAGAGGGGCTGACCAAAGAGGAGCACCTGGCTCTGGGGCAAGCTCGGAAAAAGGGGCGAGGTCTGGCGGCTGAACCCTGGCCCGAATATTACCGCAAGTTAGGGAGCTTTTTGCTCCGGCGGGGCTATGATTATGGGATTGTAAAACGGGTAGTGCGTAAATCCTGGGAAGAGTTCAAGGACGAGGAACCCGGCGAAGACCCGGATGAGTGACCTAACCCCCTTTCATGATTCAGGGTAGGGGGAACATTAAGAATTATTTTTAACAGACTGTTAACAGGCCGTTAAAGTCCCGCTAAAGAGTTTGTGATGTAATTCCACTGTGTCTATAAAACGCGACAGTGGAATTTTTTAGCCTTGAATTCGGGGAAAAACAATGTCAGACACTCTTACCCAGCAAACCGAGCAATGGCCTCATCTGAATGGCGATAGTCAGGCTTTTCCCGTACCCGATAAACTCAAAAACAAAAAAGTGTTGGTATTAAGTGAGTCGCTTGGTCCTATTAACGGGGTTACTCGTGCTACTCAATATTTGCTGGAATATTTGCTGGAGCGCGGGGTAAAGGTGGCGGCAGTAGCCCCCGAATTTGGTAAACTCGATGAATTGCCCCTGCGAAAAAAATTGCCGATAATCCGACTACCCGGCACACCCTTATTTTATAACCCTGACCTGTTGTTTGTTCATCCCTTCCGTATGAGCAAAATCTTTGAGCGTACCTTTCGCCCCGATGTTATTTATCTTGCCAGTCCCGCCAGTATCGGCCTCCAAACCTGGGTGCAGTTACGCAAGGCCGGAATACCGATGGTAGCGAATTATCAAACCGACCTCTCGGCTTATGCCAAGCGAATGCTGCCCCCGCTGATTAATAACGCGGTTAGCTGGGGAATTGACCAGCTACAGGGGGTGGCTTTTCGGGAAGACTGTATGAAGACCGTGATGGTGCCTTCAACCAGCAGTCGGGAATATCTGGTTTCGGTTGGCGTGCCGGATAAAAAAATAAAATCGGTGGGCAGAGGGGTAGATAATGTCCTCTTTAGCCCTGTTAGACGTAGCCCGGAATTGCATGAGCGTCTCGCCCCCAACGGTGAACTGATTTTACTCTGTGTAACACGGGTTAGTCTGGAAAAAGGGCTGGACTTTCTGGCAGAATCCTACCAGGAGTTGATAAAAGAAGCGGCAAAGCGGGATATTAAGCAGCGTTTCCGACTGGTTATTACGGGCGGGAACACTAACCAGACTATTGTTCATCATATTCAGGATTATTTTACCAAACGCAAGTTGGATGTACATTTTAGCGGGCCATTGGTTGGGGAAAAATTGGCCCAGATGTACGCTACGGGTGATATTTTTGTCTACACTTCCCTGACCGAGACCTTCGGGCAGGTGATTCAGGAAGCGATGGCAAGCGGCTTGACAGTGATAGCCCGACGCGAAGGTGGCCCTGCTGATATTGTGCATCCTGGGGTTACAGGCTATTTGCCTGCGCCCCAGGATGTAGCCGATTTTGTGAACAAAACTTTGTTGTTAATAGAAGATGCCGAACTTCGCACCCGAATGGGACAGGTGGCTCGTGATTTTGCCCTGACCCGAAGTTGGGACGCGATAAATCAACAGGTTGCTCAATTTCTGGCGGATGCCACGGAATAGTAACGAGTAAGGGGTAACGAGTCATAATATAATAGTTTTTGCTGACGGCTGATAGCTGATGGCTGACAGCTTTCTGACAACCGATTAGGAGAATAAAATGAAATTTGCATTACTTGGCGACCTGCACTATGGCACTTTCACCGACCCGACCCACGCTGCCGCCCGTGAGCGTGTATTTGAGACAATGTTTAGTCAGGTGGTGGCACATCAGGCCGACATGGTTATCGCGATTGGCGATACTACCAACCTCGGAACGCTCGAAGAGTTGCAGGGAGAGGATGCCGTAGCCGCTCGAATGGGTCTGAACTTGTTCCGGGTGACGGGCAATCATGATACCAATGCGCATGATAAGACGGAACTTGCTCCCCACTTTTTAGGCGGTCAGCCTTCGGTGTCTGATAAGGAACTCTACACCAGTTTTGATTCAGGTCTGGCGCGGTTTGTGATACTGGATACGGCTCGCTCAAAAGTAAGTAATACCGATTGGAGTGGCTTTGTATCGGCGGAGCAACTAGCCTGGTTAGAAAGTGAAATTGAGAGTTTTAATTCCTCCGACCAGCAATATCTAATCGTGATGGGCCATCACCCGATTGTTAATACTACTTTCCGCAGTGCCGAGCCGATGCTAAATATTGCTAACTCTGATGAGGTGCTCGAGATTTTCGGTAAACTGGAGGGTAAGCAAGGAATTTACGTTTGCGGTCATAATCATTCCAACAGTATTTTTGGCCCCGATGTGCAGGGCTGGCATTATGTACAAACGGGCGCACCCCAGGACAGCGAGTGTTACCGTCTGTTTACTGTAGACGAAGACGGTATCAGGGTTGAGTTGGTGGATTTCGATTTTAGCGCGCCGGGTCATTATGCCGAGCTGGAAATGGTGCGGAGCAATATGGATCATTACTCCCCGCACCCTCGCCCCGAAATTTATGGGCAGGAAGGTGACCATAGCCTGTTTATCAAAGCTGCCGTTTTAAGATGAAATAAATAAAACCTTAGTACGGGAGCAAGAATAAATATTTTCAGTTGGGCGGTTCCCGAACCGCCCCTACGAATTTCCCTAACCACTATCACCCATCCCCCAGCCGTTGGGCTTTCTCATAATCGGCCAATTCGTAGAAATTAAGCAGCTTGCTGTCCACAATAGCCCAGAGGCGTTCGGCGAACTGCTCGATAAAGTAGCGGTCGTGGGCTACTGCCAGGACTGTCCCCTCGAAATTTTCCAGAGCTTCCTCAAACTCCTGACGGGAGTTAATATCCAGGTGGTTGAGCGGCTCATCCAGCAGTAAAAAGTTCACGCCACTTAAAACCAGTCGAGCCAATATCAGTCGGGCGCGTTCGCCATAACTCAATTGACCGACCGGGGTGAAAACCGCATCGCCTGAAAAGAGGAAATAGTGCATAAAGTTACGGGCTTCGGTTTCGGAGATAGCCGCCACTTCCCGCACTGCTTCCAGAGCCGTTTGATGTGGCTTTAGCCCCTCCTGTTCCTGCGAGAAGTAGCCGGGTCGCACATTTGCCCCCAGTCGCACCGTGCCGCAATCCGCCGCCAGTTGCCCGGTGATAATCCGCAACAGGGTGGTTTTGCCCGCCCCGTTTGGCCCCACGAGTGCTACCCGCTCACCCTGCCGCAAATCGGCCTTAACCTCTTGAAACAGGTTACGCCCGTCAAAACTTTTGCTGATTTTGTCCAGCGTCAAAACAACCTGACCACTGGCGGGAGCTTCGCCAAAATCCAGTTTCATCTGCCAGTTCTGGCGCGGTTTATCAATCCTTTCCTCGCTGTCCAGCAATTTTTGGAGTTTTTTCTTGCGCACCACCGCCCGCCGGGCCACTTTCAAGGCGCGTTTGCGAACATAAAAATCTATGGTTTCGCCTTCGATGTTGCGGGCGTGCTGCTCAATCCCCCGAATGTCGCCCTGGACTTTAGCGATATACTCTTGCTGACGCTGGTAGTCCTCCCAGAGTTTAGCCTTTTGCCGCTCCATCTCCTCGGTGTAGTCGCTATAGTTCCCGCCATATTCCCTGAGTTTGTGGCTGTCTTTATCCAAGGCTAGAATCCGGGTAACGACTCCATCCAGAAACGCCCGGTCATGCGAAACAATCAAAACCGCCCCTTTGTACTGGCAAACAAATTCCTGCAACCAGGCCAACGCCGTAATATCGAGATGATTGGTTGGCTCGTCCAGCAACAGCAAGTCAGGCCGAGTCAATAGCAGACGGGCCAGACCCAACCGCGTTTTCTGCCCACCACTCAGGATGGCAACAGGCGTATTCTCGTCAATATGCGCCAAACCCAACCCTGCCAGCACCTCCGCCAATCGGGCCGAAGCACCATAAGCGTCCAGGCGTTCGGCTTCTTCCAGAGCGGTGGAATAACGCTCCATCAGGGTATTAAACTCGTCACCCTCGGCGGTAGAAATCGCCTCAGTCAATTGCTCAATTTCGCTTAGAAGTTGTAGGGCTGGACCACTTGCCTCGCTCACGACTTGTCCAACGGTGGCTTCTGGCCTATATACCAGAGCCTGAGCCAGATAACCTAGCCGCGCCGCAGGTTCAAGCCAAATACTCCCTTTGTCGGGTTGTTCCAATCCGGTAATAATTCGTAGAAGGGTGGATTTGCCCGCTCCATTTGGGCCAATTAGTCCGGCGCGTTCGCCTCGGTTCAGGGTGAAATTAATTTTATCGAGGATAATATCATCCCCATAGCTTTTGCTAATGTCGGTTATTTTAAGCATGCTTAAATTCTTTCTTAAAGTTAAAAAACGGTCAGAAATAAAGTTAAGCCGCAAGCGGGCAGGCCAAATTCAATTCCTGACGGCAATCGGCTTATTTAAGAAAGAATCCTACGCATACTCACCTATCCCTACAAAAGCTATTGGACGAGAAACAGTCTGGGGTAAATTGCCCCGTTGGTTAAATGACCGTTCTACTAAAATTATACCACCTGATAATAGTTTTTGAAAATAGGTCTTTGGGCGGGTGTTCGTTATTGGTTATTTGTTTATCAGAAAAAGATTAAGAAGGATATACAGAATGGACAGGATGTTTTGGCTGGGGATGATAAATGTAAGAGGATGCTCCGTGATCCGATAAATTGTCGCAGGACAGAGCCTGCTCCTACAAATTTCTTTTGATTTTAGATATTCGATTTTAGATTTTTACCGACAACCGACAGCCTACCTCAGATTGAATTAAGTTGGGTAACGGCGAGGGCCTGGGTGCCGACCTGGGGCAAGGAGCTATGCATGATAACCATTGTGATGTTAGTTCCCTGACCGGGCCGGGAAAAGAGGTTGTAGGAAGCATTGATAAGGCGGGCGCGTTCTCGCATGTTGAGCAGACCGAAACTGCCCCGTTTATCGTAATTGGCGGTCATCGCCTCGCTGTCAAAGCCTTTACCATCGTCGCGGACACTAATTGTAGTGCTTTCGACATCGTGGGTGAGACTGAGCCAGACATTAGCGGGGTCGGCGTGCTTCCGAATATTATTAATTGCTTCCTGAATAATAATAAAAACGGCGGCTTCGGTATTATGTTGTAGACGTATTTCGCCTTCGGTTTCGGGTATACCAAAACCCTCCACAATCAGGTGGGTTTGCCACTTCTCGGTTAGTAATTTCTCGACATAGGCTTCCAGGGTCGGAATTAAACCTTTAGTCTCCAGCATCAAGGGGCGCAAACCGAACATGGTGGTACGAATGTCTTTGGCGGCTTGCAGAGCTACTTGTTCCAATTCGTTTAGAGACTCAACCAGCTTGTCGTGTTCGTTGCCACTTTCGTAAAGTTTGCGGATAAAATTAGCCCGCATCGCAATCCCGGCGATAACCTGCGCTGGCCCATCATGTAAATCGCGCCCTAAATCGCGCCGGACTTCTTCCTCTTTGGCGATAAGTTTGTCGCGTTCTTCCCGCAGGTCGGAATAAAGCTGGGCATTTTCGATAGCAATAGCCGATTGCGCCGCCAGGGTTAAAAGCAAGGCCAGGTCGTTAGGGTTGAATACTCCGCTATTTTTCTTGTTGATAACCTCGATTACCCCGATAGTCCGGTCACGCACTACCATTGGCACACACATAATCGTTTTGGTAACGAAACCAGTTTTGTTGTCCACCGTTTGGTTAAAGCGACGGTCCTTGGCGACATCGTTAACGATAACAGGTTCCCCGGTGCGCGCCACATAACCACTAATACCCTGCGAAAGGGGCAAACGGTACTGTTTAAGCTGTTCGCCCGCCTCGCCTTCAGGAATGCTGAAAACCAGTTCGTTACTAGCGTGGTCAAGCAACATCAGGGTACAGGCGTTGGCGTGCAACATTTGAGCGGTAGTCTCCATAATTTGCTTGAGCAAATCCTGGAGGTTACGGTTTTGGGTGATAGCAGTCGCTACATCGTTGAGCAGCACCAGGTCTTCCAGGCGGCGGGACATATTAGTGAGGGAACGCAGACTGGCCCAGGCGTTGGAAGTGGCTCGGGTATAGGCTGCCAGATGAGGTATATCGTTGCTATTGATGGTGAGGCTGATGGCACCGTTAGGGTCGGTACGAGGCATTAACAACAAAACCATGCCGAGAGCTTGTTGGCTATTTGGGTTAATCAGTGGTAAAACCAGAACCCGCCTCACATTTCCAGGTGCTACACTGATTTCTTGAATGGAGGGACTCTTGGGAAGCCAGACACTCAGGGGATTCTGATCGGATGAGCCATTACGATTGGGTTGACTCTGGAACTGGGTAGTTTGGGTTGCCAGAAAATAGCGTAAAACCCCTACATCGGTGCCTGACTCCCGGCCTTCGTCATAATCGAAGAAGATAACCAGCCCGGTATCGGTGCGGGCCAGCCGTAGCCCCTCGTTTAGGGCCGCCTGCAACAATGAGCTAGGGACCTGCAAAAGAGGGAGGTTGGTTAGATATTCGATTAAGTGCGAAGTGTTGAACATTTAGTAACCCGGCTGCAACCCAAAGCTCAGTAAGGGTAATGGTGGGATGTCCCTACTGAAATATAGCTCGACCTACCCGAACCAAGGTAGCTCCCTCTTCTATTGCCACCTCAAAATCGTTTGTCATTCCCATTGACAAATCGCGCCACTTGTACATTTTAACACTATTTGCCTGGTTTTCAAATAGTCTCCGCAATTGACGGAAAATCGGGCGGGTTTCTTCGGGATTTTGAACAAAGGGGGCAATCGTCATTAAACCCCGCAATTCAAGGTTGGACAATTGAGCGATTTTTTCCAGATTTTCGGTCAATTCTGAAGGATCCAGCCCTTCTTTGGAAAGTTCCCCCGAAACATTTACCTGAATTAATATCGGCAATTTTTTACCGAGTTCGGCACAATGACGGTCAAGGGCGACGGCTAGTTTATAATCGTCCACCGAATGAACCATGTCAAAAAGGTTGACCGCGCGTTTGGCCTTATTGCTCTGGAGATGCCCGATAAGATGTAGTTGGCCTTGCCCAGCTTGATATGGCAAAGGGTTAAACTTCTCCTCGGCATCAGGTACGCGGTTTTCGCCAAAGACCCGCAGTCCGGCCTGGTAGGCTTCTTCTATTACTTCCCGCCCAACGGTTTTACAAACTCCCACCAGGGTTATTTCGGCGGGGTTTCGACCTGCACGCTGGGCGGCGCGCTCGATACGTTCCTGAACCTGAGCTAAATTAGCTGCCATCGTCACAGGAGCTTATTCCCGCAACTACCGCAGAATTTCATGCCGGGAGTAGTTTTATTGCCACAAGCGGTACAAAAAGTTTCCTGAGCAGGGACAAGGTTTAAGCCACAGCTTGGGCAGAATTTGGCTCCACCGGTGCCGCTACCGCAACGAGGGCAAGTCACTACCCTTTGCTGGTTCAGATTTACATCGGCTACAAAATCGGTTTCATAGGCTTTTTGCTGAACTTGCTGGACAAAGGCGGCAGATTTGGCAGCTTCGATTTCGCCCTCTTTCTTGGGGGCGCAATTAGCACACATGCCCACTTCGTTGTTAAAGCAAACATTTTTGCAAACCCATGTTCCGCATCTCTGGCATTGATTAAACAAGGGTTTAATTTCCGAAGTAGCTTGAGCCAGCGCATCGTCATGGGCTTTGCCGCGCATCAGCCGGTCTACATTATCGGAGGCTCCTGCCGCTCGTCCGAGAAAGCCCCCAAAGACATTACCCAGACCTCGCGCTACCTCGCCGACTGCTCCAAGCTTATTGGGGTGAAACTGGCTCATAAAGCCGTTACCGCAACGGTCGCAAAAAAATTCAAACTGGTAGCCCATATCCGTGCTATGGTCCTGGTAATTTTTAACGAATTGGATGTACGCCATGTTGGATACTCCTCTTGAATTTTAGGATATCGTCTGAGTAATTCTTATGGATAAATGCACCTTCATATGACACCTTAACCACATGATAACACCACCAGATTTAATTGACAACACCACTAAGGTAAAACGCGGTTGGAAGGTTTTTAAAAGTAATAAATTATTATTTGTAAATACTAACCAGACATATCCCAAATAAGAGGTGGAAATTGGAAGAGGAATAAGCAACAATGTAGCTAAGTGGTATCGTAGTTCACGCTACAGACTCGATTTTCGTTTCCTGTTAGGCTTTATACATCTCGTCAACCGTTCTGTCAAAGCTTCATACAGCCGAAGTTTTTTGGAATTTTCTTTTGGTAATTTGGCTGACCTCTAGCTTAACAGGTGATTTCAGGTATATCAAAGAAAAAAGTAGGTAAGCAGCCGTGAGAGTAATACTATATGTAGGTAAGGGTGGCGTAGGCAAAACTACTATTTCAGCCGCTAGTGCTGTTCGTTCCGCCCAATTAGGTTATCGTACCCTGGTGGTTAGCACTGATACCGCCCACAGTCTGGCGGACTCGCTTGACCTCCCATTGAAATCCACCCCCATAAAAATTGCCGATAACCTGTGGGCTCAAGAAATCAACGTTCTGGATGAGGTACGCAATAGCTGGCGTAAGCTTGAGAGCTATTTTGCAACTATGCTCAAGAAAAAAGGCGCGGACGAAGTGGTAGCTGAGGAAATGGCCTTGCTGCCCGGTATGGACGAGATTATCAGCTTGCTCCAGATATGGAAGCACATTCAGAGTGGTGAATTTGATACGGTAATAATTGATGCTGCTCCCACTGGCGAAACCGTTCGGCTGTTGAGTATGCCCGAAATGTTCACCTGGTATGCTGACCGCATTGGGGCATGGCATAGCCGCACTATGAAACTGGCGATGCCAATCCTTAAACCATTGATGCCCAAAGCTAATATTTTTGAAGCTATACCTCAGATTGCGGCTGAGGTTGAGGTAATGCACAAAACCCTGATTAACCCCAAAGTTGCCTCTTATCGGGTTGTTCTAAACCCGGAGAAAATGGTTATTAAAGAGGGCCAACGGGCCGCTACTTACCTGAGCCTTTTTAATTACCCGGTAGATAGTATTATTTCTAACCGAATTTTGCCCGAAGCAAGCAACGACCCCTTCTTTTCGGCCCTGTGCGAGCGGCAACAGGAATATCGCGACCTGATATATCGCACCTTTGCCCCTCTGCCTATTTTTGAAGTGCCAATGAAGTCAAAAGAGGTGGTTGGTTTAGAGGCTTTGAGTGGTCTGGCTGAAGATATTTACCATCAGCAAGACCCCACCCAACTTTTCTTCCAGGGTAAAAGTCAGGAAATCGTTAAAATCAATGGCGAGTATGTTTTACAAATGGCTATGCCTAACCTGGAAGTCGGCAAGATTAACATGACCAAAAAGGGTGATGAGTTAATCGTTGAAATTGGTAACTTCAAGCGCGATTTATTACTGCCGAATGCTCTGGCAAACTGTAACGCCAAGGGAGCGCGCTTTAAGGATGGGATTTTGCACGTTCACTTCTCGAATTAGTTTAAAAGGCGATACCTACGCCCTGTCCAAATCCAGTTAAATCCAGCGAGGTCAAGAGAGATGGCTACCAGAGTTATAATTTATAGTGGCAAAGGCGGCACCGGCAAAACTACCATCAGCGCGGCTTCGGCTAGTTTGATTGCCAGTCGGGGGCAACGAGTTTTGATAATGTCCAGTGACCCGGCTCATTCTCTTTCGGATGTGATGGGTCAGGCCATCAGTCGGGACGAACTGACCCTACTTGCTCCTAATCTCTACGGCCTGGAAATTGATACTGTCTATGAGATGCGGAAAACGATGGGCGGTTTTCAGAAGTTTATGACCAGCACCTATGAAGGGCGGGGGGTTGATAGCAGTGTCGCCGCCGAACTCAGTAACCAGCCCGGTATGGATGAGGTGCTGGCCCTTAATCGTTTGCTCGTCGAATACAAGAGCGGCAAATGGGATTGTATAATCGTGGATACGGCTCCTACTGGCAATACTTTGCGGCTGTTGGCCTATCCTGAAATGATTATTGGTGGCAATACTGGTAAGAACTTCTTAAAAGTATACCGGGGGTTTAGCAGCTTTGTTCGGCCTTTCCGCCAGAATGGCCCGGATGACGATTTCTTCAAGGAAGTCAATAAGCTGATGGATGTGATGAACGCCCTCAGTGGCTTTATTGTGAGCGAGGATGTTTCTATTCGGCTGGTGCTGAACCCTGAGAAATTGCCAGTAATGGAAACAAAACGGGCCTACACTTTTCTAAGTCTCTATGGTATTCGGCTGGATGCGGTAATCGTCAACAAGATTTTGCCGAAAGACAAACAGCTTGGCCCCTATTTCGACTACTGGGTAGATTTACAGGCTAAGTATCTTCAGGAAATTGAGGATGGTTTCCATCCCATGCCTATCTTCAGGTCAATTCTGGAAGATGAGGAGCCGATAGGGGTGAAAAGTTTAGCCCCCATCGCTGAAAAAACCTTTGGCGAGGTTAACCCGATAGACTGCTTATATAGTCAGCCCTTAATCTGGTTGGAAGATATGCCCAGTCCCAAAGGGGTCAGGCTACCCCACCACCGTCTATGCGTCCATCTGCCTTTTGTGGATGAGCATGAGGAGCTTTACATAACTCATAATGGCACCGATGTTAACGTCAGTGCCGGACGAACTCAACGTTCGGTCACACTGCCCGCTATCCTTTTGCACAGCCAGCTTGTGAATTACTACTATGAGGATAGTACCCTCAAGATGGAGTTTGAGGAGCTGCCAGCAGAGGAAGAAGTAGTCTGGAAAGACGATCCCTTCTTTGCCGAAAGTCGCCGCTAACGGTTGTCGGTGTTCACTCGTCGGTTGTCGGAAAGAAATTCGTAGGGGGTAGACCAATGTGTCTACCTTTTTTGTTGTAAACCCGAATTTTAACAAATGCTTGGGCTGTGCTATAATGCACTTTAATTGGTAACTGCTCACGCAATCCGGGGAATGAAAATTGGCATGGCAATCAAGGCGGATATTGTAAGAGTGAGTTATGGCCTACTGGCAGTTTATCGGGCCATATCTTTGGAGAAGTTCGTAGGGAGGTTTAATAGCCGTTGAGTTCGGTAGAGAACGAGAATCCGACCCGGCGTAAAGAGGATGCAGACCTTAAAGCCGATAAAGATGCGGTAACGCCTCAGAGGAATCCTACCCAAAATTCATTGTTTGGCCGGAGTCAGTTGGAATACGGGCAGGCAGCCGATAGTGGCTCTATGCCCCCCGTAGCCAAAAAACCCAAAAACACCGCTAAATACTTCGTCAAAGCCCAAAACCAAAGTGCCAAATCTGCCGCAATGAACGATAACAAGCGCGTGGCCCGCAACCGGGCCCGATTTTCATATGCCCTGCGGCTGTTGCTGGACACCTTCCTTATAGCTCTGGCCTTTGCCTTCGCTTATATCATTCGCTATTGGCTGCAAATAGGCAAGGAAGTGCTGGAAGAAAACCAGGTGCCCTTCAGCGAATACCTCCCTACTGTTGCGGCCTTTACCTTTATTCTGGTGGTTTCGCTC
This sequence comes from Chloroflexia bacterium, assembly GCA_038207495.1. Classification (GTDB taxonomy): domain Bacteria; phylum Chloroflexota; class Chloroflexia; order Chloroheliales; family Chloroheliaceae; genus Chlorohelix. The sequence continues at coordinate 126,161 of JBBQZS010000001.1, forward strand.
CACTTCAAAGGCTTCTATCGCCAGAACCGGGTTACTACCTTCCTGGATGAAGTTGGAATTATATTTAGCTCTACTCTGGTTGCAGTTGCTACTATGATAGTGCTGGTTTTTATTAGCCGCCCCCATGCCTTTAGCCGCCTGATGTTCATTTACCTGATACCCCTGGCAATATTTCTATTGATTTCGGAACGGGTCGCCGCCCGCACTATTCGCCGCGCCTTGTGGAAACGGGGGGTGGGGGTGCGAAATTTACTGGTGGTAGGCGCAACCGATACTGCCTCCCGGTTGATGCAAGCGGTGGTGGAGCGTCCTAACCTCGGCTACAGCCTCAAGGGTTATGCCGATAACCAGTTGCGATTTTCCGAGTGGACTTTGCCGCCGCGCTACCAGAACAACCAACCCGTACCCAAGTTGGGCAGTTTGCAAAACCTCAACGAATTAATTTATGAACACAATATTCATGAACTGGCGATTGCCCTGCCCGCTACCCACTACGAGGCGATTAACGAAATTATGGTGCAGTGCCGGGAAAGCGGGGTAGATTTTACGCTGGTGCCGGATATATTTGAACTACGGGTAGACTCACTTAATTTTACCGAGATTAACGGCGTGCCTCTAATTGGCCTCAAGATGAACAATCTGCGGGGCTGGAACTACCTGCTGAAAAGAGGTATGGACATCCTGCTGGCATTAGGAGCAATTCTTGTAACCTCCCCGCTAATGTTAGTGGTGGCGATTGCCGTTAAACTGGACTCAGTCGGCCCGATTATTTTCCGTCAGACTCGGATAGGTAAAAACGGTCAACCTTTTACTTTCTATAAGTTTCGCTCAATGCGGGTTGATGCCGACGAAAAAATTAAAGAACTTATGATTTTCAACGAAACTGGTGGGGCTACCTTCAAGCTAACCAACGACCCGCGTCGCACCAGAGTTGGCAAGTTTATCCGCCGCACCAGTTTGGACGAATTACCCCAATTTTTCAATATTCTGTTCGGTCATATGAGTTTTGTGGGGCCTCGCCCGCCGATTGACCGCGAGGTGGAAAAATATCAGGAATGGCACTACCGCCGCCTGGAAGTCACTCCCGGCCTTACGGGACTTTGGCAGGTTAGCGGACGGAGCAAGCTCACATTTGAAGATATGGTCAAACTTGATATATACTACGCCGAAAACTGGTCGTTATGGCTCGATATTAAAATTTTGCTCCGTACTATTCCCGCCGTTATTCGGGGAGAGGGGGCATATTAAGGCAAAAGATGAAAGTAGCCCTGGTTCACGATTATCTAAACCAGTACGGGGGAGCGGAGCGCGTCCTGGAAGCGATTGCCGATTTGTATCCCGGTGCCCCAATCTATACCGCTATCTACGATAAAAAGCTGATGGCGGGTAAATTTGAGGGCCATGAAATCCGCACCTCCTTTATGCGCCACCTACCGGGAGTGCTAAAACGGCATCAAGCCTATCTTTTGGCTTACCCCTTCGCTTTTGAAAGTTTTGACCTGCGTGAATATGATTTGGTAATCAGCAGCAGTAGTGCCTGGGCTAAAGGAGTCGTGACCCGCCCCGAAACTCTGCATATCTGTTATTGCCACGCCCCGATGCGTTTCGCCTGGGATGTGGAGGATTACACCAAACGCGAAAATATGGGTAAACTGGCTAAGGTAGGTTTGCCAATCATTATGGGCTATGTTAGACTCTGGGACATCAATAGCTCGGCCCGTCCCAATCACTACGTGGCGAACTCAAGGACGATTGCTGGACGAATTAAAGAGTTCTGGGGACTGGACTCGGTTGTGATTAACCCGCCGGTTGAGGTTAGCGAAATTCCGTATCGCTCTGGGCCGCGTGAGGATTTTTACCTGACAACCGCTCGACTGGTGCCCTACAAACGGATTGATATTGCGGTAAAAGCCTTCAAGGAGCTGGATTTGCCCCTGAAAGTGGTCGGTACAGGTCGCGACCTGGAAAATCTCAAGAAAATGGCTGGGCCAAAAACCGAAATGCTGGGCTATATGCCTGACAAAGAACTCCGCGAGCTTTTTAGTCGGTGCAAGGCTTTTATCCAGACGGGGGCGGAGGATTTTGGCATTACTCAGGTTGAGGCGATGGCAGGTGGTGCGCCCGTGATTGCGATTAATCAGAATGGGCCTGCCGAGGTTAATATCGAGGGTGAAACAGGAGTATTGTTTGATGAGCAGACTCCGGAATCGTTAATTGAGGCGGTTAAACGTTTTGAAGCCACCAGCCGTCAATATGATAGCGATTTTATTCGGAAGTATGCCGAAGGTTTTGACCGCAAGATTTTCACCCGGCGTTTTGATACCTATGTCAGGGAGTGCTACGCCGAATTCAAAGCCTCCCAAAACGCTCAAGCAACTGATTGGGCCATCGAGCAGAGCAGCGAAAAAACCATCGTTGAAGATGGCTTGGCACACTGGTCAACCCCGACAATGAGAACGAAACCGTAGCGGTAGACACATTGGTCTGCACAATACTATATAAGGTTAAGGAATGGAATTACGGCGATACTGGCAAATTCTTCTGCGTTACTGGTGGGTGGTTCTGATATTTACGGTTGGTGGTGTATTTGTGGCTTATACCACTTATAAATCTACCACTGCCAATTATCAGGCAGATTTTGTGGTTAATATCCAGCGTGATTTACCTCCTCCAACTCAGGTAAACACTGGCTATCAGGACTTTTTCGATTACTATCGCTCTATTTCCGCCGAGTATGTGCTGGACGATTACACCAAAATTGTCAAAGGTAGTGTTTTCCTGACGGATGTAGCCGACTCCCTCAAATCCACCCCTTACCCTCTATCTGTAGATGACCTGAAAGGGTCTTTTGATGTTGAGCGCAAACACCGCGAACTAACGTTTACGGTGCGGGCTGACACCATCGAAAAAAATATGGTGTTGGTCAAGGCTCTTTCCCAAAATATGGAAAAAAACGCCGGGAAATATCTGGCGCGGGGTGACGAGCGGCTTTATTCAGCCAAGCTTATAGACCAACCCACTACCGCTACCTACAATAGTGGGCGTAATCTGTTGTTGGCCTCAATTCGGGCAATAATCGGGATTATTCTGGGGGTGGGTCTGGCTTTCCTTTTGAACTATCTGGATACTACCCTGCGGAGCAAGGCCGATTTTGAGGAAGTGCTGGGCTTACCGATTATCGGGACAATTCCCGGTAAACCAATGTTTGGGGGACGGCGTGGCAGCAACAATTCCACCCCGCCCGGCGTTTCACAGGATGAACCTGAACGCCAGGAAGCGCGTAGGTAAGGTAGCAAACCTAACCCCCAAGCCCCTTTCCCTATAAAGGAAGTGGGAACAATTCGTTCGGGCGTACCTTGTCCGCTTCGGGGAGAATCCGTTCGTTCTAGACACCTTACAGGATAAAGCATGCGGTTTAAAGATTATCTGAACATCTTAAAAAAACGCTGGTGGTTGGCGGTGGTGGTGGCTCTGGTGGCAGGCGGCGTTGCTTTTGGCTACAGCCTGACCCAACCCAAAACCTATCAGGCGGTTGCCAAGTTACAGGGCGATGTGGGCAAAGCCGACAACAACCTTTGGGCTTCGATTCGGGAACAAATCAACAGTTATCCAGCCCGCTTTGACTCTAGCGAATTTGCCAGCCTTATCAGTGACAAGGGCAAATTTGACCTACCCGCCGACGCTATCAGGGGCAAAATCAAAGTACAGGCCCGCCCTTCTGAATATACTTTTGTGATTACCGTAGACGACACTAACGCCAAGCGGGCTGCCGATATTGCCAATACCGCCGCCCAAATTCTGGTAGACGAAAATGAGCAGAAAATAGCCGGATACAATCAAGACCAACAGACCTACATCAAAAATACCAGCCCTGCCGCAATTCCCAGCCAACCCAATGGCCCGCGTACAAACCTTAATACGTTGGCGGGTTTAGCTTTGGGATTGGTAATCGGGCTGATTTTTATTTTCGCCATAGAATTTTTTGACGATACCCTTAAAAGTGAGGAAGAAGTGGGGCGTTTTACCGGGATGACCGTGCTTGGGGCAGTACCCGCCTGGAAACATACTGGACAGGCGATTGTTAGCAACCAACCGCCCAAAGTAACCCCTAGACCTGCCGATGCTGCCGCCGAACCTTTATTTGAAGTTAATACCCAAAAGGAGCGCACTAACCGCTAATGACTGCCGGAATAAATAATACCCAATTGGAAACGCTAGTAACGCTGGCTGACCCACAATCGCCTGCCGCCGAGGCTTTCCGTAACCTGCGAACTAATATTCAGTTTAGCAGCCTTGATAAACAGTTAAGGGCGATTTTGTTGACCAGTGCCCGCCCTGACGAAGGTAAATCCGAAACTGTGGCTAACCTTGCCATAACCTTTGCCCAGGCCGGAAATAGTGTGGCTCTGGTAGATTGTGACTTGCGCCGCCCCCGTCTGCACACTATTTTTGGGGTAAGTTTAGAACCAGGGCTGACCAATGTGGTATTGGATGCCGGGGGACTTACCTCAGTAGCCGCCAAAAATGGAGCTGCCAATAGCTTTAAATTCCCCTTTGTCCAAACTGGGGTGCCAAACCTGAAACTACTCCCGGCTGGGCCACTGCCACCTAACCCCGCCGAAATTATGGGCAGCAACCTGATGCGGGAAATTATTGAACGATTGCGGGATGAGGCTGATTATATCTTTTTTGACGCGCCCCCCCTGTTAGCCGTTACCGATGCGGCGGTATTTTCCACCAAGCTGGATGGGGTACTGCTGGTACTCAAGGCCAATAAAACTAAACGGGATGACGCTAAAGAAGCTAAAGAGCAGTTGGCAAAGGTACGGGCTAATGTTTTGGGCGTGGTGCTTAACAACGTCAAAGAAGGGGCTACCCGTTATCGTTATTAAGATGTAGCACAGCCTCATTTGAGGTTGACAAGCCCACCCCTCTGATATATTATGGTGGTATGTCCAGGCATGATAGAGCTGGCTGCATAGCTGGCTTTTTTAATTGACATGTCAGATCAGGTTGCTAAAATATTTAAGAAAGATACTCTTATCCCTGCAATACACCGGCACACTTTGGAAGGCCTTCCAGTCAACATTCTGTGTCAGGAATTAAATGATAAGAGGACTTCTATGGGGGAGGCACAGCCAGATGACTCCATCTGAGCCGTTCAATTTTGGACGCAAAATTAAAGAATTAAAAAAGGTTAACAAAAAGGGTTATGCTGACTTAACCGCTGGCCTGAAAATCAGTCGGGAGCGCATAATCGCCCTTGAAGAAGGGGAGCGGGAACCAACCGATGCTGAACGACAGCGTTTTGCCGCTTTCTACTATCTACCGCTTGAAGAGTTTTCACCCCGCCCGATAATTACACAATCCGCCCCACCCCGCCCAGCTCCTGCCAATTTTGGTAATGAGCGTCCTTCGGGGAACTTTAATCCTGCGCCGCGTCCCGCCCCCACCGGGAATTTCGCCCCGCGCCCCAACCCCGCGCCGCGCCCGGCTACGCCAGTTTCGGCTGCTAAACCCGTTAAAGAGCCGAGGTCGAGCAATGAGCTTGACCCTATCAAGGATGTTTCGCCTACTGACCCCAAGCCCGTGATGAAATATACCGCCGAGCAGTTGGGCGACATTGAGTCGGCCTATTTACGCAAACAGCGTGACCTGAAAGTAGCATTAACCTTCACTTTCCTCAACGGCAAGGAATTTACTGGAGTAGTCAGCGACTTTACGCCCTTTACTATCCATATCCTTGACGATAAAACCGGGGAAGAGGTAATTTTGCGTAAACTGGCGGTGGCTTTTTACCGCAAGGCCGATGCTTTTGATGAAAAGGGCGACGAGAAAGGCGGCTAAAATATGGGTCTAGGTTCATACATCCTCTATCTTCGCGCCCACAAGGATGGCATTACTCCCCGCGAGGTAGCGGCGGAAATTGGTTTGCCGGAACACTATATTCACGCGATTGAACTGGAGAAGCACGCCGGGGATGCTACGTCGCGCGGTAAATTGGCTGAATATTTCGATGTGAACGTGGATGATTTCAGCGATTACGCTCGAAGCACCCACACCCGCTTTCTGGAACTGCTTAAAAAAGAGCGTCGTCCCCAGGTTGGTTTTCTACTAATGAGCGGCGAAACTTTGTTAGGCACGGTAGATGGCGCAGATAGTAGTATTATCAAAATCGTTGAGCTAAATGGCGGTACCAAAACGATTTTGCAGCGTCACGCAATCAAAAAATGGTGGCCGCTCAAGGCAAAATCTGACCGTCCTGGAGGTTTCCGCCCCGGAGGTGATAGACCTCGCAGTGGCCCCGGTGGGGATAGAAGGCCACCTGGTCCTGGTGGCCCGCGACCAGGTGGCCCCGGTGGGGACAGACGACCTCCAGGTGGTCCTGGTGGCCCGCGACCAGGTGGCCCCGGCGGCGATAGAAGGCCTCCAGGACCAGGTGGGGATAGGCGTCCGCCAAGTGGCCCAGGTGGTGGCTATAATCAAGGTGGTGGCGGTTATAACCAGGGTGGCGACAGGCGACCGCTAAGTGGCCCTCGCCCTAATAACGGTGAAGGTTATAATCCGGCTGGCCCGCGCCCCGGCCCAAATCGCGATTCGTAATTTAAGCTAATCAGTAGGAGGCTGCTCCGCCAGCCGCTTGTCGTAAGATGGAGCTTGCTCCTACCAATACAATTATTATTTAAGGAAGGATATACAGTCATGAACAAACGCAAAAAAGTTGCGCTGCAAAAACACCGCGCAAAAGACAAAAAAGTGCGCGACAAACGCAAAGCTGAACGCACTCCCGCTAAGTAGTTGTCAGCTAAATAAGCTTTTGTAAAGGGGACGGTAGCACTGTCCCTTTTTTGACTCCTTACCTCGTAGGAGGCTGCTTCGTCAGCCGCTTTCTAGCTGTCCCCCAAAAGAAGAGAATTAGTGTTAAAATAGCAAGGCAGCAGGAATTAATCGGAAGCAATCAAGTTAGGGAGGCAGCTTTGTTTCGTTGGGTGCGGATACTAATAGTTTTTTTCCGAGAGTTGTTTAGACATTTCCGGCGTAGTCCGGCCTGGCCCCTGGCAAAAATAGGTTTTTATTCTACCCTTTATTTCCTCGTGACTTTGATTCTGCTTATATATGGCGGGATTGCTCTTAGCAGTCTACGCCGCCGCCGCCGCCGTTTTAAGTTTCCCCACCGCCTGTTGGATGAAGTACAGGTAGAGGCAAACCATCGCCTGAAAATCTATAACTATGGCAGCTATACTTTTAAGGATATGTTGGACGATATAGATTCTGCCAAAGAATCAATCTATCTGGAGACTTATATTTTCAAGGGAGACGCAATTGGGCGCGAATTCAAACGGCGGCTGATAGCAAAGGCCAAAGAAGGGGTAAAAATCTATATCGCCTTTGATGGGTTCGGTAGTATATTTATGCCGCTTGGGTTTCGGCGTTGGCCCAAAGAATGCATCATTAACTGGTATGGCCCGCTCTATACTTATTTGAATTTTCTTTGGTTGGGTACTTATATTCGCGATCATCGCAAAATCCTGATAATTGACAATAAAATCGGTTATCTGGGTGGGATGAACATCGGGCGCGAGTATGCTACTACCTGGCGCGATACCCATTTGCGGATGGAAGGCCCGACGGTTGAGGAATTAGCCCTGGCCTTTGCCGAACTCTGGAATAAATATAACCATGGCCCGAAACGCCGCCTCGAATTACCCTTTAAGCCCAATCCCGATGATGACCATATTTTGTGGCTGCGGGAAAGTCGCCCCAGCCCGATTTTTGGCTCGATTGCGGCTCAAAAAACCATCCGGGACACTTACCTTGAGGCTTTTGACAATGCTCAAAAATATATTCTTATCACCAATCCCTATTTTTTACCCGATACTCTGATGGAAATCTCGCTAATGCAAGCTATGCGACGGGGGGTGCGGGTCGAAATTATCATACCGGAACGCACCAACCACCTGATAGTGGATTTATTGGCCCGTCCCTTGCTACATCGGATTATTGAGGCGGGGGGGAATATATGGCTCTATCGCAAAACGGTAATTCACTCCAAAACTGCAACAATAGATGGCTCCTGGAGTACGGTTGGGAGTGCTAATCTGGACGGGCGCAGCCTGATAAATTATGAAATTAATCTTTTTGTAAATAACCCGGATTTTGCCCAAAAAATGGAAGAGATGTTCCGGGATGATTTGGCGAATTGCCGCCGGGCTGAGTTGGGCGAATTCGCCAACCCCAGTTTCTTCCGACGTAGCCTCGAATTATTGTTAGCCCCACTTCGCCCCTTTGTTTAGGAATTGGACAGCCGCTCCCAAATCGTTTAGGATATAGTTATGGTTGAGAGATATGAATTTGCCTATTTACAACTTTATAGTCGCTGGTCGGCCTTTGGCGGCTTACCCGAAGCGGCAGACCTGGCTGAGAGTCTGTTAGGGACGCATGCGGGGGACAAGCGGGTAGCAGCGGCTCTTACCGACACGTTTTCGCTGGTGGCCTACCCCGAATGGCGACGGTTGCTGGCGGATTCGGCTATCTCGCCGTTAGCTGGATTTGAGGTTGGTCTGAGCTACGAGGGGGCAAAGGGGCTATCCTATTCCCTGCTGTTGCTGGCGGAGAGTCTAAAGGGTTATTCCAACCTGTGTGGGTTAGCTTCATTAGCTCTGATTCGAGCCGGAACTACCCCCCTGACCGCTTTTGTCACCCTGGAAGAGCTTGCGGAATATAAAAACGGGCTGATTGCCATCTCGCCTTATTACGGCGGGCCAGTTTCGAGTGCCTTACGCCACAAGGCTACTGAAGCCAAAAATCGAGCTAGTGCCTTGCGGGATATTTTTGGGCCTGAGCATTTTTATCTGGGGGTTTCGCCGATTGCTACCACCCTGCAACCCGGTTCGGTGGATAGTGAGAGTCCCCAGGTTAAGTTTAATGCCGCTCTGGTGAAATTGTCGCGTGACCTTAAAATCGGGCTGGTCGGTACGGGTGAGGCTCGCTATCTTTCCAACCAGAGTTCGGGGGCGTATGCCGCGCTACGGGGACGGATGTCGCGCACCGTCAGTAGCCAGTTCCCGCCAGCCACTCTGCAACGCGCCCAACAGGATTGGCTTTATGCCCCTCCGCCCATTCGTCCCGCCGTACCGCTCCATCTTCGCTCCACCGCCGAACTGGTAGCCTATTACAACAATAACGATTGGCCCGGCGCACTACTCAACAACCGCAATATCGCCGCCCGCGCCGCTAGTTGGAAGTTTAGTTTCCAATCTGCCGATGAGCGTTTACGAGCCCGCTGCGAAGCCGAACTAACCAAGCTTTTCCCCGAAAATTCAGACCAGTTCCGCCCGCGCCTTGAGCAAGAATTAACCGAGATTACCGATTCAGGAATCGCCAGTTCAATATTGGCAATTGAGGAATTACACTCGATATTAAGCAATAAAACCATAGTTTTGCCCTACGGCCTCAGTGATAGTTTAGTAGCGAAACTGCTTGGATTTATACCAAATTACCCTGATTTAAATAATGTTGAGGGCAATCTCTTTACCCAAAAGCTTCGGCTGGCAATGGGCAAGAATAGCCGGAAAATATTACTGGGGAATTATTATCTAAAAAATAAATCTGCCCTGGACGATGAAGTGTTAGCCCCAGTAGCCTATTTGAGCTCTGATGCTGGCACAATGCCCGTATTACATCCTCGCTTATTTTTAATATGCCTGGAAGAATTTTTATGGGGGCAGGCAATCTACCAGCCAGCCGATGACGGGACGGATACCCCCGATCTGGCAGTGGTGGTGGGTGGGGAGCTTCCCCCCGGCACCGGATTGGTTGAAATTGTGGAGTCAAAAGGGGTTAGCTGGTTACAACTGGCCCTGGATATTTTGAACAACTGGCTGGAAAAGCAAAACACGCCTTTTGTATCTTTTCAAGAGCTACCAATTCCGGGCGAAGAGTTTGAAGGTTCTTTAGAAAAAGCTTTAATTAACACCCGTCTCGAATTTCTCAAACAGCACCACCCCGCCGCCTATTACGCCGCCGCCCTTGAACTGGCCCAACCCTCGCAACGGACGGGTTTAGCCGAGGTTATTCGGCTGGCAGGGTTGAAACTATCCCCGCCTGAGATTGGGAATGAATCACCAGATTGCAGCCTGGAAGATGAAACTAACATTCGAGTGGGTGTTAACCTGATAGTGCCCACACTAAAGAAAGATGATATATCCCCTGAAAGTAAACTCGAAGATATAGCCGCAAAACTTGAACTGTCGGTCGAGGGTTGGGAAAGGTTGGTCTGGAGCGGGGCTGTGGATGCTTATGGTCCACGCGAGCAGTTGGCGGCAGGGGCACAGGCTCTCGCTCGTTATGGCGCGACCTATCGGGAGCGGACGGCTCAGGAACAGCCCCACCAGACCCCCGATGTTCTTTTGACTAACCCTGAAACCGCCCAGATGAGCCTTTTTGACCATTTTGGCGATTTTGAAATTGTTGAAGATATTCTTCCCGAATTGCCTGTGCTGGAATTGCCCGATTACACCCCGCTTTCCCGGCTGGAATTGTTACGGAAACAGCGGGAGAGCCTGGGTTTTTACACTACCGCTCATCCGCTCTGGGATAAAGTGCCGGGAGTTACCAGCGATACTTCCCGCAACGACCCACTGGATTTAGCGGTTGCTTTGCAGGATAGCAATAATAGCTCGGTTTTATTGGTTAGTGGCATGGTGGTGGGGTTGCGTCGTTTGCCGATTGCGGCCCAGAGCGGGAATGGGCAGGAATTGACAGTGCTACGCCTGGAAGATTGGAGCGGGCAAGCCGAGTTAATAGTGCCACCCGCTACCTCGTTATCAGGGGCGGTGCTGGAAGAAGGGGCGGCAATATCCGCGTTGGTGCAGCGCATCCTGCCCGCCGGGGAAAACGCCCAACCCGTATTGCTGGCAAAAGCTCTCGATGCATATCCGCCTACCGCTAACCTCAAAATTAGTGAGGAAGAAGTGGTAGCGATAAAATTGGCGGACGCGCTCGACGAGCCCCCTCTGCCGGACGCACCTCCCGCCCCTGATTATGCAATATCGGCGGAAATGTTTGGTGATTATGCCCCCGCCCCGGTAGCCCCTGCTGCAACCTTGGGGGACAAGGGTAAAAATGGGAAAAAACCAGTTACCCCAACCCGCCCTACCCGTAAATCCATTCATATAACCCTCCCTACTAGCAACGACCCTGACCAGGAAACCGACTTGATGTTACAGGTGCGGGAGGTGCTGCAAAAGTTCCCCGGCGAAGATGAACTGGTAATTTATTTACCCAAAGAAGGGGGCGGTTTCAAACGTTTTCGGCCTCAAACTTTGAACGTTGGCTACAGCCCGATGATGGCCCATGAGGTGGAGTTGGTAACAGGGCCGGGGAGTGTGCGGGTAGAAGAGTCTTTTAGCTAACTTTAAAACAGATTCTGCAATCTTATGCTATAATTTTCCCGATAATAATTGCTCATTTGGATATTCCCTAGATTTAATCTGGCAATTGCCCCGGAGAGTGTAAGTTATCACAGCGTATTAGAATTGTGATGCCGCTAATTCCGAACAGGGCCAATGGTAGTTGCTCAAAGTTATTCTATTTTCCTGACCAAAAAGAGCAGACTACCAGAAGTGTTAAGAAGAATTGAGAATTTACAAACTAAATAGACCCCAGGTGTGGCAAAACGAACAATTGCTACGTCTGATTGCAGTAACGTTACTGTGCGGCCTGCTTCTGAACCTGCTAACAAATGCCGCATCCACTATCAAAATTAACCAAGCTCCCAATATAACTCAAACCCCTGACCAAAGTGTCGGGCTCAGTGAGCAATTTCCTCAGATGCTCACTCAAACTGCTGCGACCTTCGCGGCGGGCCAATACAACAGCCTAACCAATGTAATAAGCCTATCCCAGGCTAACCAGCAATTCGTAGTGATTGGCAACGAGGGGCTAATTCCGCCGCGCTGGACAGGCGATTGGCTAAATTTCGGGATGTTCACCTCCAATACCTTGCGTTACGCCGAACCCTTCAACTCAATTCGTGCCGATTGGCAAGCTATCGTTCCCGCCACTACCCAGCTTGAGGTGGATGTGCGAGCCAGCCAGGATACCAAAGCCTGGACTTTGTGGGAAACTCTGAGCGAAAGTGGTCAGGTGGCTACTTTTGACCAGACCAAACTATTTTTGTACACCGAATACCGGGTGCGTTTGTTCTCGGCTCTGGATACAGCTACCCCCTATTTTAGCGGGATAAACCTTGCTGCTAACAGCCATAATCTTAATTCCTTTCAGCCTGCCCCCGCCCTTTCAAGTGTGGCTAGTGCGGCGGCTCCCCAACCCCCGACCTACCGTATTTTTGGGACACGCGAAGGTTTAGTGGGTTATCGCACCGCCAACGGACATATTATCCAACCGCGTGACCGTTTTGTTTCGTTGCCAAGCTGGAAAGCTCTCAACGATAAGGGTAAAACTGACTATCAGGTGCGTATTGTAGCTCCCAACGGTAATACCGCCACCGCCCCTGTCTGGGATAGCGGACCCTGGAACTTTAAGGATGATTACTGGAATAACCCCCGCTCCCAATTCAAGGATATTCCGGTGGGGATACCCCAGGCCGAAAAAGCCTATTTTGAGAAGCATAACGGCGGGAAAAACGAAAGTGGTCGGGCTATCTACAACCCCAGTGGCATTGATGTAGGTGACGGTACCTGGTGGGACGATTTGGGCTTGCAAGGAGCCAGTGCGGGTTGGAAAGATAGCGACCGTTTGCAAGTTACTTTTCTGTGGCTAGGGACAAAGGCTAACCCGGCTGAGATTATCGAAGTAAATACCTCCAACGTAGGCAGTGGCACTGCTACTATTCAGTGGAAAACCAGTACCCCCACTACCGATTGGGTGGAATATGGTTTTGATAATTATTCCTTCAAAACCGAGCCCAGTAAAAGCCTTAGCAATACCCACATTGTCAATCTAACCGACCTTGCTCCTAATAAAACCTATCATTTCCGGGTAAAGGGCAAGGATATTTTTGGGCAGGAATCGAGCTCGGATAATTCCAATTTCCAGACCGGATCGGGTGTCCAAACCTTGCTTACTTCCTGGCAAAATGATGCTGGTTTAAGTGTCAATCTTGCGGCGGACTTTGGCTCGGTGGTGGTGTCTGGAACGCGCCAGAATGCTACCTATTGGAGCGATAACCCGGTGGATGATTATAGTTCAGGGGTTAGCACAGTTTTTGGTAATGTCGGTAACTCTGGTGGTCTGGATGTGGATTTTGCGCCACAGTGTGATGGCAAAGGCCAAAATTGTTCCTTTGGTACTGGCACTGGCTACAAGGCCTACCTGCAGTTGATGAACGACAAAGGCGAGAGTCTTAAAATTGGGATTTTCTACGATAAGGGACTCAGCCCTGATAGCCCAACCATTATGGTGGAGGGTAAAACCAAAGCTGGCCCAATCTGGAAATATTTCCCGGCGAACCTGTTAGATGGTGACACGCCTCATCATTTCCATCTGGTTTGGCGGAGCAATACGGTTGAGGCAGACGTAGATTTTGGCACTGATGTTGGCACTTTCCCCTTTACCACCAGCGGGGTAAAAGTTGTATTTGCTGGGGCGGCCCGATACAAAGGGGATAACGTTTCGATAAATTTCACCAACATCAATTTTAGTTGGGGTTCGGTAGCACCCGCGCCAGCCCCTGAACCTGTTCCCAGTTCCAATTAGCTCGAAAATTATCTCTAGGGTCTACAAACCTAACCCCCCTCCCCTTTCCCTAGTGCAGTTCAAAAGAAGGGGTTGTGCAAAGGGGAAGGGTCTTACCCCTTCTCCCTTAGAAAGGGAGAGGAACTTAACACCCTCTTGCACAACAGGTCTACTGTTTCTGCACTAGCAAGGAAGGTGGGATAATTCCGGTGGTTCGCACTGCTTTTAATCTCACCTATCCAATTTCTTAATTTGCAAAAACATACCCGGAATGTTATATTTTACTTCATAGCACAGGCGTTCTTATTAAAATATTCATCGCCTTTCACGAATGAAATGCTATATTATAGCCACATTCCCCAACCTCCCCTTTCGGACTTTGTAAGCCAAATCTGGCTCTACGAAGGTTATTGTGTGGCCCATCAACTGGAACGCATTTTGCCGGATGGTTCGCTTGAACTGGTTTTCAATCTTCAAGAGAATAATATTAGGGTCTATGAACAAAATAACCCGGCGCAGTTTCAGAGTTTTAGTGGCTCGGTGGTAGTTGGGCCGCAAACCGAGTATTTTGTGATTGATACCGCCTGTCAACAAACTACAATGGGCGTGCATTTCAAAGCGGGCGGGGCTTTCCCATTTTTAGGTTTACCCGCAGGTGAATTGTATGGTATACATCTGTCGTTGGAAATGCTATGGGGCGAGGTTGCCACAGTTTTGCGGGAGCAGTTGCTCGAAGCCGAAACCGCCCTGGTCCGTTGCCAGCTTCTTGAAGAGACCCTGCTTGCCCAGGCAACCCGACCTATAGCTCGCCATCCTGCCGTAAATTTTGCCCTGCAAGAGTTTCATAAAAAGTCGCCTTTCCCTACTGTATCCCAGGTAACGGAACAAATTGGCCTCAGCCACCGACGCTTTATTGAGCTTTTCACGCAGGAAGTAGGATTATCCCCCAAACGCTTTTTGAGAGTGCGTCGTTTTCAGGAAGCTTTAGCCTTGATTAAAAGGAGTCGGCCTATCGAATGGGCTCACCTGGCACTACACTGTGGTTACTTCGATCAGGCGCATTTCAACCACGATTTTCTGGCTTTTTCTGGCCTCAATCCTTCTGTTTATCTCTCCCAACAGGGGGAACACCTCAATCATGTTCCGTTCCCCGATTAAGGTAAATTTTTTACAATAAACTCTCCCGACTTTCGATTAGAATAAATGTGCTTCAACCAATAATTACGAAAGAAAGGAAAATATAATGACAACTGCAATGAACTCTACCCGCCCCGGATTTCCTACTATCACCCCATATGTGATGGTGAAAGACACCGAGGGGTTGGTTGATTTTGTGAAAAAGGCTTTTGGTGGGGTAGAAACTTACCGGGCTACAGGGTCGGCGGGTGGTCAACACATTGAGGTTAAAATTGGAAATTCGATGCTAATGATTGGGGGTGCCTGGGAGGGTGAGACTTTCCCGACGGCTTTATTTCTCTACCTGGAAGACGTGGATAAGACTTTCCAACAGGCTCTTGAGGCCGGGGCAACCTCGGCGGGCGAACCCGAAAAACAATCTTATGGCGACCGCATGGGTACGGTGAAAGATGCCTTCGGGAACACATGGTTCCTGGCAACTCACCTGGGAGAGTAATAATCTCCGATTCCCTCTCCCTTTCCAAGGGAGAGGGTCAGGGGGTTAGGTCTGTCTATTCCAATTTCAGTTTAGGTAAATATCGTTTGACGAAGCGAGGAGCCCACCAGTTCCAATCGCCCAACAACTTCATGGTGGCAGGAACCAGCAACCCGCGCACGACAGTGGCATCTACCGCCACCGCAATAGCCATCCCAATCCCGATAGCCTTGACCGCTACGATAGCCGCCAGAGCAAAACCCAACGCCACCATAATCAGGATAAAGGCGGCACTGGTGATTATCCCGGCGGTGCGCCCGACTCCCTCCGCCACGCTTTGGGTATTGTCGCCCGTTTCGCGGTAAATTTCATTGACGCGGGTGAGCAGGAAAACCTCATAGTCCATCGAAAGGCCAAACAGAATCGCGAATAACAAGATTGGTAGGGCGGCTTCCACGTAACCCTGGGGGGTAAAACCCAACGGCCCCGCCAGATTGCCATCCTGGAATAGCCAGACCATAGAACCATAACTGGCGGTCAGGCTAACCCCGGTCATAAAGACCGCCTTGATGGGCAACACCACCGATTGGAACATCAATAACAGGGTAATATAACTCAGCACGATTACCAGCAAAATAGCCAGAGGGAATTGGCTGTAAATCGCGTTGACGAAATCAAGCAAGCGGGGCTGTTCGCCCGCCACCAGAATCTTGAGACCTTGCGGTGGATTGGCCCGCAAACTTTTAACATAATCCCCGGCTTCTACCGTGGCATATTTAATGTTAGTATCCAGCTTAATCACTGCCAGATTGCCCTTTAGCTGGGTTTGCAAGGCCGCGACCAATCGTGGGTCTGAACTGGCGGGGTTAGTGGCATATTGCCCCAGCAGTTGCTGGTACAATTCTTTGGTAAGGGGGACGGGTGAAGGTAAATCTACCGGGCTTAAAACGCTGTTAACCAGACCGTTTTGCTTGAGCTTGCGGGTGTAGTCGTAAAGTGCCGCCACATTAGCCGGGTCGCTCATCTGGCCTTTTTCTGCCTCCACCAGAATAGTTACATCGCTGTTTTTACTGGCGTTAGGGAAATTATTATTCAGGATTTCGGTAGCCTGACGGGTAGGATTACTGGCAGGCAGAATTTCAAAAGAGGAAGTGCCAAAGCGCAAATGCAACATCGGCGAACCCAACAGCAGCAGAAAGCTCACCGTAACCACCAGCACCACCAGAGGGCGTTTCATCACCCATTCTGAAGTTTTTCGCCAGAAGCCCCGCTTGTCGTCACTCAAAACCTCGTGCACAGGTTTGATAAAGGGGATTTTCAGGCTATTGATTCGGTTGCCTAGTAGGGCTAAAATCGCCGGTAGCAAAGTCAGGGAAGCTAGCAACCCCGCCAAAACTACCATAATCCCGCCTATACCGATAGAGCGCATCAGTTCCAAATCGAAGATAAAGAGCGAGGACATCCCGATTACCACCGTCAAACCGCTGAAAAACACTGCCCGACCCGCTGTATTAAGGGTGGTTTCTATGGCTACTTCTACCTTGCTATTGCTTTTGTGTAACTCTTCGCGGAAACGGCTGATAATCAGGAGGGAATAATCAATACTCAAACCAAGCCCCAACAGGGTGGCGATATTCAGGACGAAAACCGATAAATCTACTCCTTGGGCCACAAAAAACATAATACCGAGCGCGGTAACAATCGCCCCGCCCGCCATAAGTAGGGGTAAAATCGCCGCTACCAGCGTACGGAAAACAATTAACAGGACAATTAAGGCGAGTGGAAAGGCCAGCAATTCGCCCCGCGCCACGTCCTCTTCGCTGACCTTTGTGACAGTCTCATAATATTCCGCCGTTCCGGTCAGGCGCATTTCCAGCTTGCCTGGTTTTAAGGTCTGGTGAATTGCCTTGAGGTTTTCCTGGGTTTTGTCTACATCACTATTCAGGCCGATAATCGCCATCGTATAACGCCCGTCACGGGAGTTAAAAGAGGCTTCCTGGGTACTGAGATAAGTCAGAACCGCTTTTGTGTCGGGGTAATTCCGCGCCCCGGCAACAGCGTCATCAATTTGTTTGGCGAAAGCCGGGTCGGTAGGTTGTTTGCCATCAGGGACAGTAAACACGGCAATGATTTCCGAACGAAACGTCCCAAGATTTTCGGCTATTCGTTTTTGCGCCACAAAATAATCGGCACTAGGGGCATCAAAACCACCCGGTTTGAGAACGCTACTTAACTGGATGGTGAAAACAGTACCAAGCCCCATCAGTACCAACCAGATCCCAATTATAAGCCAGCTTTTTTGAAATGCTAGACGACCAAGTGAGAGGAACATCAGTAATCTCCAGATATAAGAACAGTTTGGGATGATAGAATAACAACGTTTATAATGACACATAAACATTACGATGTAAATATAATTTCAGGGTAAGGAATGGGTTAAGTCTGCGAAATTTTGCAAAATACGGGAGCGAATTTGCCTCAAAAAAGGCTCATAAGCCTCTTAATAGTCCTCTTTCTTAACCAGTAACCTACCGAATATAGTATAATAGCAAGACTAATAAGAAAATTTGGTCGAATCATTAGCTTTTCCCAGGAGTTTTTTATGCCCTTAACTATTGCTACCTGGAACGTGAATTCAATCGCCGCCCGCCTGCCTCTGGTAGAAAATTGGGTAAGAAGCCAGAAGCCGGATGTAGTTTGCTTTCAGGAAATCAAGTGTATAGATACAAAATTTCCGGCTGCCAATTTCGAGCAATTGGGTTACGAGAGCGTGATTTTTGGGCAACCGACCTATAACGGAGTGGCAACCCTGGTGAAAAAGGAGCTTTCCAGTAGCATCGAAGAAATACAACGGGGTTTTGCGGGGGATGCCGAGGATGCGCAACGCCGCCTTTTGTCGTTGAAAGTTGCGGGAGTACAGGTTATTAATGTTTATATCCCCAATGGGCAGGCGGTTGGTACCGATAAATACAGTTTTAAGCTGGAATGGTATGGCAAGTTAAGAAATTTTTTCGATAGCCAGTGCGACCCGCTTCAACCTCTGGCACTTTGCGGCGATTATAATGTGGCCCCCGACCCAATTGATGTCTACGATACGGCAGCTTTCGAGGGCAAGGTTTTGTACAGTTTGCCGGAGCGCGAAGCCCTGCAAAGGGTTAAGGACTGGGGTTTGGTGGATAGTTTCCGCCAGCTAAATCCAGATAGCGTGACCTATTCCTGGTGGGATTATCGGCAGGCGGCTTTCCGGCGCAATATGGGCTTGCGGATTGACCATATTTATGTCACTCCAAGTTTGGCCCAAAGCTGCACTCATGTAACAATTGACCAGGAACCGCGCACCTGGGAACGCCCTTCCGACCATACCCCGGTAGTGGCGACTTTTGACAGATAGCGAATCTAAAATCGAAGATCGAAAATTGGGGAAATTCGTAGAGGCGGTGAATTCACTCCTTCTCCCCTTTGAGGGGCCCCCCATACGCGGGCGGCGCACCAGCGGCAATGAAAATTGAAACATCTAGCAGTAACGATGTTCCGCAGAATGGAACGGTGTTTCAGAGTTTATTTACAAAGGAGGGGTAGTTTAGCCCTATTTCAATGTTTTTGCACCTAACTACAAAACCATAACTTATAAGACATTATTTATAACGAAGGACGAAACAAAAAATGAGCATATCACAAACAGAACCTCTAACAGAAGCCGGAGCTAATCCTGATGAAGCCCATCTGTTCAGCCCCCTAACCGTGCGAGGTATTACCTTCCGCAACCGGATATTAGTCTCGCCCATGTGCCAGTACAGCAGTGAAGATGGTTTTGCCGATGATTGGCATCTCGTCCACCTCGGTAGTCGGGCGGTGGGTGGGGCTGCTCTGGTAATAACCGAAGCGATTTCGGTAGAGGCGCGAGGGTGTATCAGCCCGGAAGATTTGGGCATCTGGAAGGATGAGCATATCCCGATGCTTGCGCGGATTAACGCTTTTATCAAATCGCAGGGAGCGGTTCCGGGGGCACAACTGGCTCACGCCGGACGCAAAGCCAGCACCGCCCGTCCCTGGGATGGCGGCAAACCTATTCCACCCACAGCTCCTAATGGCTGGACTCCGGTGGGGCCAAGTGCTTTGCCCTTTAGCACTGGCTATACTACCCCTCATGCTCTTTCCAAAGCGGAAATTGCCGAGGTAGTAGTCTCTTTTGAGGCGGCAACTAAACGGGCCGTAGAAGCCGGGTTTGAGGTAATCGAGCTGCATGCTGCGCATGGCTATTTACTTCATCAGTTTTTATCGCCCGTCAGCAACCAGCGCGAGGACGAATATGGTGGCAGCCAGGAAAACCGCTTCAGGCTTGTTATAGAGGTGGCGGAAGCCATTCGCCAGGTTTGGCCCGCCGAATTCCCCCTGATTGTGCGGCTTTCCGCCACCGACTGGCTGCATGATGAACCAGAAAGCTGGAAACTGTCTGATACCGTCGCCCTTGCTAAAGTTTTGCGGCAACACGGGGTGGATATGATAGATGTATCATCTGGCGGCAATTCTCCCAACCAGAAGATTATTCTTGGCCCAGGCTATCAGGTGCCCTTTGCCGAGGAATTACGGCGCGAATCTGGCATTATGACCGCCGCTGTTGGCATGATTACCGAGGCTCAACAGGCTGATATTATTGTGCGGAGCGGACAGGCTGATATGATAGCCCTGGCACGGGAGTTATTACGCGACCCCTATTGGCCTCTGCATGCCGCCAAAATTCTGGGACAGGATATTCATTGGCCTTCCCAATATATACGGGCGAAAGTTTGAAAAGCTATCAGTCATCAGTTATCAGCTTAAAGGAAACCATTTTATTTACCATAAAGGGATAAAGAACACAAAGGTTTAGGGAAATTATAAAACCTCCGTGAAACTCTGTGGTGAGTATTTACCTAACACCTACATGCTGAAGACTGAAAGCTGCTAGCCCCCGACCCCCGGAAATCTGTTATAATAACCCTAACCAACTTTCGCCGATGGCTAGGGTAATCAAAATTATGACACAAAAAGATAAATATTGTCCATCCTGCCAACGGATTTATGAACCGGGAGATTGGACTGAGCCTGATTGCCCTTTTTGCGAGGTAGCTTTAACGGAGGTCGGTGGCTCGCCCCACCGCCTTTCGCCCGTTATAAGTACCGAAATAGCCTGGCCCGCCGGGGAAAAACGAGAGCGGGTAGCCGTTATTAATGGTAATCTCTCAGCCCAATTGACCAAAGCTCAATTAGAGTCCGCCGGAATTCCAGTATTGCTCCAGGCTAATAACGTGGATAGCATTTACCCGGTGGCGATTGGCCCACTTTCGGAAGTCCAGGTCTATGTGCCGCAGAGTATGGCCGAGGCAGCCCTTGTGGTGTTGCGAGAGATAAAGCTTGGCTAATTTCAGGTGGCTTGTATAGTTCATTTGATTAGCGTTATAATAGCCCTAAAGCAATGACCAAAACGCATAAAATTACCCTTTACACCAAACCGGGTTGCCATCTATGCGAGGACGCCAAAGCCGCTCTGGATAGTTTGAGGAGCGAGTTTGAGGTCAACCTTGAGGAAGTTAATATAAACGAAAACCCAGCTCTTTTCGAGAAGTACCAATATTTAATACCTGTAATGTTAGTTGACGAAAAAATCGTGTTGGAAGTACGGATTGATGCCCGGAAGCTACGGCGGGCCTTGCAAGGTGGCTACGGCCCAACCTATCGCATAATACCCAAAAAATCTGATAGCTGAAATCGTAGTAGTGTGGATAATCGCCAAAAAGTTATCGTAAAACATAGGTGTGACAGAGTTGAGCAGAATTAACAACCTAGCCAAACCAGCCTGGAATATCATAAAAAAACCGCTAAAAACTTTGCGCCCCCGAAAAGGATTAGCCAAAAAGCTAAATCCTTTCAATTTGATTCGGCGTATTGGTAATCTGACTCCCATACCCTTCTGGTTTGCCCAGGGGCGGCGTGAGCTGCGCTATCGCTATCGGGATTGGGCTTCCAGCATATTATTTGCCCTTAGCAAGATTTTTTATCGGGTGGAAGTTCGCGGACTGGAGAATTTCAGCTACAGCCCTTCTACCATCATCGTCTGTGGACATAAACGGGATGCTGATATTGCAGTGACGATTCCCCGCCTCTATACCTTCCGTTGGCCTAGCAAGATGCGCGAGATGCGTCTGTTATACGAGGCCACCCGTGACGATTTCAGTGAGCGCGGCTTCCTGGTAACGTATTTGCCGATGCTGGATTGGGCGCGACCTGTGCTGGCGCGGTTAAGTGTGGCGCGAGGCATGCAGGATTTACAGACCTGCCCGGTCAAGTTGCCGGACGAGCAGACCGTAAACCAGCTTTTGCAAGAAACCAATCGGCTTGAAGGCAAGTTAACGGCAGTGGAGGCTATTACCGATGACTGGCGCAAGAAATTACTAGGCGACGAAGCTGAGAACCCCAAGCTTACTCTAATGGATGCCGTATTGAAAGCCCCTTACGAGGTTTTGACTCAATATGCCACCCCCCGAATGTTCAAAGAGCCTTTTGCCAGCCGTATTCGGGAACGCCATCACCAGACCTTGATGCAGCAACTTCATTATATTACCCGAATTGCTGACAAGGGTGGTACGATGTTTATTCTACCAGAA
Organism: Chloroflexia bacterium; assembly: GCA_038207495.1. Taxonomy (GTDB): domain Bacteria; phylum Chloroflexota; class Chloroflexia; order Chloroheliales; family Chloroheliaceae; genus Chlorohelix. The sequence goes on from JBBQZS010000001.1 coordinate 148,115, forward strand.
GGACGTTTGTCCCCCGATGGTCGTTTTTGCAAAATGAGGGCCGCTCTCACCCGGATTATCCAGAATAGCCGGGCCGATATTCGGTTACTGCCGGTCAATGTCACCTACGATTTTATGGACACCCAGCCGCGCCCTAAAGTTGTTATGATTGTGGGCGAGGAAATCCTAAGCGTCAAACGTTACCCAAAAGCCGATTTGGGAAATCTGGTGGCTAAGGCTATTCCGAGCCTTGCCTGTGTAACTATGAGTGGGCTAGGGAGTCGTTATTTGCTTGAACAGGCTGAACAGGGTGAAACTCAGCTACGCTATCATCAGATGCGCGACGCAATATGGGCAGAGTTTCAGAAACTGCGCCAGTTGGATGTCCCTTACGATACCCGTTTAGATAATCGTCAGAACTTCGAGGAACGCCTGGAACGCTTTGTCGCCTATTGTCAGCGTAAAGGTGGGATTTTTAACAAAGAGATTGCGGCTGGTAGTGCTAGTTTGCATAAAGGCGACTTGTGGTTGGTTTTGGATAAACTTTCGCTTTTGATACAGGAATGCCAGAAGCCCGAAGACCACCCGGTGCGCTACTGCTACAACGAGCTTATGAGCCTGTTAGAAGCCCGCGACTTGATTAGTGACCTGCCCCTAACCCCCGATAATGTGCTGGAATTCAAAGCCAATCGGGGTAAATATTCGGCGGGTTAACCCGCCCACATCCAGAAGATAAAAAGGAAAGCCCAAACCGCTTGCACCAGCGCACTTAACTTGACATAACGTTTCGGGGCAATTTGGGCAAGCAGCATAAAACAGGGGAATAGCACCACTAGATAACGGGTCATACTCATCCAGACAAAGCCGCTTGTGCCCGCCCGTGTCAGATAAACCAGCATATTGGAAACAACAAATATCAGGTAATGGCGCGGTAGCTTACGTTGCCACCAGATTATCGCCAGACAGATAAATACCACCAGCGTAATCAGGTCTAAAACGTTATAAATCAAGAGATTGGCATAATTAGGGTCGAACAAGCCCGCCAACCCCATCACAAAGGCTTCCCAGGGCCAGGCAAAACGCACACTCCAGATTACCGAGAGATGGTTGCTGAAATTAGTGTCGCCTAATAGCAGGAAGACGTAACCGAAATAGAGGGCCAACAATCCCGGCGATAACGCCAGGGCAAACGCCTCCCGCCCGATTTTGCGCCAGTTCCAGCCGCGTTGTTGCATATAAAGATAGCCCAACGGCAACACCAAAACTAACCCCTGAATTCGGGTAATCCCCGCCAGTGCCGCCAAAGCCGCCGCCAACCACCAGCGTTTTTGCTCCCCGTAATAAAATGAAGCGACCGCCAGAGCCAGAAAGAGTGACTCGGTATAGCCACTAGCCAGGAAAAAGGCACTGGGGAAAACCGCCACCCATACCAGCGTTCTTTTGGCGATACTCTCGTCAAAAAGCTGGCTGGTAAGGCGATAAAGATAAACCAGAGCTGTGATATAGGCCAGATTGGAGATTATCAAAGAAGCCAGCATATACTGGCCCAGTAATAGCCGCCCAAGTACGGCAATCGAAACCGGGTAGAGCGGGGGATAGTTGGTAGTACCGTTGCCAATATCGTAGCCAGTCATGGCAATACGAATATACCAGTTAGTATCCCAGCGTTGCCAGGGTTCCAGGAAAAAGAAACCCGGCCCCCAAAAGTTGGGGTTAAGGTCGCGCAGAAGGCTAACGCCCAGAGGTGGTTCTACCGGGGCGATTAGCACCAGAGCAGCACCTAAAGCGAATAATAACAGTCGGTGTGTAAGGAAAATTGTCCAGGCATAGGCAAAAGCTGGGTCGTCCATCAAGCGTTGCCAGAAGCGGCTTAAAAGCCCCTTCGGGCGTTCCAGGCTGGTTGCCTTTGGAATTGTCGGAGAACTACTACTCAGATACCCATTTTTCATTTTGTATTGCCCCGCCAACTCGCTAATTTACCACTTTTGTAATAGCAATTTTCGTGCGAGGCTTCACCTTTTTGTTCAGGGTAGCTATCCAGAACTAACCAATCAACGTTGTTTTGATTTTCCCCCGCTCCGCCTCGCTTAGTGGGGGTAGGGAAGCCGCTTTGAAATTCTCTTCAGCCTGTTCGGGAGTTTTAACCCCCACAATAACCGTAGAAATTGCTGGTTCGTCTAGAGTAAAACGTAAGGCCGCCTGAGCCAGAGTACGATCCGGCTGTGCCAGAAAGCGCAAGGAGTCAGCCAACCGGGTTTTATAACTGCGGTACTGATTGGGCCAACTTCCGCGAATATCACCTTCGACATATTTACTATCGGGGCGTTGCTTGCCGCTCAAAAAGCCATTCGCCAACGGCTCGCGCACAATTACCCCCACATCATTGTGCTGGGCCAGTGGGAACAGTTCTTCCGCCGGATTTTCGCTTTGAATCACCGATGAAAGATTGTAAACCACCTGAATGGTAGCTGGTCGCCCCAGTTTTATACTGGCGATACCTTCCTGCACACTATGGATAGATACACCATAGTGGCGAATTAACCCCTCCGCCTTTAACTCATCCAAAACATCAAAGACCTGACCATCCTCGATAACCGGGCGGCTGGGGTTGTGTAACTGATACAAATCAACCCAATCGCGGCCCAACCTTTTCAGGCTTTCTTGCAGGGCTTTGCGAATGTGTTCAGGCGAAAAATCTACTACGGTGCGCCCGCTGTAAAAATTACCGCCCACTTTGGTGGCGATATAAACATCCTTGAGTTTGCCGGCTTCTTTCAGGCCCTGCCCCAAAACCGTTTCACTATGTCCAAAGCCATAAACGTCGGCGGTGTCGAAAAAGTTACAACCAAGTTCGGTAGCCCGTATAATGGCCTTAACGGAGGTGGTATCGTCGGTCGGGCCGTAGCTGTTACCGTACTGATTGCCGCCAATCGCCCAGGCCCCAAAACCTAATTCCGAGACTACCAGCCCCGTTTTCCCAAGTTTTCTATATTTCATCCACTTAGTCCTATCCTCAACGACCACATAATAGGCCGCTTTTCTACACTAACACTAAATCTTGGTAAATTCTATCACAAGACATTTGAATCCGCATAGGCCGAAAGCCTTAACTTTTTGTCCTGTTCGTAAGAAAGGTTGTTATAAAGGGCAGTTTCGGCCTTAGCCAGTTCCGCCCCCAGGTAAGCAGCGTGGTCTAGCTGAGTTAGTAAATTCTCGGCAATGGCGGTGTGATAGAGAATGTCAGCCGCCCGCCCCCGGATTATATGGGTCAGTTTCTTTTCGCTGGTGAAATGTTCCAGTACCAGTTCGCCCTTTTCGCGGTCTAGCTGAACGAAGAAATAGCCGCTTGAGTCAAGTTCCAACCACTGGCGGCGGTGAGCGTGCATCTCGATCGCTCCACTTCCTGCCCTATCCGGTCGCACAAAGAAGCCCTCGGCGGCAAAGGCCGGGGTGTGGCGGGCGGCGTATTCGGCTATAGTGCGGTCTATAGTTTTGGGGTTCGTTTCGTTGATTAAATTGATTAGTTCGATTTGTTGGCGGAAAGTTTCTACCGCCTCGGTGGGCAAGTTGGTTAGCTCCGCCATCGCTCCACCCGCACCAATAATTTTACCCTGCGAATCCAGCCCGTTTTCCGATAATTTCAATACCGCATCGCCCACCTTAAAAATCGGTGACTCGCGCCCGCACAGCACCAGATAACGCAAGCGGGGATTAGACACCACGTTGGTTATCATTTTTTCCACCCCCAGGTTAGGGGTATAAACCCGCCCGATAATAGCGGCCTGTTTGGGGTCTAACTGGTCAATCAGGGCGGTGCTGCTGAGGGTGCAAACCGCCACCGCGCTCTCAGGATTGCCAATCACAAAACGTCCAGGCGAAGGCGGCCAATCCACCACCCGCCCAACACTCCGCCGCCAGAATATACCGCTCTTCTCCCGTGCCTTCCAGTAAAGGTTATTAATTGTACCCATATTTCCCTACTTTTCCAAGAACGAACAACTAATAACTAACAACTGCTTTATGATACCACGATCTAACGAATTGGTTGGTAGTGACTTTAAATATTTTGCTACAAAATTTCCGCCTTTGTACCTATGACAAAAATAGCAAGAGGCGGTATAATGTTATGTTGGGGCTTGCAAAATCTGGTTGAATCCAGCTGGCCCTGCGTTTATCTCTGTAGTAACTAGAATTATCGGAGGGAGGATATCGCCTCAAACATCTCTGAGAGCGTAATACTTAATGAGCAGTAACCTCAAACTATTGGCTGGCAACCTGGCGAAAATTACCAGCCCTCACGCGACTTTAGAAACGGCCCACCCTCTGGGCGCGCTTATGTTAGACGATAGCCATTCCGGTTTGGGTGAATTCAAAGAAATTTGCTGGCAATACCTACATAAATTGCCCTTTGAGCTACAGGTTGGACAAATTAGCTGTTCCGACGAACCCCTGCAAAACCTGCGAAATTTTGAATTTAATAGCCTCTTGTTTCAAAATGGTCAGATGGTTGGGCAAATGATGGTAGCCCTCTACCGCCCTAGTGGGGCAGATTCGCGTGAGGTTTACCTGGAATTAGAGCAGGGGCAAATCTGGGAGCGGCGGTTGCGCAACAAGGGCCTGGGCAAAGCCATAATGCAAAACACCCTGGAATTGGGGAAAGCTCTAGGTGTTCGGGCGGTAACAGCCTTTGCCATGAATGATGGGCGGTACGTCTGGTCACGTTTGGGCTTCAAGTTTGGGGATTATTTGCCGGATGAAAAGAAGGCTCGTTACTACCGCAAGGCTTTTCGGGCTTATTGCCGCCGTTATGGGGTTACGCCCCCGCCCGCCCGCGAAATGAACAATTGGGATGCTCCTGATTTTGCCCGCTTTGACCCTGGGGTTCTGGTATCGGTAGCGTTGGGTGGCACCCATGACCGTAAGCGTAAACTGGTGCCGCTAGGGATGGCCTTTATGATGACCCGCCGCCCCTTTTTCCTCTGTTACCCGCTCAGTTAAAGGATGAAGGCTGAGGGATAAAGGATGAAGAAATCAGGCGTTTCGTAGGGACAACCCTTGTGGTTGTCCTAGTTATGGAAACCTAGCTCCCGACAACTGACCACCGACTACTAACAACTAACAACTTTTTTACCAGTGACTTTTCAATTCGTCCGGCATCCAGTTTGGAGTAGCTAGTTTCTCTGCGCCCTGTCGTCGTTCCATTTCGGGGTAGTAATCGGCTGAGTTGCGATTTACTGAAGAGTTAGTCTTTTTACCATTAGCGGCAGCTTTCTGGTTTTCGGAAAAAGTGCTACCAACCAACATTATTTGCTGATCATCTTCCTGATGTACGGCTTTTCTGCTTCGGCTTAGTTCTTTACAAAGAAAATAAACCACCATTCCAAAACCGAGACCCCCCACCAGCACCAGAATACCAACGGGCTTACCGGAAGCAATACTTACCGAAACCAGGCTAATCACTGTTGTGAGCATGAAGATTAGCGAAGCGGCGATAATAAATAATCTGAGTTTCATAGACTAACCCCAACTTTCTAGACAGCATTGTCTTCAAAAATTAAAAATACGTTAAGATTATAAACGACCAACCCAAGAGTTTTGTTTGCTGAACGAAGCACGGTGGTTCACGGCTAACTGGATAGAGTCCGTCACAAAGGGAATGGCATAATTTATACCCCTGAATGCAATTCTAGAATACTCCCCTTACATTACGAATAACCTTAACGTACTGTTAATTCTACTTAACAAACGGGATTTTATAAAGTAGTAAAAGGGCTTATTTTGGGCAATTTGCTAAAATCCGTTTGTGCAAAACTGCTAATTATTGCATTTTCACTTAAGGAAGTTCTGCATCTGTCGCCAGCTATCCAAATCTATCAAGTTGGTACTAAGTTGCGACCAGCTATAAATCAAAACCGCTAATACAGCCAGGGGCGCAAACCAACGGGCATATTTAGTTTCAAGCAACGGGGCAAAGGGGATAGCCAGTACAAAGGGAAAAGCGGGGAGGGCATACCGAATTACATCATCATGAAGCAAAAAGATGGTAGGCAGAAAAAAGACTAAGCCAATCCAGAAAATATCGTACTGTTTACGCCGCCATACCAAAACCAGCCCCGCCGCCTGCAAAATGTAATAATAGAAATTACCTTCGCTTCGTAGGCTGCTTACGTCCATCGAGAGCAGGGGAAGCGGATAAATATGGGTTACGGACTCCGGCACGTGGAGATAAGCCCAAAAATCGCCATACCGCCAACCGAACAATCCAAACACCGCTATCAAGGCCAGGGGTATCGGCAATAATCCCCAGACTGCCCGCCAGTTAAGGTTTTTGATTAGCTGTAACGGAGTAATTGGCTGTGTCCTTGTTCGCCATAGCTCCCACAGCAGGAACAGACCGAATCCTATCCCCAGGAAGAAGCCGTTAGGCCGCGTAACCACCACCCCTGCTCCCCACAACCCCGCCAACCACCAGCGTTCCTGTTTGAAGGCGTAGACCGCCAATACCAGAAACATCAGGGTCAGGGCTTCGCTCGCACCCACACTGTGGTAAATCAGCCAGCGCAGAGGCAGAAACATCGCTAAAATTGCTACCCAGAGCGGTTGGCGAGAATAACCAAAATCCCGTAACAACCGATACAAAGCCACCCCAAAGATAACGGTTGCTACAAAATTAATCACAAACAAAGCGGGAACGTAACCAAAGAGCGGGGAGAATAACCGAATAAGCAGTGAATAGCCAGGGAAATGAGCCGTCCAGTAAATTTCGGACTTGGTGCTAAAGAAGGGTATCTGCAAAATGGGGTCGTAGGGGTCGTAAAGCGTTTTAGCGTTGACCAGATATTCAGGCCCATCCCAAAACCGCCCTAGATTGTCCCAACCGCCATTCTGAATCGCAATTATCCCATAAAACATGACCATCAAGCCGAAGTTAACCGCCGTCAGAGTTAAGATAGCCATTAGGATAGGGCGTGGCGCGACCCATCGCTGCCAGAGTCTCGAAAATAACGACCAGAGATTTAGAGGTATTTTGTTAGTAGTAGTGTCCCTGTGCCCTGTACCCAGGGTATTAGTCGTTTCTTGAGATTTTTTAGCACCTAAAACAAGTTCAAGTGGTATTCCCGCAAATAGACAGCCACCCGCGAAAATTATTAAATATAGCCCCGCCGACAACAGCCACCAGAATATTATCGGGTTTAATTCTCCACTCGTCCCCACCTCCAACACTTGCCCTACTACCCACCCCGCTGCACCCGCCAACCCAATCATTAACCCCAGAGCTAAAACTACGAAAATCCGCCAGCGATAGGCCAATAGCCAAGCGGGCAAAAGCAACACCAAACATATTAGCGAAAATAACGCCGGGATATTATTTTCCAGAAAGGGCTGCCATTGGTTGGCGTAATCCAGGCGGGCGGCGGTGATTTCCAGGGTGGATTCGGCTTCAATGCTAAGGGTCATGTAGGCTACATCGTCGGGGGGCAAGCGCAAGGGGGTAAAATTAAAGCGATAGGTTTTAAGCTCCGGGCTCGCGGGGATTGTACCTAAACTTTGTCCGTTCAGGCTGAGGGTTGCGGGGCCGCCTTTGGCTGAAATTTCCAGGCTAATTTCACGATAACTGCAGGCTCTAACCCGGATTCGTCCAATCTCGCCCTGGGCTAGGCTATTTGCATTACTAAAGCCGCGCCGCTCGATTTTAACAAACTCGTTTGGGCTAGTGAGACGACTTTCGCCCGTTCCCGGCAATAGGGGAATTTCCAGCACCGGGCGCAAAATCAGCAAGCTTGAAATTGCTATAATTGCCAACAGCCAACCCGCTATCGTAAGGATGAAAGATGAAGGATGAAGGATGAGGAAATACCGGGGATGCGGGTCGGGGGTGGGGGAACTTACCTCTTCCTTGCCAGGGAAGGGGGGTAGGGGGGTTAGGTTTATTCCCCTTCCTGATTTCTGACTCCTTTCCCCTTCTTCCTCCTGACTTATCATCTTTCCTGGCTCGGTGTTCTTTGAAATACTTCTTCCAGTTGTTTGTAACGCTCGACCCGCTCGTTATCAAACTTTTCTACCTCTTCTTGCTTTAATTTGGCATTTTGGGCGATTTCGGCCCCAAACGACACTTTTACTTTTTCCGGCCAACTCTCCGGCTGCCAGACCGCCCCTCGCATAAAGGCTTTGCCACACTGGAAATAGCTTTCGGTGACTTTAAGCACCATCACGATAAAAGCATTTTCCCGCCCGGTGGATAATCGCGCGCAAAGCTGTTCATCGGTGGTAAGCTCAACTGTGCCATGCACTCGCAGGGTTTCAATAGTGCCGGGAACGATAAACAGCAAGCCCACCTGCGGATTTTGCAAAATATTCTGAAGGGTGCTGATTAAGTTATTGCCTTTTCTTTCGGGCAAATACAGGGTGTGTTTATCCTCAACCGCCACAAAGCCGGGAAAGTCGCCACGTGGGGAAATAGTAGGCATACCCTCCGCATCCGAAGTGGCTATCAACATCAATGGGGCTTTTTGAATAAATTCCTGCGCTCCAGTAGTTAGAAAATTATTGATTTTCAGGGGAGTAGTAGGTTTGGGTTCACCCACCAACGCGCGCAGGGTTTCCAGGTCTTTTATCGTCTGCATATAAACTCCTCTTTTATTTTTCTATCCTTGTTAATATTTTCTTAGCGCAAAATATTGAGCATCGCTCCCCAGGTATCGAAACCCGCTAGCTTGTCAGGGTTGGAAATAACCGACCAGCTATAGAAATATACCGCGATTAACACTGGGATTGCCAGCCACCGCGCCACCTTGCTGCTTAATTGCTCGGCAAAGGGTATTGCCAGAATTATGGGGAAGGCTGGCAGGGAATAACGCAAAATATCGGGATGGCGCAGGAAAAAGGTGAAAAACACCATACTCAGGCCAAACCAGAACAGGTCAAAGCGTTTTTGTTTCCAGAGTAAAACCAGCCCAGCCGCTTCTAGCAGGAAATAATAGAAAATACCGTTGTTGCTGTCCTGAAAACGCCCGAAATTAGGCATTGGGAAAAGCTCGAAATGTTTAACTTCTTCCTCGATATGGAAATAGGCCAGGAAATCGCCGTAACGCCCCCAGAATATCAGGAAAGCCGCCAGCAAGCCAAGCGGAATAATCGCAATCCCGCCAATCGCCCGCCAATTGATAGCTTTCAAGCCTTCTGCCAGCGAGAACCGTCGCTCGGCCCAGAGTTTCTCCCCCGCCATCCACAAAACTATCATCCCCAACCCGATAGCCAGCATTGCGCCCGGTGGTCGGGTGAAGGCGGCTGCCGCTCCCGCCAACCCCATCAACAGATAGCGTTCCTTTTTGAACATATAAATCGAGAGTAGCGCAAAAAGGGTAAAAAGCGGTTCGCTGGCTCCCACGCTGTGGTAAATCAACCAGCGCAAAGGCAGCACCAACGTCACCAGCGAGAGCCAGAAGGGGTAGGGGGTATACTTAAACTCGCGCACAAAAGCGTAGAAAACCCAGACCAATAAGCTGGTTATAATAAAATTGCTGACCAGTGGGGCATAAACAAAACTTACCAGAGGGGTAAAGACCATCAGTACCAACGGATAGCCGGGAAAATGGGCCGCCCAATAGATGCGGGAGTGGCGGGCGAAATCGGCTATTCTGAGCAGGGGGGTTTGGGGGTCGTACAGCCCGTTGGCAATAAAGGTATACTCTGGACCATCCCAGTAACGGGCAAACCAATCCAGATTACCCGTCTCGATATAGGCGCGGCTGTAAAGGACGCCTGTAATCAAGCCGTTCGCCAGGGTCAGTCCAACTAAAGCCCATAACAGCGGATGCGCCCGAACTTTCGGCTCTAGCCAGCTATACCCCCGTTGGTACAGACTAGCTTTCCCCAATGGCAAATTAATCGTTATAGCCCCAAAGAATAAAGCCAGATAAACACAGCCCACCAGCCAGACCCAATAGACCGTTTTATCTATTACCCCGATTCGCGCCAGAATCAGCGTCGCCAGCGTTGCCAGACCCAGGCCGATTAGGGCGGATAATAGCGTTATAGGAACGAGAATCAGAGGTGAAGGATGGAATGGGAAATTTGAGCCTTTCCGCATCCAGAATCCCAACAGTACCATCAAACCCAGGAGCGGCAAAGGCCAGATTAGCCACATTCGCCGCTCGATGCCCGACCAGGCTTCGGCTTTGTTAACCGACACACTTTTGAGCATTGTGCCGAGAGCCCGCAAATCATCTTTGGCAGGGCGAAAGGTAGGTGTTACCAGCTCAATTTTAAGTTGTTGCATATCGGCAGTGGCCGGGGTAAATCTTACCGAAATATTCTGAAACTGGAAGTTTTTAGGGTCAGGCCGAATAATGCCAACCTCAACCCCGTTCGCCAGGATTGTAACGGGGTTATCCGAGCCCCCTGCCGCCGCCGCGCTCCGAATTTCAAAAGTGATTTCGACAGGTTTGCGCCCCAAAAAGTCGAACAAGATGTAAGATTTGCCCTGCGTCCAGACGTATCTATTTCCGGTATCATCGGTCTGAGGCTTGAAGAAACCGCGCTCCTGCTCGTCCACCACAATTTTGTCGAACTGGTCGGGCAGATATTTAGTCTGAAGTTTGGGTGGAAATAGCGAAATGCTAACGAAAGCCAGCACCGCCACCAACCCCGCCGCCAGCCACAGCCAGAATTTAAGGTTTTGCCAGTAAGGGCTTTGTTTCAAGCTGGGGTTGGTGGTTTCGGTCAGCATGCTTTAGCCCAGAGCCTGTTCCAAATCGCGCAACAAATCCTCGGTACTTTCGATCCCCACCGAGAGCCGCACTAGGGCCGGATTCATCTCAATCGGGCTTCCGGCAAGGCTGGCGTGGGTCATCGCGCCGGGATGCTCAATCAGCGATTCGACTCCGCCTAGGCTTTCAGCCAGGGTAAAGATTTTGGTTTTGGCAACCATCTCGCGGGCGACCTGTTCTCCACCCTTCGCGATAAACGAGAGCATCCCGCCAAAGCCGCTCATCTGCCTTTTGGCGAGTTCATGTTGGGGATGGCTGGGCAAACCGGGATACATTACCCGCTCAACTTTTGAGTGTTCCTCCAGAAAGTGAGCCACCGCCATTGCATTTTCCTGATGCGCCCGCATCCGTATCGGCAGGGTTTTGATGCCGCGCATAACTAACCAGCAGTCGAACGGGCCGGGTACGCCGCCCACCGCGTTCTGGAAGTAGGCTACTTTATCCCGAAGTTCCTTATCACGGGTGACCAGCAAGCCGCCCACCACATCGCTATGCCCACCCAGATATTTGGTGCTGCTATGTACCACCACGTCCGCGCCCTGCTCTAAGGGGCGTTGCAGATAGGGCGAGGCGAAGGTGTTGTCCACAATCAACTTCACCCCCGCCCCTTTTGCCATATCCGCTACTTGCTTAATATCAATAACCTTGAGCCAGGGGTTAGTGGGGGTTTCCAGCCAGACCATTTTGGTAGTGGTGCGGATTTTCCCGGCGGCGCGTTCCAAATCTGTCAGGTCGGCTAAATCGTACTCAATCCCATATTGGCTGAGGACGCGGGCAAACAGCCGAAAAGTGCCACCATACACATCATCACTTAATACCACATGGTCGCCGGACTTCAGGGCGTAAAGCAGGGTGGTGATGGCCGCCATTCCACTGGCAAATCCCAGGCCATAAGTTCCCTCACCGCCCTCCAGCGAGGCTATACAAGCTTCCAGCGCACTTCGAGTGGGATTATGGGTGCGGGAATACTCGTAGCCCTTGTGCTGCCCTACCGCCTCCTGGGCGTAGGTGGACGTCTGGTAAATCGGTACAGAAACAGCCCCGGTCAGGGGGTCAGCAGGTTGCCCGGCGTGGATAGCGCGAGTTTCAAAGCCGGTTTTGTTATAATCACCCTTCATTAAAATTTTCTCCTAAATCTGATGGTGGCGTTGCTGGGCAATAAACTCCAGCAGGTCGCTACGGCTGATGATGCCAATCGGTTCGCCCTCGCGCTCAACCACCAACGCGGCAGTAGCAGGGCTAAAGAGCGGAATAATATTCTCGATTTCCTCGGCCTCGTCCACCACAGGTAGAGGCCCATCCATCACCTGCTCGACCTTCTGGTTGACCGTTTCAGGATTCTTAAAGATTTTCTCCAGCAAAGTGCGCTCTTGCAGGCTCCCAACGATAACCGTAAGCCCGCTAACACTCTTTTCACCTACAACTGGCATCTGGCTAATTCCATGCTGATGGAGGCGGGCAATCGCTTCTGACACACTTTCGTCAGCCTGGGCCGTGATAAAAGGGGCGGGCTGATTGGCAGAATGGCTGTGCAATAAATCCCGTACCTGGGGATGGGTTGGGAAACGCTCGGTAAAACCCTGGTCACGCATCCAGGCATCGTTAAAAATCTTGCTGAGGTAGCTTCGCCCGCTATCTGGCAGCAATACCACCATCAACTTACTTTCGTCCAGTTTCTTGGCGGCCTCAAACGCCCCAACCAGAGCCGTCCCACACGAACCCCCCACCAGAATCCCCTCCTCTCGCACACAGCGACGCGCCATCAGGAAGGAGTCGCGGTCACTAACCGTAACCCACTCGTCAATCAAATCCATCGAAAGCGTGCCGGGAATATAATCCTGCCCGATACCCTCAACTTTATAAGGTCGGGTTTGCTCCTGGGTGTAAATCGAGCCTTCGGGGTCAACCCCCACAATCTTGATATTAGGATTTTGTTCTTTAAGGTAACGGGCTACCCCGGAAATTGTGCCACCTGTGCCAACTCCTGCCACAAAATAATCAATCCTGCCTTTGGTTTGTTTCCAGATTTCCGGGCCAGTGGTTTCATAGTGGGTCTGGGGGTTGACCGGGTTAAAATATTGGTTGGGCTGGAACGCGCCCGGAATCTCGCGGGTCAGGCGGTCAGCTACATTGTGGTAATTTTCGGGCGAATCGTGGGAAACGGCGGTAGGTGTAATAATAACATCCGCCCCATACGCTTTTAATAAAGCAATTTTTTCCTGGCTCATCTTGTCAGGCATAATAAAAATCGCTTTGTAGCCTTTAATGGCGGCGGCAATCGCCAGACCCGCCCCGGTATTACCGCTAGTTGGTTCGATAATTGTGCCACCTTTGCGTAACAGGCCGCGCCGCTCGGCATCCTCAATCATTTTAATCCCGATGCGATCTTTAACACTGCCGCCGGGGTTGAGCATCTCAATTTTTGCCAGAATTGTTGGTTTAAGGCCGCGCGTCAGCTTTGGCATCCGAACCAGGGGGGTATTGCCAATAAGCTCCAAAACATTATCATAGACCTCAATTTCGCCGGTAAACTTATCCACGCTTGTTTCAACCGTCATACTACTTTCCTTTCCCTGCCTTGAAGCCGCCAACCATAAATTGTATTAAAATTAGTTTTAATTTTTAGACTGTAACAGGGGGATTCTAACCCGCCACCCGCCCAATGTCAATTAATCCGTCAAGCTATCATGGCTTAAAACTTTTAACCTTTTCATTAGCAGATTTTGATGCATACTACGTTAAAATAAGAAGGGCGAGGTATTGATTTTTGGGGCGATTCTTTGCTAAAGTGAAGTATCAAATATCGAGAGAAAAATTAAGTCCTGAAAAGTGGTGGTTAGTTATTAGACAATAATTTTCAGGCGTTTACAAGTTGTGTTGAAGGAGGTCAGAATATATGGGTATTCAAGTTGTAATGGGGGCGATGTTAATGTGTACTTTTGGGGTTGCGCCCTCTACACTGGTAGTTCCGCCCACTAATAAGACTTTAGTCGGGGGCGTACCAGCCGCGAATATTATGGACAACAAACCAATGGCTAATATCCCCCCCTTTGGAATGTGTATAACACCCTCTAATCCAACAGTAGCAGCAGCAACGGCGGCGGCTCTGGGGGTTTTGACTCCGATGCCCTGTATCCCTGTTATTGCCGCGCCCTGGGCTCCCGGTGCGCCTACCACCCTGATTGGCAATATGCCCGCCCTTGAAAGTAATTCTAAGTGTATGTGCAACTGGGGTGGGGTAATTTCGGTAACGATGCCTGGTCAGATGCAAACCATGGTAAATTAACCTCAATCGCTATAAAATCCGCAAAAAGAAGGGTCTCAAGCAATAAACTTGAGGCCCTTCGCAGATTCATAGCGGTTACTTAGTTCACCGAATTAGTTTAGGTCTGCCGACCATGGGTAGCAAGATAACTAAACTGATTAAAGTTTAAGCCGCCACCAATTAATACCTGGGCACTTATCCTGACCAGACCCGTAGTTGTAGCAACTCCATCTACTGGCAATGAAGGCAAGTTCCAATTACAAACAGCAGTGTAATTTGCAGAGTTATATGAAATTGGGGCATTACAAATCACGTCAAGCGAAGGGTTGGAGAAGGCACTCCCGGCAGTTCGGGTTTCATATTTGAAGCTAACTGAAGGTGCCACCGCCAAAGCCGCATTTACCGTACTAAACATCGGGATAATACTTACCCCTATATTCCGCGCCGTTGGAGTGTTCAACGCTGATTGTAAATAATCCAGATAGGGATTATTGTTGGCGGGGGTAGTGGTTGGTGGAGCTACAACATCGAAAGGTCGCCATACCATTATTACAGGTAATGTTCCAGTAACCTTCGATTTTAACCCGCCAAACCCCGTTCCGTCTGACCCTTGCCAATCCGAACAGCTTTCAGGGATAACCGCTGCATTCAAGCAATATTGGACACCCATAACCACCTGGGTGGTACTGGGGTCAGAACCTGGTACCAGTGCCAACTCCTTAATAAGAGGGGCCAAACGACAGGTGGTAATCAGGTTGCCGGAATTACATGCAATATTGGCAGTGGTTGTCCAATCCGGGGTAGCGGGTAGGGCATTATCAGTCCACATCACATCTACGGTTTTGGTTACTCCCGCCGATGAAGTAACTTGGTTCGCCATTCGCACCGATGAAGTAAGGAAAGGTGACTGTTGCGGGTAAACCCTGAAGCGCACAAAAGCCGCGTTGCTTGAAGCAAAACTAAAGTCCAACTGAGTTTGAAAGAAGCTTAGTGGCAAGTTCGGATTAGGGGTTGGCGTATTGGGAGAGTTTATCGCTCCCAGGCTAATCGCTCCCAGTGTCAGTTTAACCGTTCCCAGGTTAAGCAATATATCGCCAGAACTGGACGAAGGTATACAGGTCGAGTCATCGTCAGCACTGCACAGTTGCCAGGCCAGTGAAATGTTTTGTAATTTCGCGCTGGTATCAGCCAGTGGTGCCATAACCTTATGATCCCAATCCAGATTCCAGGTATTGGCGGTAAGGGTCGCCGTTACATTTTGGCTATTGGAGGCACTTATCTTCAAGGGCACGAATCCGCCGTTGTTATAACTCACCGAGAAAATCATCCGCTTAACCGCATTGGCAGTGCCAAAGTTTCCCTTTATAGTGCTGGTATTACTCACCATAATAGTTTGGTTAGTCGGCGGAGCCACCGAAAGTGGTGCTATCACGTTACTGCTCCCGGCGGCAGTCAGGCTATTAACCAGAGAGGCATTCGTATCCACCAACTTGATACTCAAAACATTCTTGGTATTGCTTTGGGCGGCGTTGAAAAAGACTTTGTTAGCCGTATTGGGATCCTGCCAACCAGGCGCAAACACCAATGTGGCGATGTAGTCAGATACCTGCCCGGATAGTTGGGGGATACCAGTAATACTTACTGTGAGCGGAAACTTTGAAGCCGTGTTTATAGATGCGGCGGTTTGGGCACTGGTATTAAACACCGCCGTATTAGTATTTGTATTGGTGATAGTCAGTGTCCAGCTTATCAGTTTTGCGTTATTCGCTGTATCAATCGTTACTGGAAAATTAATAACTTTTAGTCCGGCAGAAGTATATTTATTCCCATCTACTGGAACCAGCATCGCATTAGTATTGTTATAGGGAATACTAGAGCTACCCAGGTAATAGTTTGTTACCGAAGGGGCGGTAATAAACAAGGTTGTAGAGGGGTAGAAATCGGTAGCCGCCGTACAACCGGTATCCAATGAACCTGTCCAGCAGAAGGCATAACGCAGCTTGATACCGGTTTGGGGTGGAATACTGGTGGTATCCCAGTTAAAAGTATAAGGATTCTGAGCAATAATGGGTGCTGGCAAAGCCTGAAGGCTGGAATTAGTAGTAACACCGTTAACCAGATAGGTTGAGGTAATTAATATTGAGGTTGCGTTCCGCCCGGTAAGATTAAACGAAAATGGCTCGCTTGGAATTAATGAGCGGGCAGCTAAATCTGCTGGGGTCGGCGTTAAAGTAGCGGTATCAATGCTCGTTACCGGAATAAGGGCGGTTGGATTAATCGCCACAGCCGTCCCACAACCCCCCGGCCCACAGGGTTGAATGGTGAAACTAATTTTGCTTCCCGGCTTGATACCCAGCAGCACCGAGTCAAATTCATAAAGCGCGGCGTTACTGGTAACAACTAAAGCTGGATTCACCGTAGAGGTGGTTACGGCAGTCGCCCCAAACTTCTGATAGCCAATAGTCAGAACTACCGAAGTAGCCCGTCCGGGAGGGCTCGTAGTAATATTTAACGGAATAGCCTGACTAAAATCTGCTGGAGTGCCCATTGCCGCCGTTAATGGCGAAATAACCCCGTTAATGGGCGTTTGCACCGGGCTACAGTTGGCGGCGGTGTCTGGGCCGGCGGCATCCCAACAAATTTTAGGAATAATAGTCAGGGTTTGGGGAGCGGGCCACTTGCTGGTATCGTAATTGGTAATAGACCAGGTGCCTTGCCCGCCCGAAGTCAGGCTGAAGGTAGCCGGAATTCGCAGGGTAGTAACCGGGTCAGTTGGGCCTGTTTTCACATTCTGAACGGTCACAAATACCCCCGAACCACTGGTGCGGTTGAGTTGGGAAACCTGCCCGGCCAATGTTAAACTAATCGGGATTTCGGCAGTCACTAATCCGCTAGTAACGGTAATAACCGGAGCTTGAATGGTGAGCGGTGCCGGGAACTGATTAACCGGCAAGGTACAGTTGGCATCATCGTCGGTTGGCCCCCAACAAACTTTAGCGGCAAGGGAAATAGTACCCTGTTGAGGCGGAATGTTGCTGGTGTTCCATTGTACCCGCAAGTTACTGGCAGTAGCCCTGAACGAACCGCTTTGCACGGCCCCCGAGGTATCCTGATAAGTAAAAGTATAGGTGATATGATCAATCACCCCCGAAACCACTGTCGCCTGAATTTCGTTAAAGACTACCAGATTAGGACTGTTGGGCACAAGCTCAACCCGCACCTGGGGAGTGCCGATACTTAGCCCAAATACCCCACCCTGGATGGTCTGACATTGGGTATCGTCATTTGTCCAACAAATATCGCCGCCAATGCTCATATTTTGCTGGGGCGGGATTGTTGAAATATCCCAACTTACGGTCCAGTTGCTGCTGGGAGTAGCAACCCCGATGGCCTGGGGTTGGGGTTGAGCCCCGGCTGCCGCCGCAAAAGTAGCTTTCAATTTAGCCTGGGCGGGTTTTGCCTTGCCCGGTGCTACTACGTTCAGGGCCACATTAATTTGTTTGCCACTGAGTGGACCAGGTGTCGGCGAAATGAAGGTTACGGTTGGCGCAGGTTGCGGGTCAATTATAATAGTTAGCACTACACTATTAGTGCCGTTGTTATATAGAATATTTAGCGGGAACGAAATCGGGTTTCCGGTAGTATTGAATTTCTGCAAGTTTATCGGCACACCCAAATTACCGTTTGGCGGAACGGTGCCCCCCTGTTGCAATGACCCCACGTTCAGATATTGTTGAGCCTGGGGTGGTAATGGCTGCTGGAAATTCCAGGTCAACGGTGTGCCACTGGTATTGTTTAGTTGCAGGTTAAAGGTGTCCAGATTGGAGTTAAAAGTTATGGTTTCGGGTGCTAACTTCAAACTACCAATAGGTACTACCGGGGCTTCCCCCGTCCCTGCGCCTGGTGTGCCAGTTCCATTCCCTGCTCCGGCTGTTCCGCCCGCGCCAGGGCCAACACCCGTGCCAGGGCTAGTACCTGGGTTAGCTCCCCCGGCTGTGGCTCCATTGGCTTTAGCAGCATCGGCTACCGCTTGTGATACGGCGAATTTGAACAAAGGCGGCCCATCCGGAGTAATATTTCCCGCTCCATCTATCGCTCGGAAATAGACTTCAAAATCCCCCGCCGTCAAAAAGGCCAAAGGCTTGGTAGTGGCATCATTATTGAAAAGTAGCCAATCGGTAGCCTGTACCTGATTACTTACCCCTAACCCCTTGACCGAACCACTCCCGTCGGCGGTGGTGCGGGTGCCAGGGGCAATCCGATACTGAATTGTGGCTATGTTGCTGACGTTATCGGTGGCTTTGACCCCAATCAGGATGGGGGCTTTAGTAGCAACCTGGAAACCGTCCTTATCGGGTTGGTCAAGGGTAGTAGCCGCCGCTCCGTCCGGGATTAGCACTGGGGGGCTTTTATCTATTACAAAATGTAGGGTAGTGCGGTTGAGTTCGGCTCCGGTGTTGCCCTCAAAAACCAGTCTGTAAAACCCTTCATCGCTGAAGGCTTCCCCGTTCTCTACCGCTTTACCATTTATGGGAGCGACTGCCGGAGTGGTGGTGCCGGTAGTTGGGTCATCCGCCGTAGCTTTTGGTACAAAATAAACTTTGGGAGTGGCTGGGCTGGTGCCTTCGGGGGTAAAGCCTAACACTACCCCCGATTGGGTCATTAAACCATCGAGGGCATTGGTCAGCCTGAAACCATAACTGAACTGTTCGGTCGGTTTGGCGGAACGGTCACGACAGGCCAAGGTGCCGTTGATGGTGTACTCCACCAACCAGCGCAACTGATAACCTTGATCCAGAAATGTCCCCAACGACTTGTAATTTGAACCATCAAAGGGGTCGTTTACCCGGTAGGTGGCGGCAATATTATCAAAACCACCCGTTACCACCACAAAATGCACCCCGGTTTGTCCTCCCAGTAATCCCACAATCGCCGGGCGACCCTGTTGTAAGACTGCATTCAGGCTATCCCAGGTGAAATCGTTGCGCCTCCCACCTTGCACCTGTCCATTACTACAGGTCTGGGCTGTTACTTCCCAATCGAAGGGGTTAGACTTGGTATCCAGACAGGTATTCAGCACATTCGGGTCAGTATCCACCTTATAATAGTTCATGACCATTGCTGCCGCCGTAAGGGGGCAACCGGCCTCGCCAATCTTGTCATTGCGAGGCTTCATTTGCTGGTCGCGCCATTCCAGGGCGTTCATGCTGAAAGTAGGCACAAAGCATTCGCCCTGGTTGAGCGGAGCGGGTACAGGCTGGCGAATATTAGTAACCGGCTCAAGGGCGGTCTGGGAACGCTGGTTGGTAAAGGGCTGCGAACTTGCACCAGTGTTAAAATCCACCTGAGTTTGAGTAGGGCTATTAAGATTAGCCACAATCACCTGATTGCCATCGGTGCCAAAGCACAAAGGGCCACCCGCATTATCGCCATAATAGAGGTCAGGGGTCAGGAAGTTAGGTTGCTTGGTTAACTGGCGCGGGGCTGGTTGGGCGGCGGTGGTATTAAGACCGAACAGCTCAAGCTGGTTGCCGAGCTTTTTGGTATAGACCAGTTTGGAGCCATCGGCGTTGAAAATCGGACGACTAGGCCAGAACCCGCTGGTGATGCGGTCAACCGAACGTTGGTTATTGGTCTGAATATCATATACATTCAAAACCGTATCATCCATCAACTGGTTACGGGCGGTGACATAGGCCACATACCGACCATCAGGGGAAACCGAAATCAGGCTGGCAAAAACTCCGGGGAGGCGGGTGGCATCGTTTCCGGCAATCCGCAGGGGGGCGGCGGTATCACCCCGGTTAATGACGATTTCTGATTTGTCACCTCTCATGGTGAGGCTGACCGTAACATTAGAGGTATTCTGGGCGCAAGAGGCTGGCCCGGTAAAGACACTTGGCCCACTGGTGGTGGTAGTGACAGGACGCGGCCAGAGAACAAAAGCGATTAATAACCCGGCAAAAATAAGCGGCAATAATATCAGCAACACCGCCAACCCGGCATTGGTAATAATGGCTCGTACCCAGGGTAAAGCGGCACTCTGGCGTAGCGTACCAATGACTTCCACTGGCACATCGTCGGCGGTAAGTTTAAACTTGTAGGTTTTATCCGCCCGAATCCAGTTGCGGCGTTGGGGTTGAATTTCCAGCATGGTAAAGCCCGGTGCGCTAGGCGCAAGCCGCACTACTGGCGGTACAAGGTTACTCTGGACGTTCGGTTGTTCTTGTTCGACCACCAGGCGTAGGCTTAAGGGTTGGTCTTGATTGTTTTTCAGGTTAACTCGGTAGCGGGCGGTGCCGACATTCGTCCTTAACACTTCCGGCTCAAGTTTAATATCGGGGGGGGCTAGTTTAGCTGGGTTTATCCCCAGATTTATAGGGGTACTGGCGGCAATCCCCGGTTGCAAATTGCTGGTTACCTGAATGGAAGGGAGATAACTACCGGGAGAGGCATCGGCGGGCAAAGTTATCCTGAGGGTAACAGTACCTTCGTTACCAGGCGATTCGGGATACAGCAACATATCCGCTGGCTCAAGTTTGAACCAGGCCGGACTCATGTCGGCAACGGTTATTTCGTAACGCTCCACTTCCTGACTATTATTTGTCAGGGTAATGGCAATGTCCATGCTTTCCCCAGGAGTCATTTGCACCGGGTTGGGCTGAACTCTCATCGTAACATTTTCGGCCACGCGCTGTATTCTCCCGTTTGCTTGTCGTCCAAAGTTAGTATAACTTGCCTCTGTCCCTACTCTAAAATTTCCAGTGCAGACAGAATGTATTTTATCCCTTACACCCCTGGCTGTTTCTGAATTAGGTTTTAAGAGTTGTTACTATTGGGTGAAGCTTGACCGCTCGGCGATAAATCACCGAGCTATTTCAACGAAGCCAGCTCAAGCTGGCTGGAAATTCGAACATTTCTAAAATTGGCTTTTTAGCCCCTTTCAAGGGGCTTCGTTGTATTAGCACGGCGGCTTTAGCCGCGTGCGAGCCTAAACCCTGGTAATCGTATACGTCACGGTTAATATTCCCGCCGCGCCCTGCACAGTGGCTGTTACCGTAATGGTTGAAGCTGCTGCCCCGGCTGTTACCGTTAAGGCTGGGGCAGTTGCTGCTCCCGTAGTCCCGTTAGTATTAGAGGTAACGGAAGCCGCCCCACCAAAGTTGCCGTTAGCCAAACCACCTACTACCGTCCAGGTAACTGTAACAGGCGACCCGCCAGCCCCATTTGGCGACACTATAACCCCAAGCACCGCCCCTGTGGCCGCCCCACCTGCCGCCGGGGAGTTGCGGGTTAGACCGTTAGCGTCAGCTGCCATTGAGGTTGGGGCTAATTCGATAGTGAAGGTGGCGACTGGCCCAACCCCCGGCACTGCTGCAGTCACCGTAAAGGTATTACCCGTATTACCCGCCAGAGCCGTCAGGTTTGGTGCCGCCGCAAGCCCCGTTACGTCGTCGGTAAAGGTGGTAGCGGTTGCTGAACCACCAAAGTTACCGTTAGCCGTCCCTGCTACAACCGTCCAGTTTACCTGAGCCGAGCCAGCCTGACCACCGGGATTAAATGTTACACTTACTCCTAGATTAGGTGTAACTGTACCACCTGCCACTCCTATAAAGCGATTTGCCCCGTTGCCGTCCGGCCCAACTGCGGTTGGTGTTGCATTCATACTTTCATTGAAGGTAACGGAAGTGGCACCTGGGAAGCTTGCGGTAACCGTGAAGTTCCCTCTATTATTACCCGCCGTCATAGTAGGGGCGGTTGCAATTCCTGCCCCACCAGCCGTATTAGCAGTTGTAACTGCCAGCCCGCCAAAATTACCCCTTGCAGTATTGGAACTGGTAAAAGTAACGGTCTGTCCATCCGCCATAGGTGCGCCGCAGGCATCTTTCACCAGTACAGAAAGGTCTATAGGGTAAGGTGAATTAGCTGCCCCTTTTTGGTTATTTCCGCCATTAAGTGTCAGGGAAGGTGTCCCTGTTACGGTAAAGCTAAAGTTAACCGAAGTCAACCCGGCACTGCTGGCGGTAACGGTGAAGATACCTGGGGTACAACCCGCCGTTAAGGTTCCGGCTGTGGCTATACCCGCCGCCGCTGCCACCGTACTGGTAGCCGAGGGGCCAGGGAAGGTTCCGTTGGGAGCTGCGCCTGGGGCAGTGAAAGTCACAGAAGCTGCCGAAGCAACGGTATTAGTACAACCATCTTCCACCCGTGCCGAGAAGGCTCCGTAAGCTACACCCGCCGCCCGCGTCTGGTTATTACCCGCGTTAACCAGCAGATTATTAGCTACCCCGGTGGCTGCCGTCAGGTTATTAAAGGTCGCGCTGGTAGTCCCGCCAGCCACACTGGCAACTACTCCACCGCCACCACTAATCAACCCGGAAGTGCCGCAGAAGGGGGTAAAGGTAGGCGCGGTAGCCTGTCCGTTAGCCCCGGTGGTGGCGGTATCGGTGGCTCCGCCCGGGAATCTCCCGCTGGGCGCGGCGGCAGGGGCGGTAAAGTTTACTGTAACCCCGGCATTCACCAGATTATTAAACTGGTCACGCACATCCACTACCAGCCCAGCGAAAGCCGTAGCACCCACTGGCGCAACCTGACGTGATTGCCCATTCCCACTGATAATCGCTACCTTATCCGCTACATCCGGGTTATTAGTGAAGCTAAAGGTCGAAGTAGTAGTAAGGGCCCCGAAACCGACTACCGCCGCTGTCATATTATAGGCCGGATTAATAGTATCGGTGCGGCGATTGTTGGCGAAAAGCTGTCCAGAGTTAGCCGTACCCGCCGCCGACACCGCAATATTTACGGTGTTATTGGTGCCACCAAGCGTGAAAGCTCCACTTGGCACACTTGCAGGAGTACCCGCCGCAAAGTTTGGTACGCTGAAACGCACCGTCAGGGTATTATTATTTACGGCGTTGGTACATTCATCCTGAACGGTAGCGGTATAGCCACCGACCCCAAAGCCGGTATTAACCGTAGCAGTCTGCGCCCCAACCACCGTGAAAGCAATCCCACCTGGAACGGTGCCCCGCAAGCTTTGCAAGGTGAAGGTCGCATTGGTCGCCCCTGGCGTAGCGACGCTGGCCGTAACATTGAATGTTCCGGCAGTGCCACAGAGCGGTGAAATTGTCACACCGGGCGTATCGCCGACGGCATTGGTGTTTGCGGTAGTGCTGGTACTACCTGCAAACCGACCAGAAGGCGCGGCGTTTGGTGCCAGGAAGGAAACTGTCGCACCATTTACCGGGTTATTAAACTGGTCTTTTACGTTAGCCTGTAACTGAACATTGAAGGGCGTAGGAGCCAACGCTACTGGCTCACCATTCACCCCGGTCTGATTGTTTCCGGCAATCGCCGTAACTACCCGATTATTTACCCCAATTGTATTGGTCAGGTCATAACCAGTCGGAGCCGTAGTACCCCCGCCATTGACAGCGTAAGTTGCTACAATTTTATATGCCCCGCCTAGCTTGTTATTCGGGAAAATAATGGGTGAAAGGGCTATCCCACGAGTATTTACCCCGGCGGTGGTATTGGCAGTAGTAGCAGTTCCGGTATTGTTGGTGCCTCCCGCCGAGCCAAAGGTAGCACTGGCACCACTGGCAGGTGTACCAGCCGTAAAGTTCGGGGCAGTAAAAGTCACCAGAACCCCTGGTACCGGGTTGTTAAACTGGTCTGTAACCAAAGCTTTTAACTGTAAATTACCCGCCACATCCTGGAAGGCTTGCGCACCCAACGAATTATCCACTGAAGAGCTACCCGTTAGAGTGCCCGTAGTAACGATATTCACAGGCAAATCCGGGTTATTGATAAAGGTGAAGGCCCCTACTAGCGTTGGTAGCCCTGCCGAGCTTACATTAGCCTTGAAGTTTGTAGTACCGGCGAAGCTAGGGTCATTGGCTTTGTTATTGGCGTTTAGTGTAGCCGAAGAAGCCTCACCCTGTAGGTTTGTGGTAACTGCTGGTGACGTAACAACGGTTGTGCCAATCGCCCCAAAAGTGCCACTGGCGGTACTATCAGGGGTACCAGTGGTAAAGGTTGGCACGGCGAAGGTTATCGAAACCCCCTGAATTGAGTTGCCACAAACATCGGTTACTCGCGCTTTCAAGCGTTGCCCAAAAGCACTGGCTACGGTTGTATTCTGACTAAGGGTATTAGGAGTCAGAGTAGTAGTAGTCAAGGTGGAAGCCGTTCCCACATTGTTGGTTAAAGTATAACTCACGGGCGTAGGTGCCCCTGTTACAGTGGCCGTCACCGTATAATTTGCCCCGTTAGCCGCCCCTAATGCCGTATTATTAACCCCGTTAGCCGAACAGTTAGCCGTGAAAGTCGGGGCGGTGGCAATACCCAATAAAGCCCCCGTGCCGATTGCGCGGGTAGAGGTAGTCACGTTGGTGCCAGTGGCTCCAAATGTACCGCTAGGCGTAGTTAAAGTGCCCACCGTAAAGGCCGGAGAGTTAAAATCAACCGAAACATCGTTCCATTCCAGGTTGCCCCAAATATCCTGTACTCTAACCTGCAAAGCGGTAACAAACGCCGTACCCGCAGTAGCGGCGGCAGTAGGCGGGGCTGGCGCAATATTAATAATACTGTTGGGCGTGCCGGGGTGGTTAGTCAGGTTAAAGGGGGTTGAGGTAATGGTTGGCGAACCACCTTTCGTAACCCCAACTGTTATCGGATAAGTGCCGCCCGGAATGTTAGATGCCCCGTTGGCAATCAGGGTCGCGGACACGGCCCCGGCTCCATCGCTGGTCGTACTGAAGGTTGGGACATTGGTATTAACTGCCCCAAAAGTGCCGCTTGGTATGCTGGGGGGTGTTCCCGGAACGCCTGCCGTGCCTTTAACACCATTAGTAAAGCTTGGGGCAGTAAAGGTTACAGTGGCCCCTGCCACCGGATTATTGCGCCTATCCGCCACCGTTGGCAGATTTTGGCAAGCATCAAACACTGTCCCGGTTAGCGCGGCGAACTGTTGCTCAACATTAACCGTGCCTGGATTTGCCCCTTGCACAAAAACCGCCGGGTCGCCTACAGTATTAGTAAGCTGGAAAATATTAGAGGCAAAGCCGGACGCGCTGACCTGTACCTGATAAGGACCCGCCGGGGAAATATCGCAACCAGCGAAATAATCTAACTGGGCGAAGCCGTTTACGTCGGTAGTGGCGGTGGTTACGCGCGGTCCAATTAAAGAGTTAAAAGTACCACGATAAGAACCACCCACGATTGCATTGAAAGTCACAACCGTACCAGAAACAGGCAAACTGTTATTGCCTAGTGCTCGCACCTTGAGCGGGATAGCAAATTGGGTGCGGGTTTTCTCGGTCTGGGCATCTCCGCCGACAATCTGCAACTGAGGTGCGCCCAGCGGGAGATTTTGCATTGCAAAAGCCTGGTTTACAGGTAGCCCGGCGACTTGTGGGCTGTAACTAACAATAATGGTATAACTTCCCGACAGGTTATTGGCTAATACCTGAATAGACGGGGTACTCCCATCTGTTCCGGTGGTCGAGGTAATAACAGTGGTGTTAGTGCCGACCAGCCCGAAAGTAGCACTAGGGGCAGTCGCTACACCTGCCAGGAAAGTAAAGGATGGTGCGGTAAAGGTCAATACTTGATTGGGAATAGGATTACCCAAATTGTCCACCAGTTTGGCTGATATGGTTGGGAAAGCTGTATCCACTAGAGTTGATAGAGTTCCAGTGGGTGCGATGATTATTGTATCGGGCGCACCAGGCGGGCGCACTAGGCTCGTGAAATCGGTAGTCAGGAATTTGCATAAGGCGTTACTGGAGTCAAAACAGGCTTCCTGCTGAATAGTAATGGTGCTTTGCGCCGGAATGGAGGTAATATCCAGTGACCCGGTTTTAGTCCACAGGGCTGGCGTGAGGGGGGTAGTTCGGTCAAGCCTCAATACTATTGAATTAACGGTTGAACTACCTGCCGGATTGAAATAGTTAACCCGCACATTAACATGGTCGGTATTGGTGGTTACGTTGCTAGCGGTGACGGTCATGAGCAATGGCAAAGTCAGCCCGTTGGTGAGGGTAATCGGATCCATTGTAGCATTGGCCTTGAAGAAGCTAATCTTGCCAGTCATGCTGGTCGTAAGGCCCGCAAAGCTGCTACCCCCTTGCGAATTCAAAAGAGGCACACAAATGCCTGCGCTTTCGGGGGAGGCCGTGCAAATTTTCCCACTCAGGGTAAAAGTAGTGCCGGGAACCAGGGTTGAAGTATCCCAGGGTACTGCTACGTTATCGGTAATCGCCAGACTGGTAGTAATAGAAATAACTGTACCACCCACTGTATAATCCAGACTGATAAATCGCCCCCGGTTACCCAGGGCCTGAGTCGGGATTTGCTGGAAGTTGATAATGGTGCTGCTGGTGATGATGCTGCTGGCAGTGGGTTCAACTCCGCCAATCGTCAGAGCTGCCGACATCGGGATATTTAGCCCGGTAATCGCTGCTACATCAGTACAAGCCGATTCGTCGGTACTGCTACAAACTTTCCCCTTGAGAATAATCCCACTTTGAGGGGGAATAGCGGTAGTGTCCCAGACAAAAGAGAAATTCCCGGCCCCATCGGGAGCAATACCGTTGGCGGGTGTCAGGGCGGTATCAACGCCCGTAGCGGACGAAAGAGAAGGGCGATAGTTTGCGGTTAAACTGGCGTGTTTGGCTTTGGCCGCCCCGGCTATATTATTCACCGTAAGCAAAACCGTATTATTAGTCTGCAATACCCCTCCGCTAAGGGCCGGGCTGAATGACAATACACCTGTAGGCAACGGTTGGGGATTAATCGTCACATTAACCGACCTGGTAGCCGTGCCGCCCGCCACTACCGAGAAACTTGTATTAATATTTGAAGAAGTCTGGTTGGGGTTAAGCAAGGTAATAGTAAGGCTGACACTTTGCCCCGCGTTAATCGGCACTACCGAAGCAAGCTGGCTGGCCTGGATTAAAGTGTTACTGGTTCCCAGATTAACATTCCAGGTAAAGGGAATCGTCCCGTTATTCTTGATGGTCAAACTCTGGGTGGTCGCACCTGCCACAAACGTCATATTCTCAGGTGAGATCGCCAATACTGGCACCGGAACTGCTACGGTGGTTGAAATGGTTTCCACGGTATTGATTGGGGCGGGGGTAGTCGTTACCGGCGGGGTAGTCGAAACCACCGCTTGTGTGGTTGCTTTGGTAGTAACTACCGCTGCCGGACGCACTGTGGTTGCTTTAGGTGGGGCCGGGGTAGTCGTTGCGCCCGACGGAGGAGCTGTGGTTACAGGCGGCGCAGTAGTCACCGGCGTTTTAGGGGCGTTTGGATTGGGAATCTCAACCGTAACGCGCTGACGTTCGGTAGCATTACCCGCGCCATCCACCGCCAGAAATTCCAGGGTGTAAGTATTAGGAACTTGCAGGGTTAAAATCTGATTGGTAGTATCGCTGTTGAAAAGCTGGTCGCCCCGACCATTCAGGTTGTAAACAATTCGGGCAATCCCGCTCAATTCATCCCTGGCTCGGAAGGAAATTGTTAACGGCCCCGGCAACTTTATGGGCTGGGTATCAGTTGGCGAAACGGTGCGTCCATTCAAACGCAATTCAACCGTCGGGGGCGTGCGGTCAATCACAAATTTCAGGGTGCGGCTAACTGTCGGCACCGTAACGGCGTTAGGGGTAGCGGTGGCGGTGGACCCGGCTGCCGTAGTTGTGGCCTGGGTCGTGGTTTGGGTAGGGGCTTTAGCCTCAACCACTACCGAATAACTGCCTTCCTCCCGGAAAGTAAAGGGCGTATTGGCACTTACCTCCGGCGGAATACTGTTGCTACGATTAAAGGGGTTAAGCGGCACGTTATTCTTGATTTTGGCTGTGGAACTTAAGGCTGTCCCATTAACGGTGTATTGGAAGGGCAGCGCGTCATCCCGATACAACCCGCCATCCTGAATCGGCGTTTCGAGCTCAATCGTGACACTATTGCTAACTGCTGGGTCTGGCACGGGTGAGCTACCACCACAAACCTGTCCGCCATCGCTGTTATAGGTAATTAACCATTTCAGGCGATAACCTTTGGTCAGGAAATATTCCAGATTCTTCCAGGTCGAGCCATCCCAGGGGTCGGTTACACTGTAGTTAGCGGCCTTGCCATCGCCGCCACCCGTTACTATTACAAAATGTACCCCGGTTTGTCCGCCCAAAAGCCCTACAATTGCCGGGCCTTTGCCGAGTTGCCCATCCAGACCACCCCAGCTAAATTCGTTGCGGGCGACCTCGCTCAGACTGCCACCGCATTGTTGTCCCAGCAATTTCCAGCCATTATCAAACAAGGGGCTGGTATTTTGCTCGCCCAAACATTCCGCCACACTGGACGGCGTAACGCTACTATTACCAAGCTGATTTAATAGAATAGAGGCAGCAGTCAGGGCGCAACCAGTATCGCCCACACGGGCGGTTGTGCCTACCTTCAACAACCTGTCTCCCCAACGCGGGTCAAGCTGGCTATAAGGGGCTTCGGTGGCACACGCTCCTAATGGCGCGTTCAGGGAGTGCTGAGGACTGAGTACAGCGTTATTAGTGCTGAGTGCTGAGTGCTGAGTGCTGAGTGGTTCGCTACTTGAACCTGGATTTTGCAGACCATAGCGTTGGGCCACAAATTGCTCCAGTGGCTGCGAAAGCGATACTTTGAAGTTAGGCGGCGTGGTAAATAGCGGCGCAATACTTGGGCCAGCCAGCTTTTCGGTGCGTTTGTCCAGGAATACGCGGGTCTGACCGTTGGCGGTAATCGGCTTGTTCTGGTCGGTGCGAATAACCAGACTATTGTTATCCGAAACCCAGCACATAACTTCTTGCTGGCGGTTGTTGGTTTTATAGAACATGCTCACATCAAAGCGATCCAGCTTGTCCGCCCCTACCAGAACCTCCGTGGGCGAACCAGAGCGCACAATCCACAAGTCCAGCGCGTCGGGCTTCAAGGCATTAGCGGCGGCGGGAGGTGGGGTGGGGGTGGGAGTTGCCCCCAGGATTACGGTTTGACTGGCTCCGGCTGCCGGGGTAGTGGTAGTGGGGGCAGCAGCGGCGGCACTTCGCAAGCGTGGATAGACCAGCCATTCCCCATCTGCCGACCAGACGGGCGCGGTGGGCCATAACCCCTTTGGTACCAGGGCTAGTTGAGACTTGGCGCGGGTCGTCAGGTCTACCGCCCAGATTTTAGCGTTGTCCAGAGCCATATTATCGGCGGTAATGTAGGCCAACCGCCGCCCATCGGGCGAAATCGAAACCAGTGAAGCAAACACACCCGGTAGAATATCGGCTGACTCTTCCACTACTGGCTGCTCGGTGGTGGTGGTGCTACCTCGCTCCCCGATAAAAATCTGGGTACGGACATCGTTGCCTACTATATTAAAAGTACGGCCAGAATTTGGGGCACAAGCCACCGGACGGGGCGCGTTCAGGATTGGCAACAGGAAAAATATGAATCCGGCAGTCAACAGGGCAAATAAAACTACGAAAAATATTACCAGTCGCAGCCAGCGGCGTTTGAGCCACAAAACTAGCGGCAAGGCGCATTTCTGCAAAAACCGCCCGTCCACCATCTTGGTCATACCTTCGATTTTGACCTTAAACTGGTATTCTTTGGGCGGGCTAGACCAGTTGCGTTGTTTAGGCTTGGCCTTGAGGGTCACGTTGGCATCCTGACCCTGCTCCAGCATTATTTCGTTTGGCTCAAGTTCAAAGCGACACGAATCATCGCGGTCTTCAGCATAGAGCGAATAGAGCCGAGGGGCATTACCATCATTAGCCAGCTTAATCCGATAAATTTCAGCCCGGCGGCGCGATTCCCGGTCAGGTGGGTCTAAAACTAGCGAGTAATTCTCTACTTCGGCAACTACCAGGTTAAAAATATGAGTGGTGCTATTGCCCTGACCACTGCGGGCCTGTACTTTTATACGTCCGGCATAAGTTCCGGCAGGTATATCTTTGGGCAGCTTAACGGTCATTTCGATAGTTTGCTGGCTTTCGCCTTCGGTGGGTGATTTGCCAGCCGGAATTGGTCGCAAGTTGATGGTGGGCATACTGAAACTAACCCAGGCCGGGTCTAAAGCGTCGGCCTCCGGGCTAATCACTGGTTCCATTACCAGAGTAAAGAAATCAATAATAGGGCTCTGATTTATAAGTGTTAGATTTACACTCGAAGTTTGCGCTGGTTCAAGTTCCAGGACATCAGTAGAGACATCAAATTTAATCATATTGCCTTTAATCCCACCGGCACTATCCGGCTAACTATCCTTGGTTGTCTGCCTACGCGCGTATAAGAACGATTTTAATCCCAAAAACGACGGTCAGGGAAACTGGATTATTTCCCGTATCCCTTAAATTTACTATTCAATTTAACAGGTTGGCTCTCTTCGGGCGGTACGGTCTAAAACCCTGCGCCCTTTACTTATCTGGGAACTAACAGTTAAACTCTGCCAGTTTCTAATAGTAATCATATTGTTAGATTATCTTACCTAGTTTATACCCTTTTTAAAGGTAATCAGGATTAGGACTTTTTGGCTATTTAGGTACGGGGTGTAGCCCTGGCCCAACCGATTACTTCTTTCCAACATTGACGCTGGCTGTGAGGCAGAATCGCCGGGAGAGCCTCCGCCAGTAAAGGATAGACAAATCTATATTCGGTATTATACTCCTCAATTAGTCCTGCGCCTGTGATTTCTATCAAAGATTGGCCTAATTTGGTTTTATCCAAATCAATCCACCACCCCGCGCCATCAGGCCGATAGAGCACCACCTGCCGCAATATCTCGAAGCTAAAGGTAGGGCCAACCAGGGCCGCCAGCGTCAGCAACACCTGGGCGGGGCTACTCAAACTGCTCAAAACCTGCCGGATATAGGTCAGGGCTGCGTTGGGTAATTGTCCGCTCCATTTGCCGCCCAAAAACTCCCAACAACCTTCTTTTTCGAGGAATTTTAGTCGTTCTTCTTTGCGCCAATCTGAAACCAGTTCCAGGGCCAGCCGAGGGTTGCCCTTGCTAACCCGATGCACCAGATTCAACAGTCCACTACCGGGAGGAGCCCCTAATTGTTCAGCCAGAAACGCGCTCATTTCCTCAAGCTGAAAGCGGCTCAGTCGCTCCACCGTTTGTCCCGCTTCGTTCGCCCAAATCAACAGGCGATTTAGCTCCGGGGAGGCTAATTCCACCGCAACCGGGCGCAAGGTAACAAGCACCACCAGTTGGCGCAAGCCGGGATGCCCCAGCAAATAGCGTAACAAGCGCAACGATGGGCTGGGTAAATGTTGAATATCCTCCAGCACCAGCAACAAAGGTCCGCGCCGCCCCACCCACGCTAAAGCCTGAGCTGCTCCTACAAAAACTCCCTGCGAACTTGGCTCAATTATCGGCCCGACCTCGCTGGGGGCAAGGTACGAAAGGCTGGGAAGCAAGCGATACAGACCAGGGCTGCAATGCTTCAAACATTCCTGTAACTCACTAACGTCCAGTTGACCCAGGGCTTGCTCCAGCAAATCCCCAAAGGTACTGTAGGGTAATTCGGCCTGTTCGGGGTAGCAGGTAGCGAACAATACCTCAAACCCGTTATCCTCGGCTTGCCTCGCCAGGGCTTTGGCTAGTTGGGTTTTACCAATACCCGCCTCGCCTATCAATACCGTTAGTCCGCCCCGTTCTTCCTGAACCAGCCCCAACTTTTCCTGCCAGCGTTGTTGCTCGGCTACCCGCCCGGTCAAGGATGAAGGATGAAGGATGAAGGATGAAGGAAAAGGGGAGCCTCCATTCATCATTTGAGGAATTAAGGCTGGAAGATTTTCCCCTTTAATTTCATTCTGGCGCAGTCTTGTAAACTCCGCCTTCCGGTTCATCCTTCCGCCCTCATCCTTCATCCTTTTCGATGAGATTTTCCCTGAAACAATATCGGTATAAAGCTGCTGAGTTTCGCGCAAAGGGTCCATATTAAGGCGGCTCTGAAGCTTGGTGGCAAAGTTATGGTAAAAGGTTAGCGACTCTTCCCGCCGTCCGTTTTCTGCCAGGTCTTGCATCAAGCGTTGCACCGCCCATTCATGCGAAAAGTCGCTCTCCAGAACCCGGTGCAAACAACGCTGGTATTTATCGTTTTCTCCTTGCGCCTGATAAAGGGAGGCAAGTTGTACCAGCAATTCCGCCCAATCCTGTCGCAAGGCTTCCCGCCGATAGACTGACCAATCCTCATACAAATCTTCCGGCACATAATCCCCTCGATAGAGCTCCGCCGCTTTTTCGTAAAGCTCGGTATCCGCCGCGAGTTGGGCCTGTAAATAGAGCCGCTTGAATTCCTCCAGGTCTAGCCATTCAATCAGTTCGGCGTTAAGTTGCAGCTTCGAGCCTTCGGTTTTGAGATAAACCGATTCCCCGGCTCGTTTCAACTCCGGCTCTAATGTCCTACGCAAACTATAAACGGCCTGATTAAGATTATTGGCGGCGCGGTCTTGTTCTAATTCGGGCCAAAGCAAGCCACTGGCCTCTTGCCGACTAATCTGGTAACTGCGGCGGGACAGCATAATTTTGAAAAGGCTGCGGGCCTTGCCATTTTTCCAGTTCTCGCTCTCAATTACCCGACTGCCCTGTTCCACCAAAAAGCGACCCAGCACATGGACTCGGAGCGACTTTTCAATTTGCTGGCCCGGTGGCCTCATTTCCAGCTCAATCATAAAATACCTTTTAACCTCTCCCCTTCTCTAGTAGGGAAGGGGGCAGGGGGTTAGGTTTACCTTGGGCATGCTCGTGGGTCGTCATCGGCTCGGCAACCGCGCACCCGGATGAAAAGGGTATTACCTTCTATATAGGTATCAGTCGCTCGCAGGTTAACCGATTGCCCGGTTTGCTGGCGATTTTTCAGCCAATCCTTGAGTTTTTTGTTAAGGTTCTCGTTCACCATGCGCTCCGGCGGCGCAAAAAACCAGGGAAAGGTAGAAGGTTGTTTCGGGTCGTCTGGCTTGAAGAAAAGATTGCCTGTAACCGGGTCAACATCTATAATCCCGCTCATAGTGGCATCAATCCAGAGGAAACGTAGCCAGATTTCGGTTTTTTGGGTTGGCTCGATAAAACGCACTTCCACCGGGACAATCGAGTTCAAGGGATTAGCAGCCTGGGCGGTGCGACTGAAGGCGTTTTGCTCCACCCGTATTCCGGCGCGAGGGTCAATCCGACCCTTGTAATCTACCCGTTCTGTTACCAGCAGTAACCCGGTTTGAATATTATTAAATAAAAATAATTGCCAGAGAACCACTAGAATTACAAAGAGCGTCCCGAAAATCGTGAAAAACGGGTGGCGTTGGATGAAGACCCAACGCGATTGGGGTACATACTCCCCATCAATCAGCACACTGGGGCTATTAACCGGGGTTTGACCTACCAACCAGGTTGGTAATATCTGCACCTCGAAGTTTTGGGTCTGGACTTTTTGGTCGGAAGGAGTTCTACTATTCAGCCGTACCGTCAGGCGCACTTCTTCGTTTTTGCCCGCTAATAACCGAATCTGAGGTGGGAAAAACTCGCCGTCACACCAGGGGTTTTCCTGGGTCAATTGCAGGCTCATTACCCCTTCGGTCATACTGCGGTTGCGCAAAATCAACTTGTAATTGGCTTTGTGACCTGAAGCTTTGCGGGGGTCAAGGCGGGCCTGGACTCTTAAAGGAGAGAGTACTTCGATTTCCACCCGAAACTCGCCCCGTACATTGGGCTGGGTTTTGGAGGTTACTACAATTTTGCCAATATACTGATTGGGTCGAACTTTGGGGGAGATTATTATCTTGAATCTGACTGTATCCGACCAGTTAGGGAACAAGTTGACTGAATCTCTGGAAAAAGCATACCAACCAGTGGGTAGCCCTTCCACCGCCAGCTCAAAATCATCCGGCAATGGAGTAAGGTTGACCAGGGTTAATTCTTGTTCCGCGCTTTCCCCCGCCAGCACAATCATGGTGGTGGTTTGGGCGGCTATCTCAACTCGTGGTGTATCCGACATTACACCCCTGTCAGCTAACATTGCATCTCCTGTAAAGCTGTCAGCTATCAGCCGTCAGCATTTAGTATTCAGTTTTCAAGAATAAGTTATTAATACGAGTTTTCAGCTAACAAATTAGGCCATCCCAATCTGGTTAATGGCTGATAGCTTTCTTATGATAGCCTTAATTGGCCTTAATTACAATGCGGCGTGTCACACAATCTTTCCCTAAAGACTACTCAGGATATGTTTATTTTATCATACTAACGAATCATATAAACGTAAGTTGCACGTTTTTTAAGGGGAAATTAAGCCGGGGAAAGGAAACAATTTATGCAGGAGCTGGCTTTGGCAAAATAAGCCCTTACCTTTCGAGATATTGTAGAGCGAGAGCCACCAAGGCCGCCCAAGGCAATACCTTAAACTCACCTGCCAGTAGCGCAGTTTTTACTTCATCGTGACTAAGTAGTAGTAGTTCCTGTGCTTCTAGGTCGTCCGACACACCTTTGCCTACAAATTTTGCTTCTGTTGCCAGGAAAAAATAGGCCGTAGCTACACCCCGATTGCCGTCTACTGCATAGTTCCCTAAAACAATCCAATTAGGGGCTTCATACCCCGTTTCTTCTTGCAATTCCCGTTTAGCGGCGGTTAATGGTTCTTCATTTGGCTCAAGAAATCCACCAACGGGGGCCAACGATGTGCTTTCGATGCTGTATTTGGTTTGTCGGAAGCACACAAATTGTTTTTCGGTAGTTATGGCAATTACGTTGATATAGTTTGGGGTAATCACCCAAGGCCAATCGGCAATAACCCGCCCATTGGGGAGTTCTACCGAATGGTTCTCCACCTTTAGGTATTTGCTATGGTCTAAAATTGTTTCTCGCGAAAGGGTTTTCCAGGGTTGCATCTAATGATTTATACCACGTCCTTTTAGCCAAAGTTTTAAGGAATGCTGACTTTCTCCCGAAGGTTTCCCAATAACCAAATTTTCGCTACTAATATCTCATCTAGTTCAGGCCAGCTAATACCTTCGCCTTTGGCAATTACCCGCCAGTTATTTCGCTCTGCATTACTGCTATGTAAGAGCCGAGGATACCAGACCACTGGTACTACGCTAATGCGACTGTCACTCAAATCTACGGCGATAGACTCTTTATTTGTCGGTACATTTTGGGCTATTGGTTTTTGGTTTATTAATACACCCATCGGTTCAATTTCTAATTCGGCTTCAGGAATTCGGCATCTTCAGGGTCTTCCAGCTCAAATACCGTGTCGTTCTCGTTATCGTAGCCCGCCACCAGTATGGCATGATTGCGTTCCTCGCGGCTTAACTCGGTATGGGGGGACTCGGTAAAGGCCCCGTTATCGTAGCTGACGGTGGCGGTTTGTTTCAGAATATTACGCCCTACCACCGTGCCTTGCCCCAGACTGCCGCACGAAACGCGCTCACCTACTTTGGGCATATTTTCTTTCATCTTCTCGTACATTGGGTGTTCGTAACTCAGGCAGCACAGCAACCGCCCACAAACCCCGGTAATATTGGAAGGATTGAGCGGCAAATCCTGGTCTTTGGCGGTTTTGACCGTAACGGGCGGGAAATCGGTAGCCCAGGTTGAGCAGCAGAGCGTTTCGCCACATTTACCCACTCCGCCCACAAGTTTGGCTTTGTCGCGCACCCCAATCTGACGCAACTCGATACGGGTGCGGAAAATGCTGGCAAGGTCGCGCACTAGCTGGCGAAAATCCACCCGATTATCCGAGGTAAAATAAAATGTCACCCGCGTACCATCGTGGTTATACTCGCACTCCACCAGTTTCATGGGGAGCTGAAAAGCTTTAACCCGTTCGGCGCATTTAACCAGAGCATCCTTGTTGCGAGCGCGGAAGTTATGCATCCGGTTAATATCTTCTTCGGTGGCAAGGCGCAGGATGGGGTTGAGGGGTTCGCTTAGTTGGCTGGCACTGACGGTACGCGGCGGCAGAATCACTCGCCCTGCCTCCGAGCCTTTCCCAGTATCGGCGATAACCCAATCGTCGGGCTGCAAATCCAGGCCAGCACTGTCGAAATAAAAGAGCTTCCCGGCGGTCTTGAAGCGCACCGCTACGGTGGTAAATTTTTCTTCCAGAGTTTTATCTATTTCAGGAGTTGGCATTCTTTGCCTCCTCTAAAGTTCAGTTTTGTTCCCCCTTCTTTGCTAGGGAAGAGGGTTAGGGGGTTAGATTATATCGCCAGTTTCGGCATTTTATTCAGGAACAAATCGCCCAGAGCCAGACGTGGCGCAACGTTTGATTCAAGTTCGGCCTGGGTACGGGTTAAACCCTGCAACATCTCTTTAATTTGAGTAGGGGTCAGACGGTTGGCCTGTTGTTTCAAATCATCCAATTTATCAACGTTAGTGATATATTGGGGTAAATCCTGGCGAACCAGAGCCAAATCGCGCCACCAACCCAACCAGATATTTATTGTTACCAGCACACTACCCCGCTTTGAACCGCCCCCCTGCCATTTGGTGGTTAATTCCTCCACAAAAGACATTCGTTTCACCCGGTCGGCGGGCAACATTTCCTCCAGATGCATCAGGGCTTCGTCCCGGTCATTCAAGTTCTGGCGGGTGGTATCGCGCATGGTACTCAAAGCCCAGCCCGGTCGTCCTGCCGCCAGTGCCGCCAGAATTTTGGCGGATTTTTCGGCAGCACCCAGTTCCTTAAGAGCGGTTTCGATTTCGAGAGAGGGCACAGGCCGCAAATTTACCATCTGACAACGACTGACGATGGTAGAGAGCATCGGGCGGTCACTATCCGCCAACAACATCAGCACAATCCGGGAGGGCGGCTCTTCCAGGGTTTTGAGAAAAGCATTAGCGGCGGCGGGCTGCATCGTTTCGGCATCCCGAATAATAAAAACACGCCAGGGGATTTCTTTGGGCGGGCGATTAACTTCCGGGCTGATGGCCCGAATAGAGTCAATTTTAAGATTCTGTCCGGCGTTCCCCTCTTTAACTCCATCCTGACGGCTTTGCCATTCCAGGCCAATGGTAGTGACATCAGGGTGTTTATCGGCGGAAATCAGGCGACAGGGGCGACACTCCCCACAATAGCGCAGCCCTACCACGGTTGGCGGGTTTTCGCAACTCAAGGCCATGGCAAAACTAATCGCCAGCCGATGTTTACCCACCCCCGCCGGGCCGGAAATAAGGTAGGCATGACTTATTTTTTCGGCTAGAATCGTGCTTTGGAGCAGTCCCGCCGCCCATGTATGTCCAATTAACTTTTGCATCGGTTTTTAGAGAGCCACTCTTCCCACACTGAGAAATCGCCACCCAACTGTTGGGCCATCTCGTCACGAGCTGAGTCCGGCATTCGGATAAACAGCCCAATCGCCTCGGCTAAAGTTTCGCCACTATCGGCCAGTTTAACCGTGCCGCGCATTTCCATCGCCCGCCCAACGTCTCGCACCAGTTCGCCCGTCACCAGTAACCTTTGACCAAGCGGGGTTGGCTTGCGAAACTTCACCTCAATTTTGCCTGTCTGTACCCACTTATCGTAAAGGAAAGCCACCCGCCCAATCGTTTCATCCAGTAGGGCGGTGATAATCCCACCGTGCAAAACTCCGGGCCAACCCTGATGATATTCCTGGGGGGTAAACTCCGTCCAAACCCGCTCACGATTGTTGTAAAAGTCGAGTTTCAGCCCAATCGGATTTTTCAGGCCACACACAAAACAATATTCTGAACCGGGCTGGCGTTGTACCTCGTCGCTAATATTATCCATCCAATCTTTCAAGCCAAATCTCAGAGCGATTAATATTGGGCGACCTACCAGTTCGCCCCTACGAATTATTCCCCCTTCCACTTTAGGGAAGGGGGCCAGGGGGTTAGGTTAAACCTGGTTTACTTCTTCCTGGAGCTTGGGTCGCCGAATGCGCCGGGATTAGGCTTGCGCAGGGGTTCGGTTGCCCGCTTTTTGGGTTTATCCACCACCGTTTTTGGTGGAAGGGGCTTGCCGTTCAGGCCAAGCTTTTGCCCCGGTTGGGGAAGGTTGTTAGTGGTGGCGGGCTTTTTAGTTTTGTCCATAATCTGGGGCTTTTCGGGCTTTTTGGCTTTTTCGGCTTTTACCAGTTTCTCGGCTTCGGCTTTCTCTTCGGCGGCTAATAACATAGCGCGTTTATTGGCGGGCATGGTCAGCAGTTCTTCGGCGGAAGTAGCTTCTTCGGCGGGTAACTGTTGTACCAGCAACTTCTCCACTTCTAGCTGCTCGTCACTACTCATACTGAGTTCGGTTTGCCATTCTTTGATTGCCAGCCTCAAATCCTTGAGCAAACAAACCGGGAAGCTCATATCTTCGACCGCTTCAATCGTGGTCAACGGATTGCTCAAGACCACCACCCCATCAACCGGGATGTCGTAACCCTTAGCCTCAAAAAAGCTCCGTAAGCGTTTAACCTGCCGACTGATCTCGGTGCTCGGATTACCCAGACCCGGTTCGCCGATAGTTCCCAGGAAATTGACGAAACCCCGCTTCAGGCGGTAAAGGTCGCGTCCAGCCTTGAGTTTACCAAGCTGACCCTTTACCAGCAGAATAATAAAACCCTGGGGCGTCACCAGCAAATGGTCAATTGGAATGCCGCCGATAGTCAGGTAACTATAAAGATGGTAGCGCGGGGGTACACCCTTTAACTGGTCATCAATCAGCTTTTCTTCGGCCTGGGTTTTATAGCCAGCCCT
Source organism: Chloroflexia bacterium (assembly GCA_038207495.1). Classification (GTDB taxonomy): domain Bacteria; phylum Chloroflexota; class Chloroflexia; order Chloroheliales; family Chloroheliaceae; genus Chlorohelix. The sequence goes on from JBBQZS010000001.1 coordinate 186,837, forward strand.
ACCGAATCTCTTGTTATTAAAAGAACCGCGCTTGCTCAGAATTACCCCGGCAATTAGTAAAGGGTAGCCCACAATGAAAATGACATAGGTTGAGGCCGCATTTTGTTGGGTCACTCCATTGACATCTTTAGTGCCGGGTATAGAGGTAGCCACAATCAGGGTAATCATTGAACCTATTAGCCCAACCACCCCCAGCCAGAACATCAAGCGGTTTCTGAAAACGCGCTTTTTAACCTCAGCCTTATTAGTTATGATAAACACTACTTACTCCTGCTAGAGTTCAATTTTTGGGGTACCCGGCGGGAAGACTGCATCTACCAACAGGGTCATACCATGCTTGCGAATCGGGCTTGCCACATCTACCCAGCGTTCCAAAATCGTTTTATACTTTTGCTGCCAGGCCAAAAGCTTCTGTTCAGAATTGGCCCACCATTTCTGGTAAGCTTCGCGACTCTCATAGATGGTCAGGGCCACATATTTGTTACTATCGTCATTCTCCTCAATCTTGAAAAGTTTGACAGAAATTACCCCAGGAACCTGACCATATTGGGGGATAATCCCGTTTTTGGTCAATTCTTCCAATTCGTTACCGCGTTGCCCGCCTCGGATTTCCCAGATGTTTAATGTGTAGAACTGTCCTTCGGCCATCTTAGCCTCACCTCATCTCATTTGTTCAGGACTAACCGCTTTATATTCCTTCAGAATCAGGCAGGCGTTCTGCCCACCAAAACCGAACGAATTACTCATGGCGACCTTTGTTTTGAAGGGTCTTGCCCGGTTTGGAACGTAGTCCAGGTCGCATTCCGGGTCAGGGTTTTCCAGGTTAATAGTTGGATGCAAAAGTTCATTCTGCATCATCATAATAGTCGCTATTGCCTCGACAGCCCCACCACCGCCGAACAGATGCCCAATCATGGACTTAGTGCTACTGATAGGAATCTGATAGGCATATTCGCCAAAAACTTTCTTGATAGCCACCGTTTCCATTTTATCACCTTTTTCGGTGCTGGTCGCGTGGGCATTGATGTAATCTATGTCGCGTGGGGATAATCCGGCGTGATGAATCGCCCGCCGCATCGCCCGTACTGCCCCCATCGCATCGGGGTCGGGGTCGGTCAGGTGGTGGGCATCGTTGGTAGCGGCGTAGCCTACCACCTCGGCATAAATCCGGGCGTTTCGGGCCAGGGCATGTTCCAGATTCTCAAGTATCAGGATACCCGCGCCCTCACTTGGCACAAATCCGTCACGTCCGCTATCAAAAGGACGGCTGGCAATCGTCGGGCGTTCATTGTATTTTGAACTCATAGCTCGCATTACGCTAAAACCCGCCAGACCGAGTTCGCAAATCGGGGCTTCACAACCGCCCGTAATCATAACCTCGGCATCGCCCCGCTTGATAATCTCAGCAGCCTCGCCAATAGATTGGGTACTGCTGGCACAGGCCGTTACGATGGTATTGCTATAACCTTTCAGCCCCAGGGTCATGGCTACCTGGCTACCCGGCATATTGGGCAGGTGGATTGGCACAAAGAAAGGGCTAATACGCATTCCGCCCTTATCCATCATTGTCCTTGCGCCAGCCTCAATTTCGGGGAAGGCGGCATTACCCGTACCCATCAGAACCCCGTAATCCTCAGCAATATCGGAGGATATTTCCAGTCCGGCATCTTGAATAGCCTGAATAGCGGCGGTGACGGCAAACTGGGTAGCGCGGGACATGCGACGGGCATCTTTTACATTCAAATATTTAGCAGGAGTCCAGTCCTTGACTTCCCCGGCAATTTTGGTGGGATAGCCCTCGGTAGTACACAGGGTAATCGGGCCGACCCCGCTCAGACCTTTTTTCAAACCATGCCAATATTCTTCAACATTATAGCCCAGGGGGTTGACTGTGCCCATGCCGGTCACAACTACCCGGCGGCGTTCTTCTTCACCTTTTCCAACTAGAACTGGCTCAACGGCGGTGGTTACAACCGTTGAAGTACCCACACTCATTTTCTCAATAATATCACTTAAAAGATTGTCTAATTTGCTATCAAGCCCGCCATCTTCACGTCGGTTTTCGGCCTGGGCTAATTCAACCCCTAATTGCTTCAGGCGGCTTTTTATTTCGTTGATTTCGGCGCGACTAAAGTTATCATTAAAAAATTTATTATATTCACTCATATAACTATGACTGTTAGCTCCTTTAAATGGCATACTCGCACCCTCTCCCCTGACTTGATTTTCCGCGTCTTTGCGATTTACAAATGCTGAAGGTGTTCCCCTGAAGGCTGAAAAAGGTGGGGTGGCTTGGAACTGGCTTGCGCGGTAGCAACCCCCTGGCAGTTCCCACAAGTAGCGACAAAACCTTAATAAAAAATTAATTGACTGGTGGGTTTGAAATAAAATGCCTGATATGCTAGATTGGTAAGCATGTATCGCTGGGCAAACGGGCTGGTTTATCCAACCATTCCTGGGCCCGCCGCTTAATCATATAATTGCGCCTTCCGCTTTGAACCTGAATATGGTGTAATCACCAAAAAGGTGCACTCGAAATATATGTTAAGCGAAAGTCCTTATAATTGTAGAGGCGAGTTTAACACAATCAGACTACCTACGCAAGAAATGGCGGGTGAAAATGGGTCAGGGCAGGCCTAACGGGCTGGAACAAAATAACGATAGGTCGCACTCGATAGCTGAAAAAACCACTACCGACCTGTCCATTATTGTAGTCAGTTATAATACGGTGGCCTTGTTACGAAAGTGCCTGAGCTCGATTTATGCCCACCCCCACAGCGAATGGCAGGCCGAAGTGCTGGTGGTGGACAATGCCAGCCGCGACGGTAGTGCCGAGATGGTCAGGGCCGAATTCCCTCAGGCTCGGCTGATTGCTAACGAGCTCAATCGAGGTTTTGCGCGGGCCAATAATCAAGCTCTGGAGCTGGCAACCGGGCAATACATTTTGCTGCTCAATCCCGATACCGAAGTACTGGATGAGGCTATCTGGCAAATGCTGGCATTTTTACAGGCCACCCCTAACGCGGCAGTGGTCGGTCCGGCCTTGCGCTATCCCGATGGTTCGTATCAGGAGGGTTCTTTCCGCTTTCCTACACTGGCCCAGATTTTCTTTGACTTTTTCCCGCTTAACTGGCGTTTAACCCGCAGTCGGCTGAATGGACGCTATCCACGCCGCTATTATCAGGGAGAACACCCTACTTCCTTTGAGATTGATTTCCCGCTAGGGGCTTGCCTGATGGTTAAACAGAGTGTGGTGCAAACAATCGGCAAGCTGGATGAGCAGTTTTTTATGTACATGGAAGAAATAGACTGGTGCTACCGCATTAAGTCCGCCGGGATACCCCAGGGCTATGGGGCAACGGGCTTTCGTTTTCGAGCGGGCCGTCGCCAGCCTCACCACTGGCAAATTTATTGTTTACCCTCCGCCCGAATTATCCATCATGCCGGAGCCAGTAGCCGCCAGTTCCGGGACGAAATGTTTTACCAGCTTCATAAAAGCCGGGCCTACTTTTATCAGAAACATTATTCCCGCCCTTTCCAGTTTGGGGCGCGATGGCTAACCCGCGCTGGTCTCGCCTGGCTGACTCTGCAAGCAACCTGGGGACGGATTCGTGGTAAAATATCCCCTGAAGATTATGCGAATCGCCTACGGGCATTTCGTAGAGTCTGGGCGATAGAGAATTTGTAGGAGCAGGCTCTGTACTGCGATATAAATTATCTGATGACGGGGCTGGCGGAGCAGCCTCCTACTAATAACCAAGAACCAATATAATTAACAACCAATAACCAAAACATGACCACCCAAACCCCAAATACAGTTCAATTTGAATTTAAGCCTTTGCCCAAAAAGCGGCCCAAAATGCCGATTTATGTGCCGATGACCTTGCTGACCCTGGCGTTGGTGGCGGTAACAGTGGTATTTCTGGCGGGTGGGGATGCTGCAACTGGTCTTGGCAGGGCGGGTTTGACGGCTTTGGGGATTGCCGGAGCCTGTTTTGTTGGTATATTCCTGTCATTGTTGATAAAACGAACGCTGTTAGGTTTTAACGCTATCGCCTTTATTGTATTAACGGTATTTTTTGGGGTGTTGGGGCTGACGGGTGTACTGGTTGAACCAATAGTCCATAATTTGCAAGGCGACAGCCTGAAAGCCGAGGGGCAATTCGAGCCAGCCATAGCCGAATATCGAAAGGGCGAGGCTACTAACCTCAAAACCAAAATCCCCGAAAGTTACTGGTTAATGGGTAAGCAGTTCGTCAAAAATAAAAGTTTTGCTCAAGGGCTAGAGCAATATAGTAAGATTTCCAGCCCTGAATTTCTCCCTAATAAGTTCACCGATACCGCCAAAAAGGAAATCGGGGCTACCTACCTCACCTGGGGTTTGGAACTGGAAAACAGTGCCGAGAAGTTCGACGAGGCTCTGGCTAAATATGATGAGGTGGTTAAGGATGGCAATAATCAGGACGCGATAGACCGCGCCAAAAGTCAGGCGCAAGGTATAATTTTCCGGGTGGGGGATAATGCCCTGGAAGGTGGAGAATATCAGAAAGCCCTTGACACCTACAAAAGCGCGGTACAGCTTTACGGCGCGTCTGAAGGGGATTTGCGACCCTATTTCTCCCGCACTTACCTGAACTGGGGCAAGGCTCTGCTGGCAAGTGGCGATTTTGAAGGGGCCATAATCAAGCTCGAAACTAATATTAAGCAGTATGCCGCCGGACAGGATTTGAACCTGTCAAATCTAGCGGTGGTGGATAGTTATGCGGGCATTGGCAAAAAGCTGCTGGCGGATAAGAAGTATGACGAGTTATTGAGTAAACTTGCCGCCGCCTTTACCACTTATGGCAGGTTTGATACTCGCAGTCAGCTTCAAGGTTTGCTGGGTGACGGGCTTATTCAGCAAGGGAGCGCGGCGGAAGATACCAAAAATTATGTGGGGGCTATTGAAGGCTATGAGAAAGCCTTACCCTACGTGGGGAGTCGGGGCGAGGTTCGTAACGACCTGACGACCCGGTTGGTGAATTTGCATATTGCCCAATCGGAAGCCTTTATCGCCCAGAGCCAGTTTGATAAAGCCATCGAATCCTACCGCCGAGCCTTGCAGCGTTACCCAAACCCGGCAACTAATGGAAGTTTGCGTACTGGAATTGCCAAAGCCTATGCTGGTTGGGCTGACCAGGCCGACAAAGCCGGGGATTTCCAGGCCGCCCTTGACCGCTATCGTACCATCTTGCAGAATTACCCCGACCTGGTAGATTACACCAAGCCCGCCAGCGATGCCCAACCTCGCTTGATATTTAGCCTTGCCGGGAAGCTGGTCAACGATAAGCAATACGATGCGGCTTTCACGCGCTATCAGGAGGTTATTAACTCCTACGGCAATACCAGCTATGGTTCGGATGCCAAAAATATATTGGCAAACTCCCAGGACGTGACCGTGACGATTCTTGACCGCAACGGCAAGGCTCTCCCCAACCTTAAAATTAAGTTGGACGAGGATTATTCCCTGACTGCGGCGGGCGAATACGTTCCTAAAGGCCGCTCGCTGGATTTTACCACCAATGCCAACGGGGCTTTTACCATCAAACTTGTGCCAGGAAAAGTTTGGCTGCTCAGTTTCTACAAAAATGGCAACTACAGCACCAGTTTTGCCGGAACCCAACCAGCCAATACTGTCCGGTCACAACCCCTCCGGGCTACCAATATCAACCAGACGGTCAACTTACCCTAGTTGTTGGTTCTTGGTTCTTGGTTATTAGTAGGTTGTAAAGAATGCCAGGAAACGCGCCGCCCGTGGCGAGAAACCTAATCATGATGTCATCCCACACTAAAAATCCGAGTTCAAAATAATTCAAGAAACGGCTAAAGCCACTACCTACCACGAAAACCCTAATAAATCCTCTGTGAACCTTTGTGCCCTCTGTGGTAAAAATTAAATCAACGGGCTTGACGGGGGGCGGGTAAAATGATATATTTCTATCGCGCCGAAAGGTCGCAATTAATAGTTTTGGGGATATAGCTCAGTTGGGAGAGCACCTGCTTTGCAAGCAGGGGGTCAGGGGTTCGAGCCCCCTTATCTCCATTTTTTTATGCCCGCCAAAATCCCTAAAGAGATTTCTGCCCAGGCTTAACCCCTAATGCCTCGCGGAATTCAGGTGTACTTGGTAAAGGCCACTTTTCTTCCTTAGCCCGATCCTTAATGCTGCTGATTAAGCCGTCGTATAAGCCTTTACCCGCCGCATAAGCTCGTGTTTCTCCGCCGCTCGCCAGGTAAGATTTGATACTATCCTCAACTTTAAAAGACAGTTCCATCAAAGTAGTATTCAGGTTAAAGGTTATCATACTTTCTTTGTCAGGCCCTAATAACGACCAACCTGGAATATTCACGGTTTGAGAGTCCAGCCAGGATTTGGCGGTTGGAATATAGGTATTAGCCTGCTTGAAAATATCACTTACATGATAAAGTTCATGGGTTTTGGTAAAGGCTGGCACATAATACAACTTGCGGCGTAGCGGTATACCGCCGCCATCTACTTCCAAGTCGTGAACTATCGTGGCCCAGCTACTTTGATTTACTTTCTCGTCCTGCGCACTGGAAATAGCATCCCTACCCAGATCACTGGTGACCCAATAGCCCGTAACATTCATTGTGGCATTGACCGTCAAAACGTTTCCTGACAATTTCCAGTCGCCATCCACATAAACTCGCCCCGAAGCAAAACCAAAAATTTCCTCGCCAGTGGCACTAACTGCCCCGGCATTTTTGGTGGTAGGCGAAACCTTAAAGCTACTGTTAATGGTAGCATCGTCATGAGCATGCGCCCTGCCGCTGGCTAAACCAGAGCCCGGTTTGGTGGCGGTATTCCCCATTGAGAGGTTAAAGTTAAGCTTGATAGGGGGGCGATTGGCCCGTTCGTTGGACTTTATAATATTCGGCAGTTGTGGAATCCATTTGTTGAGAGTGGGCATGGTCAGTTGGGGAGTAACTCCACTGACAATATCGTTACAGAAAGACTCGCCCGGTTCCTGGTCAGCATTACTTGGGGTGATAACGCCACTGAGCTCTTCTTGCGGAGCATCTTCTTCGCCACCTTCGGCTGGTTCGTCATCCCTTTGTACGGCGGGTCCTGGCAAGCGGCTGACAATAGTGGTGGGGGCGGCTTTATTCAAGCCAAGCAAACGTTGCACCTGACGATTACCATATTGACGGCCCATGGTTTTTACCAGATTTTGGCGTTGGACCCCGGCAAGTCGCCCATCGTGGAAAACTCTGGCGATGCCGGGCGACCAGGCAGGCGCAATATCCTGTTCAGCCTGTGCTTGGGGTGACTCGGTGGAGGTTGCTGATGATTTAGCTGTGACGGAGGCTGATTCAAGACTCATCTTTGTACCTTAATTTGGATCGTTATATTGGTTCGGGGATTATTCTAGCATAATAATTTTCAAAATAATAGTAGCATGTTCACAAAGTCACGGATTACCCTTTTTAAAGAGGCGCATTGTCCCTACCAAGAATCGGGTATCGTTAGGGCTGTTGCGCCTGTGCCCTGTACTCAGGGTATGCCCTAAACTGCCCTTGAATGCAAACCGATTTGCTTGACTAATTAATATTCCTAACCTATTATAATTTTGAATTTCCCCTTTGGTATAAGGAAAAACAATATAAACCCAACTCTTTTGGTCTGCCCAAAAGGGCTAAAACTATTATTAATTTAATCCATGGAGGATTTATGTCAGACAATGTTGTCCAAACCAAACAGGGTGCTGTGCGTGGCAGTAGCACCGAGGGTGTGGTTGCTTTCAAAGGTGTTCCTTACGCTGCCGCGCCTTTTGGTCCCAACCGTTTTCAGCCACCGCGCCCGGTTGCCCCCTGGGATGGCGTACGAGATGCCCTTGTTTTGGGGGCTACTACTATTAAACCACCTTATTTCCCCCCCTTTGACGAGATTTTGATTGAGCCTGCTATTTCTGGTGAGGAATGTTTGAATCTTAATATTTGGACACCCGGTTTAGGGGAATCTGGCCTGCCGGTGATGGTTTGGATTCATGGTGGAGCTTTTGCCAATGGTTCCAACGCTGTGCCAGCCTATGAAGGTAGCCGTTTTGCGCGCGACGGAGTGATTTTTGTAGGGATTAACTATCGCCTTGGCGTAGATGGTTTTTTATTCCTGGATGATGGCATCTCAAATCTGGGCATCCTTGATCAAGTGGCGGCACTGGAATGGGTGCAGGAAAATATCAGTGCCTTTGGTGGCGACCCCGGCAATGTCACTGTCTTTGGCGAGTCGGCGGGTGCTTTTAGTGTTGGCACTTTGCTTTCGATACCTCGTACCAAAGGTTTATTCAAACGAGCTATCCCTCAAAGCGGCGCCGGCCATCATGTGCTGTCGCCAGCCACTGCCCAAAAGGTGGGGCATTATCTGGCAGAAAAACTTGGGGTCGAGCCAACTCGTGAGGCTATCGGGGCGATTCCTTTTGATCGTCTGGTTATGGCTCAGGTTGAATTAAGTGCTGAAGTTTTTTCAAACCCTGACCCGACTAAATGGGGCGAGGCTGCCGCTAATCTGATGCCTTTTGAGCCAGTAGTAGATGGGAATTTAATTCCGGTCAGGCCCATTGATAATATCGTGGCGGGTGCCAGTGCTGATGTTGATATTTTAATTGGCACAAATACAGAGGAATTTCGTTTGTTTATGGTGCCCAACGGAGCGATTGATTATATCAACGATGATATTCTGGCAGGGGCGATTGCGGCTTATGGGTTACCCACTGAAACCCTGGCGACCTACAAGGCCCGCCGCCCAGATGCCACTGCGGGTGATTTGTTGGCGGCAATTTCCACTGATTGGTTTTTCCGAATTCCGGCGATTCGTTTAGCTGAAGCTCATACCTCTGGCTCTGGCGCGACCTATATGTATGAATTTAGCTGGCGTTCCCCCGAATATGGTGGTCGGTTGGGTGCTTGCCACGCCCTTGAAATTGCCTTTGCCTTCGATACCCTCGATAAAGACAATGGCAAATTAGGAACTGGTAATCCCCAATCATTAGCGGACGAAATGCACGCCGCCTGGGTAGCTTTCGCCAAAACTGGCAATCCGGGTTGGGCGCAATATGACCTTGACCAGCGCACCACCAAACGCTTTGACCTTGAGTCCGAGCTGGTTCCTGATCCTCGCGGTGACGAGCGCAAATTGTGGGACGGGATTCGCTAGGTAGCAGGTTAAATCCATTTTTGCAGGGGTGCGCCTCTTTATATATTGAATTCGTAGGGACAACCCTTGTGGTTGTCCTTACTATATACATTGGTCTGCTTCTCCCCCCTTGTTAAGCCTGTAGCAAACCAGTATAATACACCAGTGTTTAGCTGTACCAACAAGGGACTCACTTTTGTTGAAACCGCCATTGAGCAGTGATGGCCTATTACAAGCGAGAATTATCTATAGATGGCAGGCGAACGACCACCCGACAATCCGCGCCGCGACCCTTTTGACCCACGAGACGGCAAAAATAACGCCGGAAGTAATAACCCGAATAAACCACCTAACCAACCGCCGGGAAAACCGTCAGGGCAGCAACCCTATCGCCCTTTTCCTGACCGGGAATATAATCGTTCAAATCGCCCTGATAACCCACCTCAGCCAAGTTTTCGGCCTACCGCTTCACCACCTCCGCCGCCGAAGGACTTTTTCCCTTCACCTGCTAATGAAAAACCTGCCGCGCCGCCCGTTCGCCCCGCCCGCCCGGTTCGTTCCCCTCGGCCTAAAGGGGTGGCGATTAGTCCGGCACGTCCGCGAATTAAAGTCGGCCTAATATTTCTTTTTGGCTTGATGTTTTTGGTGATGGCGGGGATACTGATAGGCTTGTTCCTGTTTACCCGCGCTGCCAGCGTCTTTAGCGGTATTTCGGTGCAACGAGTAGACGTAAACGGACAGGAAATCGCTGGGTCTAGTGTCAACGGCAACGGTAAGGTTAATGTTTTGTTGCTGGGGATTGACAGTCGCAAAGGTGATACCGCCGACGGGGTACGCAGCGATACCATGATTCTGGTGAGTATTGACCAGAGCACTAAAACCGCTAACATGATTTCTATACCGCGTGACCTCTGGGTGGATATTCCAGGGATGGGCAAGAATCGGATTAACGCGGCCTATTTCTTTGGCGATCAGAAGAATCCCGGCGTGGGTGGCCCACCCCTGGCAAAGCTTACGGTCGAGCGTAATTTTGGGATTCAGGTGCATTATTTCGCCCAGGTAGATTTCGAGGGGTTCGAGTCGGTAATAAATGCAATTGGCGGGGTTACGATTGATGTTAAAAAGCCCGTGATAGATGCCGAATATCCCACCGAGGATTTTGGCTACAAACGGGTATTTATTCCCGCAGGAATCCAGCAACTGGATGGCAAAACCGCTCTGGAATATGCCCGTAGTCGCCATGGAGATAGTGACCTGAGCCGCAATCAGCGTCAGCAGGAGGTTTTGCTGGCGGTGCGCGAACGGGGGGCTAACCTGGGGCTGATTACCAACCAACAATTAAGTGCCGCTCTGCAAAAAGCAATCAAGACCGATTTACAATGGGGCGATGTGCTCAGTCTGGCCCAAACCGCCATAGGTATGGACAAAGCGAACATCAAATCTTATGCTATAGATGCTAACCTTACCAAAAACGCCAATATTGATGGCAACGAGGTACTGGTTCCAGATTGGCAAAGTATCGGCGAATTGATGAAAAAGTTCAACAACGCTAAATAGGAATTTTACTATGAGCAATCCAACCCAACTAACCCCCAACAAGCCCCCCGCACCCGTTGTTCTTTATCCCGGCCTTTTAGAGGCCTATAAATGGGCAATTGGCCTGATTGGAGTGGCCTTACTGGTTGGTGCGGTCATTATGGATAATTCGGTACTGAACTATTTTTCGCCGGATAATTTCTTCACTTCTGATTTATTATTTATCACTATCCTGATAATAACCGGGATATTGTGTAATCTTCTGCTGTTTAATGTCCCGCCCAACGTCTATCTAACGCTGGCGATGTTGGTTTATCATGCGGCTTTCCTGATTTACCCGGCTTTCCCCGCCGCCCTGATAGCCGCAATTCTGGCCTTTGTAACCGAACTGACTCAGCTAAAACGGGGTACTTCCTACATCGCCCGCACCACCGGGATGTATGTAATCTGCATTTTTGCTACCCGTTATACCTTTGAATGGTTGGGCGGTGGGCCTCTGGTTGGCGATATTGGCCTTAGATATGTCGGGATTGTGCTGGTCTGTTTTGTGGTTTTCCGGGTTGTTAATGACTCGATAGTCTCTTTTACCCAACAACTTGAGGGTTTGGGTTTCTGGCGGTCATTGCGGGGGCGGCTGCTCAGTACCATCGTAACCTATCTGGCAATGTTACCCGGCGCGATGTTATTAGCCGTTCTGAAATTTCAGACAGGGATAGTAGCTTTTTTCTTTGGCTGCGCTCTGGCGGTGGGTATAGGTTTTATCCTGAAACGTTCCAGCGACGTGCGCAAGAGTGAGCGGCGGCGGCTTGACGAGGTTGAGCTACTTAATGCCCGCCTGGCCCGCCAGAATGCCCAGAGTTTGACCCTAGGCAATCGGATCAATGAAACACTTGAAGGTTTTTTGAGCCTGGTGCGCGATTACGCCGGAACATCGCAGGAACAAGAGGCCGCTATTGTGGAGATTACCGCTACAGTCGAGGAACTTACCCGCACCGCCGCTCAGATTGCCAGCAGTGCTGATAATGTGGCGAACGCCGCCGAGGTAGCTATCGAAACGGCGGAGCGCGGGCAGTCGGCGGTTGAGGATACCATCGAGTCTATTAGCGAGGTGCGCGAGAAAGCTCAGGAAATTGCTGCACGCATTCTGAATTTGAGCGAAAAATCGGAGAAAATCGGCGAGATTGTTACCACTATTAATGCTTTTGCTAACGAAATCCGCCTGTTAGCCTTGAACGCAACAATTGAGGCCAGTGGGGCGGGTCCGTTTGGTCGGCGGTTTGCGGTGGTAGCCAGCGAGGTTAACGCTCTGGCTGACCGTAGTCGTCAGGCCGCTCTGGAAATCCGTAATATCGTGGCTGAAATCCAGAGTGCCACTACCAGCTCGGTGCGGGTGGCGGAGGAAGGCTTGCAACGGATGGAACGCAGTGTGGCAACCGCTACCCAATCCGAATTTGCCAATCAGGAAATTATCTCACAGGTGGAACGAACTGCCGGAGCTGCCGCCGCCATTTCCCTGGCAACCCAGCAACAACGTAGTGCCAGTGAACAAGTTGTTACCAGTATGCACAATGTGGCGATTATGATTGGACAGAACGCCGAGAAAGTCGCCGGAGTTTCGGTGGCATCGCTGGAATTGCAGCGTATTGCCCGCGAACTTCGGTCAAACGATTCATAAGTTTTCAGTATTCAGTTATAAGTAGCCTGACTGCCCCAAACCTACCACTTTCCTTCCACTAATTTAGGAGGGAACAATTTTCCTTTTTTTAAACTGATTACTGACAACTGATTACTGTTTACTCCTAAAGGAAGATATTTATGAGCGATACTGCCGAGAGAATGATGCACCCTTCGACCTACAACATAATAGAGCCGGAGGAGGCCACCCGGCTGATTTTTGAAAATGTTAGCAGCGTGGAGGCCGAGGAAATCAGCCTGAGCGAAGGCTATTTGCGGGTGCTGGCTGAGGATATTTACGCCGACCAGAATATGCCGCCCTTCGATACCACCGCCGTTGATGGCTACGCCTTGCTGGCAGGTGACGGAATCTCGCCTCGCCAGATTATTGGCGACCAGACCGCTGGACGTATGAGCGATAAAACGGTAGTGCCGGGAACAGCTATGCGGATTATGACGGGCGCGCCTCTACCGCCGGGCGCGGATAGCGTGATTATGGTGGAGGATACCAATGAGGACGGGCAAACTCTTAAGGTTAACAAAGCTCCTGGCCTCAATGATAATATTCGACTAAACGGGCTTGACCTGAAAGCCGGTCAACTGATTCTGACTGCCGGGACGCTGCTGGGGGCGGCGGAAATTGGGTTGATTGCGACGGTTAACAAGCCCCGTTTCAAGGCTATCCGGTTGCCCCGGATTGCGGTGGTCTCGACTGGCGACGAAATTGTTGAACCCGGGGAAGAGGCTCGCCCCGGTCAGATTTATGATAGCAACCGTTTTAGCCTGATGGCCTCCGTCCGCCGCGCTTATGCCGAACCCGTTTCGCTGGGGATTGCCCCCGACACCAAAGAGGGGTTGCGGACTTTGATTGAGCAAGCCCTGACCGAATATGACGGGCTGATTACCAGCGGCGGGGTTTCGGTGGGCAAGCTGGATTTGGTCAAGGAACTTTTGGAGGAAATGGGGACGATTCACTTCGGGAGGGTCAATCTCAAGCCCGGCAAGCCCCTGACCTTTGTGACGGTAGAAATTAATGGCCAACGCAAACCTGTTTTTGGCCTCCCCGGTTTCCCGGTTTCCAGTCTGGTGTCGTATGAGCTGTTTGTGCGTCCGGCTATTCTGAAAATGTCAGGTCGTAAAGCCCTGCATCGCCCGATTGTCCAGGCCCAGGTTGAGCATACCATCCAACATAGTCAGGACCGAAACGAATTTGTGCGGGCTATCGTTACAGAGCAATACGACCTCGCTACTCACAGTTACCGCTACTTCGCCCGAACCACCGGAGCCCAACAAAGCAGCCGGTTGCTCTCGATGTTGGGCGCAAATGCCCTGCTGTGGCTGGCTCCCGGCCCCGCCCCTATCGCCGAAGGTTCGCACGTCCCCGCTATTCTCTTGGATAGAATTGAGGTTTAGTTTAAAGGACTGAGGACTGAGATGGAAATACCCCAGGAAACTCAGGAACTAATTAACTATTACCTGAAAATGGTTAGGGGAGACCCGAATCATGACTTACTGGCTAGAGACCGAATAAAAATTTACGGTTCTTTTAAAGAGGTTGACGCCCCTCACTATCAGAAATTTATTGGGCGATTAGCAATTTTAGCCGCTCAAAAGGTGCTAAAGTATTGGGATTTAGTAAAGCCTGGATATAGTGACCAGATGCCCTATCGAATACTTGAAATTGCTGAAAACTTATGGCAAGGCAAAATCCAAATCAATGACATTGATGAGGATATTTGGGAAGATTTTTATCAGGGGGGTGGTGCTTTACTAAGTTCCTCTGAAGAAGAAATTCCCTCTGCTGCAAAATTCACTCTTTGTGCGGCTCATAGTGCATTTTGTCTGGTAAGAGGCATCAAACCGTTCAACAACTTTGATAGGAAACAAATTCAAGAGGGTATAAGCAACGAAATTCTTTATGGTTCGTGGGGAGATGGGGCTTCAAGCGCGAGTTGTGCCTACTCATATCAAAGTACGGTTAAGGGGAAAAGAATTTATGACCCCGTGAAGTGCCTCGAATTCTGGGAATGGTGGCTAACTCAGGCAATCCCGCAAGCCTGGTAGTAGCCCACCAAAATAATTGAATCTGGCTTGAACCTATTTTGGACGAGCAAGCGCGGCACACAAAAATAATTCGGCGGGTGGTGTGCTGTTGGGCTTCTAGCTACCGGGATTCTGGCGGTTTTATATGATGGTCTGATGGTAGCTACAGAATGGACGGATTATATTCATCTCAATTAAGATAGCTTGACGAGGAGACTAAAAATCCTTAAAATCATTACAGAGTTTAAAAACGTTGTTGTACAATCAATTCATATCGTTAAATTTTAATCTGGTAATGAAATTATGAATCCTGCCGATAATGAAAGTTTCAACGAAGCGGTAGCGATGGCTCAAGCCGGGCGGAAAGCCGAAGCCAGCGTGCTTATTACTCAATTATTGCAACGAAACCCTGATAATAGCGACCTATTGCTCTGGAAAGCCTTTACCGCCAGCAATGGAGGTGAAGCGCGCTATTGCCTGGAACGCCTGGCACTGGTTGACCCTTCAAACCCCTCCCTCCCGGCGGCCTGGAATTGGCTTAAGAATCTTGAAGCCCCACAACCTCCCAAACAGGAAGCTCCACCAGCGGCAGCTTCCTCCACCGCGAGTACGGCGGTAGCGCAACCCACCAATAATTATGTGTCATTATGTGCCCCGATAGCGGATGGTTCCAATTTTATTATGAGCCAGAGCGGTGGTTCGTTTCTTATAGCGGCCATTGGTTTCATTGGCTCTTCCGCTCTGATAATTCTTTTCATATTAATAGGTGCAGTCTTTAGAATTAATTCAATTGCAAGTATATACAATACTATTTACCTCTGGGTAGGAATGTTTGTGGTTTTTGTCGTTTCGGGGCTTTATCTTTTATACTCCTGGAAGGATGTAATGGGCCGACCAATTACAGCCCGGGGTCAAATTAGCAACCGCACCGAGAAACGCCACGACCATCGGGATCAATATGGGCGGGTAACCGATTACGATACATTTTATTATGTTGATTTTAAGCCCGATGATAGCCAGCTAGGGACGGCTCAATTAAAATTAACCGAGGAACAGTATAAATCTAGTGGTTTAAGCAGCTATGCCGAAGTGGTTTATACTCGACGTTTGCATTATGCCCGAAAATACCAACCTTTAAACCTTCGTTAAAGATCGCAAATCCTAAACAATTTCAATTCAAACTCTCACAGCTAAAAAGCACAAGCATAGTTTGTCCCTCTTTTTAAGTTCGTTTGCCAAAAACCCGGACCTGGGTTCCAGCGAATTCGCCACTCCAGAGCAATTCTTCGGCGCATTGGGAGAGGAGCCGTTTCCAGAGGACGGCCTGGTCGAAGATTTCCAAATCGGCGGAGAGGAAGTTAAAGACTACCACCGAGGCTACCACGATTAGCTTCTTGCGGGGGCGGGAAAGAGCCACGTTCAGACGGTTGGGGTTCAACAAAAATTCGGCTTCAGCCAGCACATAATCAGGGTCAGAGGCAGTGGCAGAGACGATAATCACCTCGCGCTCGTCCCCCTGGAAACGCTCCACTGTATCAATGGCGTTGGCGGCGGCGAGGTGGGGGAACTGCTCCCGCAAGAGGGCTTTCTGGGCGCGGTGCGGCACCACCACCCCAATACCTTCCGACCCGTCTAGCTCTAGCACCTCGGCGCAATATTCCACAATCGGGGTAATCAGGTCGGCTTCGGTCTGGTTGGCCTGTTGCGAGCCCCGCTCAAAATGCTCCACTACTATCACCGGATAGGACGGGTCTAGCACCGCTCTCAGGTAGGCGGATATATCCCCTTCAAGTAAATCGGGCAAAATATGCTGGCGGCGGGAGTGAAAGGCAATCCCATCGTGACGGTAAATATTCTCCTGCAAAAACTCGGCCTGCACCCGATGCAATCGGAAACTCTCGTCCAGAGCCACGCGGGGGAAGCCCTGGTCCACCAGATATTGGAAAACCGAGCGATAAGGTTGAGCGGCAACGGCACTGCGCCTATCCTCGGCTTCCCAGCTATGGGCTAAAATCGGAGCCATCTGGCGGTGGTCGCCTACCACAATTAGCTGCCCGTCCTCCTTCAACCAGGATGAAGCCAACAACGCCTGAGGCAAGTTCATTTGACTGGCCTCGTCCAGAATTACCAGGTCAAAGGGCTTGTCGTTCCAGTGGGAATTTTTAGAGGTGCTCTTTTGCTTCATTAGCCGATACAGCCCGCCGGGAGTGCCACCGATAACCACCAACTCGTTCCCCAAAATCTGGGACAGGGCGCGGCGTTGTTCCCAGGGGTCAAGCGGCTCAACCCCCGCCAGCGTATTGGTTTCGTTTTCATCACCTAACTTATACAGGCGCAAGTTTTCCAGCAAAGGCGCGGCGGGGCTATCTTTTAATTTTTTCAGTTTGTTAGAAATACTTTGCAACACAATACTGACAGCGTTATGGGTCTGGCACGAAACCGCCACCCGCATACTTTGTCCGGCCTTCCGGGCGGCATACATCCGCGCCAACGCCGCCCAACCCAGCGTGTGGCTCTTGCCCGTCCCCGGCGGGCCTTGCACCAGAAACAATTTTTCGTCCAGATGTCCGGCAATGACTTCGGTTTGGGCCTGGGTGGGGGCGTTTTGACCCTCGATTTGGGCTACTAGTGCGGCAAATTCCCTGGCGGGTGCGACCAGTTGTGCCCCCGTAGCGCGGAGATTTCGCCCGTCAGTAGGGGGTGCGGCTAACAGGTGGTAGAAAGGGTTAGCGTCGGCGTTGCGACAGGCTTCCAGCAACTTATCGCCGTTCAGGTCGTCTACCATCTCGTCAATCGTGTAAAATTCGCCGGGAGTAGGGAGCAATTTGCTATCGTGGTAATAGCGGAAGGGTACGGCCTGGTCTTTGTTACCGCCAAAAGCCATCGTGGTCAGCCGTAGCAGCACCGTTTCACCCTGCACACTGGTGACAATTGAAAGTCTCCCGCGTACCGTATCCCAGGCTCGCCCGTCAGTTTCCAGCCGATTCAGCACCACAAAATCGCCCGTCTTAATCTTGTTCATTTGCAGGGCGGCGGCTGGTTCAAGCCCGGTCTCGCTAAAGTCAGCCTCGAATTGCACCAACGTCGCCATTTTTCCCTGATATTCGTCCTCATAAGCGGCGGTACAGCGCACCAGCAAAGCCCGACCCTGTTGAATCCGCTTCACAATCGGCTGGCTGAACAGTTCCAGATGTTCTTGCAGGTTGGCGTAATGCTCGATATACAAAAATTCTTCCAGCACCCGACGGAAGGCCGGCTGACTCCCGGCTTTAGCCGCCATTGCCGCTAAATTAATTGGCTCTTTAGTCATATAGGAATTTTTGAAGCGGAAATTTTGCTCGATATAGGCCAGAGCTTCCAGCCGCCGAGCCTGAAAGCTTTTCAAATGTTCGGGGTTAACTTTTAGGTAGGGCGAGACATGGATACGCTGGCGTGGCAGAAAATCCTCGGCCTTGAACATCCCCCAGGCGGCGTAGGCGTATTCCAGAGGGATTGTCGAATAGAAACGGGCGGCAGACTCCACCCACTTGCCATCCTCGCGCTTCCACAGGTAGTCAAACATGCCCTGCTCGAAGAGCCGATAATAGAGTATATTCTCGCCATCGTCCCACTTGAAACCAAGCTGGGTGGCTACCGATTGCAGGGTATGTCCGGCGTTGGAGAGGTTGCGCCGCTCCTTAACCTCATCATAGACAAACGAGACTGCCGATTGGGTCAGGGCTGGAGTTTCAGTCAACAGGTCGTAGAGGGCGGGCAAGGCCGCAAATATATCTAAATGTCGGCGCAAGGCATCTAGCAAGAATTTCTGGTCATGGCGATTGTAGAGATAAAGATGCACTGGGGCGGCGGTGGGCTCTGCCGCTACCTTGTAGACCGCCGCGAAAATCTCTGTGACCCAATCCACCAGCAAAGCTCGTTCGCTTTTCTCGGTGGGAACACTTTCGGTCATCTTGACGATATTTTCGATGCCGTTCGGCCCACTAACCCGCGCCCCCGCCAGATACACCCGGTCTTCCAGATAGTCGGTTTGCACATCCAGAAAGACTTTTATCAGGTCGGGGTATTTTTTATCGTCGGGTAACACGCTGCGCCCCGCATCAAAAAAGTAGGAATAGGAGAGGTGCTTTTGGTCAGGCTCAAAACGGCTCAGGACGCGGGCGGCCCGTTGAACGAGGCGGTCTATTTTGGAGGCAATGGGCCAGCTTTCGGAGAGGGTTTTAACCACTTTTTCTTGCCCGGCTGTGACGGTGAGCTTGCGGTTAGTAGGCGCGCTGCTCCCGTCTTCGTTTCTTTCGGTCAGAGGCAAGGTTTTTAATTTAGCTAAATCAGCGATAGTGCGCACGCCCTGCTCATTCAGTACCCGTTTGTCGGCACTTTCCAGAAAAGGGACGAGGGCTACATCCTGCCGCTCGGCACTTTCCACCATACAAACCGGGTTAAACAGGCAGCCGTCACACTTCTGGTTGAGGTAATAATGCAACTTTTCAAAGGGGATAGTATCCACCCGCGCCAGGGCCGAGTCAGGGTTTACCGCCAGCA
Organism: Chloroflexia bacterium; assembly: GCA_038207495.1. Taxonomy (GTDB): domain Bacteria; phylum Chloroflexota; class Chloroflexia; order Chloroheliales; family Chloroheliaceae; genus Chlorohelix. The sequence goes on from JBBQZS010000001.1 coordinate 205,820, forward strand.
GATTTATCGCCGAGAAATAAGGGTCGAGGTCAAAACGGGGTGAGTTTTCAGGGTCTTGCAAGGTTCCATCAGCATTGCGGCGCACCACCGTACCGTAAAATCCGGCGGCGGGAATCCCGGCCTGAGCTAACATCTCCTGTACCAACTTGACATAAACCGCAACCTGCAAACGGTGATAAACCTTGTCCTTGCGGGTAGATTTTACGTCGCCCACCAGCACTTCGATTCGTCCCGTTTCGTCCCGCCGCACCCTTAAGAGGTCGGCCCGTCCCTCAAACTGCCACTGTCCCAACTCCCCGGCAACCTGCGCCTGATACAAATAGAGGGTCTGGCTGGTTGCGCCTTTAATAGCGGAGATAGTGGCGGCTAAATCAGTATCGGTCAGTTCCTGCACGGCGTAACCCTGCGCCTTCAGCTCCTCAATTACCCGCGACTCTATCCTGTCTCCCAGCGTCGCCATCAGGGGGGCGAAGGGTTGCAGGGCAAAACGCAAGCCACTTTTGCTGTAGCGTTTGGCTAATTGCTCGGTTTCTCCTTTGTACAAATAAAAGCGCAGGAAGCGGTCACAGCTATCCAGGCTCAAATATTGGGCCAGACCGGTAGGGGTCAGGGTGCGGCGGCGGCCTTTAGCGTCAAGTTCCGGGCTGGTTTTGGGAGGTTTAGGGGGTGTTTGCTGTGTCATTTTTTTAGAATAAAGGAGTCAGGAGTCAGAATAAAAACAGCGACCCATCGAATGTACTCATTCGAAATAGGTTCAGGGCAGACACATTGGTCTGCCCCTACGAATTCAGAATACCGGACAGGCACGAGGCCAGTCCCTACGAACTTCCCTATCCCCCAACCCCCGACTCCTAACCCCCGTTTTTGGCGGTAGGGGCTTCGTCGGTAGGCATGATTTCGCCCGGTAGGTTGGGGGCGGTGGGCACTTCTTCGGCTGGTTCGGGCGCAGGGGTAGCTGGTTCAGCCGGACTTGCGGCTGCCATCGGAATCACCACCTGCTCTGGCTGCACCATCGCCGGGGGTACATCCTCGGCTACCAGAATCTCGCGCACCACCTCGTCCATATTCTCGACCCAGATCCATTCCAGCTCTTTTAGCACGTTTTTGGGCAGGTCGGGAATATCTTTTTTATTTTCGACAGAGGTGATGATACGCTTGATGCCCGCCCGATGGGCTGCCAGAGCTTTATCCTTCAGCCCACCGATTGCCAGCACACGCCCGCGCAAGGTAATTTCGCCAGTCATAGCGGTATCGTTGCGGACGCGCCGCTTGCTCAGGGCCGAAATTAGAGCGGTTGCCATCGTGATTCCGGCACTTGGCCCGTCTTTTGGCACTGCTCCTTCGGGCAAGTGAATATGTAAATCCAGTTTTTCCAGAGCGGCAATGTCTATCCCAAGCTCTTTGCTGCGACTTTTGGCATAACTCAGGGCCGCTTTAGCCGATTCCTGCATAACCTCGCCCAAACGCCCGGTGACAATCATCTGACCGCGCCCCGGCATAGTAGCGACCTCCACCTGTAAGACCTCGCCGCCAGCATCCGTTACCGCCAGCCCATAAGCCACCCCGATTTGACTTGAGCCAAGGTCTTTGTTCTGTCCGTAACGGGGGATACCGAGGAAATCTTCCAGATGGTTCTGGCTGACCCGCACCCGCTTGGTTTTGCCTTCGACCATCATCCGGGCGGTTTTGCGGCAGACCGTGGCGATGCGGCGTTCCAGGTTACGCACCCCGGCCTCGCGGGTGTAGTTGCGAATAATCGCCCGCAACATCTTATCCGAGATTTCCAGCGAGTGCTGCTCAAGGGCGTGGGCCTCAATTTGCTTGGGCAAAAGATAGCGATGCCCGATTTGAACCTTCTCGTCCTCGGTGTAGCCACTGATGTCAATCAATTCCATACGGTCAAGCAAGGGGCGTGGGATATTATGGACATAATTGGCGGTGGTGATAAACAGCACCTCCGACAGGTCAAAGGGCAAATCAATATAGTGGTCTACAAAGCTGCCATTTTGTTCCGGGTCTAAAACTTCAAGCAAGGCGGCAGTGGGGTCGCCCCGGAAGTCGCTGCTCATTTTATCCACTTCATCCAGCAACATCACCGGGTTGCGCGTTCCGGCCTGTTTCAGCCCGCCAATAATTCGCCCCGGCAACGCCCCCACATAGGTACGGCGGTGTCCCCGAATTTCTGACTCGTCGCGTACCCCGCCCAGGCTGATACGCACAAACTTGCGGCCCATTGCCCGCGCAATACTTTGACCCAGACTGGTCTTGCCTACTCCGGGAGGGCCAGCCAGACATAAAATCGGCCCTTTCATTTTTTTCTCAGCCTTAGCGGTCAGGGTACGCACCGCCAGAAATTCCAGAATGCGGTCTTTAACTTTATTTAGGCCGTAGTGGTCGGCGTTCAGCACATCTTCGGCGTGCTTAACGTCCAGATTATCCTCGGTCAGGTCATTCCAGGGCATCGCCAGCACCCAATCCAGATAGGTGCGCACCACGTTGCTTTCGGGGGAGGCACTGCTCATCCGCTCCAGGCGACTGACTTCCTTGAACATTTTCTCCTGGATTTCCGGCGGGAGATTTTTGTCCTCAATTTTCTTGCGGAATTCGGCGGACTCGTTGCCTAACTCGCCCGATAGCTCATCATGAATGGCTTTGAGTTGCTCGCGCAAATAAAATTCACGCTGATTTTTATCAATCTGCTGACGCACCTTGTTGCGGATACGGCCTTCCAGCTCCAGGATTTCAATTTCGCTGGCTAATAATACGCTGATTTTATTCAGCCGCTCTTCCAGGTCCATTTCTTCCAGAATCGGCTGTTTTTCCAGCACAATGCGGTCATTATTATTTTTTGGCATATGGGCGGCCAAAAAGTCGGCCAGTTGACCGGGATTGCGAATAGCCCCCGCCTGCTCTACCGACTCGGCGGTAATTCGATTATTGAGGCTGGAAAGCTGGCTGTAGAGTTCCAGGGAGTGGCGTTGCAGACTCTCGACGCTGGGGGTCAAATTAATAGCGGGTTCTTCCAGCTCGGTTATGCGCACCAATTGCACCCGATTAGGATGGCTGCTCAAGGGCATGAATTGTTCAATCCGCACCCGGCAAATGCCTTCCACGCTGATTTCGGTGGTGCTGCCGTTTTCCGATTGGCGTTGGACGTTGGTAACTTCCACCAGTGTTCCAATGCGGTGGAGTTCGTTAATATAACCGTTTTGGGTGGCAGGCGCATCGGCATCGTTGGTGGCGGTGCGCTCCTTCTGGGCAGCAACCACAATTCGACTGGTATAACGCTGTTGAGCTTCATCCAGGGCCACCAGACTACGCGCCCCTATAACCAATTTAATCGGAACTTTGGGGAAAACTACCACATTTTTGAGTGGGATAAAAGGGAATATTGTTGGCTCAGAATCCTGTTCTTCAGCGACTTCGGCCTCGATTGCCGCATCGTCCGCTTCGGTATCAAAATCGTTCATATTATTGATTTACCTCTTGGTGCTATAACCCTTCTATAGCAACTTTTTTAGCAATTTGCCAGTTACTTACTTCGTCAGGGACAAAACCCGATTTGGTGAAAAGCACTACTACCTGATTGTGAGCTATCTATAATGTAATAGACGGGTCAAGCTTCAATTTCCAGAGGCCGTAATGTGTTAAGAAGTAGTTAACTGGCTCCCAAAATGATTGTTACCCATTTAGTTTAGATATTGTTTATTATACCGCATTAATATAACAAAGAAGATAACGAAAATCACATTTAGTGTTAAGCACTTAACCCTTCCCTAGCGCAATTCCATAAGAGATTATGTGCAAAGCGAAGGGCTTAACTCCTTCTCCCTTGTACTCAGGGGAGAGGAACGATTGTTTCCCCTTCCTTGCTGGGGAAGGCTGCTAGAGGGCTAGGTTAGGTTTTGTAGCCCTGCCAGCGCACCACCATCTGGTAAACCGTCGTCAGGTATTCGTTTACGTCGTTGCCATCGGAGGTGGGGGCGTAGACTGGTATGGCTTTTTCCAGCCTGTCCAACCCTTGCTTGACATAATATTTGACCATTATCCGACACCAGTAGTCCAGTCCATCTCGCCAGGTATCAAACTTCTGGAAGCCGCAAGCCCCGCTTCTATCGCCCCGCGCATTACCCCAGTTTTTGTTATCCAGGCTATTTTTGCCGTCACAATAGCCCACCGCCGTGCCTGCACCGCTCTCTCGTATGAAGAAGGCCAGGGCTACCGCCGGATCAAGGCCGTAACTGTTAATCAGGTTGTAGAAGTCCTCGGCATTATCGGTGACGGGCGAGCCATAGGCTTTCAGCACCGAGCGGAATTTGTCCACTTGAATCCGGGCGGGACCGCTAAAAGTCAGGTCGTGCTGTAATCGCCAGCGCAAATAATGCTGCCCAACGTTACCCATTTCAACCTGCCAGGCGGGAGGGTTGGAGGGAGTATAGCTTAAAACGCGCCGCTCGAATAGCTGCAACATCACCATCTTTTCCTGCCCGCCCACTTTAACCCGTGCCCAATATGCCTCGGTAATGGGGTAGCCAAAGTGCCAGATCGGGTCAAAAAGCGGCCCGCTAATCTGCTTGCCGTTGTCGGTAATTTGTCCGGTACTGCGCATGTAGCGACTGAAGGCCACCGGAACGTTATGCCCGGTGGCGGTTTCGTAGGTATCAATTTTGGCTAGGGGGTCGCCGCTAATATAGGGTACAGTATCAGCGTAGCGATTGATAAGTTTAACTACCGCCTCGCCCCGCTGGTCTGGACGTTGATTATTGTTATTGAGAGTGGCATAGTCGGTGAAGGTGGCGTAGGTGGGGGTGGCATCGCTTAGGATTGGGTCGCCCACAATCGGGATTTGAGCCGGGAAACTCTTACCCCAGGGGCCGGGTGAGCCAAATTCGTTCTGTTCGCCGATCTGGATTTGGCCTGATACCAGTTCCTTGACCAGCGAGCCACTCCGAATATACCAGGTGCTGCCGACAGGCTGGCGAGGGTCTATTTCCATTCGCCCCTTGTCATAGTGCCGGAAGGCTCGTTGGCTAAAATTATCGGTGGGGTTGTAGCGATATTTATCTACATAGCCATAATCAAGGGCCCCTGGCCCCCAGACCCAGGCCTGGTTAACCGCTCCGTCCGAAACCAGATTGTCGGTGCGCCCCCAGAGTCGGCGGAAGGCGGCTACCTGGTCGGGGGTAGCGGCTTCGACCGGGGTGATTACTAAATTCAAGCCCGTGAAAACAAGCAGGGCCAGGGCTATAACTCGCCACTGGTTGTGCCGGGAATATTTCATGTGTCCGTTTTTTCCGATTTGTAAAGCCATTTGAGGTTTCATATCTGGCTTTAAATTAACATTCCAAAAGGTTTTTGTCAAAGGGCAGAGGTTAGAATGGGGTTAAAGGTTGGTACATTTTGGGGAATTCTAATTTATAATAAGGCAGGGAGTACCTAATAACCAACAACTTTTTACCGACAACCGCTAGAGGGAGGGTGTTATGACTTTGGCTAATTATGGGGTGCTTAAAGGAAGGCCAGTGGAATATAGATTGGCGATTCCGGAGAATCCCCATTTCCAGATTCATTTGAATAATGCGGGGGTGGATTATCGGGTTTCGGTTAACGTCAAATCCGAGGGCTATCCTTCCGAGCTGGAATATGTGGCGGACGACAATTTTCAGCACCCCATAACCGCTACTCTTTCGGAGCTGCCGTTGGGTTTTACCGCCCTTCCTCGCGAAGAAAACGGTCTAGCTCTCGATTATATTCGGGGGAATCTGTTTAATCAGAAGCAGCTCCGGCGGTTGCCCTTTAGTCGCCCTGGCCCCGACAACGACCTGAACGATTTGCTGGAAAGCTATCTGAAACGGGCGATTGATTATCCCGGTGCTATGATTTATGCCTATGGCGAACCCTGGGGGCCGGAGCGTAATACCCCCGACAAGATTTTTGGTTTTTTACCCGGTAACGGTGTCCACGATGTGCATATGAATCAGGGGAACAGCTCGCAGTTCCGAGGTCAAAATGGGGTCTGGCAGGATGGCGGGCTGCTAATTCAATTCCCGGCGGAAGAAGAGCGTTGGATAGCGGTTTTCCTCAAATTCCAGTCCCAGACCTGGCATACTACCGAAACCAACGGCCAGGCCATCCCTACCGATAGAATCCAGGCGACAGTGCCAGCCCATATTGTGGGTGCGCCTGACCAGTTGGTGCGAATTATCGCCGCTATGATTAATCCATTTGGGCCAGACTCTGGTCACGAGTCGGTTACACTTATCAATACCTCGCCCCACCCGATTAACCTGACGGGCTGGTCGCTGCTAGATAAACAAAAGAATAAACAGAAGCTTTCGGGGGCGATTAATCCCGGTAGTACCCTCAAGATTCATCTGGAAAATTATATGCGGCTGGATAATAGTGGCGGGATTATTACTTTGTTGAACAAGGATGGTTTTAAGGTGGATGGGGTTTCGTATACGGCGACTCAGGCCCGCCTCGAAGGTTGGACGGTGGTGTTTTAAGTTTTGACCCAACCCCCTGGCCCCCTTCCCTGCATCAGGGAAGGGGGCTAAAACTTTACCGAATAATGGTATTCTCGCGGGCGGGGCCAGTGCCAATGTAACTGACTTTAACCCCCACCTCCTGCTCGATACGCCGAACGTACTCCTGGGCATAGCGGGGCAGGTCGTCCCAGCGACTCACGCCTTTGGTGCTGCTCTCCCAGCCGGGCAGGGTATCGTAGACAGGCTTGCACTCCTCCAGAAAGACCGCATCGCCATCGTAATAGTGGGCGGGCAAGTCGCCCCATTCGTAAGCTTTAGCAATTTTCAGTTCAGGGAAGCTGTCGAACACATCCAGCAGCGACATAGCCACTTCGGTAAAGCCGTTGAGGGCGGCAGTAAAGCGCACCAGCTCGGCATCAAACCAGCCGCAACGCCGGGGTCGCCCGGTGCTAGTGCCAAATTCCTTACCGATTTGGCGGATGCGCTCCCCGGTGGCATCGGTCAGCTCAGTAGGCATTGGGCCATTACCAACGCGGGTGGTGTAGGCTTTGCAAACCCCAATAATCCGGTCTATGGCGCGGGGCGGTATTCCTCCCCCGGTGGTTGCCGCCGAAACCAGGGTGCTACTGGCGGTAACAAAGGGGTAAGTGCCCCAATCGGTGTCGAGCAAAGTAGCCTGGGCTCCTTCCAGCAAAATGTTGCGGTTGGCTTTCAGGGCTTCCTGCACATCGCCAAAGGTTTCCTTGACATAGGATTGAAGCTGGCTGTAATAGCCAAAATATTCGTCGGCAATCTTATTGGCATCTAATGGTTCGCCCCCCAGCGCGGTCAGCAGGCGGTTTTTAATTGAAACCTGAATGGCCAGTTTCTCAATGAACAGACTGCGGCGTTGCAAATCAGCCAATCGCAAGCCGTTATAGCCCGCTTTGTCGGCATAGGCCGGGCCAATTCCTCGCCCGGTAGTGCCGGTGCTGAGGCGGCCTTTGGCTTCTTCATATAGGCGGTCCAGGGAGCGGTGGTAAGGCATTACCAGGTGGCAGCGCGGCGAGATAAAAAAGCGGCCTTTGAGCGAAATACCACTGGCCTCGAATTCTTCCAGCTCCTTGACCAACCCTCCCAGGTCTAATACCACCCCCGGCCCTATAACACAGACTGCCGCCGGATTAAAGGCTCCACTTGGTATTAAATGCAGTTTAAACGTGCCATGCTCGTTGATTACAGTGTGTCCGGCGTTGTTGCCACCGTTAAAACGCACCACCATGTCGGCATCCTGTGCTAGAATGTCAACGTACTTTCCCTTGCCCTCGTCGCCCCATTGGGCCCCGATTATTGCGGTAACAGGCATAACTGAAATCTCCTTCTGCTATTGATTGATTTGGTGAAATAGTAGAAGAAGTATTCCAAAACTCCTTTTTCAAGCCAGTGGGCTAAACTTTTGGATGCTTGGGATCCGAGCTTTGAAATAACCTCAAACAAAAAGGCGACCCCCAAATTGGGCCGCCTTCGCTAAATAGCCTACCTGATTTTAGCATTACAGGCAATTAGTTTCAAGCAGGGTGTGGTAGGTATTGAAATAGTCCAACCTTGTTGCCAGTTGGGTCTACGAAAACTCCCATCCAGCCTACTCCTGGCAAGTCAGTCTTAGGCATGGCAATTTTTGCACCCAGCGACTCGGCCTTTATCAAATCTCCCTCAAGATCATCAGTTCCAACGTAAATCATAATCTCGTTAACTTTTAATGGACTAGGCCCACCCTCAGTAGCTACAAATCCGCCGCCCCGGTCGGGTTCGGACTCGAACATCCAATAATCGAAATTTTGGTCATGGCGTACACCCCAGCCGAAAAGGTCGGCATAAAACTTAGCAGCACTCTTAGGGTCACTAGCCGGAAAGTCAACGTGGACAATCGAACGGTTTGCCATAAAATAAGCTCCTTTTTGGTTTAGTAAAACATCTCATAGCCATTAATAACAACGGATAGCAAAGCTTCAGGTTAATCTACGAATTTTGTTGCACTTGAAATAGCCCAACCTTGTTGCCAGTAGGGTCGGTGAAAACTGCTTCCCAACCTACTCCAGTCAATTCCCGTTTAGGCACAACGATTTTCCCGCCCTGTTCCTGGGCTTTAGTAAGGGTTGCATCAATATCGTCGGTTTCGATATAGATCGCGATTTCGCCAACTTTGGCCGGGTTTTCCCCGACTTCGGTTGAAACAAATCCGCCGCCCCGTTCGGGTTCAGTTCGGAACATCCAGTATTGGAGAGTCTGGTTATATCTCCGCTCCCAGCCGAAAAGGTCAGCGTAAAATTTGGCGGCACTTTCGGGGTCTTTGGCTGGTATATCAAAGTGAAAATTCGCGTGGTTTCCCATAAGTGATTTTTCTCCCTGGATAATAACGAGTAATCAGTAAAAAGGTGTTAGTTTGGTTGTTTAAACCTGAAAAATCTGGATAAGGTTGCCACAGGTATCATCAAACACCGCAATGGTAGTAGGCCCGGTGCTGGTTGGTTCCATAGTAAAAACCACGCCCAATTCTTTCAATCGCAGGAACTCTTTTTCAGTGTCCTGAACCGCAAAGGCGGTTAGAGGAATTCCTTGTTTATAGATGGCTTCCTGGAAGGTTTTGGCGGCGGGGTTGTCGTTTGGCTCAAGTAATAATTCAACGTCGTCCGGCCCTTCGGGTGAGACTACCGTTAACCACTTGAATTGTCCTAGAGGAACTTCCTTACTTTTAACAAAGCCCAAAACCTCAGTGTAAAACTTGAGGGCTTTGTCCTGGTCGTCTACAAAGACACTGGTAAGCTTAATTTGCACTAAAATTGCCTCCTGAATGCTCTTCTTTTTTAGCAAGACCCGCCATTAAGCTGGCACTTTTACCTGTGCACAACTAAAGCTGAGTTTGTGTTTGTTGATTTAGTGCTACTTGAAAACTTCATCAGGTTGGTTTAGGGACTTGGTGGGGACACATCACAGCCCTTTTACTTTAGCATAAATGTTCTGGATTGTCAAGCCAAAAGAAGGGGGAAAATCTAAAATTGAATATCTAAAATTATAAAATTTCAGCCAACAACGGTCAGCAAGTTCCCTAACTCAGCACCCGGCACAACTCGCTACTTTTAACCAACAACCAGCAACCGCGCATAAAAGTTCCCCGTCCTTTGCAGGATAGGGAACGATGGGCCTGTAATAACTTTGCTACGTTATTAAACAATACGAATAACCAGCCAAAACTTAACAGCCTATTTCAACGAATTATCAAAACTGCTAAAACGATAAACAAGTTTGATTAACAGTTTTTTAATTCCGACAAAATTCATCGGAATTCGTCTTGACAAGGAGCAGAGGCGGGCGTAAAATAATTCCGAGGTAATTACTAGGAATTGCTGCTAAAGGGTAGCAATTGCTACTGCTGTAATGTGTTAAAGTTTGGTATACCAGAACAGGGTGGTAGTATGATTTTTTCTACCAAAATAGAATATGGCGTAATGATGTTAACCGACCTGGCCCGGCATTACGGAAAAGGGCCGTTGTCGCTATCCGACATTGGGGCACATCTGGATTTGTCGGTGGCTTATATGGAGCAAATTGTGCCAAGCCTCCGCAAGTCTGGGTTTATCGAAAGCACCAGAGGGGCGAAGGGTGGCTACATTTTGACCCAACCGCCCGAAGCAATTCGGATGGGGGCGGTCATTCGAGCTCTGGAGGAACGCGAAGGTGGGCTGCGGGTGATGAAGTGCGCCAGCCTGGACGGTTCTACCGAGCCATGCTTCCACGAGGAAGTATGCACTGCGCCAATTTTGTGGCTGCGAGTGCGGGACGCGATTGCTCAGGCTCTAGACGCAACCCTGCTTTCCGACCTTGTGCCGGGTCGCCGGAGTATGCCCCTGGCCTTTGTGAATAAAGTTTTGGCAAATGAGAATGATTTGGTCGAAACTGCTGATGAGGCGGCAGTGGTCGGCGGGGTGAACAACTAAAAGTGCCGACTTGAGATTAAATAACCTATAAAATGCCTAACAGCTGAAAGCTAAGGGCTGCAAGCATTACTGACAACTGACAACCGTTAAGAGGAGAGAGTAAAGGATTTTTATGGCTGACGAACTGATTATTAAAGATTTGCACGTAAGTGTTGAAGATAAAGAAATTTTGCATGGCATCAACCTGACCATTCAACAGGGCCAGGTAAACGTAATAATGGGCCCTAACGGGAGTGGTAAAAGCACCCTGAGCAACGTTGTTATGGGTCATCCGCGCTACACTGTTACTAGCGGCGACATTATTTTCAAGGGTGAAAGCATCCTGGAACTTTCGGCTGACCGCCGAGCCAAGCGCGGCCTGTTTCTGGCTTTCCAGTATCCCTACGAAGTGCCGGGAGTTTCGGCCCAGAACTTCCTGCGAACGGCTTTAACCAACATCCGCAAGGGCGATGTAGTATCAAAAGTAAAACCCGGCAACCTGGACGTGGTGGGTGACGGGAGCGGCGGACGCAAGGCCAGCTTGGGCGGCGATGGCGCGAATATTGACCGTAGCAAAAAAGAAAGCCTGATTCCCCCCAAAGAATTCCGCGAAATTATGCGTAAAAAGCTCCAGCTTTTGCATATGGAAGAAAAATTCGTAAAACGCTATCTGAACGATGGTTTTAGCGGCGGCGAGAAAAAACGCATGGAAATTTTGCAGATGGCGGTGCTGGAACCCAAAATTGCCTTCCTGGACGAGCCCGATAGCGGTCTGGATATTGATGCCATCCGCATCGTAGGCGAAGGGGTCAGCAGCCTGAAAAGCCCCGATATGGGCATTGTGGTTATTACTCACCAACTGCGCATCCTTAACTACCTTGAGGTTGATCATGTAAGCGTGATGATGCAGGGTTTAATCGTCAAGAGCGGCGGGCGCGAGCTTGCCAAGCAAATCGAGGATAACGGCTACGGCTGGATTCGGGAAGAAGCTGGTTTGGCAGTCGGAGCGGAGGAGGACAAGTAATGTCTAGCCCCGTAGCCGAAGGTCTTTTGACCCTGGAGGCGGTGGAGAAACTTTCCCTCGCCAAACATGAGCCTGATTGGATGCTGGCGAAACGCCGTGAAGCCTGGACTCTTTTTGAGAGCCTGCCTACGCCCGACTGGACACGTGGTATTCGGGGTTGGTGGCATAGTGCTGTCAAACAATTAGATATAAATACCTTGCAGCCCTATACTCCTGCCGGAAACGCCCTGCCCGAACTCGACTCGTTTAACGTAGCCGAGGAAGGTGACGAGGTTGAGATGGTCACTGAAGTTCTGGCTGGAATTATTGTGCAGTATAATAGTGAAGTGGTGCGGATTGAGCTTTCCGTCGAAGCCACCGCCGCCGGGGTAATCTTTACCAGTCTGGACGAAGCGGTACAAAAGCACCCTGAACTTGTGCAACAATATTTTATGAGCAGCAACGTCAAGGCCGAGGAAAACAAATTCACCGCCTTGCACGCCGCCCTGTGGAGTGGGGGAGCCTTCCTGTACGTCCCAGACAAAGTAGAAATCACCGCGCCTTTTCGGATAGTTTTTTATACGGATGTTCCTCAAGCGGCCCTCTTTAGTCATGTAGTAGTTGTTACTGGAGCTGGTAGCAAGGCCAAAGTGATTGAGGAGCAGTTGAGCAATGACGAGGTTGGCGGGCAGATTATGGATGCCAATATCGTGGAGACTTTTGTCGGCAAGGATAGCACCCTGGAGTTTTATAATCCGCAGGAATGGGGCACTAACGTCAACAATTTCTCAACCAAACGGGCTTTGCTCTCGAATAATAGCCTGAATCGCTGGATTGTGGCTTTATTTGGTAGTGACGAAACCCGTCTTGACCTTGAGAGCATTACCCAGGGCGAAGGGGCGCGGGCTGAAACGATTGGGGCAATCTTCCCCACTGGCGATCAGCACCACGACCTGAAAACGACTACCCGCCACAGTGTCCCGCACACCAATGGCGACGCGCTGTTCAAAGCGGCCTTGCGTGACCGGGGGCAATATGGTTTCCAGGGTAAAATTCGGGTGGATAAGAATGGCAAGTTTACCAAAAGCGTTTTGGGCGACCATGTGCTATTTCTGAGCGAAGAAAGTAAGGCCGATGCCTTGCCTAGCCTGGATGTAGATGCTAACGATGTGCAATGCGCTCACGGTCAGACTATCGGGATGGTGGACGATAACCAGATTTTCTACCTGCAAACTCGTGGTCTATCGCGGGATGAAGCCATCAGCACGATTGTTTCCGGCTTCTTTGAGCAAGTAACTGACCGGGTGCCACTGGCGAGTGTGCGCGAACGTCTGCGCCGCAGCCTTGCCCGCAAAATGGCCTAATCTGACCTAACCCCCTTCCCCTCTTCCCTAGCAAGGAATGGGGAATGGAATAAAATAAATGGAATATATTTAGAAAGAGTGCTTTTTATGGTGGATACAAAGGTAGTAGAGACAGAGGCGGGAACTCGCCCTTTTGATATTCAATCCATTCGCCGGGATTTTCCGATTCTGGAAGAATTGGTGAATGGAAAGCCGGTGGTCTATCTGGATAGCACCGCCAGCAGTCTTCGGCCTGAACCCGTAATTGAGGCCATGCTGGAATACTACCATAAATCCAATGCCAATATTCACCGGGGCGTTTATCGCTGGAGTGACGAGGCTACTTTTAAATACGAACGCGCTCATGGCAAAGTGGCCTGGTTATTAAATGCCAAATCCCGCAAAGAAATAATTTTCACCCGCAACGCTACCGAAGCCCTGAACCTGATTGCCTTCACCTGGGGCAAGGTTAACATCAAGGCGGGCGACGAAATTGTATCCACCATTATGGAGCATCATTCCAACATCGTACCCTGGCAGCAACTGGCCGCCGAGAAGGGCGCAACTGTCCGCTATATTGGGATTACCGAAGACGGCAAGCTGGATTTAAGCAATATTGACGAAATTATTAACGAAAAAACCAAACTGGTAGCGGTTACCCACATGTCGAACGTGTTGGGGACAATTAACCCTATCATCGAACTGACTAAAAAGGCTCACGCGGTGGGGGCAATTATGGTGGTGGATGCCGCTCAGAGCGTTCCTCATATGCCAGTAGATGTTCAGGCTCTGGACGCGGATTTCCTGGCCTTTAGTGGGCATAAAATGTGTGGCCCCACCGGAATTGGGGTGCTGTGGGGCAAGCGCGAACTGTTAGAAGCGATGCCGCCCTTTATGACCGGGGGCGATATGATTCGCAGCGTTACCCTCGAAGGTAGCACCTGGAACGAGTTGCCCTGGAAGTTCGAGGCTGGCACGCCCGCCATTGCCGAAGGAATCGGGTTAGGCGCGGCGGTGGATTACTTACAAGCTTTCGGGATGCCCGCCCTACGCTCGCACGAGATAGAAATTACCCGTTACGCCCTCGGTCAGATTCGGGAAATCCCCGATATTACAATTTTTGGCCCGCGCAAGGCCGAGGAAAAAGGTGGGGTGATTTCTTTCAACCTGGGCGATGTTCATCCCCACGACCTGGCTACCATGCTTGACCGAGAAGGGATTGCGGTACGGGCGGGTAATCACTGCGCCATGCCCCTGACCGATTATCTGGACGTTCCGGCGACTACCCGTGCCAGTTTTTACCTGTATAATACTTTTGAGGAAGTAGATAAGCTGGTGGATGCTTTGCACAAAGCCCGGCGGATATTTAAGCTGGCATAAAAGTTTGTAATCAGGGTTATTTGCAATAAAGCTTAATTCCTAGTAAAATAGTAGGGATTAGTTAATAGCAAAAAATATAAGTAAGGGGAGAAAAAACGTGAGCGAGATTAGAGATGATCTCGATATGGATTATGTTCTGGAGTTGGCTCACAACTTCGATGTAGAGCTTAAAAACCATAAAGTAGATGACCCAACCGTAGTTTTTGAAGATAGTAATCCGCTCTGTGGCGACAAGTTCAAAATCCAGTTACGCCTGAACGATGAGGGTGTTGTGGAGGACGTGGGCTTTTCGGGACGCGGCTGTGCAATTAGCCGGGCCAGTGCTTACCTGTTGAGTGACTTGATGAAAGGCCACAAGGCCGATGAGGTAATCGAAATCACCCGTGACCAGCTTATTGATGAGCTTGGCATCGAAATTACCAGTGCCGTGCGCCTGAAATGCGCCGGATTGGCCCTGAGAACCGCCAAAAAGGGTCTGGTAATCGCCGGACGGGCCACCGAACCAGCCGAGGAAGAAGAGTAAACCAGGAGAATTGCGATGGGCTTCATCGGCAATTTGATGGAAGTAATTCTGTACGTTCAGGATATGAACGCTCAGGTTTCGTTTTACCGGGACAAACTGGGGCTTAAATTAAAAGAGCCGCAGGAGGTCGAGGATTTTAGCGAGGTGTACTGGGTCGAGTTTGACACCGGGGCATGCATTTTAGCATTGCACGCGGGCGGCAAACGCGACTTAGGCGAAGATGCACCAGGAATAACCTTTCGAGTAGCCGATATTGAGGCCGCTCGAAACGAACTCCTGAGTCGAGGAGTGGCGATGGGAGAAGTACGTGCGCCGGCACCGGGCCATTTGGTGGCCGATGGGCGGGACGCGGAGGGCAACCGCTTCTCCATCGAATCACAAGTTTAGACATTTTGCTTTTGAAGTAAGATGTATAATTATAACTAACGTCAGTCATTGGCAAATTTATGCGGCAGAATTGGCAAAAGGCAGTCTGCTTGCAGGAGAATAGAGAAGATGACTATTGAATTAACCAAAGAGGCCGAATCCCCCAAAAAGGGCTTTGGTACACCTCTAACCCGTGTTTCCAAAATCGGTAAGGGTATTAACCGCGAAACCGTTGAGGAAATCAGCTATCAAAAAGACGAGCCGGATTGGATGCGCCAGTTCCGCCTCAAAAGCTTCGAGATTTTTGAATCGAAGCCGATGCCAACCTGGGGTCCCGACCTCAGTGGTCTGAAGTTTGACGATATTACCTTCTACACCGCCCCCGGCAGCAAAAAAACCCGCACCTGGGACGATGTGCCGCAGGATATTAAGGATACTTACGAAAAGCTGGGTATTCCCGAAGCCGAGCGCAAATATCTAGCCGGAGTGATAGCGGTTTACGATAGTGAGCCCATTTACGAGGGCTTGAAGGACGAATACGCCAAGATGGGGATTCTGTTCACCAGCATGGACACCGCCATCAAGCAATACCCTGACATTGTTAAAGAGAAATTCATGAGCAAGTGCGTGCCGCCCACCGATAACAAATTTGCGGCTTTGCACGGGGCTGTCTGGAGTGGTGGCTCGTTTATGTGGGTTCCACCCAACACCAAAGTTGACCTGCCTTTGCAAGCTTACTTCCGCATGGAGGGTAAAGAAGAAGGCACTTTTGAGCATACCATGCTGATTGTGGAGGAAGGTTCGTCCGCCCAATATATTGAGGGTTGCACCGCCCAGCAATATAGTCTGAACTCGCTGCATAGTGCGGTGGTGGAAATCTTTGTGAAACCGGGCGCACAGGCTCGTTATACTACCGTCCAGAACTGGTCAAGCGACGTTTACAACCTGAACACCAAACGGGCTCTGGTCGAAGAAGAAGCCCGGATGGAGTGGGTTGGCGGCTCGATGGGCAGCAAAATCACTATGCTTTACCCCGCCAGTTACCTGATTGGCAAGGGTGCCCGCGCCGACCATATGAATATCGCTTTCGCCAACAAGGGCCAGCACAAGGACGGTGGCGCGAAGGTTATTCACGCCGCTCCTTACACCACCAGCAACGTGTTAGCGAAGTCGGTGGCGAAAGATGGCGGACACGCCGGGTTCCGGGGTCTTATCCGCGTAAACAAGAATGCGGTAGGGGCGCGGGTTAAAGTGCGCTGCGACGGTCTGTTGATGGACGAATTCAGCCGCAACGATACCTATCCCGATATGCAGGTTCACCAGAACAACATCACTATCGAGCATGAAGCGACGGTAGGCCGGGTATCAGAGGAGCAGGTCTTCTATATGATGAGCCGGGGTCTGTCCGAAGCCGAAGCGATGGCGATGATTGTTAACGGTTTCATCGAGCCAGTTACCAAAGAACTGCCGATGGAATACGCCCTGGAACTGAACCGCCTGGTAGCCCTCGAAATGGAAGGCTCAATCGGCTAATCCTCTATTTTTGGGCAGGTTTTCCCAGGTTTGGAATTGGGGAAAACCTGCCTGTTCTTTAGGAGGCTGGATTATGTTGCCAATCAAAGAAAAGTTCATTGTGGACGAAAACGGCAATCAAGTAAGTGTGGTGCTGGATATTGCCGACTACCACCGACTTCTGGAAGAGATGGAAGAGCTTGCGGATATAATAGCCTATCTTAAAGCAAAAGCATTAGGCGATGAGTTCATCCCGTTTGAGCAAGCTATTGCTGAGATTGAGCAAAATCACCCTGAGAAAAAGCTGGTAGAAGAAGCCCAAATACATTAACCTTCTGGATTTTCAATGAGCTATAATCTGCTAATAGGGCGTAACGTCCAAAAGGTGATAAATCAATTGCCAACTAAAATTTATCACCAGGTAAAAGACCTTATTGCTGATTTGGCACAAACTCCGAGGCCACTAGGTTGCCTTAAACTATCTGGGGAAGAAGCCTGGCGTATAAGGGTAGGCGATTACCGTGTAGTTTATGAAGTGGATGATAAAAAACAAACGGTAAGTATTATACAGGTTGGTCATAGGCGTGATGTTTATAATAAAAAATAATTTATCAATCTTTTTGCAAAACAATTTAACGAAAGGCGGTAAGTGCTAATGGCCGCAACGACCCTGACCGATGATCAGATTGTTGGCGCACTAAAAAGCGTAATTGACCCCGAACTAGGGGTAAATATTGTAGACCTGGGTTTGGTCTATCGGATTGATATTGATGATGACGGCGAAAGTCAGATTTTTATGACCCTGACTTCACCCGGTTGCCCGGCTGGGCCGCAGATTCGCAACGATGTGAAAAATGCCTTGAGCGAACTTGATGGTATTGAGTCGGTTAAGGTTAACTTTGTCTTTAACCCGCCCTGGTCGCCGGAAATGATGAGCGAAACCGCCAAAGATGAACTTGGCATTATGGACGACTACTAGCGGTGGTCGGTAGTTAGTTGTCGGAAAGAGTTATGTAGGGGCAGACCACCGTCTCTGCCCTTGTATGAGCCAATCCAGGATAAACACACTGGTCTACCCCTACAAAATGGGCTTGCTAGAATTGAATTAAACTTGGAAGCTGAACGAGGCGAGTACAAAGTCAAAAAAGAGGCTCTGGAGGCTTTGCTGGCGGGAACGGGTCTTAAAAACGATCCAGCCTTTACCGAAACTTTGGCTCAATTAGGTTATAATGTAAAGCAGCCACCCGCCGAAGTCAGCCTTGAAACAGTGCGGGCTATTCTGGAATTGGTAGCAATCCAGTTTTTTGCCGAGTTACCCCGCCCCGAAGCAATGCGAAAACTGGGCCGATTAACTTTTGAAGGGTATCGCAAGACTCCAATTGGTCGGATATTGTTAGCGGCGGTAGATGTGTGGGGGCCAACCCGGTTGGTGCGTAACTCGCCACAGGTCTATCGGGCGGTTTTTCGCTACGGCGAACGAGAAGTGCGCGAACTTGGCTCTAACCATTGGGAGCAGTTACACCGCGACGAACCGGGCTACATCGAGTTCCTGGCGGGAGTTACCGAGGCGACAATTGCGGCTGCCGGGGCGCAAAATGTAATTTTGGAAATCCAGCAACTTGAGGCAATCGAAGGCCGCCTGGATTATCGGTTTGAAATAAAGTGGGAATAAACCTAACCCCCTGGCCTCCTTCCCTATAAAGGAAGGGGGAACAAAACAAAAGGGTAAAGTACCAACTAAAAATATAACAGAAGGGGAGAATGTAAAATGAGCTTACCAACAGATGAGGAAGTGCGCGAAGCCCTCAAGACCGTCTATGACCCGGAAATCGGAATTAACATCGTAGACCTGGGCCTGATTTATGGTGTGACAGTTCAGGATGAGGGTTTAGTTGACATAAATATGACCCTGACAACGCCTGGTTGCCCACTAAGTCAGGTTATTGGCACACAGGTACGGGAGGCTCTCGATGGAATGCCCGGCGTGACTGATGTGAAGCTTAATCTGGTTTGGTCGCCCCCCTGGAATCCTACTATGATGACCGAAGATGCCAAAATGGAACTTGGCATGGATCAGTATTAGAATCGGAATAAAGAAGCAAGAATTAAGAAAAAAGAAGTAAAACCGTAGGGGTAGACCAATGTGGCTACCCTTTTTGATTTTCGATTTAGATTAAAAAGTGCTAGGGCAGGTTAGCGCAGGTCTTATGATATGGCTCACCGCCCAGGTAATTTTTCCATTCCTCTTCGGTCAGGTTACGATTGACAATCTGGCAAGCTTGGGTAACCTGTTCCTCACCCTTTATATCCTTGATAATGGCGGTATTGTCATTGCTGCCCGAAGCTAAATAGCGACCATCGTTACTAAAGGCGACACTGCGGACAAGATCCCGGTGATACTCAAATGGCTGCCCTAGTGAGCGGCGACTATCAATATCCCACAGAATTATAGTTTTATCGCTGCCGCCCGAAGCTAATAACTTCCCATCCTTGCTAAAGGCCAGGGTTAGTACCGGACCAGAATGACGCGCACCTTTCAGGGGAAATTCTACCAAATTATGGGTAGCAACGTCCCAAAGCTGAACCCGGAAATCCCGTCCGCCCGAAGCCAACAACTTACCGTCAGGGCTATAGACTATGCTGAAAACAAAATTTTGCCCGTGCCCGTCCATTACTGCGCCCTTTTGTTTTTGGCTGGCTACATCCCACTCGAAAATCAAGCCATCCTGTCCGCCCGAAGCAAGGGTTTTACCATCGGGGCTAAAAGCAACACTGAAAACGATACTTTTATAAGAGTTGATGGGTTGCCCGACTATCTTTTGGGCGGCTAAATCATAAAAAATTATCTGCCCATCATCACTGCCGGAAGCGAGAATTTTATTATCAGGGCTAAAGGCCAGACTCCGCGCCACGTTCTTTTGATAGGTCAGGGATTGCCCAATCTTGGTACGGGTTGCCACATCCCACAAAATAATCTCTCCCTGAATGCAACTGTTATTACTTCCGGGTTTGCCACAACTGCCCGAAGCAAGGGTTTTACCATCGGGGCTGATTGCCAGCGACACTACATCGTCCAAATGCCCGATCAGAGGTGCTCCCACCTGGGTTTTGCTAGCAATATCCCAAAAGCGGATACTTTTATCGTTACCCCCCGAAATCAGAAATTTACTATCGGCGGTGAATACCACCCCGCGGACTGGCCCATCCTGACGGAAAGGCGAAGTGTTCAGAGCGGCGGTGCTGGAAATATCCCAAATCAGCACGTTCTTGTCTACCCCAACCGTAACCAGCCTATCATCATCGTTGCTAAAGGCTATCCCGGTAACAAAGTCGGTATGCCCGTACAGGGGTTGGCCTAATATAGCCTCTTTGGCAACATCCCACAAAATAATAGTCTGGTCAGTGCTGCCGGAGGCCAGATACAACCCGTCATGACTAAAAGCCACACTTAAAACACTAAATTTATGACCGAACAAGGTATCTTGCCTTTTGGCCGCAATATCCCACAATCGAATTGTGCCATCATCGGTTCCACTGGCAATCGTCTTGCCATCGGGGCTAAAAGCCACACTCCAGATTGTTCGGTTAATATCAAAGAGTGGCTCGCCAATTGGTTTAAGGGTTTCTGTATCCCACAACCTCAGTGCGCCGCCTTCGTCCCCAGAGGCCAGGGTTTTACCATCGGGGCTAAAAGCCACACTGTAAACCAACCCGGTGAAATTGGCTACATCTTTTCCTAAAGTTCCTATAGCCGTTTTTGTATCCATGTTCCACAAAATAATCCCGCCCTGAGCGCAAACCCCATTAGGTATATTGGCACAGCTGCCGGAGGCGAGGGTATTACCATCGGGGCTAAAGGCCACTGTTACCACCTGATAGGTATGCCCCTTTAGTTCGGCGATTTTCTTCTGGCTGGCAACATCCCATAAGCGCACAATATTGTCGGAACTGCCGGAGGCGAGGGTTTTACCATCGGGGCTAAAGGCCACCGTCCAAACCTTGACTTGCTCAGAGCTATTTTCGGCTACCACAATTTTATTGATGGCTTTTTTGGTAGTAGCATCCCATAACCGGATGGTTCCATCAAATCCAGCACTGGCAAAAGTTTTGTTATCGGGACTAAAGGCGACACCCCTCACCACATCGGTGTGCTCACGCAGGTAAATTTCAGGATGAAAGCCAATATCCAGGTTATCCCGCAAACTGGAGCGCGCCTCCTGAGTATCATTCAAGCGGCGGGCTTCGATACTTAAAAGTAGGGCCAAATCCTTCTGAGTATTAATTAAGCGACCGGACTGGGCGGCAAGTTGGCTAGATAGGGCAATCCGGCGTTGATCCACAGCAATTTTGCGTTGATTGTCAGCTTCCAGTCGCTGGTCATCGGCAATTTTCTTCTGGTCTTCCGCAATTTTTTTCTGATCCTCGGCCAATTGTTGGGCGGCAACGGCTTTTTGACGTTGTTGCTCAACCTGATTTCGGGCCTCAACCGCGTCTTTATAGTTTTGAGTGGCGACATTGGCCTGAATCAGGGCTACAATTGCCAGGGCAATCGAAATGAACATGGCGGCAAACACCCCGCCAATGGTTATGCGCTGACGGGTAATGGCTACTTTACGGCTGGCTAAAACATATTGGCGTTGCAGGTCGGTTGGGGCTGGTTCTTTAGACAGTGCTACCAGACTTTCACCCTCGCGTAAGGCACTACCTCGTAGTAGCAAACTGGCATCGCGTTCTTTATTAGCCCATTCCAGGGCTCGAACTTGCAAACGGGTGTGGGAATTGACCCATTCCAGGTCGGTATCAAGGGCGGCAACTAATAATTTGAGGGATTTGTCAAAATCATCGGTGTCACGGAAGAAAATCCAGTTAAGAATCGCAAGCTCATGGGGCACGTTATAGGGCTCAACATTGCGGCAAACCACCGGAATGAGCCGTTTATTGTTCATTGCGGCCAATTCCAGTTCGCGGCCTACCTCTTTGGAAGAGACGGAATCGGGGCTGATGACACAGATTATGTTGTTGGAATTGACCACTCCTTTTTGAATTTCGGCAAACCAGTCGGCTACTGCCGGAATGTCCTCCCAATCTACCCAGATATCGCGGTCATTTTCTCGGAGGGCTTTATCTAATTTGCGGGTGAATTCTATATCTTTGCGAGAATACGAGATAAAAACGTCTGGCATTATCTTCCCCTCAAATTTGTCATCGCTACTTGATGAGTGTTGCTGAGTATTAGGTGAAACATATTATATTACAAAGTCGTTTAGCGTGTTTAAACTGGAAGATGTATCAATTCTAACTGGTGCTGTCAGGGTAATTAACATTTCAATTATATCGCTCACTATAAGGATAGGGAAGGAGGTTATTTAGCCTTTTTTACTTTTTAATCCACTAATCTTAATTCTGGCTTAATGCAGATATTAATGTTGGTATGACATACTTAATAAGGTTATTGTAACCCTAATTTCTTTTTGAAGTCCTAAAGCATTATTAACATAGCAAGGTTGTAGCGTGAAACATATTACTGAACAATCTGTATATCCTTCGTTAACGGATAGTTTACCTGGCACAATTGATAAACTGGAAACCATTACCGAACAGCGTTTCCGCGCCCAACAAACCCTCTCCAAAATTTGCGGTGGAGTTGCGGCAGCCAATGTGCCATTTTTTTTAGTTTTGGCTCTAGTTACTGGTCTTAGTTTGTATTGGATGGTTGTAGGGGTAGGGTTATTTAGCGCGATATGGGCGGCAGTTTCTTATTGGTTAGGGAAACAGGGTTACTTAAATGCCAGCATCTATTTACTTATAGTTATAAGTTTCGGTTCTATAACCAGCGGTTTGCTGTTGTTAGATCTTATTCAAATTAGCTTTTTTTACCTGATTAGCTCGATTCTCACTTTAATGCTTATTGGACAAACTGCTGGGGGACTTATCACCTTATTTTCAGCAGCAGTAAGTGGTTTAATAAGCCTGTGGCGAGGTGGCCTATTATTTGGCGGGGTTGCCAGGCCTGGAATCGATACTTCGGTAGTTTGGCTCAATGTAGTAACTACTTCAATAGTACTGTTAACCTTGTTTGCGGTGATGGTTTTTCTCTATGAGAATATGCAACGGGCTTCGCGACAGGCGCGGGTTAAAAGCGACCAGCTAGAACAAGCGTTGGCTGGCCTGGAGCGACGTTTGCAGGAGGCTGAAGTCAGTCAAAAAGTATTGAGTGCGGCCAGTGAGCTTAATGCTACCGCTGCCCAGTTAACTTCGGGAGCTACTCAACAGGTACAGGCAATTTTGGAGGTCCGCCAATCGTTGGAGGAGTTGAATAGTACCACCGGGCAAATCGCAAATGCGGCGATGGAGGTGGATAAACGGGCTGGTCAGGTATTATCGGGGGCCAGCCAGGTTCGTGAAACTGCTACCAGGGCGGCGGACACGGGGGCGGAGGGGCAGCGTTCGGTAAATACTACTGTGAAGTCGGTAGGGCAGGTGGGGGAGATTTACCAGGATTTGACCGAAAAATTACTGAGCGTATCTACCAGTGCCAATAGTATTCGTCAGTTAGTCAGTACCCTGAAGAGTTTTGCCGATGAAACTCATTTGCTGGCTTTGAACGCTTCGATTGAGGCGGCAGGAGCGGGGGAATTTGGCAATCGCTTTGGGGTAGTGGCGCGTGAGGTCAAGGGATTGGCGAACCGTTCCTTGAAAGCCGCCAAGGACGCGGGCCAGTTAATTACTGACCTGGAGGCTTCTTTGGAAGACTCGCTAATTGTGGTCGGTCAGGGGCAGGGCTGTATTAGCGAAGCCACCGATATGGCCCATGAAAGCGGGGCAGTGATTGATAATCTAGCTCAAGTAACCGGGAAAGCGGCCCAGGAAGCCTACGCGATTGTTGAGCTTATTCAGGAAGTGAAGTTAATGGCGGAGGAGATTGGTTTGATAACTCGCCAGCAACAAATGGCAAGCACCCAGATTCTGGATGTTTTAGGGGAAGTGACGGTGGCGGCCCGCCAGACCTCCGCCTCCAGCACCCAGCTTTTGAGTTCTTCGCGCCAGCTTGAGGATTTGTCTATGAACCTGCGAAATACCCTGGCGCACTCGGTTTAAGGACTTTTACCCAGGAAGTCGAGCCGATTAGCTTCTTTGGTCCGTTCTTCTACCAAACTACTGCGCCTACTTCGGCAATGAAAAAATCGAACCGCATTTTAGGTAACCCTCACCCTGGCTTTCTCCTTTGTACTCATTGGAGAGGGGATTATCCCTTCTCCCATATGAGGGGAGAAGGTTAGGATGAGGGTTTTCTACTCGTTACTCGTTACTTTCTACTAAACCTACCAGGCCGTCCAGCCACCATCTACCAGAAGGGTATGGCCCGTCACTAGACTGGCTGAGTCGCTGGCGAGATAAACCACTGCCCCAATAATTTCTTCCAGTTCGCCCACTCGCCGCAGGGGTATTCGGCTGATAATGTCGGCATAAATTGCCGGGTCGTTCAGGGTTGGTTCGGTCAGGGGAGTACGGATAAAAGTTGGGCCAACGGCGTTGACGTTGATGCCATATTCGGCCCACTCGATTGCCAGCACCCGCGTCAAGTTGACCAACCCCGCCTTAGCCGAGCAATAGGCTGCCCGCTTCTGGTAGCCGATAACCCCGTTCTGCGAGGCGATGTTAATAATGCGCCCGCTCTTTTGTTTAATCATCTCCCGCCCGACCCGTTGCGAACAGAAAAATGCCCCTTTGAGGTTAATATCCAGCACCCGATCCCAATCTTCTTCGGTCACATCCAGGGCAAATTTGGCAATCTGTATCCCAGCATTATTTACCAGCACATCAATCCGGCCAAATTCCTGGATAGCCGCTTCGGTCATAGCATTTATGCTGTTCAGATTGGGTAAATCCAGTGGTAGGGCAATCGCTTTTTTCCCGTATTTCTCGCTAATCTCGGCGGCGGTTTGTTGACCCAATTCGATTCTGCTGGGAAGTTCAGTTAGAATAATATCTGCGCCAAAATGGGCCAGCCCTTCACAAAGGGTTTTACCAATGCCACTACCCCCGCCCGTCACCAGACAAACCTTGCCATCCACCCGCATACTTGGAATATTCATCGCGCGTAATCTCCTTCTGTTTATCCTGTTCATCCTTGTTAATTTTTTCCGACAACTGACGACTGACCGCCTACTACTGCTCCTTTAATTTTAGCATAACCTGTGAAAATAGGTACAAATAGCTGGCTAAGAAGGGAGTTGAGAAACAAGGGGAGATATGATAAGATATTCGGGTCTGGGGAAATGTTGGAATTGGCAGACAAGCATGACTTAGGATCATGTGCCGAAAGGCGTGAGGGTTCGAGTCCCTCTTTCCCCATAACTCCCTTTCTTCCCTCAATTTTCCCATTTACTTTTGATTTCCACCATGTTACAATAGAACAATATTTCTGAACAAAATATCCTACAGGTGGTGATTTTGGATTCTCAACTGGATAAAAGCCAAATAGCCCAACCCTTAAATCTGGATGGCCCGGTGTACTATCAGGAAATTCAGGCCCGTTCGGTTTTAAACCGGGTTAAAGCCATGATGCCAATGGCCTGGACAATAAATCCCTACCGGGGCTGTCGTCACGCCTGTGTTTATTGCTATGCCCGCCCAAGCCATACCTACTACGGCCTGAATGCCGGAGCTGATTTTCACACCCAGATTTTTGTCAAAATAAACGCAGCGGCGGTGCTACGTCAGGAATTGGCGCGACCGAGCTGGAAACATGAGTCTATTTGTCTGGGGAGTGCTACCGACCCCTATCAACCTGCTGAGCGACGCTACCGACTGACTCGCCAGATTTTGCAGGTTTTATGTAATTTCGCTAACCCGGTGGAGATTATCACTAAATCGCATCTGGTTGTGGACGACCTGGATATTTTAAGCGAACTCAACCGCCGCACTCAGGGGCGGGTGGCGGTAAATATGAGTCTGACGACCCTGGACGAAGCTAAAGCCCGCCAGATTGACCCCGGCGCACCCTCGCCCCGCAAACGTCTCGAAGCTCTGGCGAAACTAACCGCCGCCGGAATTAAAACCCGCCTTTTTATTATGCCGATTCTGCCAGGTATCACTGACAATCCTGTGGAATTGGAGGAATTGGTAAAAGCTGCTGCCGAAACCGGGGTACGCACGATTGCGGCGGACACTTTGCGGATAGCGCGGGGTCTGGAAGATTATTTCGATGATTTTCTGGATAAATATTATCCCGAACTGCATCCCCGCTATGAACGCCTGTATTCGGGAGGCCGTCGGACACTGGTGGTGGATGCCTACAAAGAAGCCTTGAAGAAAAAAGTTAATGAGTGGCGCATCAAATATGGAATGACCGAAACTCGACCTACCCCAGAGGAAGTACAGGCAGAATTTGAGCGTCAGGCCAGCCTTGGTCATTATATGGCGGAGGTTTCCGAAATGAATCAGGGGAATAATGAGGAAAATACATCCGCCATCGAAAGCAAAGCCAAAACTGCTCGTAAAACGCTATTTCTGTCTCCATCGCTACCCGAACAAACCAGCTTTGAGTTTTGACCTAACCCCCTTCCCTAGCAAGGAAGGGGGAAAAAGACTTTTAAATTAGGCCAGTTTGACCAGTTGTTTGCCAAAATTCTCGCCTTTGAGCAGACCAATAAAGGCGCGGGGGGCATTCTCAATCCCTTCAGTAATGGTTTCGCGATATTTAAGCGTGCCCTGCGCTACCGCTTGCCCTAACTCGCTAAGGGCTTGCGGCCAGACCTCCATATGCTCCGAGACAATAAAGCCTTCCAGCCTCACCCGGTTGGTGAGCAGCAAGCCAATGTTGCGGATAGCGTAGGGATTGACCTCGTTATATTGCGAGATAACGCCGCACAAGGGAATACGGGCGAAGGCGTTCAGTCGGTTAAAAACCGCTTCCATTATCTCTCCGCCAACGTTTTCAAAATAAATGTCTACGCCATCGGGGGTGGCGGCCTTCAGGTTTTTGTAGAAATCGGCCTCTTTGTAATCCACACACGCATCAAAGCCTAATTCTTCTACCACATAATCACATTTGGCCTTGCCACCAGCAATTCCGATTGCTTTGCAACCGTGCTGTTTGGCTAATTGGCCCACCACGCTACCGACTGCGCCCGAAGCCGCTGACACCACTACCGTTTCGCCCTCTTTTGGTTGTCCGATGTTATTTAGACCATACCAGGCCGTTACTCCGGGCATCCCCACCGGCCCAAGATAGGCCGATAGTGGCACTGGCCCAGGTTTGATTATCTGTAAATCTCGCCCGTTAGTAAGGCCGTATAACTGCCAACCCTGATAGCCCACAACTGTATCACCCGCTTTAAAGCGCGAATTGTTAGATTCCACTACCTCGCCCACCGTGCCACCGACCATCACATCCCCAATCTCAACTTTGGCAGCATAAGATTTAGAATCGTTCATGCGGCCCCGCATGTAGGGATCGAGCGATAAGTAGAGGTTTTTCACCAGAACCTGATCTTCGCCGGGTTGGGGAATTTCGCTTTCGACAATCGCAAAGTTACTTTCTTCGACCCAACCTTTGGGTCGGCTGGCAAGCGTTACCTGGATGTTTTTCGCTGAACTCATTTTTTGGTTTCTCCTAAAAGATATTAAGCAGATGTGCTAAATGCTTTAGTTGAACCACAAGGAACACCAATAACGCCAAGAAAAATTAATATTCCTTTGTGTCTCTGTGGTAAAACCACTATTGAAAATGCTCAAGAACCAGGCGGTTTACTTCCTCCGGGGCTTCTTCGGCGGCCCAATGGCCTATCCCCGGCAACTCCACCAATTGAAACGGCCCACTACAATATTTGGCAGATTTTTTCCAGGTACGGCTGGAAAGAGCCAAATCATCCGAGCCGTAAATCAGCAGGGTAGGGCTCTGGATATTTGGTAACTGGCGACGTTCTGCGGTCAACATCTTTTGTGGGGTAAGGTTTGCTCGATAATAGTTGAAACAGGCGGTTAGTTGCCCTGGCTGCAACAACATCTGGCGATAGTTTTGCAAATCTTCCTGGGTGAAAGTCTTGCGGGCGTTGGGGGTCGAAAGGAAGCACCACATTATCATTCGTTCTATATTCTCGCCACCAAAATATTGCTCCGGCACATCGGGGGTCTGGAGAAACCAGATGTACCAGCTTTTGAACATCTGCTCGACCCCTTCCAGCATCGCATCGGTGAAGGCGGTAACGTGGGGGCAATCTATTACCGCTAATCTATCAACCATCTGGGGATAGAGTGCGGCGAAAGTCCAGCCGATAATTGCGCCCCAATCGTGTACCAGCAAATGAGCCTTTGTCCAGCCGAAAGCTTTGTAAATCGCCTGAACATCACCCAGAAGCTCCTTCATAGCATATTTTTCGATACCTTCGGGTCTGTCGGAGAGGTTGTAGCCGCGCAAGTCAGGGGCAATCGCCCGGTATCCCGCCTTGCTCAGGGCTTCGAGTTGGTTGCGCCACATATAGGAGTATTGGGGAAAACCGTGCATTAACAAGACGGGTGGACCATCAACTGGCCCTGCCGCAAGGTAATGCAAATTAATCTCACCATTGGCAATTTTGCCCTCTTCCATGACTCTCCCTCATCAAATAATATTTATTATTCCGCCGCTGGTTCTTCGATGATTAATTGAACCTCAACATTACCCCTGGTAGCGTTGGAATAGGGGCATACTTTGTGGGCGGTTTCAGCCAGGGATTCGGCTTCGGCGCGGGTAAGACCGGGCAGCTTCAGGTGCAATTCCACCGCTAATCCTAAACCGCCGTTGCCGATTGCACCCATGCCAACATGGGCGGTTACAATTGGATTTTTGGGTTCTAGTTTCAGGCGACGGGCCGCTAAAATCAGGGCATTATCAAAACAGGCTGCGTAGCCCGCCGCAAAAAGCTGTTCGGGGTTAGTACCCTCGCCACCTGCTCCACCCAATTCCTGCGGAACGCTTAGTTTCAAATCCAATTTCCCGTCCGAACTGGTGGTTTGTCCATCTCGTCCACCCTGGGCAGTGGCAATCGCCGTATATAAAATTTTCATAAATATCAAACCTTCTTTTTATACTTCTTTAGCCTAATTGTCATCCTGAACGAAGTGAAGGATCTTGCTCAAAACGACTAGATTCTTCGGCTTCGCCTCAGAATGACAAGGGCTTTCAGATTACTTTTTATTGGTCGAATGCAGCCGGGAGGCAATTAACTGATAGACAAAGGGATTAAAAGCCAAACCCCCATGGGTACCCGGTACCTCAAAGTTAGTAGTTGGGTCGTCGTTGACACAATAATGCCAGTCCACAATCCCATCGGTTTTGGTAAAAATTGCGGTTTGTCCTACGCCAGTAGGTAAGGCATTTTGCAGGGCGGAGGCGGCATCACAATCGCAATGACCAGTATAACAGGCGGGTTTGCTCTGGTCGTTTACCACCTTAATGCGTTTGCGTACCCTTTCGCCAAAATTAAGCACTAAGGGATGCGAACTGATACCCCGGAATGGCGAGCCCATAGTAATTACTGAGCCAATATGCTCCGGTTTCTGAAAAGCTGCCGCCCGCGATAACACCCCGCCCAGGCTGTGACCAATCAGATTGGCTTTTCGCCCGGTTTGGTTATAGGCCTTTTCCACCGTTACCAACAACTTGTCCACTAAAATATCCAGGCAATCGGCATTGCGACCAATCTGTGACATATAGGGACGATAACCCACCCGCATTAGCCACCAATACATCTCCTGCAAATAACAATCGGTTGCTAGAAAGCCCGGCACAACTATTACCGGAGCACCATCTCCGCGTGGCACCCCCCAACCATAATAAACTGGCGAGTAGCGCAGGGTTACCCAATCTATACCCATTAACCCTTCGCGCCAGATTGGTACTTCGGCAGGTTTTTGGTCTCTTTCAAAGTAATATGGCTGTGCAGACATAATAGTTAATCCTTCCTTGGATCTATTACGCAGTGGCGTTGACTGGTTTGACGGTTTTGGCGCGTTTGCGAACTGGCGCAGGTTTGGGTGCTTCGATTTTGGTTTTGGTTTCGGCTACCCCCGCTACTCCCCGCAAGTCGGCAAAGGTCTGGTTAAGATATTCAATCAGTTTCTCAATATCGGGCATTGCCACACCATCGGAAGTAATGCCAAAATAAAGTTGCTGATCGTAACTGAGGATGGCACAGGATAACCCCACCGCAAAACCGACTGGCACAAAAGGATAAGAAGCAATCATTTTGCGACCCATTGCGTAAAGCGGGATTTGCGGCCCTGGCACATTGGTACTGACGATGTTAAATGGCGGCACTGAAGTGGTTGCAAGTGTGCCAATTACGGCCTGTAGTGAGGCTGGCACTGTCCCCATTAACGCGCTGAACAGGTTGATGCCTTCCGCCACTCGCGCCCCTTTTAAGGCTCCGGTTTTGTTAAGGATAAAGTTATAGCGGTCAACAGTGCTGGGCATATCCAGGGGAATTTCGACTGGCAACACCGAAACCAGGTTGCCTAACGCGCCTCGCTGGTCTTCGCGTCGCATACTGACTGGCACCATTACTCGCAGGGTGCGTCCGGCGGTCTTTTGCCCGTGATGTTCAAGGTAGCGGATAACCGCCCCAGAAAGGGTGGTTAATACTACATCATTAACTGTGCCACCGAGAGCCGCTCGAATCGCCCGTGCTTCGGCAAAAGAGAAATTGGCCCAACCCAGGCGCAATTTGCCGGAAAGAGCTCGGTTAAAGGGCAGCAAAGATACTGGAGCCATCAGACCCATCATGTTGTTTGAGTTTGAAATCAGGTTGCGTTGAGGTTCTTTGGCCCAGGTTTGCGCCAGATTAAGCATATTGGACTGGAACTCAAACAGGCTCTTAAAGCCTTCCTGGGCACTATCTAATAATCCGTCAATCAGCCGTTTGGTGGCATCGGGTGGGGGCGGAATAGGTTCGATTTCGGGCATTGGGATAGGGGCGGGGTTGGGCGAAATATCCAGCAGGGTTTTCATCAAATCTACCCCTGAAACCCCGTCTACCATCGCATGGTGAACTTTGGAAACCAGCACGGTGCGATGACCTTCGTAGCCCTGCACCAGATGGAGTTCCCACAGGGGTTTGTTTCGATCCAACATCCCCATTTCAATCTTTTCGGATATCGCCCGAAGCTGGTCAAAAGTGCCGGGAGCCTCCAGCTTTTGGTCTATAACGTGGTTTTTGATATTAAAGTTAGGGTCAAATTCCCAGGTTGGGTGGCCCATGTTCATGGGAACAGGAATAACCTTCTGGCGATAGCGCGGCAGTAGTGGCATCTTGGAGGAGACAAATTCCAGAAAGTCCTTATAGGGAATTTCACTCTCAAAAATGCTAATCCCGCCGATATGCAGAGGAGCTTCCTTCTTTTCAAAATAAAGGAAGCTGGCATCCACCGAGGTCAGGCGTTGGTTTAGCTGGGGTTGTGTCATTTCTTTTCTCCTACTCGCTAAATCCGGCTACGTGGTAGGTCATAACCACCAGGTCATGGGTCACTTCATTACGGTCAATTACATGGTCGGCCAGCAGTGCTTCGGGCTTAAAGCCCAGGTGTTCAAATACCTGCACTGCCCCTTTTTGGTCGGCGACCATGTAGGCCACCAGTTTACCCAGGCCCAACTCTTGCGCTAGCACAAAAATCTCGTTAACCAGTAATTTGCCCAGCCCTAAACCCCGGCTATTTGGCCCAACCACCAGATTGATTTCGCCCAGGTGACTGGTCCAATGTAACTGGTTATAACTCAGGCTGCCAAAGCCTAATAATTCGTTGCCATCTTCCGCTAAGACGGTAATGGTGCGGTTATTTTCTATATCGTTAACCCACTGGTCTAATTCAGTATTGTCGGTTATGTCAGAGGTGAGGAACAAGAGGTCTTTGGAGGGTAATTCTTTGGCAAATTTTTGGGCAGCATCCCGGTCTTTTCTTTCCATGAGGCGGAAAGTTACCGTTTTATTCTTTACAGTGGTAGACCAGGGATAGGTTCGTTTGTTGGTCGCCCCTTTGGACATCATCGTCTCCTTTATCTTATAAACTTTTGGTATAAACAATAAATGCGGGTAAATCAGATTGGGGCAACCCATTAGGTCGCCCCACATTTTGTATTTTCTGGTAACGTAGCTGTTTACGTAATTTTACTGACTACCCACAACCGCCTAGTTGCCTTTGCGAACGGGCTTCTGGAAAGGGAGTTGGGTAGCCAGGTCGAGCCAGCGTTTCTGGATTTCAACATAGTTATCCACCGCCTGTTGGGCCCAATCGGCATAGGTAGCAGCAGGAGTGCCTTCCTGAATACCCAGACCGCGTTTTACTCCGCTAACCACCTGCGCGTTTTGCTTGGAAGCAAAATCCAACCAGCGGCGGCGGGCATCAGCCAGCATTTCAACCTGCTGTTGAGCCATGTCGGTCATCGGTTTCAGTGGGCTAGGAGTTCCTTCGTCGGTACCTTCGTTTTGGGTCTGGAAGAAAGAAGCGCGCTGTTGGCTGAAACTTTCAGTCCACTTGCGCTGGGCTTCCATGAAGTTGTCCAGCCCTTGCCGAGCCCATTCGCCCAGACTTGGGGTGGGGGCGTTGCGATAGGATTCTACGCCTTCTCGAATAGTCTTGAAAACCATCTCATTTTGTTGGGCAGCCATTTCCAGCCATTTTCGTTCGGCTTCAACCAGGCTTTCAACCATTTGGCGGGCCCAATCGTTTACGCCAGCTTCCGGCATCTGGCTCTTTTCTTCGTTTGATTTAGTCTCGCTCATTATTTGTTCCTTTTTTCTGCTAACTAATTGTTTAGCTTTGAGGATTAACCTTATCTTAACAAACCATCAGGTAGTTGGCAAATATCTTTTCTTTGGCTCTCAGACAGGTTATGCCTCCCAAGCCCGTTTAGTTTGCTTCCTACATCTATGTGCATATTACACCTATGTGTAAGGTTTGTCAATAGGTACATTTAACTTAGTGGTGATTCTAACATTGTTCTAACATTCGACCTTCAGGTTTTGTCTCTGTTCCCCTTTTTAGGATCAATTTTTTTGTTCTGATTCAGAGTGATTGCAAGATAATTATTAAACTATCAAACTGAGGCGAAGCGGAAGAATCTAAATGTTATCAGCAAGACCCTTCGCAAGCTCGGGGTGACAATTCTGGAAAATGACCTGTCTTTAATTTGATGAGAAGGGCTTGG
Source organism: Chloroflexia bacterium (assembly GCA_038207495.1). Lineage (GTDB taxonomy): Bacteria > Chloroflexota > Chloroflexia > Chloroheliales > Chloroheliaceae > Chlorohelix. Next base: position 238,574 of record JBBQZS010000001.1, read on the forward strand.
TCAAGCCATTTATGGTAAACTAGCGCGTACCCACTAAAATCCAAAATTTAGGGTTGAAAATCCAGGACTTTTGACCTTCGATTTTTGACTTTTGACTCAATATTAACAACTCGGAGAAAAGTGCATGGAAGCATTTCCCTACGCGGCGAAGGAGCCCATCGAAAGGCCAAACCTACCTTTAGCTGGAATAAAGATTATAGATATGACCCGGCTGTTACCCGGCCCCTACGCTACTATGATGCTGGCGGACTTGGGGGCGGATGTACTGAAAGTGGAAGACCCCCAGCTTGGCGATTACATTCGCTGGCGAGCACCTTTCATCAATGGCGAAAGTGCCTCTTTCCTGATGCTCAACCGCAACAAGCGCAGCCTGACTCTTAACCTGAAAGCCGCTGAGGGACAGCAAATATTCAAAAAGCTGGTGATGCAAGCCGATATTTTAATCGAGAGTTTCCGACCGGGGGTTATGAGCAAGTTGGGTTTGGGCTACGAGCAGTTGCGAGAGTTAAATCGGGGATTGATTTACACTGCCATCAGTGGTTATGGTCAGACGGGGCCCTATAGCCAGCGTCCGGGCCATGATATAAATTATATTGGCTATGCCGGGGCGTTGGGTCAGACCGGGCGGGTGGGCGAAGGGCCAACCTTGCCAGGAGTGCAGATTGCTGACCTGGCGGGCGGGGGAATGCTTTCGATAATCGGGTTGTTGGCAGCTCTGGAAGGACGGCACCGTACGGGTGAGGGTCGTTTTGTGGATGTGGCGATGACCGATGGGGTGGCAAGCTGGCTGGCCTATCAGGCTGGCGATTTTTTTGCCGGGGAAAGCATGAGTCAACGTGGAACAAACCGTTTGAATGGAGCTTTGCCCGAATATAACGTCTACGAAACGGCGGATCGCAAGTGGCTAACAGTGGGGGCGTTGGAGCCGAAATTCTTCGCCCGCCTCTGCCAGATGTTAACCTTGCCGGACTATGAAACCAATAGCGAAGGGGAACGAGCGGTGGCGATAAAAGCGGCTCTAACCAGCCGTTTTAAGGAAAAGAGTCAGGCGGAGTGGCTGGCTTTATTGGCGGATGAAGATGTCTGCGTTGGCCCGGCCTATGAGCTGGACGAGATGTTGAGCGATCCCCATTTGCTAGAACGCGGTCTGGTGGAGGAAATTGACCATCCAAAGGCTGGACGCATCAAGCAACTTGGTTTGCCCGTTAAGCTTAACGATTTACCCCCGGCGGATGTTATGCGTCGCCCACCTCCGGGCTTCGGCGCGGATAGTCCGGCTGTTTTAGCCGCTCTGGGTTATAGCGAGAATGATATAAACCGTCTTAAAAAAGAAAAGGTGATTTAAAACTCATGTACGAAGAATTTTTACGGGTAGCCAAACAGGCGGCCCTTGCCGCAGGTCAGCTTCAGCTTGAAGGTCTGGAACGCGAACTATATATTGAGACCAAACGGAGCCCAATTGATTTGGTAACTGAAGTAGACCGCGCCTGTGAGGTCGAAGTGGCCCGCCAGATTGAGGAAAATTTCCCCGGTCATCAATTTATGGGCGAAGAAGGTACAATCGGTGGCGATAACCCCGAATATCGCTGGATTGTTGACCCTCTGGACGGCACTACCAACTATACCCACCATTACCCCCACTTTTGTGTCAGTATCGCCCTGGAATATCAGGGTCAACTTATCGTGGGGGTAGTTTATGATGCGGTTCGCAACGAGCTTTTTTCGGCTACGGCGGGTGGTGGGGCCTTTTTGAATGACCATCTTATCAGGGTTTCTTCTGTGCCGAGTTTAGCTAAGGCGTTGGTTTGCACCGGGTTTCCGGGCGACCAGGCGGGTAATCAGCAAGTTCTGGTGGCCTGGGAGCAAATCAGTTTACGCTGTCACGGTATTAGGCGGGATGGTAGTGCGGCTCTGGATTTGTGCTATGTGGCGGCTGGGCGGCTGGATGGCTTCTGGGAACGGCTGAACGCCTGGGACATGGCGGCGGGGGCTTTACTGGTGCGCGAGGCAGGTGGCGTTGTGACTAATTTTGCGGGCAAAGATTTTGAACTATATAACCGCGAAATTGTTGCAAGCAACGGCCCGGTGGGTGCTGATATGGTGGATTGGTTAGGAAACTAAACCTGACGATTCCTATTCCTTTCAGACGAAAAGACCCTAACCACGCTGTCAGAGCCTTAACCCCCTTTGATTAAGGGAGACTTGTGGGGCTTATTTCAATTTCGGAATCCCCATTTTAGATATTCGATTTTAGATTTTCCCCAACATCCTGATCATCCTTGTGAATACATTTTGTTGGGCGGGATTGGGGTACAGGTCGGGGCAACCCCGCCCCTGCGAATTTTCTTTCATCCTTCATCCCTCATCCTTTCCCAGTTTATCCCGCCAACGCCCCAATTCTGGCCTCGGTAGTCTCGGCGGTTTGGGGCAAACCCTCAAGCTGCTTCTTGCGACTGGGCAGAATGACCGATAAAGCCAGCACCACCACCGCCCCAATCGTCAGCACTGTAAAGACATCATTGATTGCCGAAGTACCCGCCTTCGCCAGAAGCTGGTCACGCAGAGCCGCCGCCTGGGGATTTGCCGGATTGATAACTACCCCCGATTTGCTCATCTGATCGCGCAACTCATTCACATGCTGCAAAGTCTGTGAAGCAAACAGGCTAATGACCACCGCGTTACCCACCGACTGCGCCACCTGACGAATAATATTGAATAAAGAAGTAGCTTTTGGCAGGGCCGGGCCGGTAATCTTCTGAATTGCCAGCGTTTGCAAGGGTAATGCCAGAAAGCCAAAGGACAAACCACGCAAAAGCAACCAGGGCATCAACGCTACCCCATCGCTATCGGGCGTAAGGTTCATCAGGGGTATGGAGCTGCCTATAAGTATAAGCGTACCAAGTACCACCAGATTGCGCACCCCGATTTTGTTAAAGAACCTGCCGCCAATCGCCACCCCCACGAAAGCGGCGATACCCTGCGGCATCAGGGCCAGCCCGGTATCCACCGCCGAAACATGCGGCACCCGCACCTGCTGTAGAAAGACCGGGATGAGCAGCAAGCTACTGAACAGCACAATCGTTACGAACCAGATTAAAATACTGCTGACCGCAAAGTTATAATCCTTGAATAGCCGCAAATCCACCACCGGGTCTTTGCTCACCTTTAGCTCGAACCAGGCGAAGAATGCCAACAGAGCCAGACCCGCCCCAATCAGCGTCCAGACCATCCAGTAATCCCAACCATAGGCATCGCCGCGTGGGTTAAGCAGGGTCTGCGTTCCCGGCTTGGTCTCGCTAACCAGGGTGAAAGCGTAGACAATCGCCAGAATACCTAGCATCGAAACCACCAGCCCTACAAAGTCAAAGCCCGCTCTCTGGGTTTTGGCAATTGGCGCGTCTGCCGGAATATAGCGGAAGGCCAGCGCAATCGCCAATATTCCTATCGGAACGTTGATGTAAAACATATATTCCCAGCCCCAGTTGTCCAGAATCAGACCACCGATGGTCGGACCAAAAGCGGGAGCCATTAAGACCGGAACGCCCACAATTGGCGCAACCATCATCCGTTTTTCGGGTGGGTATGCCCCAAACGCGATAGATTGCCCCAGTGGGAACAAAGCCCCCGCCCCAATCCCCTGCAACACCCGGAAGCCGATTAACCAGCCCTGGTCGGGCGCAAGGGCGCATAGCAAAGAGCCAATCGTAAAAACCCCCAGACTGAGAATAAAAGTGCGCCGAATGCCAAAAAGGTTGCTCAGATAGCCCGCCACCGGGATAATCGCCGCCTGTGCCAGCAAATAGCCCGTCAAAACCCACTGGATTACATTCAACTCCGTATTAAAAGCCTTCGCCATCGGTACCAGCCCCACGTTAACAATCGTGGTATCCAGCACTGCCATAAACAGGCCCAGCGCGGCGGTTATGGCAATCACAAACCCGGTGGCTTGCTTTGGCGAAGATTTTTCTGCTTCTATAGCCATTTGTTGCTCCTTTTCTTAAATTGACTGACTAATCGGTTAATTATAGGCTCAAAAAAATTTAACCTCAGTTATTTTCACAATTTTCAATGAATATTCCACGCACCAGAGTTTGTGCCAAATTATCCAAAAATTCCTCGTCACCCGTCAGTTTCATGGGCAGTTGATCCGCCGGGAAAATCGTGACCATAGCCCGCCGCATGAAAATTGGCGCAAGCAGTTGCATAACAATCTGGTCGGGCTTCTTAACCCGGGTCTTTCCGGCCTTGATATACTTTTCAAAGTAAGTTACCATCGGCACCATCAAATTCGGAGCGAGTATTCCTAGCAAAGCTCTGGGCAATTCGGGTTGCAGGGCCCCTTCGCTCAGTATCAGCCGGATAATCGGCAGCACTCCCTCGGTGGACAAAACCTGGTCGTAGGCCTTAGCCACCACCCTCAAAAATATTTCAGGCGGTTGCTCCATAGTTTCCATAATAGCCTTACCAAACTGCTGAATGGGCGGAAACTGCTGCATACAGGCGGCAAAAAGCTCACCCTTGCCCTGCGGGAAGTAATGGTAAATCAGGGCGGGGCTGACAGGCTTGCCCTCCTGCCCCATCAGTTTTCCGGCCTCTTGCGCGATTAGTTTGTTGGTAGTGCCCTGGTAGCCGTAGGTACTGAAAGTTACCAGAGCGGCCTTGAGAATGATCGCCTTTTTTTCTTCGTGATAAATCGGTGTGCGAGCCATTTCTACCCCTGTATTAATAATTAACTGATTAAGCAGTTAATTATACCAGAATAATAGCAATATATTTACGGGTTGTCAAGGGTTTTTATTCTAAAGTTAACGAATTGTTATTGACTTCTTTTTTTAATTCTATATACTTAATCATGTACCATTATAGAACAATCGCGATAATATTCTTTATCTTAAACGGGTCTTCGCAACAAATACCAACTTCGGGGGGCTAAAAACTATGAGTGACCACGCAACCCAACACATCAACCGCAATCCTGACATCGTCGAAGCCAACCTTGAGCAGGAGAATTCGCCAGAGCAGACTAACAGCGCACTATTTGCACCGGGCTTTGGGGCAACCGGGGACAATCCCCGCCAGCGAGTAACCACCAGCAATATTCTTTCCTTGCAAAAAACCATTGGCAACCGAGCCGTTACCCGGCTGCTGGAGAAAAACCAGTCGAGCTATTTGCGACCTCAATTAAGCCATACCGTCCCCCTGATTTCGCGCGCCTTTGCCAGTGGCCCGGATTTGTTTTTCAAACGGGGCGAGGCTGGTTTTAACTTTGATACCAAACCGCAGACCCGCACCGAAGGTGACGAGGACGAAGCCGCCGCTACCGAGGGCGAGGGCGATTGGAACGCCCCAATTGAAGATGAGGCCGACACCCGTGCCGAGCTAAAAGCCGGACAACGGGCCGAGGGCGATGAAGATGAAGCCGCCGCCACTGAAGGCGAGGGCGACTGGAACGCCCCGATTGAAGATGAGGCCGACACCCGCGCCGAAGGAACCCTGGAAAACTCAGGTAGAAAGTCAGAAATCCGGCGAGTGTCGGCCACTGGCACAATCCAGCGGGTCACTTTCCCCCGCTATGCCGCGATTGTGGCGGCAATGCGCTCGGATTTTGATGCCGATTGGCAAGCGACTCTGGCAGCAACCACCAAAACCTCACGCCGCGAGCAGGGCTTCTGGGTGCAATGGGACTCAAGCTCGAAGGCTTACTCCGTAACCGGGCGGGCCATTGCCCCTACCGTTGATAACGCCACCGGTGCGACTATTAACCTGCCCAACAAGCCCGCCGATGCTGGTAACGTCTACACCATCGCTTCCTTCCATACCCACACCCCCACCGCCAACCGCGCGGTAGGCCGTCCAGTAGGTCCATCCGGGGCTGATATTTCGGCAGATGCTACGGATAATGTAGCCGGGGTGGTTTATGATTACGTTGAAGCCAAAGGCGGCAACATTCCCGCCGGACATCCGCTTAACTCCCGAGCCCAACTCTATTCGTCCCGCGACCAGCGCACCTAGGATTTGCTAACTCAGGGGCAGGTGTATAATCTGCCCCTATCCAAACTTAATTTCTCCCCAAAGGAGGTTGAAATAAAATGATTAGCGAAGAAGTGGCGGTGCAAATCGCCAAAGAAGCGATTGTGGGCAAACTAACGCCTCAAAAAGACGCGCCCATCGAAACGGCCTTGATAGACGACCAATATATTGTGACCTTTGTGATGGTCTTGCCCCCTGGCACGCGCGGCCCGGATTTTTCGGCTCAGGTTACGATTGACGCCGACTCAGGCGATGTGCTGGATATTCTTGCCGGGGCTGATTGAGCAACGATGGATATACCTCCCCCAAATCCTGACCCGAACTATCTGCTGGAACAAAGTCAAAGTTTTTCCAATTCGTTAATCTGGGATTTGCAAAAGAAGTTTTATGCGCGGCAGGGCATTGAGGCCTGGCGCAAGGGCGTTGTGCCCCAATATATTACCAACAACCCCTATATCGCTAATACCTATGCCCGGCTGGTGTTGGCCTTTTTGCGTGACTGCCAGAAGGCCGCCACTCTCGATCCCAGCCAGCCAATTTATATTGTGGAACTTGGGGCGGGGGCGGGACGGTTGGCCTTTCAATTCCTGAAAAAACTCCTGAAAATCTTACCTCATACCACCCTTAAAGATATTTCGATTAAATATGTGCTGACCGATTTTGCCGAGGCCAACCTGGAATTCTGGCGCAATCATCCCCCCCTGAAAGCCCTTGCCGAGCAGGGTTATCTGGATTTTGCTCACTATGAGGCCGGACAAGACCAGAAACTCACTCTGCTCTATTCTCAAGAAAAGCTAACCCCTGGTAGCCTGAAGAACCCCCTGATTGTGCTGGCGAATTATGTTTTTGATTCTATTCCGGCGGACGTTTTCAGCATCAAGGACGGTGAAGTTGGCCTGGGACTGGTCTCAATCAGGGGCAATCAACCAAATCTTGATTTGCACGACCCTGACCTTCTGAGTAAGGTTACTTTGAGTTACGAGCAAAAGCCACTGGCAGGGGATTTTTACCAGAACCAAATTTATAACCAGATTCTTCAGGAATATAGCCGCAACTTGCGCGAAACGATTCTGGTTTTCCCCAATGTCGCCCTGGATTGTATCCGAAATCTGGCGCAAATCTCGTCTGGTAAGCTGCTCTTGATTGTGGGCGATAAGGGCTTCACCCGCGAAGACCATCTGGAGGGCTTGCCCGAACCGGGGCTAAGTTTGCATGGCGGCGGCTTTTCGTTGATGGTAAATTTCCACGCGATTAGCCAATACATTATGAAGCAAGGTGGGTTTGCCCTGAACCCGGCCCACCAGCCCCAAAACCTTAATATCTCGGTTTATGGTTTAGGAGCGGCGTGCCCCGAAACCCAATTGACCTATCAAACGGCGGTTGAACAGTTCGGCCCGGACGATTATTTTGTGATTGTCAAAGGGCTGGAAAAGAATTACCAGCATTTAAGCCTGGCCCAGATGCAAGCTTATATGCGGTTGAGTCACTGGGATACCCAGACCTTCCTGAGCTGTTTCCCCAATCTGCTCGATAAAGGCGAAACCCTGACGATTGTGGAGCGCGAAGATTTGTATCAGGCCGTGCAGGAGGTCTGGGATATCTATTACCCGATGGGCGATAAACCCGATGTGGCCTTTTACCTGGGCATGCTGCTTTATAGTATGGCCTTTTTCCCCGAAAGCCTTGAATTTTTCAACCACTCAATCCAGCTTTATGGTTCCAACGCCAGCACCCTCTATAATATTGCGATGTGCCACTACAACCTGGGCCAACCGTCCACTGCCCTCAACTTTATTGACCAGGCTCTCAAAAAAGACCCTGCTTTTGAGCCCGCCAAAGCCTCCCGCCTCAAAATTCAGGCCGAAATCAGGTTAGGGGTCGGGGGAAATTCGCCTACGAGCAGCCCGCCCCAAGGGGGGTGAGGTCTGGTTTATAAGAATAAAGGCAACTAATCCCTGGCCCACTAACCGCCCCGTTAATTTGCGAACTCGCTACCTTTGCGGTTGTGCCCGTATCGTTAAAGTAGCTCGGTGATTTATCGCCGAGTGAACTCATATTTTGTGGAACTTCGGTATTTTGTTGGACTCAATGGTTTTAAACCCGCCCGGATAGGTCACAGACCCACCCCTCCATAGATTTTATCGTATTCTAGTCAGCCGTACTTAGTATTAATATATTGAGAGGGTTGGAATAGTAAAAAAGAAGGTAGAACCTGTACCAAAATCGCTTTCTACCCAAATTTCGCCGTTGTGGGCCTGAATAACATGTTTGGCGATTGCCAGACCCAGGCCTGTACCCGCTTCCGCCCCGGTGCGGGCTTTATCCACCTTGTAAAAGCGTTCAAAAACTCTTGTCAAATCGTCGGGGGGAATCCCAACCCCCGTATCACCGACTTTTACTAGAAGTTTATCCGTGCTATAGCGTTCCACACTTAAGGTTATCGCGCCACCAACCGGGGTAAATTTAATGGCATTGTGAATCAGGTTAATCAAAACCTGGATTAAACGTTCGGGGTCTGCCAAAGCCTGGGGGAAACTATCTTCGCCACTTCGCAAGGTAATGCTTAAATCCAGCCCACTGCGCTCCGCCTGGGGCTTCATTCTTTCAGCCGCCTGCTCAATTAACTCCCGTAAATCTACCGAGCGTAGGTACAGTTTAATCTGGCCTGACTCTATCCGGCTCAACTCAAGTAATTCGCGCACAAGTTGGGTTAGCCCGTCAATTTCGGTATCAATACGCCGCAAAAAATCACGAGCGGCCAGGGGGTCATCCTCAATTATCGCCTGTAAAGTTTCGACCATCAACTTGGTAGATGCCAGCGGGGTACGCAATTCATGGGAAATATTTGCCACAAAATCCCGCCGGATACGTTCAAGGCGAGTTAGTTCGGTTAAATCCTGTAAAACTACCAGGGCGGTTCGCTCGCTTTCCTGTTTTGCAGGGCCACCCTCGATTCCCCATTCTTCTTCAATCAAGGCGGTTTTAACCTGAAGTTGGGGGCGGCGCGGCCCAACTTCCAGTAATTGCACTCTTTCTTGCCCATCTTCTAAGGTTTGGCGGAGCATGGTGTTCAGCTCATGGTCGCGTACAACCTGCATAAAAGAACGCCCCTCTACACTAAGATTAGGCGAAACACTCAGCAAGTTACGAGCGGCATCATTGATTAGTGTAACGTACCCGTCGGCATCTGTGCTGATAATCCCATCCGTCATATTTTCCAACAGGGCCGCCATAGTGTTACGTTCGGTGCTAATCCGCAAAATAACCGCCCGCAGCTCGATAGCCAGCTGGTTAATCGCAAATTTAAGGTCGGCAAGTTGAAGATCATCTTCAAATTCGGAGGTATCGAGGGGCTTGGTTAAATCACCCAGGGCTAGTTTCTTGAGCAATAATGTGAGGCTTTGGAGGCGACGGTTGGTGCGTTGGCGGTAATAAAAAACAGTTGCTCCACAACCTGATATTGCCGCCAAAACCGCTATAAAAATTGTTGTTGCTATTTCCATCTAACTAATACCACTGGACGGAAGACAACATTAACCATCTGAAACATAAAGAAGGAAGAATCTTGACTTTAATATTGACAATGTTTAAAGCAGGTTACTTACTGCTTAGTCCTTCAAAGTTACCGTTTACCCCATCTGGCTCGAACTTGTAACCCACCCCAAAAATTGTGTGAATGTAGCGGGGTCGGGAAGGGTCAATTTCGATTTTTTCCCGTATCCAGCGAATATGCACGTCAACGGTGCGCGTTCCGCCAGAATAATCATAGTCCCAAACTCTTTCCAGCAAGGTTTCGCGGGTAAGCACCTGTCCTCGATGTCGCGCCAGGAAAGTCAGCAAATCAAATTCTTTAGGCTTTAGGGCAATAACTTTATCGCCCAGCATTACAATATGTTGGTTCATATTGATAACCAAATCACCCGCCCCAATAATATCCTGGGGAAATGTGTCAAGAATCGCAACCGCGTTAACCGCGACTGCCGTGGCTGTACCACCTTCTTCAGCCTGGGCTGTTTTGCTGCTGGATGTGGCGGCTATTTGGGTTTGAAGCATCTCCATCCGGCGCAACATCGCCCGCACCCGTGCAATTAATTCTCGCAGGTTAAACGGCTTGGTCATGTAATCGTCCGCGCCCAATTCAAGCCCCAGGATTTTATCCACTTCTTCTTCTTTGGCGGTTAGCATGAGGATTGGCACAGTTGAGGATTGGCGCAAGGTGCGGCAGACATCTAATCCATTCATTCCGGGTAACATCAGGTCTAAAATTACTAAATCGGGTTTCTCACGTTTAGCAGCCTCAAGGGCTTGTCGCCCGTCGCCACAGATGGTTACATCGTAACCTTCACGTAAAAGATTATATTTTAGGGTCTCAGCAATGTTTTGTTCATCATCAACTACTAAAATTTTTGTCATAATGACGACTACCCACTTTAAATTCGCTACTGGCTAGTAACGGGGCGGTCTATGACACTCCTCTCTTGAACTAACTATATGAATTCCCCTATAATTGAGACCTCTTTGTCCCCGCTGCTAAAATTATAACCGGGTAATCTAATATCTGCAAATTTGTTTTTCAGCAATTAGGAGTTACTAAAAAGGGTAGACCCCATTGTCTACCCGTACAATTTTCCCGGTTCTTGAAGCTGCTACCTTGTATCCCTACCTTGTGCAAAACCATAAGACCTAATGTGCAAGATAGACTATTACCCCTCTCCGTTTTTAAGGGTTAGGCCGTTCCTCGGACAGTACGTCCTTTGGAACTACACTTGGTGGGATAAAGAACTCTTTATTCTTACTTCTTGCTCTTTGCTTCTTCTTTTTCTTTCTAATTAAGCCGCTTGCCTGAAAATAGTAATTTCTCGAAATCGTTAGAGGGCAACGGGCGGCTAAAGTAAAACCCTTGCATGTCATCACACTTATTTTGTTGCAGGAACTCAAGCTCTTCGCTTGTTTCTACCCCCTCGGCGATAACCCGCAACCCTAAGCCGTGAGCCATCTCGATAATAGCTCTGGTTATAGCGGCGTTTTTAGTGTTGAGATTAACATTTCGGACAAACGAGCGGTCAATTTTTAGAGTGTCCAGGGTGAATCGCCTTAAATAACCCAATGACGATTGGCCCATTCCAAAATCGTCAATCGAAATATGCAGCCCGGTGGCTTTTAAGACGTTCAAGGTATTAGCCGCCATTTCAGGATTCTGGACAATGCTGCTTTCGGTTAGCTCCAACTCAATATGGTTGGGAGGTAGGCCGCTTTCGGCTAAGATGCTGGCAATACGACTACTCAAATCGGACTGGCTAAACTGGCGGGCAGATAAATTAACCGCCACTTTTAACAAAAAGCCTTTAGCCTTCCATTCCAGAATTTTATCGCACACTGCCCGCAAAACCCATTCGTCAATCAAAATAATCAGACCATTTTCTTCAGCCAGTGGTATAAAATCAACTGGCGAAATCATTCCCCGCTCTGGATGTTCCCAGCGTACCAGGGCTTCTGCCCCGGTAATTTGGCCGGTAGTTAACGATACCTGCGGTTGGTAAAAAACTCGTAGCTCGGCGCGAACCAGGGCATGCCGCAGACTGGCCTCCAGGGAAAGCTCTTCACTGGTCCCCAGATTCATTTTGGAGTTATAGATTAAGTAATTATTCCCACCCTGTCGGTCAGCGTGAACCATCGCTGCCCCGGCATTTTTTATGAGGGCATCGGCGTTTTCGCCATCCTGGGGATAAAAGGCCATCCCCATACTGGTCGTCAGGAATACTTCATGGTCTTCGGTTCTTATGGGTTGCGAAAGAACATCAATCAAGGCCTGGGCATGTTGTTGGGCTTCAGCCGGGTTATTTACCGGGGGCAAAATTATCGCAAATTGTTCGGCTTGAATGCGCGAGATATATTTTTGATTTCCGAGAAAATTTACTAATCTATCAGCTACTTCTTTCAATAAAATGTCAGCGGTTGTATGACCCAAACTGGAAATAATCCGATTGAATCTGTCCAATCCCAGCATTACGACTGGCAATTGTTTACCCTTTAGTTGCGCCTGGGAAAGGTTAAATTCTTCTTGCCATAGGCGACGGTTGGGTAAATTGGTTAGGGTATCATACATAATCAGGTGGTTTAGCTTTTCCTCTACCTGCTTAATCTCATTTATAAATCGCTCGGTGACTGCTGCTTGCTTTGCCAGACGGGTAGAAATAACACTCATCAATTCACTACGGGTAAAGGGCTTAGTTAAATAATCGTCCGCGCCCAGGTTCATGCCCTTGCGTAAATCCGACATAGTAGCTCTAGCAGTAAGGAAGATAAAGGGGATGGCGTTGGTGGTTGGGTTGGTTCGTAAGCTCTCTAATACTTCATAGCCATTTTTATCTGGCATCGTGACGTCACACAGTATCAGGTCTGGTACCTGTTCTTGCGCCATTAGAATCCCTAGATGCCCGTCCTTAGCCCCATAGGTTTGGAATCCTTCCAATTTCAGGAGTTCCATTATATTGGTTCTTAGGCGTTCTTCATCGTCTATTACCAGAATCTTTTTCATTAACCCTGCCTTGCCTGACCGTCTTTCCAGAATATGAGGTTATCCCGATCCATGATAACTGCATTAGGATAGTTTAGCAATATCATACAATCCTCACATTACAGAAATCATTACTATTTTTTGGAATAGGCAAGCCTGAAGTAAACCGATGTGAAAGGGCCGGAATTCCACCAAATTAGATTTTGGAGTTTTGGAAGGCTTCCAGGGCCAATTGATATAATTCATCTTCGCACTCGTAACTTAGCATTCGTTTGTCGGGCAGTTGCTCAAAAGTCCGCACTTCTACAATTTCGTAATAATCGGTATGTTTGTTGAGGGAGGTCACTTCAGCATAATAAAGGGCTGCTTTTAACGAGCGGTAAATATTCCGCTCCAGCCAGACCACCTGCACAAATTCCAACCTGGAAAATTCTGCTCCGGTTTCCTCGACTAGCTCCCGTCTGGCTGCACTATGAACTGGTTCGCGCCATTCAACACCACCGCCCGGAAATTCCCAGCCGCGCCAGCGATTATCACACAGCACTATTTTATCATCCAGAAACGGCACAATAATCACCGCTTCGATAAATTCGCCAGCCTTTTGGGCTTCTTCGGGCGATAAATAAGGTAAAAGTTGTTTTATTTGCATTTCTTTCTCGTTAGCGCAAGGCATTGCCAGAATTTGGGTCAATCACCGGGCGGGGGATGGCTATTTGCTCGGCGGTGGCTACTTTCAGGTAATCGTCTCCACCCAAACGCGCCACGGGCCGTAACTTTTCCAGACTTACCCGCTCACCCTCCAACAAATCCTCTCGTAAGTGTAACCACACTACCCTGCCGATTAACATGCTGGTGGCTGGCTGACCTTCCAGCCTCACCAGTTGTTCCAGCTTGCACTCAAAGGCGGCGGGTGCAGCTGCCAGTCGTGGCACTTTTACGACGGTTGAAGGTAGCAATTCCAGACCAAGTAGTTCGACCTCGCTGATGCTGGCGGGATAGTCCCCCGAAGTCAGGTTGGCGATTTCGGTCAAATCCTCATCTACGATATGAACAACAAATTCGCGTGTTTCGGCGGCATTGCGGGCGGTATCTTTGGGTTGGTCGCCCCGGTCATTGACGCAAACTACCAGGCGGGGCGGATTATGCCCAGTCAGGGTAAAATAGCTGAAGGGGGCGGCATTGACCAGGCCATCCGCGCTCTGGCTGGTGGTAAAGGCGATGGGGCGTGGCACAATCAGGCTCGTCAGGATGCGATAGAGGGCGCGGGGAGCCATTTCGAGTGGGTTAATGTTTATCACGTATGTCCTTTTTATATAATCAGGTTAGTTTTTATTAAATGCTTCTTATATTGTTCCCGGTTATAATAACTTTTGGTAGATAGATAGCGCAAGTCATACGGGGTAGTCTGTTGACACTCTTACCCTTTGGTTTGGAAGAAAAATTTATCGGACTAAGGAAATATTGGGCTATACTGAGATTTACCCTTTCATAATTCTAGAGGTTAATTTCCCTGGAAAAAAGCCAGGGTTTGGTTTTGGTGGTCTTGTTGACCACCTTTTTTTTCCTTTCTGGATTTTCCTAAAATAATGCTGTAAAATAATCAACAGAAAGCGAAATATGTCCTAAAATACTGGGCTTATATCAAGGGAAAATCAGGATTAAAATGGTTGAGTTGTATATACAATCAGGCTTCGCAACCGAACCAGACCTTTTAATCAAAATTGGCTACGTAGTCCCTACCGCGATTTTGTTTACCTGGTTCTGCCTATCCATGGTTTATGTCAAACCCATGCGGCGTTGGCTTAGAATTGGCTTGTTCTGTTGTTTATTCGCTCCCTGGGTCGTGGCTTTAGGGTTTGCAAGCTTAATCAATGACGATTACATCAAGGATGCTTTTGGCACTTTTGGGCGTTATGAACTCCCTATCCTGGCTCTTATTTATATACTCCCACTACTTATTAGAGCTGTTTTTCCTGGCTATAACTATCCCCTAACCCGACTATTTTTCCAACGCCCGAACCAGCCCGACAATAGATTGACCGCCTTATATCGTCGTTATCCTCGGCGGGTCGCCTTTGTAATGGCGGGAGTAGCCATCTTGTTATTTGGAGTAAGTGTAGCCAGCCGAGAACTGCGAACTTGTGGCTGGACTGATACGACATTAGGGATAAGCGGTTGTGTCAAGGAAATTTCAGCTAAAGATAGTCAGGCCATAAAATATTCATCGAATGGGAGTCTGATTGCAGTTAGCGGTTATAGCGATAAAATAAACCTTCTTAATCCGGCAAATGGGACAACCGTGCGTGAGATAAGTCGGACGAGTAGTAGAGGATTTGCTAGTTTAGCCTTTTCGCCCGATGGGAAGTTGTTGGCGGGTCTCACCTTCGATAATACCCTCCAAATCTGGCAGACTAGCGATGGAGCATTGCTACAAACCCTGCCTATCCAGATAGAAAATTCCGTCTTGAGTGGCGACCTTAAATTTTCCCCCGATAGTCAGCTTTTGGCAGCCGGCACAACCAAAATGGGGGTTAAAATCTGGCAGGTTAAGGATATGGCGATTGTGCACGAGTTCCCGGCTGCCAGGAATAGCCTAACCTTTTCACCAGATGGCACCACCATGGCTACAATTGATAAGGACAGTAGCCAACTTCAACTCTGGCGGATAAATGATTGGCAACTATTAACCAGTCTTAAAAAAGATAAACTTGGTGGTAAGTTGACCTTTTCCCCTGATGGCAAGCAAGTTTATATCGCCGAAGAGACGATAACGGCCTGGAATATTGTTGACGGAACATTCAAAAAAATTGTCGAGCTGGATAAAGACCAAATTTTGCAAAACGCCGCTTTTTCACCCGATGGTAAATTAGTGGCTACGGTAAACTGGAATCGCTACACTGTTGACCGGCCCGATGATAGTGTAATGGTAGTTTGGAATCTGGCTGATGGAAAATCAGTTATGCAAACCCCTGTTTTCGGTTGGGGTTACGCGGCCCTTTCCTTCTCCTCGAATAGTCAAACTATTGCAATTCAAGCTCCTGGTGGAGTACGTTTCTGGCGGGTCAAAAATGGGTAAAGCCGTTCAAAGGCATTAACAAACATGATATACTTTGATTCGCCGAAGTTAAACTGATGATTTAGGGCTAACTTATAATTTTTTTTGAGGAGTCTGATATAAATTGACTAATATACCTTTTCTAGATTTACAAGCCCCATATTTAGAACTAAAAGAAGAGCTGGATGCGGCTATTACCAAAGTGGCGAGTAGCGGCTGGTATATTTTGGGACAGGAAGTGACCAAATTTGAGCAGGAATACGCCGCCTTTCTGGGAGTAAAACACTGCATTGGCGTGGGTAACGGGTTGGATGCCTTGCATATCAGTTTGAAAGCGTTAGGGGTTGGTCCAGGGGATGAGGTAATCGTTCCGGCTAATACCTATATCGCGACCTGGTTAGCGGTGACTTACGCTGGAGCTATACCGATTCCGGTTGAGCCGGACGAAAGCACCTATAACCTTGACCCCAATAAGTTGGAAGCGGCTATAACCCCTCGCACCAAAGTTATTTTGCCCGTCCATCTTTATGGGCAGCCCGCCGATATGGACCCGATTAACGCCATTGCCCGGAAGCATAATATTTTCGTGTTGGAAGATGCGGCTCAGGCTCAGGGCGCGAAGTACAAAGGTCAGTCGGTGGGTGGCTTAGGTGATATTGCTGGCTGGAGTTTCTATCCAGGCAAGAACCTCGGAGCGTTTGGCGATGCGGGCGCGATTACCACCAACAATGACGAATTGGCTGATAAAGTACGGGTTTTGCGAAATTATGGGTCACGGGTGAAATATGTAAACGAGGTACAGGGCTACAATAGTCGTCTTGACGAGATTCAGGCGGCGATATTGAGGGTTAAATTGCGACATCTGGAGGCATGGAATAGCCGCCGGAAAGAAATTGCTTCTTTTTATCTATCCTACCTGAAGAAAACTGGCTTGAAGTTACCGACTGTGCCGGAGTGGGCTGACCCAGTGTGGCATCTTTTTGTAATACGTACTACCCAGCGGGACGATTTGCAGCAAGCCTTGCAAAAGGCCGGGGTTGGGACGCTGATTCATTACCCAATTCCGCCTCACTTGCAGGAAGCCTACCGAGATTTTGGTTATAAAGAAGGCGATTTCCCGCTTTCTGAAGTAATTCATCGTGAGGTTTTGAGCCTACCAATAGGGCCACACTTGAGCGAGGAACAGGCTTTGGCGGTGGCTCAAATAACCAGTTCGCTTTCCTCTTAGGTTCTGGCGAAGGTTATCAATCCTAAATCCCTCCTGAAACCAAAATTTTAAGATAGTGGTTATCTGACAAATCTTAAAACCAGCGCGGGGCTAACTTACAATTCTTGCCAAATCCTGCCAGAAACCAGGGTAGGAGACATCGGCGCATTTATAATCTTCCAACTCAAGCTCCTGGCCGGATGGTAGAAGCAATCCCAGAATTGCCAGTGACATAGCCAAACGATGGTCGCCATAACTTTTTACATAGCCACCGTTTAACTTCGCCCCGCCTTTGATGGTCATACCATCCGGGTGGGGCTCGACAGTTGCGCCCAGGCGGTCAAGCTCACTGGAAAAGGTCGCAATGCGGTCAGTTTCTTTAACTCTCAGCTCGGCGGCATCACTAACCCGGCTGGTTCCCTGGGCAAAAAGCGTGGCTATCCCCAAAGCTGGAATCTCGTCTACCAGGCGGGGAATAATATTTCCTCCGACTCCCACCCCTCTTAATTTTGCCGATTTCACCCGTATATTTGCTACAGGTTCTCCGGCAATCTCGCGTTCTTGCGAAAGGCTAATATCCGCGCCCATCTCTCCTAGAGCATCAATAATTCCTGTGCGGGTTGGGTTAACCCCGACATTGAGCAAGGTCAAATCCGCATCGGGGTGAACGCTAGCTAAAACCAGCCAGAAAGCGGCACTACTAATATCTCCCGGCACTTCCACATTTTGAGCCAGCAGGTTGGTAGCAGGGCCATTCATCACTATCTCATCTGCCGAAACTTTCAGGGGTGCGCCCATCGCTTTTAGCATTCGTTCGGTGTGGTCGCGGCTGTCAATCAAGCCAGTCAGGTGGGTAGGGCTGCTAGCGTAAAGCGCGGCTAACAACAAACAGCTTTTTAACTGAGCACTGGCAACAGGTAGGTCATATTCTATCCCTTTTAGTTGGCTACCCCGAATCGCCAGTGGTGCCAGGCTATCGTTCTTGCGTCCCCAGATTTGGGCGCCCATCTGTTTGAGCGGTTTGATTACCCGACCCATTGGGCGGCTGCGTAAAGAGTCATCCCCGGTCAGCACACTGTAAAAATTCTGCCCTGACAGCAACCCTGTTAATAGGCGGGTAGTCGTACCACTATTCCCGGCATTCAGCACCTCGCCACTTTCCAGCAACCCATGCAACCCGCGCCCCTCCACCGTTACACTGCGGGCAAATTCATTAAACTGAATAATTACCCCCATCGCTCGCATACAGGCGATGCTACTCAGGCAATCCTCACCTGGTAAAAAATTGGTAATCTGGGCGGTGCCGTTAGCAATCGAGTTAAAAATTACCGAGCGGTGACTGATGGATTTATCCCCCGGCACAGTAATTTCACCTCGCAAGCGGGCGGCGGGACTGATTTTAAGACGGTTGGCACCAGTAATCTGGACAGGGGTCATTTGAAATTCCTCCAGAACAGTAACGAGTAAAAAGTAACGAGTAACGAGTTCTATTTTATTTCACCACATAGGCACACAGAAAACTCAAATAATCCTGGCGCATTTGGCGTTCCTGGCGGGTTAGTTTAGCTATAAAATGACCAATCTGGCAAGGGTTCCTCGCTAAACCAGCAACGCTCAAGGCCATTCATACCCCATTCTACCAGCAAGGGGTCGCCAAACTCTCTCCCAAATATAATACTATTTAAAGCGGGAAGGCGCAGATAAAATTGGCGGCGATTTTCCCAGCTTGCCTCGCGCGGGCGGTCATAGTAAGGAAGCAAACTACCCCAGACATCATAAGCCGGGTCGCCCAGGCAGCAATCACCAAAATCAATCACCCCACTTAGTTCTTGTCGTTCCAGGTCAAGCAAAACATGTTCCTCACTTAAATCGGCATGAATAAGGGCGGGGCTAAAATCGAAGTTTCTTTCATCGTTCAGGAATTCGTTAAATCTCTCCCGGATTTTGTGCTGTTGCTCCTGCTTTAACAGCGGAAAAACCATTTCTTCTGTTTCCCCGTAAAAATGCTGAAAACTACTTCGCCAGTCGTTAACCGGAGAATTAGGGAACAATTTTTTGGGTACTTCGGCGACGGTGGCTTTTGCAAGTGGGAACGAATGTAGGGCAACTAAAAACTTTGCCAGGGGTGGTCGCCACCAATCCGCTTTTAATACCTCCTCCGGGCAATCCTGGAGCGGTGTGCCCGGAATCAGAGGATAGCCCACAAAAATATAAGGCTGGTTTTTAGTTCTGGCAGAGGCAATATAGCTGAAATCAGGAATAGCCGCCGGAAGATGGGAGGCAAGTTGGGGTAGTATGCGGGTTTCGGTTAAGAGGGACTGTTCAACTTCGGCCCGTTTGGGAAAACGAAAGATTAAATCCTCATTTACCCGACAGGCCACACTGTTCCAGCCCTCCGCTAAATAGTCCATATTAGTTATAGTCAATTGGGGAAAGTTCCGGGCAATAGCAACCCGATATTTTTTGAGGTGAGCATCTTTCATATCTATTGTCGCGGTGTTTTACTAAAGAAGCGATTAAACCCCCTGCGCAGATTGCCCCAGAATATCCGCAGTCGCACCACACTGACCCGCACACAAAACAGCACCAAAAAAAACAACACCAGCATTAGCATGAAAGATACAATCGGGTTGCCACTGAACTTGAAAGTCTCGCGGATAATAAAGAAAAGAATTAACCAGATAATAATAACCAGCCAGAGTATTTTTGCGGTCATTATTGGCTTTTCTTACTAACAAAACGATAATCGCCGGGGAGTTGGGCAAAAACTTCGGGTGGTAAATTTTCCAATTCGTACTCTCGTTCTTCAGGGGTCATTCGTTCCAGGCGTTTGATAATGTTTGGGACGGCCCGGTAAGTTCGGGCAAAGCCCAGCATCGTGAACATTGTTAAAAGGGGAGTCATTGGCATTCCTATCAAGGCCGTCAGCCCTACTGCCAGCGAATGTTCATTCCAGAACATTACCGAAACTAATATCGTAAAACCAATTTGGATTAGTATTACCCAACTTAGGGTTATTTTCAGAAAATAAAGCCAGTCATAAATTTTTTCGACATGCTTATTTAAGCCAACCCGCCGCACCAGGCCCGCCAAAAAGCAAGCTGCCAGAACCTCGTAACCAACCGCAAAAATAAAACGTTCCACTTTTGTGGCCCTCCCGTTTCCACACTTTCAAAAGCGGGGATTCCGAGCTTATTATAGCCCTATTTATAAAACTTTACCACTGAAAAATTAGCAATTTCTTCAGCAGGGGCTTAGACCACCATCAATGTTGGCGCGAACCAAATGTTAAGCGGATGTGGACGCTGATAAACAGAATTTTAGGGAAATCCAAAATCTAAAATCCGGGAATTTGGATTCACAAACGTCAAATTTAAATTTTTGTGAGAGGGAACTGGAAAAGGCCTGAAGGGGGAATGAACTATGAGTTATAAGCGGATTTAAAAGAGATAAAAATGCTTTCGCTTGAAGACCGTCTGGCTCTACTGGAGTCTATTTCCAGCATGCTACTTCAAGAGTTAACCCCGCTCGCCCCTTCTCAAACGTCTCTAACTGCTGGTGAGATTCGTCGGTTGCGGCTACAGGAACGCCAACACCTTCTAGCCAAAGCCGCCCAGCTTGCTATTGTCAACTATCAACCAGGTGGATAGAATTTTACCCGGCAACAAATCACCGGGCTGAAAGAGCCTATCAGGTTAAAATTTGGATACAATTTTCAGGTTTGATGTTTTGTTGAAAATACAGGCTCTCTCAGCGCGGGGGTTCAATCCTGCGTAACCTGTAATACAGGGCACGAGAATAAAAATCGGACAACCACAAGCATTGTCCCTATGAATACCCTTTTTCGATTTTCGATGTTAGATTTTCGATTAACACCATCATCAACAAATTCTGGCTGTTTGTTGATGTTTATACTTAAATGCGTATGTTTAATTGTATATGATTCGTAGGACTTGCAGTTCCGCCCTCCCCGGAACTCCAGTTCCGGGGGGGTAGGAACAGTAGTTCCGGGGGATAGTATCTTTTCGGTACTACCCTGGTATCTTTTGACTACTATCCCCGGAACTCCACTTCCGGGGATAGTATCTTTTCGGTACCACTATCAGTTTCCATATTCCTCTGCTAACTCTGATGCTTGTTCGTGGGCACTTATCTCCGGCCCGCCTACACTATAAAGCACGTAATAATGATTTGACTCACCTAACTCGCCCCGATGGTCAATATAGACTAAACTTTGATTCTCTAACTGCTTCAGGAGCGTTCTAACATGCCGGGTGGAGCAGCCCATATCGCTTGCCAACCGCTCATGCCCAGGCCAGCAATAGCCAGATTGTCGGCAATAGCGTAGCAGAATAATATAGAGATTTTTGGCGGCTGCCGAGATTGATTTATTTAGCATTATTTCTTCCGGCACCTGGATAAAGGGTTTGGTGGACTTAGTAGCCATAGGCCAATCCTTTCTTTATGTTTTAGAAATTATGTTCTGTTTTATATTATAAACCATTTCCTGCATCTTACAAGTGGCACTTGCTACATAACCCTATCAGTCTTGAAAAAAGTCGCCCCATAGCCTACAATTAAGGTAGTCAGTAGTCAGTAGTCGGTTGTCGGTCTTTTAATTTTAGAATTATGACCTTTGACTTTCGACCTTCGACTTTTTGACCTAAAGCTGACGGCTGAGAGCTTTTCCGACAACCGTTGAAAGGGAGAATTGATAGAAATGAGCAGTTACAATCTTGACAAAGTAAGTCAAACAGGCGAACGCCGCCGTCGCTGGGAACAAACCACCCTCAAGAAAACCGTTGAGCGTATGCCGGAACGCGCCCCCGAAGATGGGGTGGAATTTACCACTGTCAGCGGGATGCCCATCAACCGCCTCTATACCCCCGACGATATCGCCGAAATGGATTATGACCGCGATTTGGGGATGCCCGGCGAATACCCCTATACACGGGGCGTACATGCCAATATGTATCGCTCTAAATTCTGGACGATGCGCCTGTTTTCGGGCTTTGGGATGGCCGAGGAAACCAATCGCCGCTTTAAATATCTACTGGAACATGGCGAAACCGGATTGAGTATCGCCTACGACTTCCCGACCCTCTACGGGCGCGATAGTGACGACCCCCTGGCCGAGGGCGAAATGGGCAAATGCGGAGTGGCAATGAGCAGCCTGGAAGATATGGAAATATTGCTGGACGGCCTGCCCCTCGACAAAATTACCACCAGCATGACTATTAACGGCCCCGCCCCCATCGTGTGGGCGATGTATATCGCTGCTGCCGAGAAAAAGGGCTATCCCCGGCATTTGTTGGGAGGCACTACCCAGAACGACATCCTCAAGGAATATATTGCTCAGAATACCTATATCTATCCGCCCGAACCCAGCCTGAAACTGGTAGTGGATACGATGGAGTTTGGTTCGAAAGAGTTGCCCAAGTGGAATACCATCAGCATTAGTGGCTACCACATCCGGGAGGCGGGCAGCACCGCCCTTCAAGAACTGGCTTTCACCCTGATTGACGGCCTGACCTATGTGGAGGAAGGTATCAAGCGTGGGCTGGACGTGGATGATTTTGCCCCCCGCCTGAGCTTCTTCTTTAACTGCCACAACGACTTTTTTGAGGAAATTGCCAAGTTCCGGGCGGCCCGGCGCATCTGGGCGCGGGAGTTGCGCCACACCTATGGGGCCAAAAACCCCCGAAGCTGGCTACTGCGCTTTCATACTCAAACGGCGGGTTGCAGCCTGAGTGCCCAACAGCCCGAAATCAATATCGTGCGCACCGCAATTCAGGCGTTGGCGGCGGTTTTGGGAGGTACTCAATCGCTCCACACCAACTCGATGGACGAGGCTCTGGCCTTGCCCAGCGACAAAGCGGTAAAAATTGCCCTTCGTACTCAGCAAATTATCGCTCACGAAAGCGGTGTGGCTACCAGTGTTGACCCCCTGGGCGGTAGCTACATGGTCGAGGCCCTGACCAACGAGATGGAACGGGGTTTTTATGATTACAAACGGCGGATTGATGCGATGGGCGGCATGTCGGCGGCGATTAACTTGGGCTTCCCCCAGCGCGAGATTGTGGATGCCAGTTGCCGTTTCCAGGAAGAAGTTGATTCCAAAAAGCGCATTATTGTGGGTGTGAACGATTTTACCGAGAATGAGCCCTTGCAAATCCCGATTTTGCAGATTGACCCGGACGGTTATCGGAAACAGTGCGCCCGTCTCGCCCGTCTACGGATGGAGCGCGACAACGAAAAAACTACGGCGGTGCTGGAAAAGCTGCGCGGTAAAGCCCTCGAGGGTCAGGAAAACATGATGCCCTTCCTGATTGAGGCCTGTAATTCCTACGCCACGCTAGGCGAGATTGCCGGGGTTCTCCGCAAGGTTTACGGCGAATACAAAGACCCTAGTATTGTTTAGGCAAATCTGGTCTTGTACAAACGATGAAGAGCCCCAGGCCAAAACCTGGGGTATTTTATTGAAAAATATATGATGATCTTAAAACAGTATGTACATTTTTCGGCCTATAATGTCAAGATTTGACAACCAAAACATAGACTTGTACCATCTTAGATGTCAGGTTTGTTGTGAATCTGGTACCCCATTATCCATCGAATGGCACTTTGTCAGGGGCCTGGCAAAACGGTGTTCGTCACCTAACTACCTTTATAGTTCCTAAAACAATCAAAAATGGAGGTCATCAACCATGGTTACATTGTTCGTAACTCACTCAGTCCGTGATTTTGATGCCTGGAAACAGATCTATGATGAAATTGGAGAGGCACGCAAGAATATGGGTGTCACAGGTGCCGCTGTTTATCGTGATACTACGGATCACAACAAAGTCACTATCACCCACCAGTTCCACAACATCGAGGCCGCCCTTGCGTTTGCCAATATGGATGAATTGAAGGAAGGCATGATGAAAGCTGGCGTCGAGGGAAAACCTGAGATGTGGTTCACCGAAGAGGTTGAGCGGACTGCACACTAGCCTTTCCCGGGTTGGGGTAACGGTCCCTTCGACTCCAACTATTTATCAATGTAGCTACTCAGCTTTTGATGCTGATCTCAAACTCAAGGCTGAGTAGTTACTGCCAATATCAGCTAGTTTCTGGCAAATTCTTTTTTCTAACAGCCCACAGTAAATATATTGAATAGTGGCTCATTCCATCACCTGCAACTACAATTATGGGTAAGTGCGTAGGGGCGAACTGTGATTCGCCCTTTTCATTTTTACTTCTTGCCGCTTAAGGTTATCACAATCAGGGTAACATTTGGGCTTATTACTACTGGGTTGCCGTTATTATCCGACACCGTTCCCCGGTCAAGTTTCTTTGGCCCCTCAATGCTAATCAACAATTGGGAATCGTGATCAACGTCGTATTTTGCCGCACTGATGATAGTATATTCCGTTTCAGGTACCAGGGCGGCACTCCCCGTCCAACTTTGGTCGGCCACTACCTTCTTAAACCAGCTCACAATTGTAGCGTAATCATCGGTACTGGTAGATGTGGCTATTTGAGTACCAAAGGATGCTTGATTTCCAACTTGCACTGAACCAGGGTAAACCGGAATATCGGCGGCGGTCACTGGCTTACCCGCACTTGCTACGTTAAAGGCTATGTCGCTGGCATGACTGCTTTTTCCCAGCGCGGTTATTAGTTTGTTGGTCAAATCTGTGGCCTTACTCAAGACTGTTGAACCACCACCAACGGGATTTACCAGAAATACTACTAGCCCAACTTTGCCTTTGAGGGTAGTAAGTTGACCGCCCACTAAAAATGCCGAATCTCCCAGACCGGGGACTGGCTGGGCATTGAGGGCATTGTTAGTATTCTCGAACTCGGCCTTAGATTGCCCGATTATGGAGATTTGTACCGTAAGGCCACCGGTGCTGGTGGTGTAATTGCAACTGGCCTGTCCAAACTCTCCCAGCGAATCACTGGCAGCATCTACTGCAACCGTGTCACCCAGGCTGACGGCAACCTCATCTTTGGTTAGCAAACTACAGATGTGGGTAACACCCGCCGCCACCTTAGCGGTAGTAGCCGCAGCCTTTGGGGTGGTTTTGGAGGATGCAGTGGTAGTCGCCGGGTTAATGTCTCCGCTCGCCGGACTGGTAGCCGGGGGGCCAATTGCCGCCGCTCCTTGAGAAACAACCGGAGTATTTTGGTCGCCGCATGCCGTAAGCATAATAGTCAGGAGCAACAGGGTCGCAAAAATGAACCTGGCTCCGCTAGAGCGATGGGCATTAGAATTAAACATTATTTGGTTAATCTTTCTGGACAACTGAGCCTTTCACAGGCACCCTGGGGCGAAAGGGAACAGGAGTTCGTAATAGGAGGCAGTTAAAAAGTAGCTTCTTCAACCACCTTAAAGTTTCCGCTCTATCCTAGACCTTATCAGGAGGTGGCTAGGAAATTCTTCTTCATCATAGTATACAGTAAACGCCTTGATTAAACTGTTAGCTACCACACCTATAAAAATATTGGGGATGGAGGTTGGGGGACGAGGGCATACATAAGGGTGATTCGGGAACCGCCCTATTCAGGGGGAATAAAAAAAGGGCAGACGCAATGGTCTACCCCCGCATCAAGGTTTACTCCTGTTTCAGGCGGATATTGGCATCCAACTCCTGGAACTTTTGCAAAATATTGGAATAGCCGCGCTCCACATATTGAATACCGCGCACTTGGGAAGTGCCCTTGGCGATGGCGGCAGCGATTAGATAGCTAAAACCCGCCCGCAAGTCGGGGATGGTAATATCGGCGGCACGTAATGGAGTCGCCCCTTTTACCACGCAGCTATGTTCGTGATCCATACTCTTGAAGCGGCAGGACTTTTCACCCAGACAGGTCTTGAAAAGCTGGATTTCTGCGCCCATCCGTTTCAGGTCTTCGGTGTAGCCAAAACGCTTCTCGTAAACCGTTTCGTGGATAACTGACAGCCCCTCCACCTGAGTCATCATCATCACAAAAGGTTGTTGCCAGTCGGTCATAAAGCCGGGATGCACATCGGTCTCCATCGCAATCGGCTTGAGGTTGCCTCCGGGATGATAGAAACGAATACCCTTATCTACCACCTCAAAATTTGCCCCCACCTGCCGCAGCTTGTTCAGGAAAGTCAGCATGTGGGCCTGTTCCGCTCCTTCCACAATCACATCGCCCCCGGTAATTACCGCCGAAACCGCAAAACTGGCGGCCTCAATCCGGTCATTAATTACGGTGTGGGTCGCGCCGTGCAGCTTTTTCACGCCCTCAATCTCGATAGTGCGGTCAACGTCCAGGAAGATAATCGCCCCCATTTTTTGGAGCAACATCACCAGATCAACCACTTCCGGCTCAATAGCGGCATTCTTGATAACCGTCCGGCCTTTCGCCAAAACGCTGCTC
The DNA here is from genome assembly GCA_038207495.1 of Chloroflexia bacterium. Classification (GTDB taxonomy): domain Bacteria; phylum Chloroflexota; class Chloroflexia; order Chloroheliales; family Chloroheliaceae; genus Chlorohelix. Next base: position 264,776 of record JBBQZS010000001.1, read on the forward strand.
AGAAGGATATTTTCGGTTGCACCCACGCTGGGGTAGGGTAGTTCAATCACCGCGCCGTGTAATTCGTTGGCAACGGCGTAATAGCGTTCGTCCCGATAGGCGATTTGGGCTCCTAATTTTTCCAGAGCCTCAATGTGCCAATCTACCGGACGCGCCCCAATATTGCAGCCGCCCAGCATTGGGATTATGGCTTTACCGTTACGGTGGAGCAAAGGGCCAAGTAACAAAATAGGAATACGGTTAAGGCCACTAAAAGCCAGAGGAACTTCGGAGGTGCGAATTTTGGGGGTTTTAAGCGAAAGTGAGGTGCCATCCCACTCGTAATCCAGCCCAACACTGTTACAAACCTTGAGGGTAACATCGCTATCGCCGATGCGTGGCACATTGTGAAGAATAACTTCTTCTTCGGTTAAAAGGCTGGCAACAATTTGTTTGGTAGCAGCGTTCTTAGCTCCGGCAACTTTTATCCGGCCCTTGAGCGGTCTGCCACCTTCTATTTCGTAATAATTCATTAAACCTCCATAGTTTGGGGGTTATGCTCCAGGAAAGTAAACCTCCCTTCGTGCATAATCCGCTTGCTATCTATCCAGATGTTGCAGTTTTTGGCTATCGCGTCCACGTGTGTGGGTGCGCTCCAATCCGCTCCGGTTTGGCTGGCGTAGGGATCGCCCAGCGCGATATGCATCCCCGGCAACTTCTCGTCCTGCAACAGATTATAAATCATCTTCTTAACCCCGATATTAGCCCCGATGGCGAATTCGCCTACCCGGTTGCTATTCTCGGCGGTATGCACGTAACGCCAGAAATCGGTCTGCAAGTACTTATTGTCGCACTTGACCGCCCGCAAATAGTTGTTTTCAATTTCCAGATAAATCGGAAACTCTTCCAGATGTCCATACATCTGGGAGAAATAATCACCTATCGTGCCGTCCACCACATAAATGCCGTTGACACTCTGGGGGGCAGTGAAAACCTCACCGGCTGGCAAATTTGACCAGATTTGCGGGGTTATCATCCCACATGTTTTAATCCAATGCAATTCAGGGTCAAAAGTGGCCTCAATATCGGTGCCAGCGTCGGTTTTGCAGCTAATCGTTCGGCAATTTGCCACCATATCCAGAATCTTCTGCCCGATGCGGTCAACCTGAATATAATCGGCCCGCATTCCCTGTAACATAATGTCGGGTGAAATCATCACCATATGGGCGTAGCGTACCAGATTATGCTCGATAACGCCTACAAATTGTTTACGGGCGGGTAATTCCCCCTGTTGGGATTGGACGGCATAGAGGGCTACCTTGCTTTTGGCGATTGCCTCCAAAATCGGCTGGGGCATATCCTTGATGGGGCGGGTAGTATAATCTTCGATAACATAGCCCGTGACAATTGCCCCGGCCTTTACCGCCGCCGCATACAGGGCGGCTCCAATCTCGATGGTTTCCAGGTCAGTAACAATCGTCATAACCTCGCCGTCTTGCACCTTGAGGCAGGTTTTCATGGCGTTTTCCGCGCCGACCTGGAATTCAGGGTTATAGGGCATTTCTTTCAAGCTATCGCTTAATAGTCGTTTTGAATAATCATAAATGTTTTCTATCACGTTGATACTTCCTTAAATGTCGAACGTCGCAAGTCAGGGATTTGGGAACTGGCTACAAGCTATTATGTCCCTGTCGAATTTTATAGGGGCAATTCCCGTGCCTCCCCTTCACAATCTGACCACCGACAACCGACAACTGTTTATAATGTATCGGGCATTCTACCACAAATTAACCTATAACGGCATTTTGAGGGGGTTCAGCACCACGGATTATACTAAGTCCTGCCGCGCCCCTACGAGAAAGAGGCATTTTCACACCAACTTGATAGAAATTGCCCCCAGGCGGAGTTGGCGACGGTCTCCCTTGCCGCCCGTAAGTGAGGCTGGCACAAAGTAGCCATCGGCGGGGTCGGGCTTCAAGATGAGAATATTATCCCCTTGCCTGAGTTTCAGATTCTCAAAACGGAGGGGAGTTACGCCTTGATTAACTTTGACATCGCCAAGTTGCTGCCCATTCAGAAAAACCTGTAACCGACGGGGTTTATCCGCCGAAACCATCTGGATTTCCAACCCATAGTTTTTGTCCAGGGGTAGACCTGCCCCTACCACAATATTTACCCGCGCATCCTCTACTTCAGCGTCAAGCCAGCGTTGATACACCCCTTTGTTTTTATCCACTGCTTCAACCTCGGCCCAGCCCTGAGTCAAAACTACAATCGGACGATTGAGCGGAGTAGGAGTCACCCGGTAAATTGTGGTCAGATTGTCACGGTAGAAGGGGGAAGCACTATCCCCGAAGGTCTGGTTTAAAAGACTCTGGGCGCGTTTTAAGCTGCTGTCGCTGGTAGCGAAATCGGCGGGATACAGCGACACATACCCGATATTGGCGAAAGTAAGCAAGCCTAGCATATCCTGGGGAGTTTTGTCGGGCACAATATCGGCTACGGTTGAGCGTAAATCTATAAAATCATAAAGTAAATAATCATTTACATAGCGGTGGGGGTCTAGCAGCTTTCGGCTGGTATAGCCACCATTAATCGGACGTTGATGATAGGTTTGATAGAGCATACGCTCAGTGTCCAGCCCACCGTGCCGGGTTACGGGCAATTCCAGCAAGGCTTTGTCGGCTGGCACGTTTGCGGTATTATTATCCGCCGCAATTGCCACCGTAAAGGGGGGTTGGTTGATTTTTTCGGTCTGGTTAAGGATACCGGGCCAGCTTTCCAGAAAAAATAGCGTCATGATTAATCCACCCGCCGCAAACTTTAGCCCCTGAGTCTTTAGATTTTTAGTTTGCAACAATTTCGACAGGCCAAACGCCCCTAATATCCCGAAACAAAGTTGGGCCATCAGAATAAAGTGGTCGGGAGAACGCCCGATGCTGGCGATAGGTAGTTTTGAAAAAAGGCGGTAAGGCATCAGGATGTCTATATTATTATTATTAAAGCGAAGGCCTGGCCCTAGTGATATTAGCAGCCAAAAAAGAGCCGAAAGCCCCCAGAACCATAACCCCCTGACCCGCAATAAGCCATACAGGCTGAGTAGTAAAGCCACATAGCCCAGCACTGCCCCGCCATCGTTTAATTGAGGAATGCCCAGCGAGTTCCAGAAACCGAAGTTTTCACCCCACCAGGGTTGGGTATCGGGCGGCAAAAAAAGTTGCAACAAATCCGCACTATGCACCTGCTCGGCGGTATCATTAGCTAACGGCACATACCGACCGCTTCCTACCTCGCGGATGGTCATGAATAGAATGGGGCTAAAGGGCAACGTCCCTGAAATAAACGCTCCGGCTAACTTGGCGGTCAGTATTCCCCAACCCTTTACCGCTATCCGGCGCGTTTCCGCTAGTTTTCGCCCTTCCCAAAGGCTTGTGCTACCCCGCCATAGCCAATATAGCCCCGCGAATATTACGATATAGAGGGTATAGTAATAATCCACCGCCAGAACCAGCAGGAAAAAAAGGGCGGTCAAAAGGCCGTTTTTAATAATTTCGCGTCGGCTAGTGGCTTTATCCAGCTTTAACATAAACAGGATAAAAAAAGGAATCCATTGTAGCGAGAGCAAATTTAACTGGTATTTTATCAACTGCGCGTAATGATAAGGGCCAAAACTAAAAACCAGCCCCGCCAACAACGCTCCCCACTCCCGATAAGGTGCGTCCTCGCCTAACATATAACGCGCCAGCAAATAGGCTCCATATCCCCCAGCCGGGAAAGTAAGCAAGCAAATTAAGTTAAAAGCCCCTACCCGCCCCAGGATTAGTTGTAAGGGTATACCTAGCAGGGTGTTAAAAATAGATAGAGTGTGCAGATAAAGGGGAGTGCCATAGGGGTAAAATAAAAAGGTTGTCTGGAAGGGGTTGGTGTGAGTATCCAGAAGCGAGCGTTTGACCCACCAAAAATTCCAGAGGTTCTGCTCCCTATCAAGGGGGTAAAGTCTTAGCATATCGCTGGTCAGGTTTATAACCAGCGGCCAGGCTACTATCAGGGTCAGTAAGGTGTAAAGGCTCAGGGCAAATAGATGCGGCTTTAGGTTTTCCCAACGAGTTCGGGGTTTAGCCTCCAGGCTATTGGATTGCATATAGGCCAATCAACGTATCAAAATATTTAATTGTAGGTTGATTTATATACAAACGTTTTTCCACCGATTGGCTCTAAATTCCCTCCATCGTTTCTTCCATAAGCCGATCAACTACTTTGGTAAAACTGCCTGTTTCCTGTAGGGTAGTGAGCTGGCGGTCAGCACTGGTGCCGTTCCGCAAGATATAGTCAATATATTCGATTTCCTTGCGACTGCCCAACCCATCCACCACATCATCCACAAAGTTCAGCAACTCGCCCATCAGGGCTTTGGTTTCGACCTCGATACCCTTGCCCAAATCCAGCATCTTGCCTTCGGTTCCGTAACGCACCGCCCGCCATTTGTTTTCCATAATCAGGGCGCGGCTATAGGTACGCCAGCCAATATTTTGTTCCCTTAGCTTGTAGAGTTTAGCTACCACCGCTTGAATCAAGGCGGCTAAGGCCAGAGTTTCTTCCATTCGAGTGGGCATATCACAAATCCGAATCTCAATGGTAGGGTACATTGGGTGTGGGCGCACATCCCACCAGATTTTCTTACCGTCGTCAATACAGCCCGTGTTAATCAGGGTCGTAATATATTTGTCGAAGGCGGCATAACTTTCAAAATCGTCGGGAATGCCGGTGCGCGGGAAACGACCAAAAACTACCGAGCGGAAAGATTTTAGCCCGGTGTTTCGACCAAGCCAGAAGGGGGAACTGGTGGAAAGGGCCAGGATATGAGGCAGGAAGTAGCGCAATTCGTTCATAATCTGTACCGCTAAATCTTTGTCATCTATCCCGATATGGACATGCATCCCGAATATGAGGATTTCGCGGATAACATCCTGCAATTCTTCTTCCAGCACCCGATAACGCTCGTGTTCGGTAATTGGTTGGGTCTGCCAGTTAGTAAAGGGGTGGGTGCCAGCCGCCCCCAGTGCCAGACCGTGCTTGAAAGCGAGTTCCGCCAGAATCGAGCGGTTGCGGCGCAGGTGTTCGCGGGCTTCGGTGATGTTTTTGCAGACCGGGGTGACGGTTTCCACACAACTCATTATCATTTCGGGCTTGATATAGTCGCCAAAAATCGGCGTACCCATTTTGATAATCTCGGCGTTACGAGGGCTTAATTCGCGGGTGGTAGGGTCTATCAGTTGGAATTCTTCCTCGATCCCCAGCGTAAATGTTGGTTTGGCACTTCCCATAGCTATCTTTCCTTAGTTGTCGGTTGTCGGTAATTAGTTGTTAGTTACTGGTTGTTGGTTAACCTGACCCCCTTCCCTAGTTCAGTTCCAAAGGAAGTATTGAGCGAGGAAGGGTTTTATACCCTCTCCATTTTTAAGGGAGAGGGCAGGGTGAGGGTTTGCTGGCCCTAATCCCTACTATACTCTGAGCTAGAAGTAGCCTAAAACGGCCCCTCATCCCAGCCTGTAAGCTGGCTTCTCCCCTGAGTACAACGGAGAAGGAGTTAACTTCTCTCTTCCCCTTTTGCACAATAGGTCTTTTGTTTTGCACTAGCAAGCAAGGGGGACAATTCTTCTTGCTTTTATTCTGACTCCTGGTTCCTGACTCCTTCTAGACACAGCCTTCCGGGTCGGCCCGCCGGATTTCACCCTGACTTGGACCCTCGATAATAAAGGTTGGGACGGTGCTGCCCGTTCCTGCCGTAACGTTGAGCAAGGCCGCTGCCGAAAGTCGGGTTAATAAACCAGCTACCTGACCTTCAAAAATATAAGGGTCACAATCCACCGAGCGTTCGGCAAAAATCACCAGACCGTTATTCAGAACCGGGTAAGCTTCTTTAGCCACAATAACTTTTTCCTGTACCACGAAAGGCTCGGTCAGGGCGGCGTTATAGGCTTGTTTCCAGGTGGCTAGGTCGCTTTCCCAGCCAATCGTGATGCCTTTGCCGCCGTACTCGTCGTTGGGTTTGAGCACTAATCTATCTCTATTTTCCATTACAAAGCTCTCAAGGTCAATAGGTTTGCCTTTGTAGGTCGTTTCGCCGTTTCGTACTCGCCTCGTCCAGGGAATATGCAGTTCGATATTAGCCTGTTCTTCGGCTGTGAAATATTGCTGATTGCGCTCGTCGGTCAACAGTCCAAAAATCATCTTCTTGTGGAAAATCTTGCAACGGAAGCTGTTAATCATACAGACCGCGCCATCCTCGTAAGCCTGGAAAACCGGGCGACATTCATCGGCCTTTTGAATCAGCTCACTACCCAACACCCGCTTAAAGAAAATATCAATCTCAAAATCTTTATAGCGCAAACGTCCCTCGCTATAGGTTAACTCACGGGGGTCACAGATTACGGTTGGCACGCCATGCTGTAAGAAATATTCCTGCAAAAGCTCGAACTCGGTGTATGTCACCACATCCTTCCAGTCCACAATCGCAATGTTGGGGACTTTGTAGGGGCGCGTACCGAGATACTCCCGATAGTTGTTCAGCAGCATGTCGAGCAACTTGCCCTTAACGTCTATGTGACTGATGGGGAAGCGTTTGGCAAACTCCTGCATCACGGGCATTGTCATAAACAGTTCGGACAGCCCATCTTCGTAGGCGGCCCCGGCGGGCGACTCGGCGTTATATTCCACAAAATGCATAGTGCTGCTGGTGTCGCCAATGCTCAAAAAACTATCCAGGCGGCTATGGGCACTGAAAGCTTTGTAGCCAGTGTCAAACTCGAACAGACGGCGTTCCTCGTCGGTCAGTCCCACCTCGTCCAGCAAGCGATTAGCCTCGGCTTTATCCGGCCCGGTCATAACATCGCCTAGCCTGGCAATCGCCTGGGTGACGGCGGCGCAGACCTGCTTTACATAATCATACTGAGCACGGGTTAACAGATGGGGGCGCAAGACGTTACAAAGGGGTCTGCCGCCAAAGGTCAGTTTGCGTTCGGGCATCCCTTCGATTAACAGGCGGGCACTTTCTTCGGTTAACTGGCGGCTGTTTGCCAGCAGAGCGTGATAATAGGCGGTCGCTTCTTCTAACAAGGCCGCTTCCTGGGTTAATTCCACAACATCCATAGATTCAATTCCTGTGATTAGGTTTTAGGCGTTAGGTATTAGGTGAAATCGTAAATCTAAAATCAGGATATCCAGGTTGGAAAACCCTCACCCTAACCCTCTCCCTTATAAAAGGAGAGGGAATTGCTCCTTCTCCCATCCCAGGGGAGAAGGTAGGGTTTAGGGGTGTTTTGGTTTGCTATGACTCATAGTTGAAATCCAAAGTTTAAGCACCGACAACCGCCCTACTACTTGCCCACGGGCGCCGAACCTTTGAGCAGACTATCCCAACGATAGGATGGTGTTTGCGATTCAATTGTCCCGGTGGCGTAACCAATCACCAGATCGGTCATGGCCCCGATTACCCAGGCATAATACTCCTCGCCAACGCTCCAGTAATCCATATCGGGGGCGGGATTCAGGAAGTCAATAGCGTAGGGAATGCCGTCCCGAATGGCAAACTCTATGGTATTCATATCATAGCCCAGCGCGTCACATAACTTCTGGCAATCGCTGACGATCCGAGCATGCAATTCCGGCGAGAGGTATTCCGGGTTAACAATATAGCGACGCTCACCAGGGGCATAGGGCATAACCTTGATATTGTTGCGGCCTATTGCGTAACAGCGTACATACTTATCGAACTCGATAGCTTCCTGCAAAACCATTGTTAGTTCGCCCGTCAGGTCGTAACATTCCACCAGATGCTGTTCATTGTAGACCTTATAAACATTCTTCCAGCCTCCACCGACGGCGGGCTTGAGGAAGGCGGGCAGCCCGGTATAGGCCAGAATTTCGTCCCAGGGCATGGGGTATTTCAGGTTTCGCAATGACTCGCTGACAATTCCCTGAATGTAGGCCTTATTGGGCAATACTACCGTTTTGGGGTGGGCTACACCCAGGCGGTTGGCGATAGTTGATTCGATATACTTGTCATCGGCAGTCCACCAGAAGGGGTTATTAATCACTACCGCACCTTGCAAGGCGGCGTTTTTGAGGTAGCTGCGATAATAGGGGACTTCGTGGCTGATGCGGTCAACGATGACTTTGTACTCGCAAGGCTCATCCATCATTGAGCCGCCCAAAACCACCATCTCGGCAATTACCCCGGCGTTTCGGGAGTTAACCGAGTCCAGAAATGCCTGGGGAAAAGTTCCTTCCCGCCCAACAATCAACCCTACTTTTAGCAATTCTTTGCCTTTTTCCTCTTTACTTGTTGTTTCCACATCAGCCATGAATTATTCGTTAATCTCCTTTTGTCGGTTGTCGGTTGCCAGTTGTTGGTTTAAGGAAACGAACAACGAACAACTAATAACTAACAACCGCCTACGCGAATTGGGTTTCTACCGCAGACAGGGTGGTTACAAGCTCGTTAGCGGCGGCCAAATTCTTCATTAGCTTCGCCATATTACCCTTGAGGTTCAGTTTCCCGGTCATAATGGCCTGGCGGGGGTCAAGTTCCCCCACAATAATCGCCCGCCAGCTTTCCAGCGCACCCTTCATAACAAACTCCGGACTACGGCTTTCGGGGTTTTCCACCAAAACGGCTTCAGTGCATTTGCCGTTAGCCAGATTAACATACATCGTCACCTCTTGCGGTACGTTCTCGCTGGCATTTACTACAAAATAAAAATCGCCTTGCAGGTCGGCGGCGGCTTCGGCATATTTCTCACTACTGTTAAGAGCTTCAGCAAATTTAGTCGCCCATTCCTGGGTTCCAAACAGGGCCATTATGCCCCTCCTTTTTATATTAAGTTATATTATCTTAAAGAGGCGAGTCGTAACCTTATTGCTACGCGCCCCGGTTCGTAACTTCGGTTGTTTGATTGCTGGAAAGTCGTCGCCAATATTCCTTAATATTACAGCTCATTATTATCAGGTCATGGGTAGTGCCACTGGCATCCTTGATATGGTCGGTCAGAATCCCTTCGTGCACATAGCCCATCTGCTTGAAAATTTTGATAGCACCCAGGTTATCGGCTCGTACCTCTGCCGAAATCTTTTCCATGCCAAGCTCGCCCGCCATCGTAAACATATCACTGGCTAAAATGCGACCTAGCCCCAACCCCCGATTATTCTCGCCGACAATCATCCAGAATTCACCGATATGAGCATACCAGGGAGTACGATAGCCCCGCAGCACCGCCACCGCCACGATGCGCCCGTTAATTTCCGCCGTCAAAGGAAAGACCTCGCCCCATTGTGGCCCGGCGAACCATTCCTCTAAACTTTCCCGCTCCGTCACATCGAAGCGCAAAAAGTTACGCTCCTCCTCCGGGATGGTCAGGAAGAACATCAGTACCCGATTTTCGTCTTCACGGGTGATAATGCGTAACGTGGCAATCTCCCCGTCCCGCAACTCTACTTCTTTTGGATAATCGTCTAACATTTTTTGTTTGGTTTACGGGCAACTAGCCCATAAACATGCCCCCGTTTATATTTATTTCCTGCCCGGTAATATAATCGCCTTCTGCCGCCAGATAAACCACTAATCTGGCTACTTCATCAGGTTTTCCAAGTCGCCCCATCGGTACTCTGGCCTTTATCGCGTCCAACTTATCGGCTGGCACGGCAGAAACCATCTCGGTTTCGATAAAGCCGGGGCAGATAGCATTGACTGTGATTCCCGCTTTAGCCGTTTCCAGAGCCAGCGAACGGGTAAAACCATTAATTCCGGCTTTGGAGGCACTGTAATTGGTTTGCCCAAAGCCGCCCGATTGCCCGATAATCGAAGAAATATTGATTATCCGACCGTATTTCTGAGCCAACATAGTGGGCAAAGCGTTATGGGTGCAGTTAAAAACGCTATCGAGGTTAGAACTGATAACCTCATGCCACATTTGCTCACTCATATTTTTAAAGCTTTTGTCGCGAGTGATTCCGGCGTTGTTAACCAGAATATCCAGGCGACCAAATTCCTGGACGGTTTGCTGGATGAGGTTTTTGACCTCCTCGTAGCTGCCCACGTCAGCCGCAATTGCCATAGCTTTTACGCCCATTTCCCGCAACTGGACTGCTACGGACTCGGCCCCTTCCACGTCGCTTTTGTAATTAACCACGACGTTCGCACCCTCCAGGCCTAACGCCAGGGCAATTGCTTTACCAATCCCTTTGGAACTCCCGGTGACGATGGCTACCTGTCCGTTCAGTTTACCCATAGCAATCACACTCCTTAACTTGCGTCGTTAAGTTTTATACGCCCACTAACCCCTGCCACATGTTTCAAAAAGGAATTAGCTGGGAATTTTGGTGTTATCTAATTTTTAAGGATTCAAATCAAGCTGGTTCTTCGCTGGCTGGTTTGCGTTTGGGAGCCTTTTTGTTAACGGGGCTCGCCTCCCCCAACGCGTAATAGCCTTCCCCCTGGCTTTTGTCATTCGCCGCACTTACAGGCTGTTCCGGCTTATTATTATTAGAAAGTTTGAGATTGCGCCCGATTTGTTCCAGAATATTCTCAATGTGGGAGAGTCTTACTTCTAATGCGCCCACTTGCCCGGCCAGTTTCTTGATTTCGGTGATTTCGGCGGGGCTACTGTCTTCCTCAAGGGCGGCTTGAATATCGTCCAGCCTGCCATCAATATCCACAATCTGGCCTGAAAGACGGGTAAAATCGTTGCGAGTGGGTAGACCGTTGGCGTGCAGATAGCGTTCCATTTGCTCCTGAATGGTCTTTTGCACCGCCATTGCATTTTCCATATACTTGCCCATCGAGGACGCATAAGTTTCGGTATTGACAAATTGATTTAGAGCGTTGGAAAACGCCTCCTCATTTGCTGAATACATCTGCCTGAACATCCCGAATGGGTCGGGCGGCATGCCGGGCTTATTACTATCATTGCTCATGTGTTGACCTCCAGGCCAGCCTTCACTTGCCTCATCTAAAAGTTCAGATGAATTTTTGGATAGAATCCTGAGTGTGTTAAAAGGATACTATATTTTACGGGTAGCTGCAACTAATGGCTACCAAAAAATTCCAGAAGTAACTTGTTAACTTCCTCGGCCTTCTCAATGTGGGGCGAATGACCGCAATCCGCCAGCACCACTTCGGTATAAGTCCCACCGTTAGCCTGATATTTGTCTAGAAGCGTACGCAATTGAGTAACCATCGGTTGAGGTGGGAATATTTCCGCTCCCGGCCAACCCGGCACGGCTCCCAACTGCCCCAAAGTTCCCAAATCAAACAGTGAAGCATCTGCCACAATCTGGTCGCTATCGCCCCGCAGCCATAGAATATCGGGTTTTGGATTAATATTCGCCAGAGCCGCCTGATTTAGATAGGCTGGGCTAATACTATTATTATCGCCTTTAGTGCCAGCCCCCAGACCGGGCCAGTTGGGCGAGGCCACAAAATCGCCAGGGTAATTGTCATCGCTTTTTTTAATGCCGAGCATGGCGGAAACAAAAACTTCCTCGCGTTCGGGGGCCGTTTTGAATGGAGGTTTGAAATAATAGCTGTTCATAACATTGCGGGGGGAGTTGGGCGCGTCGGCACTGCGGTCATTGTCCTTCAGGCGTTGTAAGAAATCAGGGTTGACTAGACCGCCGCCCGCTCCGGCAAAATCAGGATAGTTGGGCTTACCATCCGGCCCCTGGGTGCCACCAAAGCCATAGGGCGAACCAGCCGCTTGCAATACTAACGAGCTTACGGTTTCGGGGTGGGCCAGCGTATATTCCATTACGATATTGCCGCCCAGCGACCAGCCAAACAGATGAAATTTAGGTATTTGCAGGGCTTCCACAAAGCTAGTGAGGTCGTCCGAGAAATCTTTCACGCCGCGTGTAGCATCAACTTGCAAACCCTCGCTGTCGCCGTAACCCCGCATGTCGGGGGCATAGACGTGGTAGCCTGTCCCGGCTAAAACCTGCATGGTTTCCTCGAAAAACCAACTACAACTGACGTTACCGTGAACCAGCACCACCGTTGGGGCGTTACCTTCCCCGGCCTCAAGATAGGCTACTTCCAGCCGTGAAGTTTTTATCCGCCGTTGGCTAATCCCTTGCAAGAATTCCATCGCCCTCGTTTTCCTTTCGTGAGAAATTATCAGTAATCAGTTTTTTGGTACTTGAAATTGGATTATCCCTACCATCCCCCAACCCCCTGATTTAGAGGTATTTCCTGATTTGTTGTCGCCAATAAGGCCAATCGTGCTCTTGCTGACCCCAGATGTCCAGGTTATTGGGAATGTTTTTCAGATAGAGTAACTCGGAAAGCTGTCTGGATTCGTTCATACAGACGGGCAAATCCCATTCGCCCACCACCAGATTAATTTCCTGACCTCGCAAGCGGTTGGCATAATCGCCTTCGCCAAGCCCGCCAATATAATCAAATGGCACATTGTAATAAACATCATCGTTATTAAAGTCGCCGAGGTAGTTGTGCATATTATAACGCCCGCTCATTCCGATAATCTTGCGAATAATCTCAGGATGCCGCAAACCATAGTTCACGGCATGATAGCCGCCAAAGCTGCATCCGGTGGTTATCAGGAAATTGTTATCGTTGCGGCTGCGGATAAATGGCACAACCTCATCGGTAACATAGCGGTCATAGGCCATGTGGCGTTGGATGCGGTGCCAGGGAGGCGCGTCATAGTTATACCAGCTTTCATTATCCACGCTATCAATGCAATATAATTGAATCCAGCCATTTTCCAGGTGGTCTTGCAGGGCATCAATCATGCCGCTATCCTCATACTGGTAAAAACGGCCCATCGAGGTCGGGAAAACGATTACAGGTGCGCCAGCATGACCAAAAACCAGCAACTCCATTTTGTGGTCAAGGGCTGGGCTGGGCCAACTGTGGTACTCTCTTAGCATGAGAACTAAAACCTCGTTTCCGGCGAGTCAGCTATTTAATTTTTGATAAAAATGAAAATTCAGGACAATCCGGATTTTAAGCCTGGGAACTGTCCTGAATCTATCATTCCAATGCTGAAATGTCAATTTAGGTTTTACTGGCTGAACTGAGTAATTCCAGCAATCCTTTTGCTTGTTGACGCTCAACCGAGGGAAAATCGTCCAGAGTCAATCTAGCTACCAGTAGTAGATTTGCGTTCGCGGCGGGCTACTCCGGTTTCGTAAGCCGCTTCCATTACCGCCTTTGCTACTGCGGCTACTACCCTTTTGTCAAAAACGCTGGGAATAATATAATCCGCGCTAACTTCCTCATCACTGATAATGTTTTGGATAGCTTTGGCGGCGGCCAGTTTCATCTGGTCGTTGATTTTGCGGGCGCGACAATCCAACGCCCCCCGGAAAATGCCAGGGAAACAAAGGACATTATTAATCTGGTTAGGGTAATCGCTACGCCCGGTAGCCATCACCGCTACATAAGGGGCGGCTTCTTCCGGCAGAATTTCGGGGGTGGGGTTCGCCAGGGCAAAAACAATCGGGTCACGCGCCATCAATTTCAGAGCTTCTACTGGCATAGTGCCGGGGCCACTTAGTCCCAGAAACACATCCGCCCCCCGAATAACCTCGGTCAGCATACCGCGTTCGCCATCCTGGTTAGTATGGGCAGCATACCAATCTTTAGCCAGGTTCATATGCTCAACTCGACCCTTATAAATCGCCCCCTGGCGGTCACAACCAACGATATGTTGAACCCCTGCCGCCATCAAAATCTTGCTACAGGCTACCCCGGCTGCTCCTACCCCACTGACCACTACTTTAATCTCGTTGATTTTCTTGCCCGTTACCTTGAGGGCGTTGAGCAAAGCCGCCAGCACCACCACTGCCGTGCCATGCTGGTCGTCATGCATTACCGGGATGTCCAGTTCCTCGATTAAACGCTCCTCAATCTCGAAGCAACGCGGGGCGGAAATATCCTCCAGGTTAATGCCACCAAAAGTGGGGGCAATCGCTTTAACCGTCGCAATAATCTGCTCGGTATCCTGGGTTGACAGACAGAGCGGAAAAGCATCTACCTGCCCAAACTCTTTAAACAGCATGGCTTTGCCCTCCATCACGGGCATTGCCGCTTCCGGCCCGATATTCCCCAAACCCAGCACCGCCGACCCATCGGTAACTATCGCGATGGTGTTGCTCTTGATTGTCAGCGAGAATACCTTGCTTTTATCTTCTTCGATTGCCTTACAAACCCTTGCTACACCGGGGGTATAGGCCATACTTAACTGGTCGCGGGTTTTCAGGGGGATTTTGCTATTGACTGTAATTTTACCGCCAAGATGCAACAAAAAAGTACGGTCACTGACGTTAATCACCCGCACATCTGGTATTTCTTTTACCTTGCTAACAATCTGGTCGGCGTGGGTATCGTCTCCGGCGGCTACCGTAATATCCCGTACCATTGTCTCGCGGGTGGCCTGAACAATGTCAATTGCGCCGAGGTCGCCGCCCATATCGCTAATTGCATTCATTACATGGCTTAACATTCCGACTTTGTTGGGAATTTCAATTCTCAGGGTAAAACTATAACTGGCGTTTGGGGTGCTATTCATGGGGTCTGTCCTTTTGCTTCCACTATTCTCTCCGAATCACAACGATATCAAATTATAGCATACTTACAAAAGGTAGCTTGAACAGCTTTTAAAGATAGGTAAAATGGTGTATTTTTTGTCATTGTCCTTCATTTGTTTATATGGTACAATATTTTAGGGTAATTTTCAGACAAAATGCACAAAACATTGGTATGAAAGTTGCTTCTTTATTTTCTATCAATAAAATCAGTATCACAGTTAACGTGTTTCTGACCCGGTAGTCAGGGTCAAAACAGTAACGGAGGTAAGCAATCAATGACTCTTATGGCTAATCGCCTCAATGACGAGGCAATGGCAAAGGCGCCAGCAAACCAGAGAGAAATTGCCGCTATCCTTGAAGCTGCTCCTGCGCGAAGCCCCTTTGAGGTGGCGCAGGAACAGTTTTTTTATGCGGCAAAAAAATTGGGCCTGGATGATGGCCTGACCCAGATTTTATCAGTTCCCCAGCGCGAATTACGAGTTAATTTCCCGGTACGTCTGGATGATGGTCGAATTAAAGTTTTCACTGGCTATCGGGTTCAGCATAACAATGCGCGTGGCCCGGTTAAGGGCGGCCTCCGCTACCATCCCCAGGTTTCGCTGGACGAGGTGCGGGCTCTTGCAATGTGGATGACCTGGAAATGCGCAGTGGTTAATATACCCTATGGTGGGGCAAAGGGCGGGGTAGTCTGTGATCCTACTCAGTATTCCCAAAGTGAGTTGGAGCGATTGACCCGGCGTTTTACCACCGAAATCTCGATGTTTATCGGCCCTGAAACCGATATTCCCGCCCCGGACGTTGCCACTACCCCCCAGACGATGGCCTGGATTATGGATACCTATTCCATGCATCGGGGTCATAGTATTACTGCCGTTGTAACGGGCAAGCCTTTATCGGCGGGCGGCTCATTGGGCCGGGTGGAAGCCACCGGGCGGGGTGTCAGCATTATCGCTGGCGAAACCGCCAAAACTCTCGGAATGCCAATCGAGGGGGCGCGAGTGGTGGTGCAGGGTTTCGGTAACGTTGGTTCGGTTTCGGCGCGGTTGTTACACGAAATGGGTTGCAAAATCGTGGTGGTCAGCGACGTTTTTGGTGGTATTTATAATCCTAACGGCCTGAATGTCCCAGCACTTTTTGAATATATTCAAACTTCGCCCAGCCGCACGGTGGTGGGGTTCCCCGAAAGTGAACCTGTTTCCAATACCGAACTTCTAACCCTTCCCTGCGAAATTCTCGTTCCTGCCGCCCTGGAGGGTCAATTAACTGTGGATAATGCCGCTCAGGTGAAGGCGCGGATTGTAGTTGAGGCGGCAAACGGCCCAACTACGCCCGAAGCTGACCAGATTTTCCGCGACCGGGGGGTTTACCTCGTTCCCGATATTCTGGCGAACGCCGGAGGGGTGACGGTCAGTTACTTCGAGTGGGTGCAGGACCGTCAGGCTTATTTCTGGTCTGAAGCTGAAATTAATCAGCGTTTGCGCGACCTGATGGTTAATAGCTACGCCCAGGTACATGCCATTTCCCAGCGTGAGAAGGTTGATTTGCGAACCGGGGCTTATCTATTGGCGATTGGTCGGGTAGCGGAAGCAACCAGCGTGAGGGGCATCTACCCTTAATTTGAACAGATTCTGGCGGGTGGTTTACCGGCTAAAACAGAGCGGCAGGAGTTTTATACCCTGCCGCTTTTTAGTGGGTTGTTAGTTACCAGTTTGGTTTCCATTCGGGCACGGTCAGGCCAAAGCGAGCGCAAAGTTCGGCTACTTCCTGGTGGAAGGTTTCCCGCACATCATCATTGTCACGCAGTTTCAGGTGATATTTGCGATAAAGGGCATTCTTACTGCTGCTGGGTCGTCCGAAAATGTTCATCGTGCGCAAGAACCATTTGTTGAAAGTTTCCTGGCATTCGGCGTGGGTTGCCGGGTCTGCCGCCAGAATTTTGACCCATTTCTCGCCGTGCGCAATATGTACCACTTCTTCCTTGAAAATTAGCTCGGTCACCCGCGCCCAGGGGCCATAGCTACAGTGCAAGGCATCTTTTAGCTGATGACCTGCCCCTCTGTCCATACAGAAGTTGAACATAATAAAATCCATCCAGGTTTCGATGGGATAATAGAAAATGTTCACCCGTTTGTCGGTTTTGGCTCGTTGCGTCCCGATGTTGGCCTCGCTATCATCCAGGCGATAGAGAAAAGCTTCATCGTTTTCGCGGATACGGCTATCCACATCTTCCCCCAGTTCCTCCAACAAGCGGTACATCCGTTTACCGTGCAGAATTTCGTCGCGCACAATATTAGCGACAATTAATTTTTCCTCGATGGTAGGGGCTTTGGAAATCCAGGGAATATAGCCATAGCCACCCGACAACTCGCTATCGGCCTGCATGGTGAGCAAATTAATCAACAATTCGCGATATTCTTTAGTCATAGCGTCGGTAGCTTCAAGCTTCTCGCCCCGCTCGATTTTCGCCATCATCCCGGCCTCAATCTCGGCCTCGTTTTGCAATACGGTAGTCATACAAGTTCCTCCAATAAGTGGTTGTTAGTTGCTGGTTGTTAGTTCTTAGTTTAACCAACAACTAATAACTATTTCCCTTTGAACACCGGGGGACGTTTTTCCATAAAGGCCGCGACCCCCTCGAAGAAGTCGGCACTGACCCCGGCAATCGCCTGATTATCTTCCTCCTGTTCCAGAGCCGCATCCAAATCCAACTCAAGTGAGTCATGCAACATCTGGCGGGTGAGGGCAAAGGCCAGGGTTGGGGCGTTAGCCAGTTGATTGGCAATGGCCTGAGTAGCCGCCTCAAGTTCCTCAAGCGGGGCCACCTTAACCACCAGACCCCAGTTATAAGCTTCATCCGCCGTCAGGTCGCGGTTCAAGGATATTAGCTCCTGCGCCCGTCCCAGACCAACCAGGCGCGGCAGGTGATAACTCATCCCACAATCCGGCACCAGGGCAATTTTGGAAAAAGCTGTAACAAATTTGGCGTTTTGGGCCGCTACCCGAAAATCGCAGCCGAGGGTCAGCGACATCCCCGCCCCCGCCGCTACTCCGTTAACCATCGCAATACTTGGTTTGCCCAGGTCGGCCAGCGCGGTAATCATCGGGCGGTAGTAGGTTTTGAGGGTATTTTCAAAATCCGGGTTGGTGCCGGAAGCCCGCAAGTCCTGTCCGGCGCAAAACCCCCGCCCCGCCCCCGTCACCACCAACGCCCGAACGGTTTTGTCGGCTTTGGCCTGTTTAAAAGTCGCCGCCATTTCCAGAAGCATTTCCCCGGTAAAGGCGTTTAATGCCTCTGGTCGGTTCAGGGTCACTTTCGCTACGCCTGCCCCGTTTACCTCATAAAGTATATTTTTGTATTCCGCCATCTTCCTCTCCTATTCGACTACTTCGGCGAAAGTAATGGTAGCCTGCCCCGGCGTGGTAAAGTTGCGTAAATCCTTGCCCGTCGCCCGACCCTCTGGGGTAGCCAAAGCCGTGTCCATTTCTTCCTGGCTATTAAAATAAAGTGATGTCATCAAATAATAAGGCACAGGCCCACTCGCCGCCCCGGTGACGCGGTTTACTTCAGTTTTGACCAGCCCAGGAATTTTGTTGACCAGCGGCATATGAGTGCCAAAATAATATGAATCGAAAACCTCTCGGTCAGTGGGTTCGGTATAAAGCGCAATCATTTTTACCATTTCTATCTCCTTTTCGGTTCGCTAATCTAAAATCTAAAATCGAGTACAAACGCCTGATTGTTGATTACTGACAGCCCCAAACTAATAACTAACAACCATCGGCGCAGGGAAGGATGCCTTAAAAGTAAAAGCCTGGGGAGTAGGCCCCTGCTTTTCGAGCATTTCAAGCCGCTCTTTTGCTTCATCCACCGAAGGAATATATCCGGCGGGAATCCACCATAACACCATTGAAGGCGTTGTCATCGGCTCGAACCACTGTTTGCGGTTGCGGAACACCCCGGCATGGTCGCTACGATAAACATATTGATGAAGGTATTCGAGTGATTCCCAGACCGTGAGGTTGACGATAATATATGGGTCGGCAAAGGCATTAATTTCGGTGGCGTTGCCCGATTCAGTTTGAAGTCTCCAAACAAAGCCATGGCTTTGGTCGGCAATCGCGTTAATCGCGTCCAACTGGCTTACAAAGCCCGCCATAATCGGGTCGGTCAGGGGCGCACGCATCCGGGCAATATTCAGCTGGGCCAAATGAAAGTCGCTTAAACTCACAGAAATTCCTTTCCTGGTTGTTAGTTGTTGGTTATTGGTTATTGGTTATTCCGTTGTTTTGAGCGTAAAGCTCTCATTAAAGCATGAAGCATTTTGCCGATACTGGTGGTTTCGATTAGCAGTTTTTCAGCCATAATATCATCAATATAATTCAACCTTTGGGCGATTTGAATATGGGTTTCCAATTCAGTTAGTGAGCCATAGGCAATGGACAAAAACTGGAGAAATTCGGCGAGATGTTGGCGACCTTGGCCCTCCGCAATATTAGCTGGAACTGATACTGCTGCTCTTTGCAATTGACTGGTCAAACCGAATGCTTCAGACTTTGGGAAAGCTTGGGTAGTTTTGTAACAATTAACTACCAAGTCCATTGCCCTTTGCCAGACCTCAAGTTCCTTATAATTACTTCCACTCATCCCTGAATATTCTCCCACGTCTTAATCTTTAACTAACAACTAACAACTAATAACCAACAACTACCTGGGTCTTTTATCTACTACCCGTACCGCTTTGCCCTCGCTACGGGCGATAGTGCTGGGTGGGTTGATTTTTACCTGCAAAGTTACTCCTAATCCCGTTTGCAAAGACTTCATAACCTCATGCTTGAGATGCTGCAACAAATGATGGTCTTCATTGTGGGCGGCCTCGCTGAAAACCTTATAAGTAAATTCCGGCGTAGTTTCGCATTGCACCGTCACTACATCCAGCACTTCGGGGCGTTCCAGCACAATTTGATAATGCGGGGCTATTTCATCAAATTCCAACAACAGCCGCTCGATTTCCGAGGGGAAAACATTAACCCCTCGCACAATTAACATATCGTCAATACGCCCCTTGATTTTGCCCATCCGGGCGTGGGTGCGCCCGCAACCACATTTGGCATAGTTCAGGTTGCACAAATCCCCGGTGCGGTAACGGATTACTGGGAAAGCCTCTTTGGTCAGAGAGGTAAAAACCAGCTCTCCAGTTTCGCCTTCTGGCAGGGGGTCGCCCGTCTCAGGGTCAATAATTTCGGGCAGGAAATGGTCTTCCCAGATATGCAAACCGTTTTTATATTCACATTCCATCGAAACCCCCGGCCCCATCACCTCACTCAGGCCATAAATATCCAGAGCAATCAAGCCAAGTTGCTGCTCAATCTTCTGGCGAATTTCCTCCGTCCAGGGTTCTGCGCCAAAGATGCCATATTTCAAATTAAGGCTGCTCAGAGGAATTTTATTTTCCTGCAAATATTCAGCGATATTCAGGGCGTAGCTGGGAGTGCAGCACAGCCCCGCCGCCTGGAAATCCTGTAATAACAGCACCTGTCGAGGAGTATTACCGCCCGAAACTGGCACTACACAGGCTCCCAACTTCTCCCCGCCATAATGTAGCCCTAACCCTCCGGTGAACAGGCCATAGCCATAAGCCACATGCAGCACGTCCCCCGGCTGGCCTCCGGCGCAACTTATTGCACGGGCGCAACACTCTCCCCACACATTTATATCATTCTCGGTATAGCCAACTACGGTAGGCTTGCCTCTAGTGCCGCTCGAAGCATGCACCCGCACCACCTGTTCGTGAGGCTGCACCGCGAATAGGCCAAACGGGTAATTTTCTCGTAAGTCGGTTTTTTTGGTGAAGGGGAATTTGGTTAAGTCTTCTAAACTTTGCAGTGACTCGGGGCGCACTCCCGCCTGTTGGAATTGCTGTTTATGAAAGGGAACTTTTTCATAAGCCCAGGCCAGAGTTTTTTTGAGCCGCTCCAGTTGCAATCTTCGCAACCCTTCGCGGGGCATCGTTTCTATCTCCGCGTTCAAATACATTCGTTGTATCCTCCGAGAGAGTTGTTAATTATTGGTTGTTAGTTGAAGGTCTAAAGTCAAAGTTTAGAATAAAGGACAAAGAATAAAGAAACAAGAATAAAAAGATTGTAAATGCTTTTAACTCGTTACTTTTAACATCCTGTTTATCCTGTTCATCCTTGTTAATAAATTTTTGTTAGCGGGCAGCTGCATCTTTTCGAACAACCAACAACTAATAACCAACAACCAGCTGACGGCTGAAAGGATCAAGTTGGGCGCGTAATCCGCCTTCGGCCTGGGTAAGGGGTAAAGGATGGGGCAGACCGTCTTGAAAGATAGTGTAAAAGAAACGACCCGCCCCTTCCGCCAGTAAAAGGTCATAACGCTGGAAAAGCTGGAATGCCTGCCCACCCAGCCAATCGTCCGCCAGTAATTCTTCGGGCAGGGCCGGATCAGCAAACAAAAACTTGCGATATTCGTGTACCAGGCGGGTACGCTGCACAAAGCACTCCCGGTCGCTTAACTTGCCCTGACCTAGCAAAATCGAAGCCTCGGCATAAAGCGGCTCAAAATGGAGCAGAAATTCTCGATAACGCCCATTAACTTCAGCCAGATTCCAGCTTTTTTCCACCAGAGCCCGATTCGATTCTGGGCCTTGATAACGGGCGGTAAAAAAAGCCACATAAGGCGCAATCCTGTAAGAATTAATCAATTCTATCATCTGGTTGCTCAGGTTGTGGGGCGTAATCCAGGTACTTGTGCCTAACATTCCAAAGCCCCACCAGGCTAAATCAGTGCGAAGCTGGTCGCGCACCCCCCGCAACTCTTCGGGAATAGTGTAAGTGAGCAAAAACCAGTCGCCGTTCCAGGGCTCAGGTTGCTGGCGATATATCCGGTTAGCCGCCTCATTGACCCGTTGCAACCCCTTGGGAGTCATTTTAAGGTAACTGTTGCGGCCTTCTTTGCGCAACTCCACCCAACCCTGAGCCGCCAAACGCGCCAACGAAGCCCTAACCGCCTGTTCGCTAAAACCAAACTCGGTCATCAGTTTAATCAGGCTGTTTTGCCAGATTTCTTCGGCAAAATGGCGAATGTATACCCCGTAGAGGGTAAAAAACATCGAACGAGGATGCATTTGGCCTTATTTCAAAAGTTTAACATATAACGTTTTTAGGACGATAGTGAAAATTCCGTTGAGTATATTATGGCCCTGTAGCTCTAAATTGTCAAGGGTTTTGGTAAAAAAAGGTAAATATTTTTTCACCTTAGCCTGTATTTGTGCATTTTGTCCATACAGTTCCTCCACTTAGACAAATTGCATTAAGTCCAAAGCTGGGTTATAATTTATAGAGTAAGCTGGTAATGACGCCTTAATTCAATGTGGAATGCCTCGAAAAATCTTTAGCTGCTATTGGCTAAGAGCAACTTTTGTAGTATTATAATTATTCTCGTAACAAGAGAGGTAAGAGTATGGCATTGATGGCACAACCACAGAAAGAGGTAGGCAAATTGAGTCAAGCGCGAGTGGTGATCGCCGATGATGAATCGATCATCCGTATGGATCTCAAGGAAATGTTGAGTGGGCTAGGTTACCAGATAGTTGGGGAAGCCAGCGATGGTAAACAGGCCATAAATTTAGCCCGCGAACTTAAGCCCGACCTGGTTATTATGGATATTAAGATGCCCGAAATGGATGGCATCACCGCCGCCAAAATCCTTACTGAAGAGCGGATTGCTCCGGTACTACTTTTGACCGCTTATAGTCAGGTAGATTTGGTTCAAGGCGCGAAAGAGGCTGGAGTGGTGGGCTATATTGTGAAGCCTTTCCGCCAGGATGAGTTACTGCCGGCCATTGAGGTTGCCCTCAATCGGTTCCGCGAGTTCCGGGATTTAGAGAAAGAAATGGGCGATCTGAAGGAAACTCTTGAAGCCCGCAAAGTTATCGAACGCGCCAAAGGGGTATTGATGGATCAGTATGGCTTGAAAGAGGCCGATGCCTTCCGCCGTATCCAGAAGCTCAGTATGGATACCCGTAAGTCTATGCGCGAGATTGCCGATGCGATTTTGTTAGCCCGTGAACTGGACAAAAGCTAGGCAGTAGCTGTCAGCTTTCAGGTAAAAAATGGCTCAACTCTTAGCTGTGATAGTTAATTTGGGGAACAAAACTCCGGTCAAATTCTGCGATACGCTGCGGCCCTAAGGTCTCAATATGGGCATGGGCCGCCTCTGCTGCCGCAATTAAACTTGCTATATCTATTCCAAAATAGGTTGGGGCAAAGGGGCGGCAGTAATTTATTCCACCTTGTAGCAAAGTTATTGCGCCGCGATAGTTACGGCGAGTCAGGGTGTGATAGAAACCCACCCCGATTTGCAAAATCCCCTGATAAAGGCGGCGCAACTCGCTTTCTTCCTCATTCCAGATAGCTTCAAGCGTTTCGTGACACTCGAAAAACTTCCCGGCGTTAAATTCTTCTAACCCTTTGTAAAGGGCTGGGGGTGGCTGCATTTCTATACCCGGCGCAAACGTTGTTGACCTGGACCACCCTGGTCATCGCCATCGCTTGGCTTTCGCCCAAAGAAACGGTCAAAAGCTCCCTTTACTAAATCCACGATTTCGGTTGGGGTATTGCGCCCGTTAGCGTAGTAATATTCGGCGATTTTCCCCACCACAAAGGTTGAACCATAGGCAATGGCCGCTTTGGGCAAAATAGCCAGCAAAAAGGGTAATTTGCGGGTGGCGGTGCGGGCCAGGGAACGCCACAAAAAGGCCGCACCTACAATCGGGGCCAGTTCCAGCAAAACTTCAACCCGGTTGTTGCGTTTCTGCCCGTAAATTGCCGCCAGACGGTGACTTAATTCAAACTGATTCTTACTTAGTAATACAAAGTCAGCCCCACCTCCGAAAATCCCGGCCAGAAACGGAATATTAGCGGTAGCATTTGCCATCAAGACCAGTTCGGCGTTACTGCGGGCGGTACGGGCTACAAAATGGCTGGAAACAGTACTGCGGAAGATGGGGGCGCGACGAGCCAGAG
The DNA here is from genome assembly GCA_038207495.1 of Chloroflexia bacterium. GTDB lineage: Bacteria > Chloroflexota > Chloroflexia > Chloroheliales > Chloroheliaceae > Chlorohelix. The sequence goes on from JBBQZS010000001.1 coordinate 288,410, forward strand.
CCAGTTCCCGCCCTGGTAGCTGATTGACAATTTGGGGAAGCAGTTCGCGTTGCAAGGAAGCTAGTTGCAGACCCGGAAGTTTTACCAGGCTAAAATGGTCACTGCCCTGCACAAAACTCTGGAGGTCGCTTTCCCAGGCTGGTTGCCCGGTGGCTATTAAATTTGTGGAGTCGCTAAAAGCCGAGCCATCTGCACTTACCCCGCTCATCTCTTTGCCGCCAATCAAACGCAGGGGGTTAATTCCTTGCAGTCGCCGCCCCAGCCGCCGTTCCTGCTCAAACGGTTCGTCTTTCTGGCGAGGGAGTACCACCACAATCGCTTTGACGTTGGGAACTGCCACCAGACTTTGCAGCCAGCTTTTCTTATCGGTGGGGATTCGGTCACCTTCGTAGAGGGAATATAATATCAGGCCACCGCTTTGGTCTTCGGCGTCAATTGTAGGGCGTTCGTTGGTATCAATCAGACGGAAGGGATTGGCAGTCCAGAGGCTTTCCAGACGGGTGCTGAGGGCATGATGCAAGCGATCCCGCACTTCCAGGCTGTTACCCGCTAAAGCCACTGCTACTTCTTTTCCAGCTTCTTCCTCAACCAACTCGAAGCTGTTATCTCGCACTAACTCAAATAAATCCTGAATTAATCCCATAGCAGTAATTCGTCCTTCTTATATCAGTTTGGTAATATCCGCCGAGTTTATAATACCAGCCTTACCCCCTATAGACAACTTTTGAGGTTGTATCTTAAAACTCGCTCATGGGCTTGCGTCCGGCAAAGTTGCTGTTGAGGGGATGCCAGAACGTAATAGATTCTTCGCCCAACTTCCAGCACAGATTGACAATTTCCCCGGTAGCGCGGCGGGCCGGGAAGTCTACCAGCCCAATATCCATATCTTTAACCTGGATCGCCAACTCATATAGCTCCTGTAAAACTTCCCGCACTTCCTTCATCAGTTCGGTAATGCGCCGGGCCAGAGTTTCGCGTTTCAGGTCATAGCCGTTGCCACTGGCTTTGCTGGCCTCCAGCGCCTCGAACTCCTGCCGCTTCTGGTCAACCTCGGCTTTGTGCGCTACCAGTTTTTCAACCAGGGGACGCACGCGGGGTAACAGGGCGTTAGCCTCATCCAGAGTATAGAGCCGGGGCATTTCCATAAATCAGGCACAAACCTTTCTTAGACTAACTAACTAATAACTAACCACCAATAACTATAACGGTTTATAGGCAAAAGAATAAAAAGCCCGATAGAGATGGGGAATGCCGTTGGGCTGTTTGATTTGTTGCAAACGCTCAAAAGCAGCACCCTTGACCTGTTCCAGAGTTTCGCTTTCCAGTCGTTCCAGGCAGCCCCGCGCCCCATGCGACCACTCGGTGGCCCACCATTCGTTTTCATCGGCAAAAACAAACTCTTTATCTTCCTGAATCGCCTGAAAGTTAGTAAAACCAGCCTGTTCCAGCCCCTTTTCCAGCCATTGGGTGTCAGTAGCATGACTTGGGGGGCGACTACTCCCGCCGGATTGAGGCCGCATCCCAACCTCGCTCATCCAGTTCCAGCGTTCGTCAGATTTACCCCAGGAGGTAGCCGCTAAAAACCCACCCGGTTTTAGCACTCGGTAGATTTCAGCCAGGGCTTTGGGCAGTTGGGGAAAGAAAAAGAGGCCAAAACCACATAAAACCGCCTCGAAACTGGCCTCTGCCAAATCAAGTTGCTCGGCATCCATCCGCAGGGCGGTGGCATTTGGCAACTGGCGGGCGGTAATCTCGGCGGAAGTGCGGGCGACCATTTTTTCCACCAGGTCTACGCCTAGCACCTGTCCAGTCGGCCCAACCTTTTCAGCCGCCGGAAAAAGCACCGCCCCACTCCCGGTAGCCAGGTCTAATACTTTTGCTCCGCTAACAAGCGGGGATAGTTCGACCAGACGTTGCCCGAAGTACGAAAAGTAGCGTGGCCCCACTCGGTCATAGCTCTCGGCAGCCCGCCCAAAAACTCCAACAGTGGCAGCTTTGCGAGCCTCTACCTGATTATCCATTAGTTCCCTCCTGCCAGGTTTATTGTATCACACAGCAGGGGGTTGGGTTTGGCTAGGAGATGTCAGGTAAGAAACTATTCATACACCAAGCAGGGATACAGTGCGCCGTGTTCCTACGAACTAATACCGGGCGGTTCGGGAACTGCCAATTTGTCACCCTGAATGAAATGAAGGGTCTAGCTATTATTAGCAAGATTCTTCGCTTTCGCTCAGTAGTCTATGCAATAAATGTTGACAAGCAAATCGTAGTATTTTCAGTTAGACCACCCGGTTTGTCACCCTGAGCTTGCGAAGGGTCTTGCCGATAATAGCGAGATGCTGGGCCTCGACATGACCTCAGTGCTGAACCACTAGGAGCGGGCTAGGACTAAGAAGATTCTTCGCAAGCTCACACCCCAAAGGGGCGTGACAAGGCTAGGTGGGCTACTAAATCCCTGACAGATTCTATTGCGTAGAATATTCAGAATGACAGGGTAGGGTTGGGTATTTTGGGGGCTAGGAGGTCAGGCCAGCGGCGGCAGGCTCTCGATTAGCGTCAGGGTTTCGAGCGAGACCTGGATTACCTGCCCGACCAGCTTCACGATGGCGCGGGGTTCGTCGGGGTCGTTGGGGTCGTGGTGGAGGCCGCTGCGGGCATCGGTGCTGACCCTGTACTGGTCAATTACCCAATCCAACGCGCTACGGTTGCCAAGCTTGTAATCGAATACACGGGGGGGAATATTCGCCAGGGTCAGCCATTCGTTATAGCGCAGGCTGCTTTTGTCGGGCGACAGGCGCATGCCCTTCTCGTCCACCCGCCAGTTCATGGTCACATCCTTGTTTTCCAGGCGGGTCAGGGGATATTCCTTAACCTTCTCGTAATCGCGGTGCAACTCCGCCAGCCGCGCCCCCGCCGCCACGTAGGACCGGAAAGCCTCCGCCGCCACAAAGGGTATCCTCGGCAAATCCCGCTTCAGGTTGGCGGCATATTTCTGGCGATAGGCCGGGGCGTGCAGCACGGCGTAGATATAGTGGAAAATGTCCCACTTGCTAATGCGCTCATCGCCGTAGTGCGCCCGATACTTTTCTAAGGCCCAATCGGTGATATTCTCCCGCCGCTCCGTTCCATCCTCGGCGTAGGTGTAGAACGGGAAACATTGAAAAGGGTCTATAACTGTCAGGGACAAATTTGGAATTATATTTGTTACCAATGTAGCAAATGGAGCGCGTTGGCCTACGCTGCTAACACAAATCACAATATTTTCTACTTCGGTTCCACCTGTTGGAAAAATAGACGGAAATACATAAACACGTTCATTTAGCATTCGGTCAAAATACAAAAACTGTCGGCAAAATGGCCTATACAAAGATTTGCGGATTAAAGCTTCATCAAACTTAATGTATTTCCCGGTTGCTAATCTTGCTTTTAGTGACTCACTCCACTTGATAACCTTATCATCATATTTAACAAAATCATCTACTAAGGTTTTATCCGCCCCCCGCCGCGCCCAGCGTGCAACTTCGGCATTGTAGTTATCAATAAACAGTTTTATTTTGCGTTCAAGTTCTTCAACATCAAAATCATAGGCCCAATCATCCCGACTGGTAGCTACGCCACGCCCATAGGTTTTGAAGATAGTTTCAGCTTCAAGCAAAGTGCCTGATTTGGCCTCTTTTGTGCCTATTGGTGTAAAAGAATCGAAATCGGCGGCTAAACCTTCAGTCAGCCAGGTATAACGAGCATCAGGGGCTAATTGTTGCCAGTTTTCACTGGTAAAATCTTTGGTGGTCTCTAAATGTTTAAGCTTTTGCTGGTTAGTCCAGAATTCATCCAGGCGGGTGTAAAAAAGTTGACGCTCAGGGTGGGCTGAATTCTTAATCAATAATGTAATAGAAACCCCGACCTGAATGCCAAAAACATTATTTTTTGTGCCGGAAAGTTTGGGATTTTTACGGACATTGCCACCCAGGTCAAAGGTGTATATTCTGGTGAAATCCTGCAATAACTGTTTCCGCATCCCGTCAAAGGCAAATTGTTCCAGAAAAGAGTTATTGGAGACATAGCAAACAATCCCATCTCTATCACCCAGGCGATTGGTAGCCCAGCGAAAGAATTTAACATAGGGGTCGCTCAGGGCGTTTTTGTTGGTGGCTTTGGAAGATTTAGCGTAAGTTTCGGCAATCTGTTTATCAATAACCGGGTATTTGCGGTTTTTGTTATTGTCGTTTTCGTTTTCCTGCCCCACATTGTAGGGTGGGTTGCCAATCACCACCCGGATAGGGGCGGCTTTTTGGGCTTCGATGCGTTCGGTATTTTCCTCGGCAAACATCGAAAGTTGGGGGCTATCGGTCAGGTCGAGGGTATCCACAAAACAGAGGCCGGGGAAAGGGGCATAATGGCCCATCCGCTCGAAATAGGCATGCTCTATATTCTGGGCGGCGATATAGTAGGGTAGCAATTGCACCTCGTTGGCGTGCAACTCCTTATCGTATTTTTCTTCCAGCATGCTATCGGGAATCTGGCGCAAAATCTCCATCATAAAAGTGCCAGTGCCAACGCAGGGGTCAATAATATGCACACCGGGCGACTCCAGCCTTTGCCCGAACTCGCTTTCCAGAGCCTTTTGCACCGAAGCGACCATCCAGCGCACAATCTCCGCCGGGGTGTAAACAATCCCGTGTGTATCGGCGGTCTTGGTGGAGTATGCCTGAAAAAACTGCTCATAAAGGGCGTTCAGCAAGGCCTGTTTCTCGCTATAATCGGTAATGGTACGGGCGGTATCCTCAATCGGGCGATAGAAATAATCGGTTTTCTGGAAAAAAGCATCCCGGCTGAATGCCTGACTGACCAGGGCATCCACCATCTTTTCCAGCTCGGCGGCAATGGCATTGCGGCGCACAAAATCGGGGTTCTGGAAAATGCTACGGAAAATCCGCTCAGTCAAAATATGCTGCTTGAGCATATCCTCCACCTGCTCGGCGGTGGTGGCGGGGTTCAGCGACTTGCGGCACAAATCCAGAAAATTATTGAAAGCGGCTACAAAGCGTTTATTAACCTTTTTGGTATCCTCGATATTTTTGGTCAGGCTGGCGGCTAAATTCGGAATTTCCTGCTTGAAATGGGCCACCGCCTTATGATATTCCTCAAATTGGGGCGGGGTATAGCCCACAAACTGGTCAAGGAGCTGGGTTAGCTCGGCCTGATTCCGCAGGTCATATTTACCCTTGCGCTGCTTCTCCTGATATAACACGGCGAAACGGGTATCCTCAAACAGGGTATTGGTGAGAGGGTAGCCCGCCTGCATCTTCTTGAGGATTTCAGTTTCAAGGTCGTCCTTAGTGTCTTTAGCCTCCCAATAGCCCCGCCGCAACTGCAAATCGTCCACCAGAATCCCATCCAGCCGGATATTGCGCTTTTTGTCGCCTTCGATGGTTTTCTCGGCAATCACCTTGATTTTGTAGGGCTTCCCGGCCTCGTCAAGCAAATTCTGGAAGGCAATACGGGTCGCTCCTTCGTTAGATGCGCCGCGCTGATGAATATCGTCCAGGGAATCGTAATAAGCCTTAATCGCCGGGGAAATTTTAGCAGCCATAGCAACTTTCAGGTTAGGTCTAGTTTAATAAATAGTAGTGGTTAAGCTTGACTGATATTAGCGTACTGGAAACAAATGTGCAAGGGGGTAAGAACAAACCTAGCCCCCTTCCCTGGCAAGGTTTAAGGGGGGATAAAAAATAGGGTAGACACATTGGTCTACCCCTACGAATTTCCATCATGCTTTGCAAATGATATAATGACGCTAGTTAGTAGAAAGATTGTAACCGTTCAAGTAACCTGTCATTCTGAGCGTAAGCGAAGAATCTCAATGTTTTAAACAAGACCCTTCGCAAGCTCAGGGTGACAATCGTGGTGAACGTTTACGAAAGATTTAAATTTTTATAAGGGTAATAATTATGGCTATTCCTGCTGGTCTACCCCGTGCCTATGAAGAAATTATCGAATTTATAGCTGCTGGAACAACCCCCACCACCATTATTAATTTCCAGCCTTCCACTACGGTTAAGGAGAGGGTAGCAGAACTTATTCACCTTGAGAAAACTATTGGATTGGCCCAGGAAGAAAAAACTGAGCTTGATCATTATCTGCAACTGGAACACTTGATGCGACTTGCTAAAGCTCGCGCCCGCCAGCACCTTTCTGACAAATGAGTAGCTATATCAGTGAAGAATTTCGTCGTCAAGTTGCAATAAGAGCGGATTTTATCTGCGAATATTGCCTGATACACGATTCTGATATGTTCCTGGGTTGCCAAGTAGTAAAAGGTTTACACCAGGGCAGCCCACCCACCCTAAGTACAGGGCACGGTGCACCGTGCCCTAATAACGAATTTCCCACTGACTACTAACGGCTGAATACTTTGGTGACGCGCACACGGGCAATCTGGCGGGGGTCTTCGGGTTGGTGGTTGGGATAGATTGGTTTATCCATATATTTCAGGGATAGTTTGTCAATGTGGTCTTCGGCCCCCTGGTCGGTAATCTCGACCACTTCGCCGATAAGATTAACCTGATTATAGAGGTTACTCGTATCGAAGATATTAAGGGCCACATGGGGGTCGCGGCGCAGATTCGCCAGCCACTTGCGGCTGGTAGCCCCGTTCAGCAGAATATCGTCACCATCAATATCCACCCAGATGGCGGTGCTACGGGGATTGCCGTCCTTGCCGACGGTTGCCACGTTAACGAGGTTCTTTCCTTCAAATAATTTGCGCTGGTCTGGTGTAAAAATAGACATTTTTATGCGTCTCCTTTTAAATAAAGTAACGAGTAACGAGTGAAAACCCCTCATCCCAGCCTTCTACCCTCTTAGGGGAGAAGGAGTAATTCCCTCTCCCTTGTACTCAGGGGAGAGAGTTATGGTGAAGGGTGGTTTCAGCTATTTCTTAGTAAAAGTATCAATATCATCTCTATTGTACCTTGTTTGCCTGGATAAGAAAAACCCCCTTCTTTTTGAGAAGAGGGTTAGAACAGTTATAAACTTTAGTCTTCTTCTTCAGAATGACCATTGTTTCGATGACCGTTGCCGTTCAGATTAGGGCTATCGCTGACGTTAAGCTCCGCTCCCAGCAAAGGTAGCTGATTGTCCTTCGCGCCTTTGGCCTTGCCATTGGAAGTCAGGTCGGTATCAGCGTGAGCTTGACCGCGCGGGGTACTTTTTTCCTCGGTAATAACCGCTACCGAAGCAATACTATCCCTGGCCCGACTGAAACTCATCACCGAAACACCCTGTGCCGCTCGACCCTGTTGCGAAATTTCCTTAGCGGCGACCCGCACCACCATCCCGGAAGTAGTCATCATCATCACATCGTCGGTTTCCTTAACCACTCTGGTGGCTACGATTCGCCCGGTCTTAGGGGTCAGGCGCATCGCAATAACGCCTTGCCCGTAACGCCCGTGCGTGGGGAACTCGTTCAGGGGAGTACGCTTACCCTGACCTTTGGAAGTGATAATCAGCAAATCAGCTATTTCCTCAACCATATCCATGCCGACAATATAATCGCCGTCGTTGACCAGCTTGATAGCGTTGACCCCTACCGCGTCCCGACCCATAGGGCGCACATCTTCCTCGCTAAAGCGGATAGCCTTGCCCTCGGCAGTGGTCATAATAATCTCACCCTTGCCGCGACTCTCCCGCACGAAGTTCAGTTCGTCCTTTTCTTCCAACCGAATAGCAATCAAGCCGTTGCTACGAACTGCCGAGAACTCGCTCAGGTTGCTGCGCTTGATTTTGCCCATTCGGGTAGCCATCACCAGATAATCCGACTTCTCAAAATCGCTGACCGCCAGCACACTGGTAATTTGCTCATTCTGGTCAATCGAAATCAGGTTAATCAGGGGCAAACCTTTGGCGGTTCGTCCTGCATCCGGCACTTCGTGGGATTTGAGCTGGAAAACCCGCCCCTTGTTAGTGAAAAACAGCAGGCTGTCCATCGTGTTACAGATGATGGCGTGATTTACTTCGTCCTGCTCACGGGTGGTCATTCCGGTAATGCCCTTGCCGCCCCGTCGTTGGGTTTTGTAGGTGTCATGGGGCAGCCGCTTGATATAACCCTTGTTGGTGATTGTCACCAGAATCGTTTCGTCTGGTATCAAATCCTCAATCGAAAGGTCACTATCCACATCCTCCAGAATTACCGTCCGGCGGGCATCGCCATATTTCTCCTTGAGGTTGCTCAAATCCTTTTTGATTAGCCCCAAAATCTTCTTGGGATTAGCCAGCAAATCTTCCAGACCGGAAATCGTCTTCTGTAATTCTTTATTCTCATCCTCAAGCCGCTGACGTTCCAGGGCCGCCAACCGTCCCAGGGTCATCGCCAGCACCGCCGTAGCCTGTTCGTTACTGAATTGAAAGCTATCAATCAGGGCGGTTTTGGCAGCTTCGGCGTTTTTCGACTCGCGAATAAGCCGAATGACTCTATCAATATTTTCCTGAGCCTTGAGCAATCCTTCCAGAATATGGGCACGGGCGCGGGCTTTGTTCAGGTCGAACTGGGTACGACGGGTGATAACTTCCTGTCGCCATTCTATATGGTACTGTAAAATGCGGCGAAGGGGTAATACTCTGGGCACCATGCCGTTATCCACCAGGGCCAGCATATTGATACTAAAGCTGGTCTGTAGTTGGGTAAATTTGAACAGGGCGTTCATCACCTTTTTGGGTTGGGCATCGCGCTTGAGTTCCACCACCAGCCGGATACCGTTGCGGTCACTCTCGTCATTCATATCGGAGATGCCGTCAATCTTGCCATCCTTAACCAGCTCGGCGATACGTTCCTGCAAGGTGCGTTTGTTAACCAGATAGGGCAACTCCGAGACGATGATGCTAAACCGCCCCTTATTTTCCTCGATATGGGCTTTGGCTCGGATAACCATTCGCCCGCGCCCGGTAGCGTAGGCCTCGCGGATACCCTCGCGCCCCAGAATAACCCCGCCAGTCGGAAAATCTGGCCCTGGGATTTTGTCAGCCAGTTCGTCAACACTGGCTTCGGGGCGGTCAATCAGGTACATAATCGCGTCGGCCAGTTCGTTCAGGTTGTGGGGCGGAATATTGGTAGCCATACCCACCGCAATACCCTGCGAACCGTTCAGCAACAGGTTGGGCAGGCGGGCGGGCAGCACTTTTGGCTCTCGTTCCAGGCCGTCATAGTTAGGCTGGAATTCAACCGTATCTTTGTCTATATCCTGCAAAAGCTCGTCAGCAATCGCCGACATCCGGGCTTCGGTATAGCGGGGGGCGGCGGCGGGGTCACCATCTACCGAGCCAAAGTTACCCTGTCCATCAATCAGGGGATAGCGTAACGAGAAGTCCTGGGCCATGCGCACCATTGTCTCATAAACCGCCGCATCCCCGTGAGGATGATACTTACCTAAAACATCCCCAACAATACGGGCACTCTTTTTATAAGAGGTGTTAGCCCGCACGCCGTTTTCGTTCATTGAGTGTAAAATACGGCGATGTACCGGCTTCAGGCCATCCCGCACATCGGGGAGGGCGCGTTGGACGATAACACTCATGGCGTAGTCCAGATAGGAACTCCGCATTTCATCATCAATACTTACCGGGCGTACATTGCCGATTTCCATTCTATAGGTTCTCCGTCAGCTAATAGCTAAGTTTAATTATTTCCCCTTATTATACTCTTTATAGAACAAAATGTCAAAAATCCTGTCACGGAATAATAATATTTTAGGGCTTTGCAAAGGGATAAATTATCAGAGTTGAAATGGCAAAGAGAGCGTGCTATGATTCTTTTCTCAGTAATATCTTGAAAGGAATATATAAGTTGCATTTACTATTAACTAATGATGATGGAATTGAAAGTCCGGGCTTACGAGCCAATTACGATGCCCTGATAAAAATCCCGGAGGTACAGGTTTCGGTTATCGCCCCCGACCACAATTGGAGTATTAGTGGGCATAATAAGACGATGGATCGCCCCTTGCGGGTAAAAGAGATTAAATGGTGGGGAGTGGGCGAGTCAATTTTTTCCACCGATGGCACTCCCGCCGATTGTGTCAGTCTGGCAAGCCTCGGCTTTTTGAATTCACCGCCCGACCTGGTTATTAGTGGCATTAATACCGGGCCAAACCTGGGGGATGATGTCACCTATAGCGGCACGGTGGCGGCGGGCATGGAGGCTCATATCGCAGGCTATCCGGCTCTGGCGGTTTCGATGGATGCTTATCTGGAGTGGAAGTTTGAAACCGCTTCGGGCTTTGTGGCGGATTTAGTGCAACGGTTTATTCAGGGCGAGCTAAAACTTAAACCTGATATTTTCTGGAATATAAATATCCCAAATCTTTCCCCCGAAGAAATAAAGGGAGTGGCCTTCACCAAACAGGGACGACGGGTTTATACCGATGAGCTTTTTAAGCGCACTGACCCGCGCGGTGGCCTTTATTACTGGATTGGGGGGGCACGTCCCGGCGGAAACGCTTTGGAAGGTACTGATATTGAGGCGGTAAGTCAGGGCAAAATTTCGGTTACGCCCCTGATGCTAGACCTGACCAATTATCAGATGCTTGAGCATATGCGAAGTTGGAAATTTTAGAAATTTTGGATTATTAAATATTTACATCTGCTATGGCAGCAGGAGCATATTATGAATTACACTAACATTTTATTCAAAATTAACGAACACCGCGCCGATATTATTATCAATCGGCCCGAAAAACGTAATGCCCTCAATAGTACAGTTATAACCGAATTGGTAGCCGCTCTGGAAGAATGTCGGGATAATAGTGATGTACGGGTGGTGGTGCTGAGTGGGGCGGGCGAGAAGGCTTTCTGTGCCGGGGCCGATTTAGCCGAAACCCAGCAACCTGTTAACGAGTACGAACGGTGGCAGGCCCGTCAAACTTTTGTGTATATGTGGGAATTGATGGGAAAATTGGGAAAGCCGATTATTGCCCAGGTGCAGGGGATGGCCCTGGCGGGCGGGCTAGGGTTAGCGGTAAATTGTGATTTTGTGATTGCCAGCGAAAACGCCCGTTTTGGTACGCCTGAAATTAACGTGGGGATGTTCCCGATGATGATTTCGGCGATTCTTTTACGGAATTTAGGGCGCAAAAAAGCCGTAGATCTGATTCTGACCGGGCGGCAGATTGATGCCCAGGAAGCCGAACGTATCGGCATTGTTACCAGAGTAGTACCCTCCGAACGTCTACAGGCTGAGGTTGCTACCCTGGCGGCAGACATGGCGGATAAAAGTCCGGCTATTATGAAGTTAGGGAAAGAAGCTCTATATAACGCCGGGGATTTGCCTTTTGAGCAGGCCCTTGATTATCTTAGCACTATGCTTTCAATGTGCATTATGACTGAGGATTCAAAGGAAGGTTTAACTGCTTTCCTGGAGAAAAGAAAACCAGTGTGGCAAGGTCGCTAAGTTAATTTGGTATTCACTTACTTTGTATGTAAAAATGAGATCCGGAAATTCAAATAAAAACTATTTGCGAATTGAAAAATAACACACAAATAACCCTGAATTAGCCATTTATTACCACCTGTAAGAAATAAGTTTCAGCCTTTACTAATAAGTTATACATGCAAAGCCAGCTAAAATGTTAATTGCTGGCTTTTTTATTTAACATGAGTTATTATATTAATGTAGTAAATGCTCAACAAAATGAATAAATTACATTGCATCAAAAGAGGCTTTCAACTATGACTATTGAGCAGTTCCCTCAAGGTTTGGATAGCCTTGCCACAGCCATAGGTATCAGGATTAAACAGGCTCGTAGGGATAAAAATTTAAGTCAAAAGGATTTGGTAGGCGAGCGTTTCTCCAAGAGCTATATCAGCTCAATTGAACGCGGGAAAATAACCCCCTCATTAAAAGCCCTCGATTATATTGCCATAAGATTGGGGGTTAGTGTAGTTTTTCTGCTCACAGGTCTACAGCCGGGCCAGACCCAAGTGGTTTCGGATAATAAAGCAGAATTGGAAGATAATCCTGGTCGTTTAGATTTGTTGCTGCTCGAAGCAAGAGTTCTACGAGAACAAGGTCGGGCTGATTCTGCGCGGAATCTATTGCTAAATAAGATTAAACCTCGCCAGCTAACTACTGAGCAACAAAAACAATATCATTATATCCTTGCCCGCCTTTATATTGATTTGCATGATAGCGAGGCGGCCTTAGCTGAACTTGAACTCGCCCGTGAGCTGGCAGAAAAAACAACTGATTATGAAACTCTGGCAAGGGTGCACCACTTGATTGGCGGGGTTTATATGTTTCAAAATAAACCCGTTCAGGCCATCGAGCAGTTACGAAATGCCTTGCAACCAATTGAGGCTGGTATGGTTAAGGATTTTCAGTTTCAGTTGGGGGTTTACAGTAACCTGGGCATTTTAAACTATCAATTGGGCGATAACGAAGAAGCTATTTCGATGTATCAGCAAGCTTTGAAGATAGCAGAAAATGTGCTGAGTCAGGAAAAATCCGCAAGCATGTATTGGAGTCTAAGCCAGACCTATCGGGAGGCCGGCAACTTAGCCAATGCTAAAACCTTTGCTCTTAAAAGTCTGGCTCTTTATGAATGGATTGGTGTTTCGAGAGCCTTAACCCAATTGAGGGCCGGATTTGGGGTTATTATGCTGGAGTCCAGGCGGTTTGAAGAAGCCGAAGAACAGTTCAACGAAGCTTTAAAATTGGCGACTTTGCAGAACGATCTGGAAGGATTGACTTACGCTAATTTGAATCTAGCAGAATTATATTTGGAAAAAGGTCAACTCCAGAAAGCCCGCCAGTTTAGTGATGAAATGATAAACCACCTGGATAGTGTTGACCTTACTACTCGTGGTCAGGCTTACAGTAGCCGCGCCAGTTTACTTGCAGCCCTGCAAGACCACGATGGGGCTGTTCAGCATTTTGATCAAGCGGTGGAATTACTAAAGAATAACCAGGCCAAAGAATTGTTAAGCAAGGTTTACTTCCGTTTTGCGGGAGTCCTCAGAACAATGGGCAATACCGTGCGGGCTACTGAAATGTACGAGCTGGCTTTCCGTCATCTAAATCAAAAAGGCCTTTCACCAGAAATATAGGGTAGTTGTTGGTTGATGGTTGTTAGTTGTTGGTTATAAAAATGTAAATCCCTAACCCCCCTTCCCTGTATCAGAGAAAGCGGTTAGGGATATTTTTTAGTAGGGACAGCCCTTCTGGCTGTCCTGGGAAGGAGAGGCATAAAGCCAGCCCCTACGTTACTTTAAGCTTAGTTCTAGCAAATACCCCCGGCACCGGCGGCTAAGCCCTTGCAGATTACTTCCTTCTTGAGGAAGTTATCCTTAATGACCGTCGCGGCAATATTATCTTTGGTCACAATCACCGGAGTTGCCAAAACCGAAGGTATCCCAGTGCCAGTTTTGGTCTTGACCACCGCGCCTGCTGTCAAACTGGCGGTGTCCGCTCCCTTGCTCAAGGCCGCTACCAACGCCGCAGTCCCTTTGGCTTCGGCTACGTAAGCTTTGTAGACCGTCATCCCCTGATCACCAGTGATGATGTTCTGAATACCCGCTACCGTCGCATCCTGCCCGGTAACCGGTACTTTCCCATTCAACTTCTGAGCCCGCAGAGCCGCAATAACCGTGTTAGCCATCCCATCGTTGGCTACATAGGCAATTTGCAGGTCGTTCTTCTGGGTGGTCAACACCCCTTCCATCAAC
>JBBQZS010000002.1:0-289018 GCA_038207495.1 Chloroflexia bacterium
TCTAGCTAGTTTTAGGATTAGGTAACCAAATTCTAGCACAGTCAGGTTTTCTCTTCTCCCTTTTACCCTACTCCTTCTCCTCGTTCTTTTCTTTTGTTAAAGTTCTTTTTGTTACTCTTTGGCTCAACGCATTACTGCTGAATTCTACCTTGAGAACAATATATCTATTGAGTCGTTGAAACACCTACTGCAATAATAGGACACACCTTGTTAGCGTGGTTTATTTTAGTAAATGGGAAAGAAACAACTCAACAATTTCTATGTGTTTCACAAGCGGCTTTGCTAACCTGTTCTTTATGGCATGTTGTTCCAAACGCCTTCAATCCAGGTAGAAGGTTTACGGAGGTTTAACTACATAACTTAGTTAATAGATAAAATGTCATTAATGAAAATTTATATCTCTTTCATTACTTTGTCAATAGTTTCACATTACACTTTCATACCCCAACCAGATTACAATAAAGCAACCTAATATTTAATGTCAGGCTGAATGGTTTTAGTTTCAATTCATTCGAAACCGAATGGGTTCGGTAAGGCAGGATTCATCCCTATTTAATAATAGTAATCAATACGATTCGCCCTATTATTTGGATGATTTTTTGTTCATCTTGCCCATATTCAGTTGTTTCATCCCGGCTTTAGTATCCTTCATCTCTCATTAATCTCTGGTCGTTATAGTGCTTGTGATAAACAACAGCAACAATTGGTGGGAACTGGTCGTTGAGTCTCGGTAGTAATAATTTGCGGACCGTCAACCTAAAGAGTTGCTTGCTACTAACAAAGTATACAAGGAGAATTATTTGTGAAAATCATTGTAACGGGCGGGGCGGGTTTTATTGGCTCGCATGTAGTGGATGCTTTTCTGGCGGCAGGTCATGAAGTTATCGCGGTAGATAACATGTGGGATGAGGGTGGGGCGCGGCGCGAAAATGTAAACCCGGCGGCTCGTTTCTATGAATTGGATATTCGCAGCCCCGAAATGGCAAAATTAATCCTGACTGAAAAGCCCGATGTTGTAGATATGCACGCCGCCCAACATTCGGTTAAAATTTCCACCGACAAACCGGTGCTGGATGCCGATGTTAATGTTCTGGGGCTATTAAATATTCTGGAAGCCTGTGTAAAGGCTGGCACTCGTAAAGTTATTTTCGCCAGCAGTGGCGCGACCTATGGCACTCCCCGCAGCTTACCTATTAACGAACTTTCACCCCAATTCCCCGAATCGCCCTACGGTATTACCAAAATGGTCACGGAACATTATTTGCGTTACTATCAGGTAGCGAAAGGTTTGAGCTATACTGCTTTCCGTTATGGTAATATTTATGGGCCACGTCAGGACCCCAATGGTGAAGCTGGTGTTATTGCTATTTTCGCCAAACGTATCCTGGATGGGCGCGAATTACGGATTGACTGGGATGGTAATCAGGAGAAAGATTACTTATATGTAACGGATGTGGCGCGGGGTAACTTGCTAGCTCTCGACAACGGCGATAACGAAATATTTTGTCTGGCAAGTGGCAAGGGCACTTCGGTCAACGAACTATATCGGCAGTTAGTCTCAATTATCGGGCGAGAAGTACCAATTGTACGCGCACCCAAGCGACCCGGCGATATTTATCAGGCCTATTTCGATTGTTCTAAAGTTCAAGCGGCGTTAGGCTGGCAACCCCAGGTTGACTTACAGCAAGGCCTGGAGAATACGGTGGCCTTCTGGCGTAGCTAGGTGGTTGTCAATTGGGGGGGAAATTAAACACATTGTCGCCCTGGAATTGACAGATCTATTAATCTTTTCTTTGTAGAACAAAAAAAAATAGGGATACAAAGTAATTTATCCCTATTTTCACAACTTTTCCAACAACAAATGACCGCTAGCCGCAAGCCAAGCTTAAAAAAGTTTCACAACCGCTTACACCACATTCATTTTCCTATCACCCTGAACAGCTACACTTATAGTATCCTCATTTGGCTTTGAGGCTTTGGGTTTTCATATTCGACTCTAACAAAAGCCAGAAGCTAGTCGTTGACACTTAAAATTTTAGAACCGTATAACAGTTATAGCACTCCCCAGGTTTGAGATAACGGCTTCAAGCCCCGGAGACAAAGAGTGAGGCAATTTAAATGATTGATTATGACACACGAGAAAATGATTTGATGGCTGAAACTTCAGAAGAGCTTTCCCATCAATATATAAATGGTTATTTGGATGGCGTACAAAGCGCCCTTGGTACGGTTTCCCCGGCGCAGGTTGCGGCGATAGTGGAAGTGTTACTGGAAGCAGGTCGCACCGGAAAAATGATATTCATCTGTGGCAATGGTGGGAGTGCTTCCACCGCCAGCCATATGGCCTGTGACCTGGGTAAGGGCTGCCGTACCCCTGGTTTCCCTTCGTTCAAGGCGATTGCCCTGACTGATAGTATGTCGCAAGTTACCGCCTGGGCCAATGATACCAACTACGAGAGCTGTTTCTCTGGTCAGTTGGAAGGGTTGGCTAGCCCTGGCGATGTGCTGGTTTCCATTAGCGGTAGCGGCAATTCCCCCAATGTTTTGAAGGCAGTTCAGGTTGCTAAAGAAATTGGAATGACGACTATTGGGCTGGCTGGCTTCAAGGGTGGCAAGTTGGCTGGAATGGTGGATTACGGAATTGTTATTCCGGCTTCTAATATTGAGCAAGTCGAAGACCTTCACATGATTTTGGAGCATACGATTGCTACAACCTTGCGCCGCACCTTGCAAGCCCGCTCCGGTCAGTTTTCCGAAGGCGGTTGCTAGTGGGGTTGTCAGTGGTCGGAAAACTAATACTAAGTACGGCTGACTACAATACGAAAAGATGGGTAGGGGCGGGTTTCAAACCCGTCCGGGTGGGTTAT
The DNA here is from genome assembly GCA_038207495.1 of Chloroflexia bacterium. Classification (GTDB taxonomy): domain Bacteria; phylum Chloroflexota; class Chloroflexia; order Chloroheliales; family Chloroheliaceae; genus Chlorohelix. The sequence goes on from JBBQZS010000002.1 coordinate 2,868, forward strand.
AAACCCACCCCTACCTTTAATCACTACTTACCAGGACTTAGTATAACAACTGACAACTGTTAACCAATTGAAAGTGTAAGTGAAATGATGATTGGGACAAACTTTACTCCCGTTACTGCCCGACATTTTGTAAAAAAGATTGTTCGTCAGGTCAAGCCTGCTCCCACCGTTTTTGTGGATCGGGATGGGGTTATTAACCATAATCGGGCTGACCATGTAGTGCGCTGGAAGGATTTCGAGTTCGAGGATGGGGCGCGGGAAGCTCTGCGCCTGTTAAAAAAGGCTGGCTATCAGGTTTTTGTTGTCACTAATCAGGCGGTGATAGGGCGCGGATTGGCTACCCAGGCCGAGGTAGATTTCCTGCATGCCCGGATGCTAAAAGAAGTACAGGCGACTGGTGGGGATATTACCGAAGTTTTTTGTTGCCCTCACCGCCCCGAAGTGAACTGTATCTGCCGCAAGCCCCGCCCTGGCCTACTTTATCAGGCTAGTTTACGCTACAAAGTTGAGTTGCCCCAAAGCTGGCTGATTGGTGATTATATTACCGATGTTGAGGCTGGTTTATCGGTGGGCTGCAAACCGATTCTGGTGCTGACCGGGCGCGGCAAGGAAGCCTGGGAAAGCTGGCAACAAAACGGCAAGGAAACCCCACCGTTTTTGGTCAAGCCTGATTTGTTTCATGCGGTAGAACATTTATTGAAACAGGAATGATAAGCCGGGTAATTCCGGCTTCCAATGTTTATTTAGAATTGAAGGTCAGTAGGATGAAAGACCGTTCTGGAATTTTGCAAGACCCTATAATTGCTGCTGCTCATGTTACACCCCCAACTCGCCCCGAAGTCCTGCTACTGACCCAGGTTCTGCCTTTTCCGCCAGATGCCGGGCCGAAAATCAAAACCTATAACCTGATTAAATATTTGGCCCGCGATTACAATATTACCTTAGTTTCGTTTGTGAGAGCTGATAATACCCAAAAACACGTTGATGTGCTACTGAAATATTGTAGCGAGGTGCATACCGTCCCAATGGTGCGCACCAGAGTACGGGATGTTAAGGCCTTGCTGAAGAGTCTGGTGTTGGGTCAGCCTTTTTTGATGGTTCGTGACGAATCGCCCGAAATGTCACAATTATTAGCACGGCTGGCAGCCGGGAAAAAATATAGCGTGGTGCATGCCGACCAGCTAAATATGGCTCAATTTGCTTTACCCGTGCCAGCTTCTGCCCGCTTGCTCGACCAGCATAACGCGGTTTGGACTATTGCTGACCGACTGCGCAAGGGCCAACGTAATCCAGCAAAGCGTCTTGTTTTAGAACTGGAAACCTTCAAGTTACGGAGGTATGAGAAAAAAATCTGCGGGAAATTTGAAGCAATCCTGGCAGTAAGTCAGCCCGATGCTGAGGCTCTGGGTTTAGCTGACTCCAATGGTAGCCTCCAGCCTAATACCACCGTTATTCCTATCGGGGTGGATGCCGAGGCGGTTGAGCCGCTTTCGCTCAAGCCCGGTTCGCTGAATCTGGTTAGCCTGGGTACAATGTTCTACCCACCCAATGTTGAGGCCGCTTTGTGGTTCGGCAAAAAGGTTTTCCCATTAATTCAGGAGAAACAGCCCCAGGCGACTTATTCGATTATTGGGGCGAAGCCACCCGCCGAGATATTTGAAATGGCTCGCCAGAATCCGGCTATTAAAGTTTTGGGCTATGTCGAGGAACTTAGTCCGGTATTGCAGGAGTCTGCCGGGTTGGTGGTGCCGTTACTATCGGGTGGGGGAATGCGGGTAAAGATTTTGGACGCGCTGGCTCTCGGCTTGCCCATCGTTTCAACCACTGTTGGGGCGGAAGGGGTGCGCCTGGAAAATGGCACTAATGCTTTATTGGCGGACAGCCCCCCGGAATTCGCGGCGGCCTGTCTGGAATTACTTGGTTCAGTTGAAATGCAACAAAAGTTGGCGAAAAAAGGGCGGGAACTGGCCCTGGAAGTTTATGACTTCCGCCGGGCTTACCAACCTCTGGATGCAGTATACTCTGGCATTCTAAATTGAAATTTGGGGAGAATTGGACAATGGCTGTCCCAATCTCGCGCATGCGCACCGTAAAAACCAGGCGTGGCGACAAGGAACTCACGATTATCGAAGGCAGTCCAGCTATGAATTCAGTCGCTCAGAATGAGGCCGACGCACAGTTGAGGCCACTAGAATTTGCCCAGGCTATGGCTGATATTTTTATACACTCCAGCGCGGTAGTATCTCCCCTGGCCCTTCTTGGCAAAGGGACTCAGGTGAGCGACTCTGCCCAAATCGGGGAGCGCGCCACCCTGGGCAAGGAATGTTATGTGGGCAAGGGCGTTATTATTCAGCCGGATGTAGCAATCGGCGACCGGGTTATAATTCAAGACCGCGCCTGGCTTTGCTCCGGGGTAATGATAGAAGCTGGGGTGTATATCGGCCCGCAGGTCTGTTTTACCAATGACCGTTACCCACGCGCACTCACTACCGATGGGAAACTTCAGTTGGTCAACCTAAATAACCTGGAATGTAGCCTGGTGCGCTATGGTGCTTCGATAGGGGCGGGCGCGATAATTTTGCCAGGGGTACGGATTGGAAATTATGCAATGATTGGGGCGGGGGCGGTTGTTACCAGTAGCGTTCCTGACCAAACTCTGGTGGTGGGAAATCCTGCTCATATAATCGGTTATGTCTGCCGTTGCGGAAAACCTTTACAACTTCGGTCTACCTCGGTTACCTGGTTTTGTGCCACTTGCCACGAAAATTATGTTTTTTCGGGATAAGGAGTCCCATCCAAGAGTTATTCAAAGAGCTTCTTAAGGGAGATTTTGAAGCCGGGTATCACTTGCTCACCGTCTAATTCAGCCTCTATTCCCAACTTTTTGGCTGGGGTATTCTGTCCAGGGTAATAAATCTCAACCGTTTGCTCACGGGGGTTAATCGCCCACACAATTTGTACCCCCTTTGCCAGATATTGGGCAATCTTGGCCTGAGCCGCATCCCGACCCGGTTTACTATCAAGGTTGCTGGGGGAATGAATTTCGACTACTAAATCCGGGATTACCTTGAGAGATTTCTCACTTTCCGGCGGAACGCGCTCGGCTTTAATAAATAGCAGGTCGGGAATCGGTAGCCAACCCGCTCCCAGGTCTACGGTTGTGCCGGGCCACAGGACTCCTGCTTTTTCATCAGGATCGAACAAGGCGAGTTGAACATTTAGACGGCGGCTAATTCTACCATGAGTGTCACCCGGCATTTTTTCTACAACTTTCCCTTCTATAAGCTCAAGTAACCTACCATCAGTAGGCAGGGCTTCAAATTCGGCGTTGGTATAGGTTTTGGCAAAATCTATCAATACCTGGGTCACGGGTGACACTCCTTCTTATAAAATATAGCCTGGAAAGCTATTTCTCTTATCAAGATTAGCAGAAAATTTCGCCAAAGGCAATAATAGCTAGTCGGCAAAATGGCTCTCAAAAACTTTGAAATGTGAGCCAGACCATTGATAACAATCTGATTGTGCGTTATTATGTACATACCTATAGACGTTGTAGCCTGAATTTTTTAGAAGTAAGTTGTGCCAGAAAGCGAGACTAAGCATGGCTCTTGAGAATGAGCAATTAGGTGATTATAGATTAATATCATTGGTTGGTAGAGGCGGGATGGCTGAGGTTTGGCTGGCTAATCAGCTTCGCCTGAACCGTGAAGTTGCGGTTAAGGTTATTAAAGATACTTCGGTAGCCGATGACGAGATGAATTTGGCGGCTCGCTTTGCCCGTGAAGCCCACGCTATCGCGCACCTTGACCATCCCAATATTTTACCGGTGTTGGATTATGGTAGTGATAAGGGCTATCTTTTCCTGGCAATGCCTTACCTTCGGGGCGGCAGTCTGCAAGAGCGGATTAAACGCGAACCTCTAGCCAGAGCTCAGGCTTTTGATATTTTTGGGCAAACGCTGAGTGCGGTGGCCTACGCTCATTCCAAAGGGATTATTCACCGTGACCTTAAACCCGCCAACATTTTGCTCTACGATCAGCGACGGGCGGTAATTGCCGATTTTGGGGTAGCCAAAACTTTAAGCGAAAATGTCAGTCTGACCCAGACCGGGGCGGCGGTGGGCTCGCCTTTGTATATGGCTCCCGAACAGTTCCGGGGTCAAGCCGATTTCCGGGCTGACCTTTATTCTTTAGGGGTAATTCTGTATCAATTATTGACCGGGCGGGTGCTATATTCCGGCACGGATAGCTGGGAAATTGCGATGAAGCATATTAATGACCCCCTACCCTTGCCCGACCCGACTATTCCCCCCGCCCTTAACGCCTTCTTGCTGAAAGCTTTAAGTAAACGGGCTGAAGATCGTTTTTCTTCAGCCGCAGAAATGGAAGGAGCTTTCCATCGAGCTGCCGGGAGCGTTTCGCCCCAGGAAATGCAATACCGCCCTCCTCTAAGCGCACTTACTAACAGGGCTGCCCAACCAGGGTCAAATCCGGGTTCGGCGATTGGCGGGCAACCCAGCAACACCTCATATCCTGGTGGGTCGGCTTATTCGGGAAATAATCCGCAGTATACGCCTAATCCGTCAACGCAATATACGCCTAACTCACCATCACAATTTGGTAATGGCACTTCTGCGCCAGTTGGGAATTACACTTATCAGCAGCCTACCACTGGCTATGGTGTGGTTGCGTCGCCCGCTCCTACGCCTGTTCCACCGCCCGCCCCTAAAAAGAAGGGTCTTTCGCCCCTCCTATGGGTTGGAATTGGTTTAGCAGTTTTAGTATTGGTTGGGGGCCTAATCGGTCTTGTAGTTTTGGGTGGAAACAAACCCGCCGCTACTCAGGCGGCTACCACAACCGGGCCAGTAATTACAGTGCCAGCCGGAGCCCGAAGCCTTAGAGTGGTTATGGGTGAAAATAATAAAAGTGGGGCCAGCGGTTTCGCCGTAATAACCGATTTAGGGGGTGGGAAGATTAAGGTTGAAATTGAAATGGTTGGTCTATCCGTTCAATCCCATAACGCCCACTTGCATAGTGGCACCTGTCAGGCGCAAGGGCCAGTCGAAGCCCCTTTGCCGGTTGTTACCCCCGCCGCCGATGGTAAAGGCAAAATCGAGGCTATTGTAGAAAAGGATTTTAACACCGTCACTGCTGGTAATTTCTACCTCAATGTGCATGGTCAAGGCCAGAAGGGTGCGACAAACTATATTGACTCCTGTGGTGATATTGCCACTTAATCAGGGGTCATGTATTAGAAATTCGTAGGGGCAGACCAAAGTGTCTGCCCTTTTGTTTTCCGGGCTTATTTTTTCTTATCTGGCTTTTCGTTAGGCTCTTGTAATTTGTCCAGAGCGTCCCCGATTTCAAAGGTTAAATCGTCGGGAAGCACCAAACGTTGGTTGAGGGGTTGAGTCTGAATTTTGTCCAGGCGGCGGCTGAGATCGTTGAACATGTGCGACGAGGGTTGCTCGTTCTTGCTATTATTCCACATATTTTTTCTCTCTACAATGCTAATACTTTACTACGACGTTTGGAAGAGAGAATTTCTCCCAATGGCTGCTTCCAATTGTAGAAACTCTCTACCTGCTTGTGGGTTAATGTAGAATTAACATTCAGTTAATATTCAGTGATCATTCCGTTAAAATAATTTAACAAGCCTATTTTTCTGACATTTTAATAGTAAATGCGGCCTGAAGGCTAACAATTTTTCGCTCAAGACAGTTTTGGGTTCAACAATCCAAATCCTGTTGAACTTTATTATATGAGATAGCTCACAGCTAATTCAGTAATGTACTTTACAGATGACTGAACTGTTAGAAATATCCAGGATGTAATATGGTATTATGTGGGAGGCATTTGAAGCTGAAATATAAAAACTAACAACTAATATCCAACAACTGACAACCAGTAACCAAAGGTAAATGACCACAAAATTTTTTGAAACCAAACTACCGGGCCTATTGCGCCTGGTGCGACCTGCCGCTAATGAGCAGAGTAATAGCTTATATGATGAAGTAGTGAATATTGAAGAAGTGAGCCGGGCGATTGGCAAACCGTTCCGTTTGCAACAGGTTAACCATTCCCGTTCGGTCAAAGGGGTATTGCGGGGCTTGCATGCCGAACGTTGGGATAAGATAGTCTGGGTGCCGCGTGGTCGAGCCTTTAGCGCAATTGTGGATATTCGCCCCGACTCGCCCACCTTTGGGCAGCATGAAGTGTTTGAACTGAGTAACGAAAACCGTCAAGCCCTTTATATCCCCGAAGGTTTTGCCAACTCGGCTTTCGCCCTGGAAGATTTGGATTATATGTATATGGTCACGAAGTTATATGACGGAAGTGATACTTTTGCGGTAGCCTGGGACGACCCCGACATTAATGTATCCTGGCCTAACCTTGACCCGATTATAAGTCAGCGGGACCGTAATAACCTCAGGTTGCGCCAGCTTTTCCCCGATAAATTTTAAACCTCAAACATTGCCTGTTTTTTCACAAAGATTGGACTTTTGACCTATTGCCCTACATCTGTGTAGGGTTTATACTTACATTGTGAAGAAAAGTACAATTTAAAGAGAAAGCAGGGCTGATATGACTCTCGAAACTCTTATTCCCGCTGAGACAAATATAAAGAATGAAAATTTAGCCAAAACCGGGCGACCCCGCGTGGTAGTGGTAGGGGCTGGCTTTGGTGGTCTGAGTGTGGCCCGCCAGTTAGCCAAAAGCGAGGTTGACGTCTTGGTGCTGGACCGCAATAATTATCATGGTTTCTGGCCTTTGCTCTACCAGGTAGCCACCGCCGGCCTGGAACCGGAGTCTATTGCTTATCCGGTGCGGGCAATTTTACGCAAATATCCCAATGCGAGTTTTCGCATGACCGAAGTAAAAAGTATTGATTTTGAAAATAAACTAATTCATGCCAACGGTCATGCCGTCCCTCACACCATCGAATATGATTATCTGGTGCTGGCGGCGGGGAGTGCCAATAACTATTTTGGAAACGACGCGCTGGCGGTAGAAACCAGTGGTTTGAAGGATATTGACGAAGCGGTGCAACTCCGCAATAAAGCCCTGACCGCCTTCGAGCAAGCGGTGTCCGACCCAGACCCGGCCCATCGCAAAAGTTTGATGACCTTTGTGATGATTGGGGCGGGGCCAACTGGAGTGGAGTTGGCGGGGGCTTTTGCCGAGCTTATCCGCCACGTTCTGCGCAAAGATTACCCGATGCTGGATGTGAACGAGGCTCGGGTGATTCTGGTGGAGGCCGGGGACAAGGTACTGGCTACTTTCCCGGCGGGTTTGCAGAAACAAGCCACCAAAGAGTTGCAAAAAATGGGCGTTGAATTAAAATTAGCCAACCCAGTAAACACTATCGAAAATGGTGTGGTTAAGCTCAAAGACGGCTCGGAAATTGTCGCCAGCACCATCGTTTGGGCGGCGGGGGTGCGGGGCGCAATGTTAGGCGATGCCCTGGGGGTCGAGATGGCGCGGGGTGCGCGGGTGAAGGTACAAGAAACGATGCAGTTGCCCGGTCACCCAGAGGTTTATGTAATTGGCGATATGGCCTACCTGGAAGGTTTTAAGACTCACGATGGTAAAACGGTGGCCTTTCCGATGGTGGCGCAGGTAGCCATTCAGCAGGGCAAAATCAGTGCGAATAACATCCTGGCGACCATTCGGAATAAGGCATTATCCACCTTCCACTACCGCGACAAGGGCAGTATGGCGACTATTGGGCGGCGTTCAGCAGTTTTTGACGCTTATGGTATCAAGCAGAGCGGCTATATCGCCTGGTTGGGCTGGTTGTTCGTCCACCTGATTTACCTTATAGGTTTCCGCAACCGCATTATCGTGCTGACCAATTGGGCCTGGAACTACTTCACCTACGACCGGGGCGCACGGGTTATAACCAAATAGGGGTTCTCGAAAAAGGATGAAATAGGAAGGATGAAGGATGAAGAAATTCACCTTCGTCCTTTTTTCTTGATTCTTGCTCTCAAGGTGGTAAACTACAGATAAGGGTTATTGCTTGATTATAATGGCTGAATGCGGGGGCGAAGGCCGAGAAGGAGCGGAAACTTGGCTATCAACCCCAACCCTGAGACAGTTGAAAATAGCCCAACCAGGGTTGTAAAATCCAGGCAAAATCCCAAAACATATCCTTTGCGATATCTTTGCAACAAAATGTTTAGCAGAGTTGCTTATTCGATTATAATCTATATCATGAACAAATTTAGAATCTAAAAATAAAGTCAAAGGTCTAAAGTCGAAGGTCTAAAGTCCAAAATCAAATAATCCATAACTAACAACCACCTACCATTAAGGACGTTTCTATGTCAAGCCCAACCCAAAATGAAGTGTACAAAACCGGGACAATCCCGACTTCTCGCAGCAAAAAAATAATGATTGTCGAGGACGAGCCCGGCATAATTGACTACCTCTCGATTTACTGCAAAGCTGAGGGCTATGAAGTAATCGTGGCCCGCGATGGGATAGATGCCCTGGTTAAATTCAAAACAATACAACCGGATCTTGTCCTGTTAGACCTGATGTTGCCGGGATTGGATGGCCTGGAAGTGTGTCGCCGCATTCGGGCTGATAGCGAAGTACCAATAATTATGGTAACGGCTCGAACCGATGAAATAGATAAATTATTAGGTCTGGAGACCGGGGCGGACGACTATGTTACCAAACCTTTTAGCCCACGTGAACTAATGGCGCGTATCCGGGTTATATTCCGCCGCCTGGAAAAAGCTGATGCCCCGCCTGTTAAAATCGAGGTGGTTACGCCCGAACTCAAAGTGATGAAGGTGGGGAGGTTAACAATTAACCACGATACTCGCGAGGTCTTTTACGACCAACATTCCACCACCTCCCTGACCAATAAAGAATTTGAATTGCTGGAAACCTTAGCTCGCCAACCGGGACGGGTCTATACCAAAACCGAGTTGGAAGAAGCCCTCTACGATTGCGATTCGCTGATTGCTTCAAGGGCGATTGGGGTGCATATTTCCAACTTGCGGGCCAAACTCCCTAACCCTAAACTGGTAGAGACAGTTCACGGCGTTGGTTATAAACTTTCCCGCGAGGCATTATAATTCACAGGTAAAATCTTATGAAGTTTTCACTTAATACCAAAATAATTTTTAGTATGGCCGGGATGGTGTTTCTAACCGCGCTGGCCTGTTGTGCCGTCTTTTTAATAATCGTCAATAACCAGACCCGTGAATTTGAAACCCGGCTGGACAGAATCAATATTCAAATTGCTGTGCCGCCCCCTGCCAAAGATATTACCGAGAAAATAAAAACCATCGTGGCTAATCAGGATTTGTCGCCTGAAACCCAAATCCAACAAATCCGGGCGGCTATGCGCAATCCCAACGTAGATTTCGATAAAATTCGGCAGGCGGCGGCGGATAGCGGCTGGCCTATTTCCTCCAAAGGTCAGATTGGCGGCCCACCTGGGGCTGATGGTCGTCCAATCGGTGTGAGGTTTCTGGAAGATAATTCCAATGGCTTTTTAACCTCACCTATGTATAATTCCATAATTATTGCGTCGGCAATCTCAGTAGCCTTCGCGGTAGTCCTGGGTTTCTTGCTCTCTCGCACCGTCATTCGCCCCTTGCGTGGTCTGGAACGGGCCAGCGAACGGATTGCCGATGGTAACTATAATCTGGTAATAAAACCCGAAGGTAAAGACGATTTGGGACGACTGGCGGCTAGCTTTAACAAAATGAGCAAGGCTTTGAAACAAACCGAGCAGAAACGCAAGGATTTGGTTGCTGATGTTTCCCACGAACTACGCACCCCCTTGAGCAGCATTCAGGGCTATACTGAAGTGTTGCGGGACGGGTTGGTGGTTGAACCCCAACGCCGCGATGAAATATATGACCATATATTAAGTGAAGTAAAACATCTGACTACAATGGTCAACTCCATGCGCGAGTGGGTTAATAACGAACAGTCGCTGGAACACCTGAGTTTTGAAACATTTGAAGTCACACCCGCCTTGCAAGCCGCCCTTGACCGCTTCGTGCCGACGGCTTCCGAAAAGCAAGTAAGCCTGGAATTAGCTGTATCTGAGCCAGAGCCGCGCGTTTTGGCTGATGCGGATTGCCTGAACCACATTTTAAGCAACCTGATAGATAATGCCCTGCGCTATACTCCGGCGGGTGGATATGTTAAACTAACCGCAATGGCCTTGAAGAAAGAAAAACAGGTTCGTTTTGAGGTTATAGATAGTGGAAGCGGGATTCCGGCGGAACATCTGCCCTTTGTGTTTGAGCGGTTCTATCGGGTAGATAAAAGTCGTGACCGTAATACTGGCGGTAGTGGTTTAGGTCTGGCGATTGTGCGCGACACCGTGCAAGCGCAGGGCGGCGATATTAGAATTGAAAGCGAGATTGGGATTGGCACAAAAGTCATTTTCCATCTCCCCTCTGCCGATGCCAGGCTTGAAACCTCCCGCGAACTGGCCCGCATCCCGGTTGGTGTTTAATAAACCTGACCCCCTGACCCCTTTCCCTACAAAGGAAGGGTGAATAGTCGTAGGGGCAGACACACTGGTCTGCCCGAAAAGCTTATCTATCTCTACTGAATAATGACAAACCTTCCTGAAAATTTACCCCTGTCCGATTTTGATTATCATCTGCCACCGGAATTAATCGCCCAAACCGCCGCCGAGCCCCGCGATAGTTCCCGGCTATTAGTGCTGGAACGCGCCACCCACACTATCACCCACCGCCAAAGTTTCCGGGACATTCTGGACTACCTGAGAGGCGGGGACGTGCTGGTGGTGAACGAGAGCAAGGTAATACCCGCTCGACTGTTGGGCAAAAAGGCCAAAAGTGGTGGGCAAATCGAGCTATTGCTACTAAAACCTTCCGATATTATTCATCTAACTGAAAGCGATACCTGGACAGTGTTGGTGCGGCCTGGGCGGGGTACTAAACCGGGAGCCCGTTTTGTATTTACCAATCCAAGCGGCGGCGAAAGCCTGGAAGCCGAGGTGCTGGAGGTCACGCCCACCGGGGAGCGAGTCGTAAAGTTTAGTCGCCCACCTCTGGATTTTCTGGAACACTACGGGCAAATGCCTCTGCCGCCCTACATCCACCAGCAGCCCGCCGACCCCAATCGTTACCAGACGGTTTATGCCACCCGCCCCGGTAGTGCCGCCGCCCCCACCGCCGGATTGCATTTTACCCCGGAGCTAATCGAGCAGGTAAAAGCAAAAGAAGTTGGTTTCGAGCGAGTGTTGCTACATGTGGGCCTGGATACTTTTCAACCTGTCAAAGAGGAAAATGCCCTCGAACACCAGATGCATGGCGAGTGGTGCAAGATTGAGGCAGATGTGGCAGCGCGTCTGAATGCAGCGCGGGCAAAAGGTGGGCGGGTTATTGCGGTGGGCACTACGGCGGTGCGCACCCTGGAGTCGGCTTTTGATGTTAAAGCCGGGTTACAAAAAGCCTTTGAGGGGGATACTAATATTTACATTTATCCCGGCAAGCCCCTTCGGGCGATTGATGGCCTGATTACCAATTTCCATCTGCCCAAAAGCACCTTACTCCTGTTATTGAGTGCCTTTGCCGGGCGGGAATTTATTTTGCAGGCCTATTCCGAGGCCGTGCGCGAACGCTATCGTTTCTACAGTTTTGGCGATGCCTGTCTGATATTGTAGTTTATCTAACCTTCAACTAACTAAGGCCTTTTTGATTTCGCTGGAAAATTTGGTCAAGTCATCCATAAGATTGAGGGCCCGAATTTTCCCTGACTTCACCATCTCCATTGCCCGTTGGTCGGCTTCCTCACCCCGCAGAGCTGCTGCAAATTGGTCGGCGGTGCGTCCACTCCCGGCTACCACCAATATCGGGCGTTCGTGCAACAGACTATGGGCGGCATCATCGTAGGTAATTTCCCCACCATTGATTAGAATCGTCAGGGAGGGAGACTCTGCCGCCACAAAGGTCGCAATATCGGCAATCCAGGGAGAATCATCACCCCAGTTTGAGCCGGGAACCAGAATAAAGTGGGTATGATTGGATTCGAGGGGAGTGGCTTCGGGGCTAAACGGTTCAGTACCGGGTAATAAGGTCAGGTTGGCGACTGCTACCCCTACCAGCGGGAAAGTTGCCTCAAGCTCGGCATAGGTTTGCCCCATCATTTTCATTACCCCGGCATCCGTGCCACCATCCACCACCACCGCATTAAGGGCTTGAATAGCAGGGACAATCGCTTCTCGGAACAGCCGTCGTAAATTCTGGAGGTCGCTGGCACTCATTCGGCTGGCCCCGCCCACCAATACAAGGGTTGGGCGGAATTGGGGAACCCCTAGCTGTTCAAGGATTTCGGGTAGTTCTGATATTTGTTGGGCTAATAAGGCAGTAGCTTTGCGCCGATTTAGGAAAGTGAGCTTAATCGGACTGAACATATTTGTCCCTCTTAGCATGCTAGAACTGAACCCCCTGTGTATTTGAACTCAAGTATAACCTGTTCGCAAATTATATCCTATTTTGTCAAATTCCACTAATTCAGTCACAAGCTGAAGGTCAAAATCGTGGTCGGTACAAAACCCCCTTGAACCTAAATTCATTTTGAAAAGCTCCTTTCGCTTGACCACATTTATTTGCTATTGGTTGCTGCATTCCTTTATCAACCAGCCACAAGTAGTACACTTTATTAAATAACAAAAATCAATATCTGCCATTTGTATTCTGCCAACAAATTTTCATAAGACTTTTAAAATAGGACTAGAAATTTCCCTTATATTAGTTATAATTTGACTGCTCTACTTTGAAGAAGCAGGCATGGTTTTTTTACTGAGGCGTCCCGGAAAAGTTAAACAAGGAGAACTAGTCGATGAAACGTTCTGGAATTTACTTCCCACTGGTATTAGGGGTGCTTTTTGGATTTGCAATTGGCTTGCTACCCATCAGTCCGGCTCTGGGAGAAAATATCCCGGTTTGTCAGGGTGGCCCTAGCACTACCGCCAAAATCAGCCTGGGAGGGCGGGTTATAACTCCTACCGAAATCCTACGAGTTGGCAGCGTTGACCCTTGCACAGGTAGCGAGACCATCCTAAACATGGTGACACTAACCCGAACTCTGGTAGTTAGCCCCAAAGCTACTCCGGTTCAAAGTGGTGATGCCCTGATTGCGGCTCTTTCGACAATTTCGAGCAATAGCCCTTCCGTCACCAATCCCTGGTTGTTAAAGTTGGAACCAGGTTTATATGACCTTAATGGCCGCGCTCTTAATTCCCTTCCTTTTGTAGACATAGAGGGATCAGGCGAGGATACAACCGTTATTACTTCTTTGGTTAATACCAACATACTCCCGGCAGATGCGGCTACCGTAATTATGAATGGGGATAGCGAATTGCGCTTTTTGAAGGTTGTAAATAGTGGTAGCGCAACTAATAAGGTTGGTGTTTTAGTCGCTCCTAACAGCCTCAACAATAAAGTGACCAATACCACTATTAATACTAATGGTGCTGGCAATAATGTTGGCCTCGAAGTGACCAATGCTTCTAGCGTTATGGTGCAAAATAGTACCTTTTCAGCTACGGGGGGTCTTAATAGCAGTGGAGCCTATAATTATGCCGGGATATTATTTTTCAATAACAGTAATAGTATCGCGGCTAATGGGTCAAGTAATAATGGGCTGTTCAACAATGCTGGAGGGGTTAGCACTATCCAAAATAGCACTTTGATTGGCCTAACCCATAGTATTACCTCACTCAGTGGTACGGTTAAAGTAGGAGCCTCCCAGTTGAACGGTCCACGTCTCGGAACGCTAGTGTGTGCGGCATCCTTCGATGGCAGTTTCGTGGCTCTTAATGCAACCTGCGGTTGAGAATAATTCTTTGCCGACAAGAGAATTGGTTTGATTAGGAATCAAAAAAGGGCGATTCGCGAATCGCCCCTACGGATTTTTCAGACAATCGACGACCGACGACTGCCTAAAGTTCTTTGCTGCTGTAGCCGAGCAAGCGGCGGGCTACGATTAGGCGGTTAATCTGGCCTGTGCCTTCGTATAGGTCGTTGATTTTGCCGTCGCGCATCCACTTCTCGATTAGCAGTTTGGTGCTATAACCCTCGTGACCGAGCAGTTCCACCGCTTTTTGAGTCACCCAGGTCACAGCCTCGCCCGCTTTGACTTTACACATCGAGGCTTCCATTGTGTTGGAAATCCCGTTGTCCATCTGCCAGGCCGCCCGCAGAATCAGCAACCAGGCCGCCCGTAACTGCGCTTCCATCCGCATGACATCGCGCTCGATGGCGGTCAGCTTGCCGGGAGGCGCATCATAGCGAACCGTCAGGCCGTTTTTGGTCAGATACTCTTTGGCAAAATCCAGCGCAGCCCGACCAACCCCAATAGCACTGGCGGCGACTAACGGGCGGGTGGCGTCGAAAGTTTTCATTGCGCCCTGGAAACCCTTGCTGCTTTTGGCATCGGCTCCGGCGACTTCCGGGCTACCCAGAATGTTGTCGTAGGGAATACGACAATCCGCGAAATGAATAGCGGCGGTATCACTGGCGCGGATACCGTGCTTCTTCTCCAGGCGTATGACCTTCATCCCCGGCGTTCCGGCTTCTACCACAAAGCTTTTCATTCCGGCGCGTCCAGTACCAGGCGCAACCGTCGCCCACACCACCACAAATCCGGTGGAATCCTGGGCGGCCATCAAACCACTGGTCACGAAAATCTTGTCGCCGTTAAGAATCCACTCCTTGCCATCCTCGCTCAGTTTGGCGGTGGTGCGAATGTTGGCGGTATCGCTTCCGGCGTGGGGCTCGGTCATACACATCGCCCCCCACTTTGGTTCGCCGCCACTAAAACGCTCCAGGAAGCGGGTTTTTTGTTCGGGCGTTCCGGCAGCTTCAATCGCGGCAGAACCAAGACCGCCACCTGCTGTCGAAAGATACAAACCGCAATCGCCATAGGAAAGCATTTCGACGGTGTGCATCAGGGTGACGTTGCGGATGCGCGGCCCTTCGCCTTTTTCACTGCCGGAGGTCATCGAAAGCATCTCGCCACTACCCGGCTGTTGTCGCCCCCGATACCCGGCGTTATTGCCGCCTTCCCACATCATTTTGATATATTCCCAGGGGCGTTCATGCTCATGCTCGTCGTAGTAACGGGCGGCGGGGCGCATTACGTGAATGGCTACCTGCTCCAAAACCTTGAGTTGGCTACTAATCTTTTCAGGTGTTTCAAAATCAATCATGGTTTTCCCTTCCCTTACAACATAGCCCCGCCGGTCAGTCCGGCGAAACTGCGAGCATTCCTGAGCAACTGTTCCACCGGGTTATCGCGGATGTAGCCGTGACCACCCCAAATCTGGAGGGCGCGGTCTGCCACTAACATTGCGGCTTCATCGGCATACTGTCGGCCTAACACACATTCGCGGGTGGCATCGTGTCCCTTATCCACATTCCAGGCTGCTTCCCAGACCATCAGGCGGGCGGCATCCAGCTCCATCTGCATTTCAGCCAGCATAAAGGCGATGCTCTGGAATTGGGCGATGTGTTTCCCAAAAGCCTGTCGCTCTTTGCCATATCCCAGGGCATGTTCCAGGGCCGCTCTGGCAACCCCTACCGCCAATCCGCCTACTGTAACCCGCGACAGGTTTAGCAACTGGCAAATCTCCGAGCCGCTTTCTTCACCCAGGCGGGTCGAACCTCCCACGCCACAATCTTTCAGGCTGACTTCGTAGGTGGGCAGGGCTTTCAGACCCATCAGGCTCTCGCGTTCACTGATTTGCAAACCCGGTGTGCCTTTTTCCACGATAAAAGCCTGAGTTGAGCCGTTGTCATTAGCATAAACCAGAATCGCCTCGGCCTCAGCCGCCAGTGGCACGCCTACTTTGGTGCCGTTCAGAATATAGCCATCGCCGCTCTTCTGGGCGGTGGTGCGGAGATTCAGAGGGTCGTAATCCCAGCCACTTTCTTTGAGGGCGGCGGTCAGGCCGGGGAGTTTGTCTTCGGCCAGTTTGGGGAGCCATTTGTCTTTTTGGGCGGCAGTCCCGTATTTCAGGATTGGGAGGCCAAAAAGACCGGGGGTAATAATGTGAAGGGCTAAAGCCAAATCGCCATAGGCCAGTTCTTCGGCATAGACCGCCGCGCTGACCGCCGAATGCTCTTCGCCGACCCCGCCGTATTCTTCGGGTAGCCAACTGGTCAGTACGCCCAATCGCCAGCCTTCCTGTACCAGATTATTGGCATAGCTGCGCCCTTCGTCGGCATCATGCCGGGCGCGTTGGACTTTCTCCCGCACGTAGCGGTTTATTGTATCAATTACGAGTTGTTGGTCCTCGGTTGGTGCAAAGGAAATCATAATTCACTCCATTGGGTTTTATAAAACATGTATGGTCGAGCCGCGTTGCCCCACCCTAAACTTGAGAATAGCCCATGAAATCTTGCCTGTCAATTTGGAGAAAATATGCTACTATTTGACGGGGAAAAGATGGCGATGGGTTTCAAGCCGGGGGTTTCCGGCAGAATCCACCAACCTCTAAGATTGTGCGAAGTGTGATAATATAATACCAAATTTTCGCCACATTTACCACTACAAGGAGAAGAGTTGTGAACTTGAAAGAAAAAATCCGGGATATTCCCGATTTTCCCAAAGCCGGAATAGTTTTTAAGGATATTACTCCGTTGTTGCAGGATGCGGCGGCCTTTAAGTATTCCCTTGATCAGATGACTGAAAGGTATCAAGACCAAAAGATTGATGTAGTGGTGGGTATCGAGTCGCGGGGTTTTATTTTTGGTGCGCCTCTGGCTGACCGTCTGGGGGCGGGGTTTGTGCTGGTGCGGAAGATGGGCAAGCTACCCGCTGAGACTATCTCTGCCGATTACGAACTGGAATATGGCACTAATACTATCGAGATGCACAAGGATGCCATTCTGCCCGGTCAGCGCGTGCTTATCGCCGACGACTTGCTGGCAACCGGCGGCACAGTGGGGGCAACCGCCTCGTTGGTGGAGCAACTTGGTGGGATTGTGACCGGGCTAGTCTTCCTGATTGAGCTTTCGTTTCTGAAGGGGCGCGAACGCCTCAAGGATTACAATATTACGGCCTTGCTGGAATACTAAACCGACAACTATTTAGAAAGAGAGCAATGACAGCAAAAGGAAACCTGATAGTGGGGCAATCGGGCGGGGCAACCGCCGTCATTAACGGCAGCCTGGCGGGAGTAATAAAAGAAGCCTTTAAAAGTGATAAAGTGGGTGAGGTCTATGGCATGCTCAACGGCGTGCAGGGACTTCTTAGCCAACATATCGTGGATTTACGCCCGCAGTTCGACAATCCCACCGCCCTGGAAAACCTCCGTTGCACCCCCGCCGCTGCTCTGGGGATGTGCCGTTACAAAATCGGCGAGGCGGATATGGAAAAACTCCTCAAAATTATCAAAGCTAACGACATCCGATATTTTGTCTACATCGGCGGAAACGATAGTGCCGACACCTGCCATCGGCTGGCTTCAGTGGCCCAACGTTCCGGTTACGAGCTTTATGCGGTGGGCGTACCCAAAACCATAGATAACGACCTACCCGATATGGATCATTGCCCCGGTTATGGCAGTATCGCCCGCTATATAGCGATTGCTACCCAGGATACCGGAATAGATACTGCTTCATCCTCGCTGGTGCATCCCATCAAATTGTTGGAAGTGATGGGGCGCAACGCTGGTTGGGTGGCCGCCAGTGCTGCCCTCGCCAAAAAACGTGAGCAAGATGCCCCTCACCTGATTTATACTCCCGAACGTGGTCTTGACCCTAACGACTTCCTGCGCGATGTGCAACGGGCCTATGCCCTTTACGGCTACTGTGTGGTAGTAATTGGCGAGACAGTAAAGGACAACTATGGCAAACCTCTGGCGGGTCATGGCGAGCCTTATTTTGTGGACGGCTTTGGTCACAAATATTTCCCTGGCCCGGCAAACTACCTAGGTGGTCTGGTGATGAAAGAATTGGGTCTGACCAGCCGTTTCGATAAACCCGGCACTTTGCAACGAATGAGTATGCTTTGCGCCAGTGAAACGGATTTAGCCGAGGCCGAGATGGTGGGCGAAGAAGCTACCCGTCGCGCTCTGGCGGGCGAAAGTGATGTAATGATAACTCTGTTGCGGGCTAATGCCCCCGGTGAGGAATACCGGGCTACTACTGGCACAACCCCACTTTTAAATATCGCCAACAGTGAGCGCAAAATGCCTGCCAGCTATATTAATTCTGCCGGAAACTTTGTGACCTCGGACTATCTGGACTATGCCCGCCCCCTGATTGGTGGCCCCCTCCCGGATTATTTGCACCTCGATAACTCGCACCAGATAGCCAAAAAATTGTGACCCCTTTCGTTGACTTGGTTATTATGGCTTGAGAAAATGATTTTTGTAGGGCGGCCTAAGTGGTCGTCCTTTTTTGTGCTACCGAAAAAATAATCCAAAAGCTATATAATAAACAGGTAAAACATTCTAATGGCGAAATAGGCGGAAAGGAAACCAAGATGCAAAACCTGTGGCGTGAGGAAGAAGCGGCGGGACTTGACCCGGTGGGTTTGTTAATTTATCAGGCCAAATTAATCGGCACCGAAACCAACCTGGTAATCTGGGGCGGCGGTAATAATAGCTACAAAGTCGAAGAAACCGACTTTAAGGGCGAGAAGGTGCGGGTACAGCGTATCAAGGGCAGTGGCAGCGACATGAAGGCCATGCAGCGCAAGGATTTCCCCGGCGTGCGGCTGGACGATATTTTGCCCCTGTTCGAGCGCGACGAACTGAGCGACGAGGCAATGGTCGAATACCTGAACCACACCCTGATGAACCCATCTTCGCCCCGCCCCTCTATCGAAACTTTGCTGCATGCCTTTCTGCCCTTTACGGCGGTGGCTCATACCCACGCCGATGCTATTTTGTCCCTGACCAATACGGTGCGGCGCGAGGAAACCGTCCTGGAATGTTATGGTGATACCGTCGCAACAGTGGGCTATAGCCGACCCGGCTTTAAACTGGCGAAAGAGGTTGGGTTGGCGGTAAAGGCTAACCCAACCGTGCGTGGCCTGATTTTGATGAATCACGGCCTGATAACCTGGGGCGACACCCCCAAAGAAGCCTATGACCGTCATATCGAGCTAGTAACCGAAGCCGAGGAGTTTATTACCGCCCGCCAGTCGGGAGCCGGATTTGGTACGGAAGTGCGCCCCGCCTTATCACCCGAAGTGCGGCAAAAGCTGGTGGCGGCGATTGCCCCGACCCTGCGGGGAGCGTTGGGCCGCACGATACTGCGCTTTGACAATAGCCCGGATGTGCTAGAATTTGTAGGAAGTGCTAACGGGCCACAACTCAGCCAGGTGGGAGCAGCCACCCCCGACCATATGCTGAATACCAAGCGCGTCCCCCTGTGGCTGGATATACCCGATTTGAGCGATGTAGCTACGGTTAAAGCGGCGGTTCGGCAACAGATGGAGAGTTACAAAACCGCCTATCAGGAATATTTTCAAACTCACCGGGTCAATAACGACCCGATGTTAGAGCCAACCCCCCGGGTGATTTTGCTGCCAGGGGTGGGAATGTGGACGGCGGGCAAGGATGCGAAGGCTGCTCTAGTGGCGGCAGATATTTATCACCATACTATTAACGTTATTGCCGGGGCGCAGGCGGTGGGTGAATATATTTCGCTCTCCTTGCGGGATGCTTATGATGGCGAGTATTGGCCTCTGGAACTATACAAACTGACGATTGCCCCGCCCGAAAAGGAACTGGCCCGCCGAATTGTCCTGGTGACGGGGGCGGCTAGTGGTATCGGCAAGGTTACGGCCTTACGCTTGACGGCGGAGGGGGCGCATGTGGTCGTCACAGATATGGATTTGGCAGGAGCGAAAGCGGTAGCCGAGGCGATAGTTCAGAAATATGGGCTAAATCGGGCAATTGCTATTCCTCTGAACGTAGCTGACGAAACTCAGGTGGCGGCGGCTTTCGCCCAGACCTGCCAGACTTACGGGGGGTTGGATGTGCTGGTTTCTAACGCCGGGATTGCTAAAGTTTCGGCGATTGTTGATTTATCGCTGGACGACTGGAACAAGAGTCTGGCAGTCAACGCTACCGGGCATTTTCTGGTGAGTCGGGCCGCAATTGGGATTATGCAGGAGCAAAAATTGGGTGGTAGTCTGGTTTTTAACGCTACCAAGAACGTAACGGCTCCCGGCAAGGATTTTGGAGCCTATAGCGCGGCAAAAGCGGCGGAGGCTCAACTTTGCCGTATTCTGGCAATTGAGGGCGGGGCTGACAGCATCCGGGCCAATATGGTCAACCCTGATGCAATTTTTGCCTCTAACCTGTGGTCGCCGGATATAAAAGAGCAACGCGCCAAAAGTTATGGAATTAAAGTGGAGGATTTGGAGAATTTCTACGCCCAACGCAATTTGTTAAAAGTCAGCGTGACCTCGGAGGATGTGGCGGAAGCTATTTTCTGGCTGGCTTCTGACCGTTCTGCCAAAACCACCGGAACAATGATTCCGGTAGATGGTGGGGTGCGTGAGGCTTTCCCGCGCTAAATAAGTAACGAGTAATGAGTGCCGAGTTTTCAGTTCCCCTTCCTTGATAGGGAAGGGGATAGATTTTTACGCGGCACCCGTTACTATTTTCAGAAGCGTCTTCGCCCGCCCAATACCCTCAACAGAATCATTACCCCAATGGCAATAATAACCAGGGTCAACAGAGCCGCTACAATCGCGAAGACCGCCCTGAATATCTGTATAACCACCACTATTATTATCAGGGCAATTAGCCCTTTAACTACCAGTTCGACAATACTTACTTTTCCGTAATTTCGCATAAACTTTATCCTTTTTCTTATATACTCCGGTTTTCTTAACCGTTATTCTCCCTATTTACGCAGCTCACCACCTGATAGTTTCACGAAAATTGAATTGCACAAGCCTATAGTATCGGGTATATTTGTAACGGTTGTTGTTTCATATCCAAGACCTAAAATCCAAAATCCAACATTACAGACTCTTATTCTTTAACTCAAAACTGGAATCCAACAACTAATAACCAACAACTAACTTTCAGGAGCGAATTTGCAATGTTTAACTTCCTCAAGAAGAAAGATAAAGAGAAAGATAGCGATAACCTGGATGCGCAAGCCTGGGGCGGTGCGCCTGTCAAGCGCAAAATGAGTGCATCGGAAGCAGCCCGCGAAGAAGCCGAGCAACGGGCGGTTGACCAGCGGGGGCAGGAACGCCGTGATATGTATCGTATCCCCGGAACTGAGCGGGTTTTTAGTGACCCGGAAGGTCGGCATATTGCCCTGCGGGTGGAGGAAAATTCGGGAGCAAATGCCCAAAATTCCCACCCGCCCATAGCTTTTACCGCTTTCTGGGGGGCGCGGCAGGTGGGTTTTGCCAATGGTGAGCTGGTAGAAAGCAAGCTTAATATCTATCAGTACGAAACCATTGTGGCTTACGATAAGCGAGGCATAGCTCAGGAAATTTTGAAAGAAGCCGAAACCTACGCCAAAACTAAAGGTTTGAAGTTAGTATGCGCCCCCGCCCCTCAAAATGGTATTATAGAATGGGATGAAACCTTTTTTGTCCAATGCGGCTACACTCGCAACGGTGATGAATTCCATAAATCGGTCTAAACTATGCAAATTCTGGCAATTACCCGCGACCTGTTTTTTCTTGGCAAACTCAAAGCGGCTATCCAAAACCTCCCGACAGAAAATAACGAAGCCTGGGTTGGAGTATTTGCTCGAAATGAGGCCGATTTCCGGGAGAAACTAGCTCAAAATTCGTTCGAGGTAGTTTTGATTGATACCCAGGCTACTCAATTTGATTGGCAGGGATTAATCGCAGCTGCCTGTGTTGCAGCTGTTCCGGTGCTGGCCTTCGGGCGACACACCGAGCCACAACTTTTGCGACAGGCGCGGGCGGCAGGGGCTTACAAAGCGGTTGCTAATAGTGCTATCGTTACCAAACTTGCCTCTTTGCTCCAACAACGCCACCCCAACCCGCCCGCCTTACCCTCTTATGATGATTACGAAATCGAGGAATAAAAATAATGCCGCCTAAAAATTTCGTTTTTGTCATGGAACAAACCCTGGGGAACGCTGTCCACGCTTCAAATCTGCGTAAAGCCTTTGAGGGTGAAAAAAGCGTCAATATCAAGTGGCTGGATATTAACTACCCACCCGAAACCCGCCTGGATAAAATACCGCCCTTCCGTAGCAACTGGACATTTGGTTCCGGTTTGAAAGCGCGACGGGCCTTGTCCAGCCTTCACAGTCGCCCCGACCTTTATTTTTTCCATACCGCTATTCCTTCGATATTTTCGGTGGGCAAAACGAAGGGCGTGCCAACTGTAATGTCGCTGGATGCTACGCCGATTAATTATGACACCGTAGCCGAAGCCTATAACCACAAACGGGGTAGCAATCTGAGCGAACGACTGAAATTAGCACTTCACAAACGCACCTTCAGGTCGGCAAAACAATTTGTGGTATGGTCGCGCTGGGTTAAAAAATCGCTGGTGGAGGATTATGGCGTGCCAGCCGCGCGAATCGAGGTCATCCCTCCCGGCACCGATTTGAGTTTGTGGAAACTGACCCCTGAAGAACTGGCAGTTCGTTATAATAAGCCCGCCGGAACGCCCGTCCGCATCCTGTTTGTGGGAGGCGATTTTAAGCGTAAAGGCGGCGATTTACTATTAGAGGCTTACCGCCAAATCTTTTCATCCGAAACCCCCACCGAATTGCATTTAGTGACGAAAGCCGAACTAGACTCTGAGCCCGATAAAAGTATTTTCATCCATCGAGGAATTACGGCCAACAGCCCGGAAATACAGAAGCTCTTCCGAGAGGCTGATATTTTTGTTTTGCCTACCGAGGGGGATTGTCTACCTATGGTGCTGGGCGAGGCGATGGCGGCCAGTCTGCCGATTATTTCCACCCGCGTGGGGGCGATTGATGAGGTAGTGCTGGAAGGGGAGAATGGCTTGCTAATCAAGCCAAAGGATAAAGATGGCCTGGTAAACGCCCTGAATAGCCTGATTAAAAATCCTGAACTGCGGCAGAAAATGGGGCAGCGTGGGCGGGAAATCGCCGAGGCCGACCACGACTCAACCCGCA
The DNA here is from genome assembly GCA_038207495.1 of Chloroflexia bacterium. Classification (GTDB taxonomy): domain Bacteria; phylum Chloroflexota; class Chloroflexia; order Chloroheliales; family Chloroheliaceae; genus Chlorohelix. Next base: position 25,990 of record JBBQZS010000002.1, read on the forward strand.
ATAGCCAGCGATTACTGGAAATGTGCAAAGCGGTTGCAATGAAAATCTAAAATCGGGAAAATTAGAAGGGGTGCTGCGCCTGGTATCAGTCACTCCCCACCGACAGTCAATTTTAGATATTCGATTTTAGATTTTGGATTAACTAATACCCAGACCAATCGCGGTGATAAGCATCCCGTAGACGTAGAGAGTAGTACCAGTAGCGTTATACCAGATGGCCTTACCTTTGGGGTCAGTCATAAACTTGCGCTGTAGGGGCAACTGGGCAAACAGGAATAACAAAACAAGTCCGGCGTTTAGCCCTTTCCCGCTCACGAATAGTACCGCCACCATCGCCAGTTGCGACAAATTCATAATGATAATCGCAATCCAGGCCGCCACTTTAGGTCCATAAAGCACTGGGATGGTTTTAATTTTCATTATAGTATCGCCGGAGATACTCTTAAAGTCGTTGATGGTCATAATGCCGTGCGCACCGAAACTGTAAATAATCGCGGCGGTCAAGCTTAGTCCGGTTATAGCCGACCAACTGGCGGTATGATTTGAGCCGTAGGTAGCGTTTCCCGCCAGCCAGGGCAATCCCTCGTAGCTGATAGCCACCAGCGCGTTGCCAATCCAGCCGTTGCGTTTGGCTCGGATAGGATGCACACTGTAGGTAAGAGCCAGAATAAAACCCAGCGCGGTTAAAATCATCACTGGCTCACCCAGAAACACCGGGATTGCCACACCCAACACTGATAGCACAGCGGTTGTGATAAAAACTTGCGTTCCGGTCACTTTACCAGAGGGAATAAGGCGGTTTGGCTCATTAAGGGCATCCACTTCCCGGTCAAACCAATCATTCAAGACCTGCGATAACCCGCAAAGTATCGGCCCACTCAACAAAATTCCCAGCATCAGTTTGCCAATATTTTCCAGGCTACCCCACTCCATCCCCCCCGCTACTGCGCCACACAAAAAAGCCCACATTGGAGCAAACCAGGTAATTGGTTTCATTATACCAAAGCTATAGCCCACCAAAGTTTTAAAGCTGGTTTGGGAACCTATTCTGCTTTGTCCTGGGTCTACTGTAACCTGAGCGGTTTGAGAAGTTGTTCGAACGGTTGCAGTTGAATTATATTTCGACCTCTTTGGGGGGTTGGCTGGCATTCGATCCTCTTTCCAGGAAGTTTTGGTGGTGCAGGAAGCTGTTACCCTACAAACTAATTTAAGCAAAGAACCTGTTTTATAGCGGTAGTTTATACTACCCAGCGAAATTTTGCTACTTAACACTTTTTACCACCAATATTTACGGCTTCATAATTCTTAACCTAAACAGGCTTGCTTTTTTAGATAAAACCTCTATAATATCTCTATAAAACCTATGCTGCGAAACCAAGATACCAAGATTTCAAAATCTAAATTAATTCCAGCCCACACCAGCAATAACCCCTAACTAATCACTTTTGGGTTTCTGGTCAAATCTGGTTTAATCTAAACTAGATAAATTGAAATTGCCTCCTAACCCTTATTCCGCTTCAAGATGTTACAAATTGCTATTTGTGTGGGGTACCACTTATTGCTCGACTCTTGACTTGTCATTGACAAGCAGAAATAGAGGACTATTATGGTAACAGAGGAGTTAGCACGGGCTTTGGCTGAGGCTAAACCCGCTTTTCGTAAGAAATGGTCAGAGCTTTCTGAGTTGCGCGGCTATGGTTTTGAAGTTGCCAAGTTTGATGCTGAGGTTCGACGACGTCACATGAATCTGTGGGAACAACTACTACGCGCCCTCAAAAGCGGTCGTTACGATGATTATCTGGCTCTTCTGGAAAAAGAAGGCCGGATGCAAGCCCGCGCTTCCACCCGTATCGAAGCGGTGGTGGGCCAGATGTCCACCATGATGAATATGATGTGGGATGTGGTCAGCACCACTCAGGTAGTGGATAATAACCCCAGTTTACTTAAACCCATAACCGAACGCTTTAATAGTTTGCGAGCACGGGCCGAAAGTTCTATATTGGGGGGCTTTTTAGATGAAAATCGGGTGATTCAGGAAGAATTGGCCGCCGAAAGTATTGAGTCCCGCCGCTTGCGTTTAGAGCGCAGTAGCTTGCAGGATTTGATTAAAAGCGTGCATGCCTTCCGCCTGACCCGTTATCAGGAGAGTCAGAAAATTTTCCAACCGGGTGACAATCGCTCCATTCTGTATTTCGTAATGATGGGCCGGGTGCGGCTCTACGAAATCTTGCCGGATGGTCGGGCCATTACCCTCTCTATCTTGAGTGTAAACGACGTTTTCGCACAGTCCAACAACCAGAATAACTATTTCCACGATGTCTACGCCGAAGCCATGAAGGACTCTATCGTAGCCTGTATCCAGGAAAGTGCCCTGGATATGCTGATGGAACAATCCCCCCTGTTGGCAAGCCGGATAATCTACAGCTTTTCGCAGCAACTATCCCAGAGCCAAATCCTGATTGAAGGATTACTAGGCCGGGATGTTAGTTTGCGGCTGGTTAATATTCTACTCAAACTAGCAACTGAATTTGGGGTTCAAAGTGCCAATGGTATAACTATCGAGCTTGGTCTGACCCATCAGGAATTAGCCGATATGATTGGTAGCAACCGTGTTACTGTTACCCGCAAGTTGCTGGAATTGCAGAAGAAAAAGTTGATAAACGTTCAGAACCGTACCATTGAACTTCTTGACAAACGCGCTCTGGAAGAATTGGTAGCCTAGCTAAAATTTGTCAACAAAAGTTTCCGCGAAATTCATGTATTTATAGACATCGGCAAAGTTAGTAACGAGGCCAATCGAGGCGCGTAGTGCCCCGTTCGTTTTACCAACAATTACTTCTAAAAACTGCTCATAGCTTAAGGTGTTTTTGTTACTGAAACACCTTAACATTTCGGCTTGAGTGAAACCCAGTGCTACTTCGCGTGCGCCTGGATTGCAATGGCAACCCGCCCGCAGTGATATACGCTGGTCGTTCGCCAGCCTTTCTACTTTGTTACAGTCAATTAATTTGCCTTCAGGATTAAGGAAATTGACCTCAACGGTTGCGCCGCGCCGCTCAGTATTGGCAGGGCCGTACAACCTGACCACTGGATTACCATTATTGTGCCGTAAAGTGACCAGTTGCTCGATAAGCCAGCCCGTCAGGCCCATTACCCGCCTGTGAATCAGCTCAATCCCCACCGACTCGATAAACTTCAGCCCGATTTCAACCGCTGGCAGACTCAAATAATTGACCGTTCCATCCTCAAACCCTGCCGCGCCGGGAGTTAAATAGTGGTTGAAACCCATCACTGTCGAAAAAGTGATTGTGCCGCCACCATACCAGGGCCGCCGTAGCTTCTGAATGGCCGATTTACGCGCCAGCAAACAGCCCGTGCCAGTGGGATAGCCGAAGATTTTGTAAAACGAAATATCCACAAAGTCAGGATGCCATTGGCTGAGGTCGAGATGGTTGGCAGGGGCAAAGGCCGCTGCATCCAACAGGACGTCCCATCCTTTAGCCTGGGCTTGCGAAATCCATTCCAGGGGGTGCTGTACTCCCGAAAAATTCGATTGAGCCGGATAGGCAAACAGGTTATGCGTGTCAGGACGAGCTAATTCCAATCCACTTGTTAATGCATCTGGGTCTACCCGCAGGTCGGACAGTTGGATGGGGATATAAGTTACCCTTGCTCCTTTGGCGTAGGCAAACTCACGAATACCATTCACCGAGTTGTGATTATCAAAGGTCAGTAAATAGTTGCTGTTTCGGTCAAAAGGATAAGACTCGCCCACCAGTTTGAGCGCACCAGTCGCGTTCGGGGTGAAAATCACGATATATTCATCGGGTGAAGCATTGAAATATTTAAGTACATAATCGCGGGCATGTTCAACCCGTTGGGTCATTGCCAGTGAGGTCAGGTTATCTGAGTGAGGGTTGCCGAACACATTATTAGATAGTAGGGTCAGGTGGTCGCGCACTTGCGATTCGGCGTATAAGCCCCCGCCCGTATAATCCAGGTAAACGTGCCCCTGTTGGTCGAGTCGAGAGTATTCAGTGGCCCGTAGCTCATCAAGTTTCCGGGTGGAGTCATATTCAGGGTAGTTTTTCCGAAACGCTTCAAAGGCTGTTTCTATATTCTGGAGGCTGTATCTTGTATTTGGATTTAAGACTTCTTGTGACTGCATGCTTTGTCCCTCACTTCGTTTAGCTTGTTCCAAGTCGTTATAGTTTAGAATATTACAGGACAAAATAAATTACTAGCAGCACTTCCTACCTTGAACTTTTGACTTGTTATTTTCGACTTCTACCGAGAACCCACAACTCCAACCGACAACCCTTTAATAGAGCACCTCAATCGTGATTTGGGTTAGGTTTTCGTTTACAATCGGGCCAACAATAACCCGATAGTCCCGAATCTGCCCAACCAGTGCCGCCCCAGCCTCGACCATCCCGGCAATGTAATCGGCGGGCATAATCTCCTCGGTCAGGTTAAATCGCCAGGTAGTAGTCCCAACCCGCTCAACAAATCGCCGCCCAAAAAGCCGGGTGCGGTCAAAAACCGAAGGCAAATAATAAATTGCATTATCTGGCTTGAGCAACGGCACCATCATCAGTGTGACTTTACCAAAGGTCGTGTTAGTCCAGCCTGATACCGCGCACCGCCCCAAAGCCCGATAAGCCTCCGAGACAGGCCAGCCCCGATAATATTTCCATCGGAAAAAATTCACTACTTTGCTGACAGTTTCAGCATCATACAAGGGATTGAAGTTGACATAATCATAACCAGTAGCGACTCGCAACTCTTCCAGTGTATCAGGCTGACTATCCGCGCCAATGCCTTTAATCAGATTCATCAGTGTAACCGAGCGGTACATGCGGGAGATATTATTTTCTTGGATATCGCCAAAATAGCTAAAACTCGTCAAACTCTCAAAAGTCATTGTTTCCATTGATTAGCGTCTCGCCTTCTTGTTAGGCTGGATAATAGCCGAGGAGCGACACAAGACATGGGTAATACAGGGGTAGTAACTTTTTCTAACCCCTGCGAAACAAGGCTCTTTTTCCGCATTAGATATATGCCAAAATCTTGAACGCAATATCCCCGGTGGGATTAATTGTTTCCAGTATGACTCAATTGTAACAAATAACCAGGAGAGAAGTATTAAATAGCTCACAAAAGCCAGAACAAAAAAACCGCCCCAGAGCGGGGCGGAATTGTTTGTTGAGTTGAAGTGGTAAACAGCGAAAGTTAGTCTATTTATGGACCCAGTAGTGGTGCGACAATTGGCACCGCTATATTAGGCCGCCAGGCATACCCTACTGCCAGATAAGTGAACACGCAGATGAATGTTCCGGAGTAGTAGAAATATGTGCCTGTGATACGGCTACCCACCAGGGTACTGACGTATTGTTCCGGTACTACGTTGATATTGAAGTGCCGTTTCAGGAAGCGGGCCAGGATATAAGCTCCTTCCAGGCGTGAACCGCGATACATAAACCAGAACATAAAGCTTAGTAACCAGATAAAGTGACCCAGATAGAGTAGCATCGTCAGGTGACCATCATTCCAGATTTTGCTGGTAGCCTGGAAGATGTAGAACAGTGTACCCGGTCTGCCGGGGAAACTGGTGTCACCAGCAGGGTCTTTGGGATTTATGGCGTACTGGAAACTGCCAAAGTAAGCTCCCATCATATACCAGACGATACAGCTCAGGGGTTTGATAGCCCACAAGAGTGCCAACCAGATTTGATCCTGGATTGAGAAGCCGCAAGTACCACCGTAAGCTGGGCCAACACAAGGATAGTCGAAACTACGCTTTGTTATACCTTTTGCGTCAAACAGGGGGCTTCGTCTGGTGAAGAACACCGCCCTGGATAGGGGTATCATCACGAAGAAGAAACCGGCTACTATTGCGTGAATGAAGACCCAATCACTGACACTGGTGTGATAACCGGGCCAGACATGTAAGATTCCCGGCCAAATCCATTCCAGAAGATAGGGTTTCAACCAGTCAACATACCACTCCGCCGGGAACAGCTTGAAGTCCACGAAAGAGTTGATACCCATCACACCCCAGGCGGCAAAACCGCAGAAGAAGGCAAAGAAGAAACAGATTACCGAAATATCTACCTGTCTATCTTCCTTATCAAACCACCTGACCCATTTGGAAATAACCCAGGGGTTCTTGGTATCGTCGTCCCGCACGTCCCAGAGATATTGCGCTCCGTGGAATACCCCGCCGATTACATACAATGTGGCGACATTGACGTGGTTCCAGACGAACAGGTTCAGCGACACGTCACTCCACTGGCCCAGCGCGGCATTCTCACCTCGGGGGAAGGTGAACCAGGCGAAGGCACTGTAGAGGAAGCCAGTCCAGCCAAACACCACCAGGTTAACGTGAAGTTGGGCTTTAGGGTCTTCCAGGTGACGGTTAAAAGTAGGTGGATTCCGCCAGGTTACAACACCAGTTACCAGTAAGATTGCCGCCAGGAGTAGCAAAAAGCCATCAAAATTCATTATCCAGCTATTCCTGGCCTGAGAGCGGGCGGCATCGGTTAATCCAAACCCAAACAAAACCGGCCCGCGTTGCATTACCAGCGTTGACCATAAGTTCCAGGCAAAACACCACCAGGCGATGTAAACCAGGTGACCGCCCCAGGCTTTGGCATAACTCAAAGATGCGGCCTGTAGGATGCGGTTGCGATAGTGCCACCAACCGAATAAGATTAGACCGAGCCCGGTGATTACGTGAATCAAGGCGTAGGTCAAGACCTTTTCTTTGGTATCAATCCCCAGGTTATAAAGCTGAGGTTCGAGCGTCATATAGAAATAGTTGCCCGGTGCTGTAATACCACTCCCGATGTTGAAGGCGACCATTACTCCAATACAACCCGCTACCATCAAGTGGCCGCCGAAAATTTGGTCTTCGGTGCGGGGGAAGGCGAACAACTGATACCAGTTGTAGCCGCGTACATGGAGCTCTGCCGCTTTGTTCAAGGCAGGACGGTTAATTACTGGCGCGGCGGGTCGTAGCTGAATACTCATAAAGCTGCGCTCCTGTTCCAGTGTCCAAAAATTTACCAGCTTTTCGCACCTGGACGAGTGCAAAGCCATAAGGCAATGACCGACAAAACAAAGTCAGCCTTCTGATTCCTATAACAGTCTAAGAAAATTCAGGCAGTAGAATTGCCGTTTAGGGTAGATTTCGAGTTTATATTGCTAGGTGAATTCTAGTCTAAGCTCAAAAATGAATCAGTAGTTTGTACTACATCGGCTATTTTGGGTCAGAAAGAGCGGTTAGTTGCACATCGCCGATAGCAAAAGCTAATTTGCGGCTATCGGAATAGGGCAATCCGAGGGCTTGAGGAGTGGTTCCAGGCAGAAGGCTACCGAAATTCAGATAGTTTCGCCCTTTGTTGAGTTTTACTTTAATGGTATAACTCTGGGGGCTTTGGGTCAGTTTTAGCAGCTGAAGCTGGCCTGAGTTTAGTTTAACTTCAAGCTGATTTTCCGGCGGCAAACTCCAGGCGATAAAACTCAGGCTAATTTCGACCTCCTGATTGCTTAATATTTGGAGTTGCATTTGGTTCTCGGCCCAGCGATAAACCCGCCCGTCCGGCAACTTTTCGGCATTATAGCCACCGTTGGTATTAACCAGCAGGGGCGGGGCAAGGTCAGGTTTGTCGGGTACACGGTAGGCTACGGTAATCCCATCGTCAAAAATACGCGCTTCTTTCCCCAGAACTTTATCCAGGTAAGCCAGATTTGCCGCGATTTCTTCCGGGGGTGCTTCATCCCGATAAAACAAGAGATAGCGAAAATTATAAAGCTGCAAAACTTTCAGGGCGGCATCAGGATTGTTGGAGAAAATAGACTCAGGCGGCGAGGGAGTGCGCCCGAAATAATAACCAATTGGCTCAACCTCCTGGTAAAACTGCACCACCCGCCGTGAAATATACCCGCTATTTATCGGGTGGTGATGGATAGTCTGGAAATACATTCGGCGGTTATCGCGGACGTAGTGGGTAGTTATGGGCAGCTCAAACACCGCATAACTATTAGCCAGGTCGCGGCTGAGTTGCTCCAGAACTTTTGGATAATAGAGCTGATTCAAACTTACAGGGAGAGCCTGAAGGTCTACCACCAGCAGGATTAATGCGACCCCAAGCAGGGCGGGCGAAATCAATTTTTGCCGGTGGGAAAGAGCAGGTAGAAGCCTCAATCTTTGCTGAACCCACACCAGCCCACCTCCTGCCAGTAAGCCAAGACCTAGCGTTCCCACTGACAAAAAGCGGGCAGGATTGCGCCCATAACCCAGGAAGGGGATTTTTTGAAGGAGTTGATAGGGCAAGGGTAGACCTGATTTCAGTGCTTCTACCGCATCCTCGCTGCTAAAAATTCGGAGGTAAGGGCCCAAAGATAGTATCAGGTAAACCCCTGTTACTGCCACCCACCACCAGACCCAGCGTAGGGGGCGTGGTTGAGCTTTGCGGAGTGCCGCCCATAAGCCAAACCCGACAAGAACCAGTAAAAAATAGCCCAGGTAGGTAGGCTGCCAGCCTCTGGCGGGGTTTCGTTCTGGCGAGAACAGGCTCAACAGGGGGGCAGACTGCGCGACTTGCTCCACCACTTCGTTTGGGCCACTAAAGGTAATATCGGGGTCGTTGACGGTACGCAATGCCCCTAGAACAAACGGCGAGATACAAACCAGCGTTACCAACCCGATGGTTATCACCCTCAAGCTTAACGTGCGCCAGTTATAGGCCGTATTTGCCCGGCGCACCAGCAGAAAACCATATAGCCCGGCAGCGTACAAACCCAGATACATAAAGTAATACCAGTTGGTCAGGAAGGTTAGACAGAAAAACAAAATGGTTAGGAGTGGGTAAAAATATCGCTGGGAGTTGGTTTTAAGAAGTAGCGGGGACTCTGGCACCAGAGTTTTATGCAAGAATAAAATTGTGAGCGGTAGCCACTGAGCCCAATTTACCTCGGTTTGGCCCAGTGCCACGCTGTTCTGGTGGTAGGCACTAAAGCTGTAGAACGCCCCAACCAGAAAAGCGGCAATTTCTTTTTCGCCCTGAAGAAAATAACGGGCAAGAGCATATGCCGCCCAGGCAGTGCTAATAAATCCAGCAAAAATTATCAGGTTGTAGCCAGTTGCAGAACCAAAAAATGCTGCCAAAATCCCCCCCGGCAAACTTAGGGCTGGTTGCAGGGTGTGCATATAAAGGGGCAGGGGATTAGCACTACCTCGATACGGGTAAAAAAGCAGGTCGGTGTAATTGGGGTTGGTCAGATGGTCAAAGAGCGAGGTGCGTACCCACCAGAAATTCCAGAGGTTTTGATAGCTATCGGGCAAACCTTTGGGGATAGCCTCAAAAAAATTGGGTAAGAGCGGCCAGGTAAAAAGGATTGTAAGTAATAAATACCCAATGGGAGCTAGATACCAGGGCCAACGGTGGCTATTTGCAGTTTTATTCGAGTTATCAGGTTTGGACAGTGAGGCGGGGTTAACTGCCATCTATTCAGTTTTCCACTTGGTCGCCCTGGTCAGGGTTATTAGTTGTTTTAAGAACAGGCAATTTTTCTACTAAGAGAATCCAGATTAACCGAGATTGAGCCTGATATTAACATAAACCTTTCACCCTCGCAAACCTAAATAAGGTATAATTTAGCGGGTGAATTACAATATTCTGTTCGTAAAAAGGCTAAATCGAAACAAAAATTACTATGATTAACTGGCAACGCAATCTGTATGCCTCCTGGGCCGCCCAAATGCTGGCTCTGGTGGGTTTCAGTGCTACTATCCCTTTTCTACCGCTTTTTTTGCAAGACCTGGGGGTGAAAGACCCGGCTACCAATATCCTGTTGACGGGGTTGATGACTACTGTTTCGTTTGTGGCGATGGCGGTAATGGCTCCAATCTGGGGGATTCTTTCCGACCAGTACGGACGGAAAACTATGGTTTTTCGGGCAATGTTTACCGGGTTTATTATTGTAGGTTTAATGGGTTTTACCGACCAGGTGTGGCAACTGGTATTTTTACGGATTTTACAGGGAGCTTTCACCGGGAGCATATCAGCTTCAACCGCTTTTGTAGCCAGCATCGTACCCCAGGAGAAGATGGGTTTTGCGCTGGGCTTGATGCAAACGGCGGTCTATGCCGGAATAAGTATCGGGCCATTGCTGGGTGGGGTAGTTGGCGACTCGTTGGGGCATCGCTACATTTTCCTGATAACGGCGGTAATGCTGCTCATTGCCAGTGCAATAGTCTGGTTTATGATTCATGAGGATTTTGTGCGCCCGGAACGTAAAGAGAACCGCTCGTTTGGTCAGGCTATTTTTGGGGATATTGGTTCGGTTTCGCGTTTGCCGGGTCTGATGGCGATGGCAACGGTGTTGGCGGTTTTGCAACTTAGCAACGTGTTGATTTCGCCAATTTTAACCATTTTTGTCCAGCAACTAGGCAGTATTGGCCTGGGTATCGGGATTTCTACCAGCGTAGGCTTGATTGGAGCCGGGGCGGGTCTAGCCAGCGCGGTTTCCTCGGTGGTGGGCGGGCGCGTTTCAGACCGTTATGGACATTACCGGGTTTTAGTGGTGCTGGCGGTGGGGGCGGGTTTAACCCATTTACCCCAGGCCTTTGTTACTGACACCTTTCAGCTCTTTTTGTTGCGGTGTCTGAGCGGGCTTTTTGTGGGTGGAATGTTGCCCTCCGCTAATGCTATTATCAGTCAGGTCACGCCCCGCGATAAACGGGGAACGGCTTACGGTTTTGTTAATATGATTGCCAGCCTGGGTCTGGCGATTGGCCCCATCAGTGGGGCGGTAATGACTGCTGTTATCAATCCCCAGATAGCCTTCCTGGCGAATGCCCTGATATTGATAGTGCTGGCCTTCTGGATTGGCTTTGGCCCACCCCGGCGAGTAATGGCCTTTCTGGTCAGGGCTGAAATCGACAATCAAAAAGCTAAAATCATTGAAATCCAAAAATCAAAAATCGAAGAACCATCAACTTTTAACTTAAAATAGAAGCAGAGCAAAACATGTCTGAAAACCCCCGTTTACGAATAGCCCTGGTTGCTCCGTTAGTGTCGGCCATTGCGCCCCCCTTCCTGGGTGGTGCTCAGGTAACGGTAGCGGATTTGGCTTACGGTCTGGCGGAGCGTGGTCATGCGGTAACGGTTTATGCCGCGACTGGCTCGCAAATCTCCGCCACCAATCTGCGCCTTGTAGAAATCGAACCAGGGGATGCTGCCCTGAATACCGCCAACTTTGGTTCGCAGGAAAAAGGGATTAGCGGTGCGTCCGCCACCACCGCATTTTTTAATCAGGCTAACCTTTTCCTGGATATTTTCCTGGATATTGCCCAGCATCAGGCCGACTTTGATATTGTGCATTGCCATGCCTTCGATTGGCCCAGCTATGCTTTTGCGGCTTTGTGCCCGGTGCCAACGGTGCATAGCGTCCACCTGCCAGCGGTAGATAGCTATATCAACAATCTCCTGGCAACGGTGGCGCGTAAAAAAGGCAGCAGCAATTGTGTAACGGTCTCCTATGCCTGTGCCGCTACTTACGCCCCTTATTTTACCTTTGACCGGGTGGTTTATAGTGGCATAAAAATTGAAGATATACCTTTTGGGGCAACTGCCGAAGATTTTGTGGTTTTTGTGGGGCGGATGTCTCCAGAAAAAGGAGCCGACTTAGCAATTGAGATTGCGCGGGGAGCGGGGAAGAAATTAGTATTGGCAGGTGGAATTTATGACCAGGATTTTTTTGATACAAAGATTGCGCCCCAACTTGCCAGCGACCCAAACCTGGAATATCGGGGCCGTCTTGACCGCAGCGAGCTTTTCAAACTGATTAATCGGGCGGAGGCGGCTATATTCCCACCCCGTTGGGACGAGGCGTTTGGGCTGGCTCTGGTGGAGGCTCAGGCTGCCGGAACCCCGGTTGTTACTTTTCGGCGAGGGGCAGCCCCTGAAATCGTGGTGGATGGTGAAACGGGCTTCCTGGTTACGCCTGATAATGTGGCCGAGGCTATTCAGGCTTTAGGCAAAATAGGCCTGATCGAGCGGGTCAAATGTCGTCAACGAATCGAGCAAAATTTTAGCATTCATCATATGCTGGACTCTCATGAAGCCTACTATTATAGTAAACTGGAAATATAACCAAAATGTTAGCAGCCTCCGCCGTTGAAGCCAGGATAACTACCGAAGATTGGGCTTTTGCCAGTAACGCGCTTGTGACTATGCAGCAGGATGGTTGGGCTACCCAGCTTGACCGGGTAGCGGCAATGCGCAAAGAGCTAGATACTCGCCTGGTTAAATACCTTCCGCGCTTCAAAAACCCCGCCGAAATTAATAACCAACAGGTTTTGAACGTGCTGGAAAAAGCTCTGGCTCTTTGTATTGAGGCCGAAAGTTTCTGGAAGGAATTAGCCGCCAATAAAGGGGAAGTGTGGCTTTATTCTTTTGGTGAAAATGACCTGACTTTTGCGAAAACAGACCAGGGTTGGGTGGACGATTTTCGCCGAGTGCAGAATTATCTGAAAACCAAGCCCATATTTCTCAAACATCTATTGCCTCTGGCCCAAACTCTTAGCGAAATGGTCTCAAAAGACAAAATAACTAAATTAGCGGCACTTAAAGCGGCACTGGCTGAGGTAGAAGAAGCTGCCGGGTTTTCGGGAGTAGCCGAAATTCCGCTTGAAATCCTGCCAATTGAAGATTTTCTGAATTTGATGCGTGAAGGTTATGTGGTAGATGATTTCGGGGTGGGTTTGCAACATGGTGAGCTAACCCACCGCATTCACTGGTATTCGATTATCAAAGCTTATCAATCCCAACAACTCAAATTAAACCATCCCCCAATTGAGGTCTATAAGGCCATAAACCAGCCGCGTTTTGCTCAGGGCCGGGACGGTAATTCGGTCTGGGCGGAACTGTTCGACCAGAGTGTGACCGCCAGTGCCGATAATTATTGCGATGGGGGTACGCTTAATCGGGATTTGCTGGAAGCCGACCCAAATTGGGATAGAATTAATATTGGTCTGGCGGAGCGTGAGGAAAATTATCAGAGGCAGGATATTGCTGGATTAGAGCCAATCAGTCAGGCTTTGTCAGAACTAAGGCGGAGCCGCATTGCTCTGGTTGAGCAAGTGGCGACTCCGGCGGAAAAAAATAACAGTTTATGGCTGGATTATGGGTTTCCACCACCTTCGGCGATTAAAGCCTTCCAGAACCTATAATTTGCCCCCGTCCTGGCTACTTCCTCCCAAAACTTCTTCTTCCTCTTCGCCTTCAGTTGTTTCCTCGGCGGGTGGGGCTACTTTAAGGGTGATATGGGTATTGGTGAAAATGCACATTTCGCCAGCAATCAGTAGGGCTTTTTCGGCGATTTCGGGGGCACTCAGGTTCGTATTGCGTAACAGGGCTTTAGCGGCAGCCAGGGCGTAGGAGCTACCACTCCCGATTGCCGCCACCTTATCATCCGGCTCGACCACATCGCCATCCCCCGAAAGTATCAAAACTGTATCTTTGTCAGCGACCAGCAGTTGGGCTTCCAGGCGGCGCAATGCCCGGTCGGTTCGCCAGTCTTTGGTCAGCTCGACTGCCGCTTTCCGCAGGTTGCCGTGATGTTGCTCCAGTTGGGACTCAAACTTTTCAAACAGGTTAAGGGCATCGGCTACCGCCCCGGCAAACCCCGCCAACACCTCATCGTTATAAAGGGTGCGGATTTTGCGGGCAGTATTTTTCATTACCATTTCCCCGAAAGTAACCTGCCCATCGCCCGCCATCGCTACCTGCCCGTTCTTTACAACCGCCAGAATAGTGGTGGCTCTTAATCTTTCAATATGGTAGTTCGTATTGTTGTTCGTAAAAGTTCCTCCTGAACTGAGCTATATTTCAAAACTTGATTAGCGTTTCCCTTTTAATACCAGAAAAAAAGTATCACCTGTCCCAACACCCCCGAAACCTAAACCTTTAGCCTGTTCCCCGCCAAAGCCCATAATAGCGGCGGCTTCGTTGCCCTTCTGGAAAAGCATGGCAAAGCTGCCAGGTAACTCGGTTATACTCTTGTTTTTGGAGGTGATTTCGCTGGTTTTGTCCTCCCAGCCATTTTTCTTGAAACCATCGGCGTAATAGCTTTTGACTTTATTTAGCCCATCGCCCGTTTTATAGGCGTCATAATGCCCATCTTTGATGTTTTTCAGGCTAACATCCATTTCGGACTTGAAAGTAGTGGGAACTTCCAACGCTGCCGCGCCCTGGTAAGGGGTGAAACCCAATTCAACCTCGTTCTTAGCGGCTTCACCACAGGCGGTTAAGAGAAAGGCCAGGGCAATAATTAATATCAAAGTTAAACTACCACGTCGAACCATTTCATACTCCTTAACTTCAAGATTTCCAACAATTTCGCTTGCTTATTTTAACGGTAGTGGGGATATAACACAAGTAAAAATAGCTGCCCCGGAGGATGGGCAGCTACTCGATAAAGGAAACGAATTACTTCTCGCCGCTAATGACCATATAAAGGGTATCATTTTCGCCCACGCCGTCCAGGCCCATCAAGGCCGAAAGGGTGCCGGGGAAGCCCACAATCGCTACGGCTTTGGTTCCCTTCTCGTAGCCCAGAGCGAAAACGCCCATGGCTTCCATCTGTTTCAGGTCGTCCATTTTCAGGGCACCGGTCATGTCTTTCCAGCCATTTTTGGCGAGATTGTCACTGAAAAAGGTTTTCACTTTGGTGCCAGTATCGGCGGTTTTGAAAAAGTCATACTTGGCACTCTTAACCTGGTCTTTAATTCCAGTATCAATCTGGGTTTTCAGAACGGCGGGGACGGTTACGGTGGTGGCACCAGTATAACTTGGGATAGCGTCAGGGTTGGTGGCGGCCTTCTCATCGCCACAGGCCACCAGGGCCAGGGACAGTACCATAACGATGACTAAAACTGGGGCAAAACGTCGAAACATAGAGCGACTCCTTTTAATGAATAAAAACTTTGCTACGACTAAAGTAAATTTGTGCTGAACTTCGCGACCAGCTAAATAAATATAGCTGAGAAAAAATAGATAAAAACCTTTGATTACGATTTATCCCCGACCAGGAGAACTGCGGTAAGCTTCTTACAATTGCAAGATTACCAAATATTCATTACGGAGTCCATTACGGTAATCTGTTTAATTCCTCAATAAAAAACAGCCTTCCCTTTGATAAGAGAAGGCTGAAAACGTTCAGAAAAAGATTAAGCTTTACCACTAATTACGATGTAAAGCGAACCATTAGCTGCTACATCGGTAACACCTAAAGCGGAAGCAACTTGTGCGGGGAAGCCCACTACTGCGGCGGCGTTGCCACTACCCTTCTGGTAGAGAAGGATGAAAGCACCGGTAGCCTCCAGGGATTTGGTGTCTGCGCCCAGAGTTGAAGCTTTGTCTTCCCAGCCATCTTTCTTAAACTGGTCGGCAAAACCGCTCTTAACTTTATCGGGAGCATCGGCACTCTTGAAAGCGGTTACGCTGCTTTCCTTAACGCTGGTTTTAAGAGAATCGGCTACTGGCTGCAATGATGCAGGTAAAGTCACAGTAGTAGCACCCGCGTAAGAAGGAACAGTTGCTTTCTCGTCACCACAGGCCACCAATACCAGGGATAAAATCATGACAATCGCAAATAATGGAGCAAAACGTCGAAACATGCGAGACTCCTTTCAATAGAGTTGTAATTTGTACACTTTCCAAACAGAATAAGAACTTGATATCGGAACCACAATATCAACGAAGGTTAGCGATGAGAGATTGATTATTAACAACTTTGTTACCAGGTGGGGTCAAAACTACTTTATTAAAATATTACCTAGTCAAGATTACCAAATATTCATTACGGGAAACATTACGAAACATCAAATATGCCTGACAATACCCTTATTGTAGGGTGCTTTGGGGTAAATTACTATGATTTAAAACACATAAACTACTATATCTGTACCTGATTCTTGTATGGTTAATAACCTTGTGGCTTGTTAAGTACGCCAGGATTTTGGTGAAATAAATAAGGAACTGAGGCTATGAATCTATAAGGATAAGCTGGGAAAGTACCCCCTAACCTTTGCCTCGTTAGGGGGTTGGTGATCCAATTTAAACCGTAACTGCCACAGGGATAGTTTGTACCTCTTCAAGCGGCAATAGACGCTGTTCACCCTCGTGAATAACATTAGTAGCTGCCTTGATAAAATCCCGGAACAGGGGATGGGGGCGATTAGGGCGGGACTTGAATTCTGGGTGGAACTGCGTCCCCACAAACCAGGGATGGTCGCGCAACTCAATAATCTCCACCAACTTGCCATCTGGCGAAAGCCCGCTCAACATCAAGCCCGCTTTGGTCAGGCGGTCACGGTAGGCATTGTTGAATTCAAAGCGATGGCGATGACGTTCCTGCACCTCCGCCACATTGCCATAAGCGGCAGCCGTTTTGGTATCGGGAGTAATGCGGCAAGGATAAAGACCCAGGCGCATCGTTCCGCCCAAATCAGCAATATCTTTCTGATCGGGCATCACATCAATCACCGGGTCAATCGCTCGTCCGTCAACCTCGGTAGTATTGGCTTTGGGTAGGCCACACACATGTCGGGCAAACTCGATTACCGCCATCTGCATCCCATAGCACAGGCCCAGATAGGGTATATTATTCTCGCGGGCGTAGCGACAGGCAATGATTTTCCCCTCAATCCCTCTATCACCAAAGCCTCCCGGCACCACAATTCCATCGGCCCATTTCAGGCGTTCGGTAGCCCGTTTATAACCCTGCTCGTTTTCAAAAAGCTCGCTGTCAATCCAATCAATATCTACTGAAACATTATTAAAAAGCCCGGCGTGATTCAAAGACTCGGCTACACTGAGGTAGGCATCGTGTAAGGCCACATATTTACCCACCAGGGCAATCTTTATGGAGCGTTTGGGGCTACGAATGCGCTCTACCAACTGACGCCACTCGGTTAATTGGGGAGTCAGGGCTTTATCCTGCAAGCCCAATCGTTCTACGATATAAGTACCCAGCCCAAATTCCTCCAGAATAATCGGCACTTCATATATTGTGCTGGCGGTTGGCAAAGGCACACAACCTTCCATATCCACATCACAAAAAAGAGCGATTTTGCTACGAACATCGTCAGGAATTGGGCAATCGCTGCGTAGCACTATCACATCGGGCGAGATGCCAATACTGCGAAGTTCTTTAACGCTATGTTGGGTAGGTTTGGTTTTTAACTCATTGGTGGGAGAAATAGTTGGGAGCAGCGTAACATGGATATAAAGCACATTATTGCGACCAGCATCTTTGCGCATCTGGCGAATGGCTTCCAGGAAGGGCTGACCCTCAATATCACCGACAGTGCCGCCAACCTCTACGATAACCACATCGGGATTGCCGTTTTTCGCTACCGCCCCAATGCGGGCTTTGATTTCGTTGGTAATGTGGGGGATAACCTGAATTGTACCGCCCAAAAAGTCGCCGCGTCGCTCTTTGGCAATCACGGCACTATAAATCTGCCCGGTAGTCACGTTTGAGGCGCGGCTAAGATTTTCGTCGGTAAAACGCTCGTAATGACCCAAATCAAGGTCAGTTTCGGCCCCATCGTCGGTCACAAACACCTCGCCATGCTGGTAAGGCGACATTGTACCAGGGTCAACATTCAAATAGGGGTCAAGCTTCTGGATTTTGACCGACAAGCCCCGGCTTTTGAGCAATCGCCCAATGCTGGCGACGGTGATACCCTTACCTACCGAAGAAACTACCCCTCCTGTAACAAAAATATATTTTGGCATACCTTTATACCCTTTCCCTCTAAAAATGTGGCCTGAAAACAAGGGAGGCGGGCATTAAGCCCGCCTCTCGGTTCTTATTTGAAGCTGTTTTTGTGGTCTAGCACCACGACCTTTGTTCCTTCCGGTAGGTCGCTTGGTTTGAGATTTAGTTTCTCCTGGGGTGAGATGTCTGAAAGTCCCATCTCCTTTGCAAACTTACTGATGTCGTCCAATTCGGGGTCAAGTCCCTCTACCTGGTAGTGCATCGGGATAACGATGTGCGGCTCAATTCCGCTGATTAACTCCGAAACTTGCCCCACGCTGAGGGTAGTATTACCACCAACCGGAACGAGTAAAACATCTATCTTACTGAGATGCTCCATATGTTCCTCGGTTAACGAGTGTCCCAATGCTCCCAGGTGGCAAATGGACATCCCTTCCAACTCGAATACATAAATAGTATTTTTACCGCGCTTTTTGCCATTTTCACTGTCGGCATAGCTACCTATTCCGGTAATAAATACTTCATTAATTTCGTATTCTCCTGGCCCTGTTAATACCCTCGGCTCACCTTTGACAGCTTCGACAAAGCCGTAAGCTTCTCCAATATGGCTGACGGTCACAATATCGGCTCTGGGCCGACCAAAATCATAGCCAAACCGTTTGTTATATGGGTCGGTAACAACCGTAGCTTCGCGGCTGCGAAGTCGAAAGCAGTTGTGACCAAGCCAGGTTATTTCTGCCATGCCAGGCTAAAAACCTCCAAATAGAAATATTTACTATTAATACCACACGCCAAACTCTGACCAGCCTGATTTTTCGTAGCTGTGACAGAATTGAAATTTTTAATTGCTTGTTTTTGGGAATTATAAACTCCCTACACCCAGTAATTATATACTGAATAATACCATATTTGTGCCATTTAGAAAAGTGGTTTTCAGGCCAAAAAGCGAATATTTTTTCCAACTTCCCCCATCTGGTAGTTAATAATTTCACTGACCCCAACATGTGGTGGAATCTAAAATCTAAAATCGTTCACACTTAACGTCACGCCCCTTTGGGGGTGTGAGGCGAGGCCGAAGAATCTCCTTATACTCGGCAAGACCCTTCGCAAGCTCAAAGTGACTGTGGTGGTGAACGCTTAAAGAATTTTGTTTGATAGCCCAAATTTTCTACCTTCCTGCTCATTCTCTATTTCAGAGTATAATAAAGTCGGGGTAACTGAGCGCGGCAACTGCATCCTTTCCAGATTTTAGATATTCGATTTTAGATTACTATTAAGGTTGACATAATGTTACTGCGACCCGCATTTAATCCTAAGAAATTTCACAGCCTTTTCGCAGCGAATAATTTTCAGTTTTTTCCGGCGATAGACTCGACCAACCTGGAAGCTAAACGTTATCTACGGGCTAATCCGCCGGACGAACTGGTAATTGTGGCGGATTTGCAGACGGCGGGGAAGGGTCGGCAGGGTCGCCAATGGCAAGCCCCGCCCGCCAGTGGGTTGCTGTGTACACTGGCCTTCCCTCTGGAACTATCCCTCGACAAAGCCTTTCTCTATACCGCCTCGCTAGGGTTAGCGGTAATCGAAGCCACCCAACAACTAACCAAAAATCGGTTGCAACTGAAATGGCCCAACGACTTGTTGCGGGCGGGGCGCAAGGTGGGCGGTATTCTGGCTGAGTTGGAACAGGTTAAGGGCGATTACTGGCTAGTCTTGGGATTTGGCTTGAATATCTCACTGGCTGAGGCTGATTTTGTTGCCGCCGGAATCGCCGACAAAGCTGCCAACCTGACCCCCTCTGACCAACCGCCCCCGCCCCGTGAGGAATTACTCGCCGCAATGCTGCAAAGTTTTGCGCAGTATCGCCGCCGCTTGCCCACCCAATCCGTCATAATTCAGCAAGCCTGGTCAGCGGCTTTGGTAACGTTGGGCCAAAGGGTACAAGTTTGGCGGGAAGAGCAAATCTTTCTGGAGGGGGAGGCTTTGTGGGTAGAGGAAGATGGGGCGTTGGTGGTGCAGGATGATTATGGCGAAAAGCACCGCATCCAGGCGGGGGATGTCTCGGTGCGCCTCCCGGATGGGCGATATTCCGCCTGATTAATCAACTGTAAGCCAACGCACAAAAGAAACGTGAACTCGCTTATATAGTAAACCGTAGCCTTTAGCTAGAATGATGAGGTGATAAATCTTAAAATAAAAACGAAAAGCTAAGGGAGACAAAAATGAACGACTACGGTTTGGAAATGGCCTACCACAAACAAGCAACGTTACTCGCAGAAGCCCAACACGATGCAATGGTAGAGGAAGCCAAAGAAAATCAAGAAAAAATATCTTTGTGGCAATATCTGACCAGTATGATGAAAACCGAACCTAAAAAACAAGCCGCCAAACAATACTAATTAACCAAGGCCATGATTTCGGGCATAGACCGCCGCCTGGGTGCGGTCTACCAGCCCCAACCGACTCAGGATGTTGGAAACGTGGTTCCCTCGCTAATCAGGAGGCTTTGGGCGATTTCCCGGTTAGAAACTCCTTTGGCAATCAAATGTAACACTTCCACCTCGCGATTGGTTAACTCGGCAATCCTGGCACGTTCGGGCCTGGTATTGTCGTTTTTAATTGGGGCTGAATTTCCTGAAGTAAGGGAGGCTACCACCTTCGCCGCCACTATCGGGTCGAGTTGATACACCCCTTTGTGAACAGTCTGGATAGTTTTAGCCAGGTCGCTGGTGGGAATATTCTTGAGCAAGTAGCCGTTCGCGCCCGCCTTCGGGGCTTCGATAATATATTCCTGGTCGTCAAAAGTGGTAAGCATTAAAACCCGACTAGCAGGCAACTGGCTTCTAATCTGGGCCGTAGCCGCCACCCCATCCATCACCGGCATTTGCACATCCATCAGCAACACGTCTGGGCGCAAAGCCAGCGCCAGTTCAACCCCTATTTTGCCATTTTCCGCCGTACCCACTATTTCGATGCCCTCTTGCACCGCCAAAAGTGAGGCGATACCCTCCCGCAATAACTCCTGGTCATCTACCACCAGCACCCGCACCACAAGATTGTCTTCCGGCTGTTTAGTGGTTATTATACCTATCCCTCATCTGCTTGAGTCAGTAAAGAATTTTGCAGATTAGAGGGATATTTCGGTATGCTGGAAGGCGGCAAGGAACGGCTGGCTCGCCTCTTCAAGTTGGATAATGACCACAAGGGCGGCGGCTCATCCTCTAACGGTAAAGATGCCGAGGTTGATATTACCCGGTTACTGCAAGAGACCGAGCAAGTCAAAAGCTAAGACATATCAAGGGTGGGATAACTGTTAGTGGGTTATCCTTCCGCGCGTAGCTAACATTCCCTATTGGCAAGCAGCAATGTTTGCCTATTATAAACCCAGCAACTCCAAAGTGGCTTGCTCTATTTCGGGCCAATAACGCGACTGTGGATTCACCACATCAAAATGGTCAGCCCCCGCCAGACTGATAAATTTTACCGGGTATCCGGCGGCAGTAGCGCGTTGGTAATAACTCTCGCTTAGAATTATCGGCACATTTTCGGGCGGGTCATCCGTGCCATGAACTAGAAGCTGGGAAGTAGTAATCGGCCAGAGTTCCGCCGGGGAAGCCGCCGCATAACGTTCCGGGACTTGTTCGGGAGTGCCGCCCAGAAATTCTTCAATCACCCCGTTGCTCAACCTCATTTCCCAGCCCAGGCGCAGGTCAATCACCCCGGCTAATGAGACCGCCCCTTTTAGCTTGAGAGGATTGGCCTTTTGTAAATCGGGGTGTTTTATCAATTCCCGCGAGGCCAGCCACAAGGCCAGATGTCCTCCCGCCGAATGCCCCATCGAAACCACCCGCTCCAAATCCAGGTTATAGGTTGGGGCAAGGGTAATCAGATAATCCGCCGCCGCCGCTACATCCTGAAGAGTGCCGGGCCAACCCCCACCTTCATTCCCAATGCGGCGATACTCGATATTCCAGGTGGCGATTCCTCTGGCGGTGAGGGCGGTGCAGATATGCCAGATGTATTCCAGGCCGTAACGGGCGCGCCAATAGCCCCCATGCACCATAATTACCACCGGGTGAGGGCCGGGGCTATTTTGGGGCAACCGCAAGTCGCCAAATTGATATTCTCCCTGGTCGTAGGGCAAACGGAGGTCTGGATTTGGTGGCACGTTTTCAAGTATGGACATAATCCCTCTTTTAGCTTCCTGCTTATTTGAAGATAACTCACCACATTATAAAGCTAAATTAGCCAACTTCAAAGCAAATAAGTCGAGAATACTAGGGCTGGTAACGCAATTTTGATTATTTTTGGCTACTCACGAATGTACAGTTCATCACATAACCAGCGTGACCTAGCCCATAACGGCCATTTAGCCTGCGGGTTAGAATAAGAGTGTAAGAACCGATACAGTATAGATGCAAAAAAGAAAAGTTCTTACAACACCTCAAACATTATCTTCTTATATTTCTCCAAAACTCCTCCTAAACAGAAGGCCACTGAGAGCAGCAGTGGCCTTTTTATTTGCAAAAAGTTTTGTTCACCGTTTCATGTAGGGGCAGACCTCTGTGTCTTAGGGGGTTAGGTTACTAGACCGAAACACCCGACTCGCGGTTGGCGAATTTCCCGGCGCGATAATCGCTAAATGCCTGTCGGATCTCCGCCTCAGTATTCATAACAAACGGGCCATAAGCTACCACTGGCTCGCCGACGGGCTCCCCGGCAAAGAGTAACACCCGCAGTTTTTCTTTGGCTACTATCTCGATAGTGCTTTCGCCGTTACCACCCTCGCCTAACCACAAGACCTGATTTTTGAGCCCTTCGGTTTTACTCGCCCCAAAAGTTCCCTGACCCTCTAAGATATACAAAAACCCGTTGTAGCTTCCGGGCAGAATCTGGCTGATAGTGCCACCCGCTTCTAGCAACACTTCCACCATTGTAACAGGCACATGGTTTTTGGTGGTAGCGATTATTTCGCCTGAAATGCCGGAAAATACCCGGACAGTCGCGCCATTTTCCTGACGAACTGGTAATTCGTCACTTCGCAAATCCTGATAACGTGGCTCGGTCATCTTATCCGAGCTTCTCAGGTTAACCCATAACTGTAGGCTGTGAACGGTTTCACCTTCGGGTGGGGTTTCTTTGTGAATAACGCCCCGCCCGGCAGTCATCCACTGGGCATCCCCGGCGGTAATCTTGCCGTTGCCCGCCATATTATCGTAGTGCTCAAGCGAGCCTTCAATCACAAAAGTTACGGTTTCGATGCCGCGATGAGGGTGAAAATCAAAGACTCCCGGTTGAAACCAATCCTCTGCCATCATCAAAAAAGGGTCAAACTCCGCCCAATTTCCCGGCTCAAGCACAATCCCGACTTTATGAATGGGGCTATTCTGAACAGGTTTTACCGTCCAGACCTTTTTTATAGCTCTTGGCTGCATGTTTAACTCCTTGATTTATTGGGGTAAATCTAAAAACCTTTTGGCTTACAAAAAACAAGTAACCTACTATATATTAGTATATTTCTAAAAAGGTTTTACTGCAAGCCTTTAGCGGAAACAGCGCCAACCTAGCTAGTGCAGAACCAGAAGACGCTCCTTGTACAGTATGTCCTTTGGAACTGCACTGGATGGGCAAAACTAGCTAACCCAACCCTAACTTAATGCCCCAAATCCAGAATCTGGCAGGAAAGAATCACAATTCACTAAAATGGATGGTTGAAATTCAGAAAAACGTGGTAAACTAATAATCATGTGGTACGTGTCACATAGCTTGACTTGACATGCAGGCTAGTGTGACAGCATAATACTTCCTACAAAATTTCGGTTTTTCTTTAGTTTAATGAATGAATAAAGGGCTAAAGCTGTAGTTGCCAGTTGGAAAAGGTCTATCTTTTTGTGATATAAGAAAGATTTATGGCAGAGGAAAAGCGCAAAGCACCCCGAAAATTCCTGACCAGTGTTGATGTAGCCCGTAAAGCTGGGGTTTCCAGAACGGCGGTTTCTTATGCCCTTAATGGTGCCCCTAACGCCCATGTGAGTGAAGAAACCAGGGCCAAAATATTACAGGTGGCCCAGGAGCTTGGCTACACTACCCACTCTTCGGCCCGCGCCCTTCGTAAAGGTCACAGCGAGGAAATATGTTTTATTGTAGACCTTCCTTTCTCAGTTCATCGAACCGAGCTTTTTGTCTCACTCCATCAGCATGCTTTTACTAATGGCTGTACTCTGGTGGTTTATTTCAGTAACAGTCTCTCCACCGAGCAGTTACAGGAGCTTTTACTCAAAATATTTGCCCGCCGCCCGATGGGATTGATTGCCACCGCCCGTAGTATGACTCCCGAAAATGTAGAGCTGGCCCAGCGAATGGGGGTCGAACATGTGGTACTTTATTCGGTTAAACCGCTGGATTACGCTCAAACAATCCTTTTGCCCACCGAACCCGCCGGACGTCTGGCTGTCCAACATTTGTTGGAAAAGGGCCATCGCCGCCTTGGTCTGGTGCGCCCCACTGACCCCTTGAATGAATATGGTTTTTTGCAAAGACTGGAAGGAATGCGCTCGGTAATTGCCCAGACGCCGGGGGTCTCGCTTGAAATCCTGCCGCTCCAATACTCCCTGACATCAGCTCATTCCTTTGTGGACACTTATTTAACCGGAACTGACCACCCGACCGGGCTCTATGCCTATAACGATGAATACGCCTTGTTGCTATTAGGGGCATTAATTGACCGGGGTATAAAAATCCCGCAGGATGTGGCGGTGATTGGCACTGATGATATTTCCTTCAGTGAAATTGTGCGCCCGACCCTGACCACCATTCGTTTTGATAACACTTCCTTTGGTCAAAAAGCCGTAGATATAATCCTTACTTTACATAAAGGAGAGCCATTGCATGAGGAATTAACCTGGTCGTTAGTTCCCCATTTGGTGCCGCGCCAATCAACCTGATAATAAATAAAATGATTTGAATAATGGGTTTTTTGGCTATTGACAAGTGACAGTAACATGATTTATACTGCATCCAAGTGATGTGATACGTGTCACAAGAGAAACACTCTTTTGATAACTGACGCTTAGAGGACTCTATACCCGATTGGTTAGCCGTTAGTTTGATGGTTAAACAAAAGGTATTAGCTAATGTCAGGCAATTCACTTCAAACCACAGTCTCATATATATACACTAAATTATTAAAAGTTTTCAAATACGCATTTGGCGAACGCTCCAACGTAGGACATTCTTAGCTAAAAAAATACGGGTGCAGCGACTCGCAACCTGAAGTTTGGCTTTTTTTGCTACCCAAAGTTATGCACATGTCGGGCTTTATGGCATTTGTGCCTGGTTTGATGTTCCCTTTATACCGAAAGGAGCAGCCCCTTGTACGAAGAGGTAGAAACTTTGCTCAACCAGTTGACCCTTCGCGAAAAGGTGTCCATGCTGGCTGGGTCTGACTTGTGGCAAACCACGCCCGTTAAACGGCTCGGTATTCCGGCTATCAAGACTTCGGACGGGCCAAACGGGGTGCGGGGTGCAGGCGGATTTCAGAGCGAGGTAACGGCGGCCTGTTTCCCGGCGGAAATCGCACTGGCGGCTACCTGGAACACCGCCTTGATAGAGCGAGTGGGGAAAGCTCTGGGTCAAGAACTTAAGTCCAAACAAAGCCATATTTTATTAGCTCCCAATGTCAATATCCATCGTTCGACCCTGAATGGTCGTAATTTCGAGTGTTTCTCGGAAGACCCTTATTTATCCGGCAAAATGGCGGTGGCTTATATTAATGGGGTACAAAGTGAAGGGGTCGGGGCCACTATCAAGCACTTTGTCTGCAACGAATCCGAGTTCCAGCGCACCAGCATCAGCTCTCAAGTAAACGAGCGGCCCTTGCGGGAAATCTACCTGAAGCCTTTCCAAATGGCGATACAGGAGGCCAAACCCTGGGCGATTATGGCCTCTTACAACCGGATTAATGGCACTTACGCCAGCGAAAATAACTATACCCTGACTGAAATATTGCGGAAGGAATGGGGTTTTGACGGGCTGGTGATGTCCGACTGGTACGGCACAAAAAGCACCGTAGCCTCCCTCAAAGCGGGGCTTGACCTTGAAATGCCCGGCCCGTCTAAATGGCGGGGCGAAAAAATGCTGGCGGCACTAGAGGCGGGGGAAATAGATGAAGCTTCTATCAATCAAAGTGTCCGGCGGGTATTAGAGCTTATTGCCAAAACCGGGCCACTGAAACCCCGCGCCGAGTTACCAGAACAAGCCATAGATAAAGCTGAAGACCGCGCCCTAATCCGGGAAGTGGCGGCGGAGGCAATGATACTGCTCAAAAATGAGGCTAATATTTTACCGCTCCAGACCGATAAGCTAACCTCGCTGGCAATAATCGGCCCTAATGCCAAAGCTGCCCGGATTATGGCAGGGGGTAGTGCACAATTTGTTCCTCACTACGCCATCTCGCCTTTCGACGGAGTAGTCAGTCGGTTGGGTGCTGGCGTAAAGGTAGGTTATGACGCGGGCTGTCCTAATCACAAATATTTGCCATTGATTGAGCGTGATTTGCTCCATTCTGGCCCAACTGAGACTGATTACAGCTTTAAGATTGAATATTACGATAACCTGGATTTGGCAGGGGAAGTGGTGGGGACAGCCTACAGCAACAGTTCCGAACTGATGTGGAACGGGGAGGAAGTGCCGGGGGTTAGCAATTCCCTGAAATTTTCCGCTCGTGCCACTGGTCACTTTGTTGCATCCGTTAGTGGCATTTATACCTTTGGCTTGATTAGTGCCGGTTTGGGGCGAGTGTATCTGGATGGACAGGTGGTGATTGATAACTGGACCACCCAGACTCCCGGCGAATTGTACTTTTGTAATGGTAGTTTGGAGGCCAGACAAAGCCTTGAGCTAACTGCCGGGCAAGAATATAGCCTGGTAATCGAATATGGAAAAAATGATGATGTGCTAGGGGCAGCCCGGCTCGGTTGTGAGTTGCCAGTTCCGGCGGACAGGCTGGAGCGGGTGCGGCAGTTAGCGGCGACCTCGGAAGTGGCCCTGTTATTTGTGGGGTTAAATGGCGAATGGGAAAGCGAAGGTTATGACCGCCCTGACATGGATTTGCCGCAGGAACAGGTGGAGTTGATTGAGCAAGTGGCGGCAGCTAACAAAAATACCATTGTCGTGCTTAACACAGGCTCGCCCATCACGATGCCCTGGCTGGACAAAGTAGCCGGGGTAGTCCAAGCCTGGTACCCCGGACAGGAAAGTGGCAATGCTATCGCCGATATTCTTTTTGGCGACACTAACCCTTCCGGCAAACTTCCCCAGACCTTCCCGATGCGCCTGGAGGATAATCCGGCCTATCTGAACTATCCCGGTGAAAACGGCAAGGTTTACTATGGTGAAGGGTTGTATGTGGGCTATCGCTATTATGATAAAAAGAAAATTACACCCTTGTTCCCGTTTGGTTTTGGTTTATCGTACACAACCTTTAGTTATAGTCCCTTAAAGTTAAGTTCCCACGAGATTAGCCCCGATGACACCCTGGCGGTATCGTTAGATATTACCAATAGCGGGTTGCGCGAAGGTAAAGAAGTCGTGCAACTTTATCTGCGGGATGTCAAGGCTAGTCTGCATCGTCCCGAAATAGAACTCAAAGCCTTTGCGAAGGTTGAGCTTGCCCCCAGCGAGACTCAAACAGTAACACTCTATCTGAATCCTAGCACTCTAGCTTATTACGATGACCTGGCTCGTTGTTGGGTCGCCGAAGCGGGAGAGTTCGAGGTTCGGGTTGGTTCTTCGTCAGAGGATATCAGGGCCACGGCAATTTTCAACCTCAACGCAACCCGTCGCTGGCCTGCCTGACCTAATAGCTGCATAGCGCAAGACGCTACCATTTGCATCGTTTCCTGCCTGAACGGGCAGGGATTGAAGCTCCAGCAAGATGTTGGCTATTTGTTGTACCAAAAAAAGAAAGTGAGGAGTTGGATGAAATTGAAAAAACAGTTGTTCCCAATCCTGGCTATTATGGGATTGCTACTACTGCAAGTTCTTTACGCCTGCGGTGACCCTACGGCCACGTCAGTTCCGACGACGGCAGCGACCACCGCTGCTGCCGCAACAACAACGGCGGCTGCGGCCACTACCACCGCTGCTGCTGCGACGACAGCGGTTGCTACTACCGCAGCCGCAACCACTACTACCGCAGCCGCAGCCACTACTACGGTGGTCGCGACCACCACTGCCGCCCCCGCAGTACCCACTGTACCGACTACGGTTGTTGTAGCGGGCGAGGGTTGCGCTTCCGGTTCAGCCAAGCTTACCTGGTATATTGGTTTGGGAGCAGGGGCGGACGCTGACGTAATCGTTAAGGAAAAGGCCTGGGCTGCCAATTTTAACAAGACCCAGACCGATGCCTGTTTGTCTTTGCAGGTTGTCCATAACCCGGAATCGTATGACACCCTGAAGGCCCAAATCGCCGCCGGTAACGGCCCCGATATTGTTGGCCCGGTTGGTAAAGCTGGTCGTGCCAGTTTCCAGGGAGCCTGGGCTGATATTTCACCGTTGGCTACTGCCTCTGGTTTTGACCTTAGCAAATATGACCCGGCCTTGATTGATTTTACCAAGGACGAAGGCGTGTTGGTCGGTATCCCGTTTGCTTTGTTCCCTAGTATGCTTTTCTATAACAAGGCTCTGTTTGACGAAGCCAAGTTGCCTTACCCTCCCCACAAGGTTGGTGAGCAATATCAGGGCAAAGATTGGACCAACGAAACCTTCACCGCTTTGGCCCAGAAGCTGACGGTGGATGCCAAGGGTAACGATGCTACTGATCCTAACTTTGATGCCAAAAACATCAAACAGTTCGGCTTTTTCGAAGGACCGACAGACTCCCGTGGGATAGCCACAAACTTTGGTGGTGGATTGCCTTACGACCCGGCCAATCCGAAAGCTGCCAAAATTCCTGATAACTGGCGTCAGGCTTTCACCTGGTATTATAATAGCGTTTGGAAAACCCACATTTCGCCAAACGACGACTACCAGAACAGCGACCTCTTGAAAAAGGGCAACACTTTCGACTCTGGTAATGTGGCGATGCAAGACTCCCACACCTGGTACAAATGTTGTTTCGATGTGAAGAAGTTGAACTGGGATATCGCGGTAATACCGACGGTGAATGGTAAAACTACCGCTAAACTTCACGGTGATACTTTCGCCATCCTGAAACAGAGCAAAAATCAGGCAGCCGCTTTCAAAGTTTTGAGCAAGATGGTAGTTGATAAAGACCTGTATCAGATTTATGGTGGTATGCCCGCCATACCTGCCGACCGGGCTGAATTCTTCACCACTTTGAATGCTAGCATTGGTGCTAACAAGGTTGACTGGAATGTGGCCTCCGAGATGTTGAAATACCCTGACTTGCCAAACCACGAGTCCTGGTTGCCCAACATCATCAAGGCTAACGATGCCTTTGCCAAGTTCCGCAAGTTGCTTGATCAGACACCAAATCTGAACATTGACCAGGAAATTGACAAACTTCAATCTACGCTTGACGCTCTTTTCAAAGCGGCAACCTAAAGTTTGAGGCTCAGTTTCAAATGATGCTTAACCGGGTGAGCCGACCAAGAAACTGGTCGGCTTACTTGGAAAGAAGAAGGGGGTTTCTAGGATGGCAGTTGATGCAGCAAATACAAAGTTTGTACCAAGAGGGCGGATAGGCAAGGGACGTCTGCGCTGGGGTCTTTTCTTTTTGGCGCCCTGGTTTATCGGCTTTCTGGCTTTCCAGCTCTTGCCGATAGTGTTTACCTTTTTCCTGTCTTTCACCGATTATAACGCTACTAAAGAGTTTGCCCCCGAAAATTTTAATTTCGTCGGGCTAAATAATTATAGTCGCCTGTTTTCAGACCCTCAGCTTGGTGAATCACTGGGTGTTACCTTGAGATTTACTGCTATTGCCGTACCGTTAGGCTTGATTGTGCCACTTCTGTTTGCAGTATTGGTAAACTCCAAGCATCTGTTTGCTCCCAATATCTTTAGAACCCTGTTTTTCTTACCAACCGTTATTCCGGTTGTAGCCGGGGTACTGGTTTTCCAGGGAGTGCTTAATCCGCAATCAGGCTGGATCAATCTTTTGCTTAAAGTTTTTGGGCTTGAAGGGCCGCGTTGGTTAAGTGACCCTGCCTGGGTTTTGCCTGCTCTGAATCTTTTAGGACTCTGGGGCATTGGTAATGCCATGCTGATTTACCTGGGTGCTTTGCAAAGTGTCCCAACCGAAATATATGAAGCCTCTGTTCTGGATGGTGCTAATGCTTTCCAGCGTTTCATAAATATAACTATCCCGATGATTTCCCCGGTAATTTTTTACAACGTTACGTTGGGAGTAATCACCTCCTTCCAATATTTCGTAGCTGCCCTGCTTATCGGTGGCCGAAATGGTGACCCCCAGGGTGCGACCCTGTTCTATAACCTACATTTCTATCGGCAGGCTTTCGTCTTTAACGACATGGGTTATGCCTCAGTATTGGCGTTATTCTTATTTGCTATTGTGATGGTCTTAACCACCTTTATGTTTACTTTCTTGCAGCGGAATATCTATTACGCTAGCACTGACATATAGGTTTGGTACGCCAATATCATATTAAGGGCTATTTTGAAAAAGGGAGGGAGGAGAGAACCCATGGCTACTATAGATCAAACTCAATTAGCGAAGGCCACCAAGTCAAATTCAAAAGCAAGAGGGATGCTCAAGCGTGATATAGTGCCTACCATACTCGTGACCTTATTAGGCACGGTTCTGATGCTGGTATTTTTGTTACCGTTGGGTTATATGATTGCAACGGCTTTCAAATCGGAGGCACAGCTTTCCGCCCAAAACGCGCCCCTTTATCCCGCCAAATCCTCGACCTTCAGTTACCAGGGGCAGGATTTACCACTTTATAACGTGCCCACTAGTGACGGCACAAAACAGTGGGCTTTGGTTAAAGGGTTTCGGGAGGATGCCGATTTTGTAGACCCTAGTAATGTGCAGAAGGGCGTATTCAACTGGAAAGGTCGCTATCGTACCCTTGATCCGGTTTATGAATTTTCGCCCACTTTCGATAATTTCACTACTGCCTGGAGTGATGTGGATTTTGCCTTGCTATTCCGCAACACATTCTTCATTGCGGTTATTAGTACCATTGGTACATTAATATCCTGTATTATGGTAGCCTATGGTTTTGCCCGGTTTCGTATTCCCGGCAAAAACATTTTGTTTATCATTCTGATTTCAACTGTGGTGTTACCTCCCCAAGCGACCATCATCCCCCTTTATATTTTGTTTGCCAAAATTGGCTGGACGGGTACCTGGCTACCCTTGCTAGTTCCGGCTTTTTTTGCCAATGCCTACGATGTCTTCCTTTTAAGACAATATCTGTTAGGTATCCCAAAAGAGTTGGATGAGGCGGCGATGGTGGATGGGGCAAACCCGCTAACTACGCTTATCAGGGTGATTATTCCCCAGGCCATCCCGGCAATTACGGCGGTAACCCTTTTCCACTTTTTCTTCGCCTGGAACGATTACTTCCAGCCATTAGTCTATCTGGCGGGTAAAGAAGACTTATTCCCTATCTCAGTAGGAATTGCCAAGTTTGTGGGTACTTATAGCACTCACCCTACCCGCGCAATGGCTACGGCGGTTTTGACCATGATTCTCCCGGCCCTGTTGTTCTTCTTTGCTCAACGCCAATTTATGCAGGGCGTGGTTGCCACAGGGGTTGATAAATAGTTTAACCGCTAAATATACTAACATTTCTCCTTGCAACCCCGCACTCTAACCCTTCTCCCCTTCAAGTGGAGAAGGGTGGGGTGGGGGGTCTTTTTAACCCATTTTTATTTTTGGTAGCTCAGGAGCGGTTAATCAGGCTGGGCAGGGAATAGAAAATCGTTAGCAAAATACATATAATAACGGTAGTCACTGAACTAAAAAAGGAAAAAATCAAGCCTACAAAATAAAGAATCGGCCCGGCGATATAGGCCCAGGCTATCCCTTGCAGGCTACTAACATCTTTAGTTTTATCCAATAAGCGGTCTTTGTAGGAAGCATAAACCCACAGGGCGTTGAAACACAGTGCGATAAACAAAAACGTGCCGCAATAAACCGCCGCCGCCGCCCTGGCGTTATTTTCCTGGGAAAAATGGGTAGCTAACAAAGAGGTCGGGAAAGGTACAATTGTAACCCCCATCAGCAATAGACCGTTTATTAATAAGAAGAGATGGTCAGTTCGCCGGATATAGCGGAAAATATTATGATGTGCCGACCACATCACCAGAATTGTGACAAAGCTTATTACATAGGCCAGATAATCCGCCCATTGCTGCGCCAAAACCTCCCACAATTTGCCATCCCCAATATCCTTACCCGGTATTTTGATGTTTAGAATCAACAAAGTTATAGCAATTGCAAACACTCCATCACTGAAAGCTTCCAGGCGGGAGGTCTCTCGTCCGATTTCTTCTTCGTCCATTAGCGATTTCCTTTTACTAAGAGGGCTAACAGTTGGGGATTACCCAGGAATTATACCAAACCCGCTAAGAAACAATACAATAACCCAGCCCTACATTTAAACCCTACTTTCCAGAGTTTTATGTTAGAAGGTGATATAAACGGACAGGCTAATATTACGTTATGATTAAATTTAATGTAACGAATGTAGTTTCATTCAACAGTTATTGACAAGCACTTTTCTTTGATGCTATCATCGCTATAATTGGTGTTGCATGTCAGTATGGGTTATTGGTCGGTTATTTGTTTTAGTCAAAGGTTGTGGGTTTTTAAATTAATGACGCATTGGCCCCGACTTTAGATGTTCAATTCTTAATCCGAGAGAATTTTCATATGCAGAATGACCCAATCTACAAAAAAAGTAGTGCGGTTGTGTCCCGCTTGCTCAAACCAGAAACGCTGATTTTACCCCTGAAGGCCGGAAGTGTTAACCTTAATCAGGTTTATTTGCTGAACGAAACAGCAGGGCGTATCTGGGAACTGCTGGATGGACAACGTTCTGTTTCGACCATTGTTGAGCTTATTACCCAGGAATTTGAGGTTTCGACAAATGAGGTTGAGGCCGATTTTGAAAAACTGGTTTCCGACCTTCAACAGCTTAATATTTTGGAGGAAGTAGCCAATTAGTTTAATACCGACACCCTTTCCGCTATTTCTATATCTCGGCACACGTCACCAAAGAAAGGCGCGCCCCTACAAATGAGACGAACCCTCGACCTAATCAATAATCGCACGGTTGAATTCAGCACCCTCGCCCTGGCCGAACCCGCCCCTGAGCCAATTGCTGAAATAGATGCTAACTTTCTTACCCAACTTTTTGTATCGAAAAGCCCGGATGGACGTACCCCCCTTAATGGTAGCCTGGAGTTGACCGCCCGTTGCAATTTGACCTGCCAGCATTGCTATATTAATGAACCCGCCAATGACCGGGTAGCCCGTAGCAAGGAAATGACCACCGAGCAAATCCGCCGGATTATTGACGAAATTGTAGAAGAAGGCGGGCTATTTTTGACCCTGACCGGCGGCGAGGTAATGTTGCGCCCGGATTTCCGGGAAATTTACCTCTATGCCCGCCAGAAGGGTTTGTTAGTTACTATTTTTACCAACGCCACGTTAGTTACCACCAAAATCGCCGATTTTCTAGCGGAATACCCCCCCGTTGCCCTGGAAATTTCGATTTATGGCTATACCGAGGAAACCTACGAACTGGTCACTGGTATCAAAGGCAGTCACGCCAAATTTATGCGCGGCATCCAATTGCTGCACGAGCGCGGACTGAACATGGTCATCAAAACCGTGATTATGACCCTCAACCAGCATGAATTTGAGGATATGAAGCAGTTTGCCGAAAGTGTAGGCGCGAGTTTTGGTTATGACACTGCTATTTTTGCTCGCCTGGATGGGGGGCAGCAGCCCTGTGGTTTGCGGGTTAGCTCTGAAAAAGTAGTGGAACTCGACCTGGCTGACCCTACTAACGCCTGTGAAATCGCCGAGGCTTTTGAAAGTCAGACCGAGGCGGTTAAGAGTGATGATTTGTATCGGTGTGGCGCGGGGCTTAATACCTGGCATATTACCGCTTATGGCGAAATGGCGGTTTGTACTATTTCCAAAACGGTGGATTATAATCTGAAAGAAGGGCATTTTGGCGAGGCCTGGAATGGCCCGATAAAAGAGATGCGCCAACGTAAGAAAAGCGAAGTTTTCAGCAAATGCCGCACCTGTCAGGTCAAAGAATACTGCATGCTTTGTCCGGCTAAAGCGACCCTCGAAAGTGGCAACCCGGAATTTCACATTGAATTTTTCTGTTCTGTGGCTGAATTGCGTGCCCAGGTTTTAGGTGGCAAACGCCAGCCCATAACTCTGGTCGAAAAGTCTTCTTTAACCTTCATTGATAAAAGTAATAATAGTCAAGCGGCAACCGCTTGTAGTTGTCATTAATATAAAGGGGTCACTTGAATGTCCTTAGATAATATGCCTAATCAACCCGAACTGGAATCCAGCCCGGTAGAGCCAAAATCTCCGCGCAAACGCTATACCAAACCTAGCGTGCAAATTGTGACGGTGAACAGTAAAACCGATGTGATGGGCACCAACTGCTTCACTTCCAGCCAGACCAGTCAGCAAGCGGGGAACGGCTGTAACCGTATTCCGGCGGTTTGTTTTTCTTGAGTGTTTTGTTGGATATTTCGGCCCAGCCCCGTTTTAGTTTCTGGATTGGTGGGTTAGGCTTAACAATTGATTTAACTTCGGCGGGCTGTTCGCTGGATATTACCGATTCCCCCCCTCTGGCCGCTTTTACTTACCCATCTACTACTACCCCGGATTATGAACTCAATTTACAGCTTGAAACCTGTACTTCTCCAGAGCTAAAAACTGAGGTAGACCCCCTGCCCCAAAGCTGGCACTTTTTTCGTAACGCCAACCAGTTGGAATTATTATTCCGCCCACCCTTACAACCGGGAGGTTGGACCCACCAACTCATTCTGAATTTAGCCCAAAATTGCGGCATTTTGAGGTTAGCAAATACTCAGGCGGGGCAAGTTCTCAAATATCTGGAATTGTTCCCGGCCTTTCTGGACAAATTTATCTTTACGGCTATGCTGGAGCGGGTAGGCGGCTTCTTTCTCCATGCGGCGGCGGTAGCGGATAGTCAGCAAGGGATTGTTTTCGTGGGCGAATCGGGTGCAGGTAAAAGTACCATTAGTCGCCTCTGGCAAGAGTTTGGCGGGCAAGGGGTTATCAATCTGACCGATGAAAGCACCATCCTGCGGCAAAATTCGACGGGTGAGTTTTGGGTTTATGGGACACCCTGGCCTAGTTCGGCTAATCTGGCCCATCCGGCTGGTGTACCCCTTTCCCGGCTTTATTTCCTGGAACACGCTCCCCAAAATTTTGCCGAGCCGCTTCCTTTTCAAACTGCCTTGCTAAAACTCCTATCCCAGAGCCAATTCCCGGTCTGGGATAGCGCGGCAACCTCAAACTCTTTGGATTTAGTAATAAAAATGCTTCAATCTTACCCGGCCTATCGTCTGGGCTTCAAGCCGGATGGCGCGGTGGTGAATTTTATTCAATCCTGGCACTTATAGCTTTAGAGTGACCTTTGAGCTATTTACCCGTCATAAACGTTATGATAGCGTAATATTAGATGTAATAATTTTATTATATACTACACAATATAATTGGTGTGAGTTAGCACATTTTGGATAGCGGCTTCATTCGTTTTTATTTTTATTATTTTCAATAGGGGATTTTATGCATTTCAATGGGAACAACCGGGTCACAACCCGCCGGATTAGCAGACCTGTAAGGTTTCTCTTAACAGGCTCAAAAAAGAAACAAAAACAACTTGAGTTTTCGGCTCGACTAGGACTGGCTACAATGCTGGCCTTATCGCTGTTATTATCGTTGTTTGAGCCCCATTTTATTCCGGCGGCTAAAGCGATTGAGTTGCCCGCCTTGAATGCCGTGCCAGGTTTTTATATGCAAACCTCTGGTCGTTATACCCCTGGCAATATTGGCGACTGGTATACCACCTATGGTAACGGCTATCACTACATTGAATTTAATATTCCAGCCTGTTATCCGGCTGGACAGCAAATTAACGTTGATTTATTCGACCCCGAAGATAATGTAATCGGTAATGCCAATGCTTTTGATGAGCCTCGCGGCACTAACCCGCTTGGAGAGGATTATCGGTTCACCCTGTCCGCCCCGGACGGCAGTTTGGTAGCTGACCGGGTTTATCAGGGCCAGGATAGTTCGGTTTCAGATCGCTGGAATAGCTTTGCCCAGTTTTATCGGATTGGCGGTACCACCTCGTATGGGGCTGGTACCTATTTACTTAAAGTTCAAAATATATCCCCTGGCGGCGACGATGATAATGGCTATCGTTTGCGAGTTTCGCCCGATAATGCCGGAAACCCTGGTTGCAGCATTACCATTCCGGCAGCCCAGGTTTCCAGCGAAATTAGTACTGTGACCACCGCCCGTTATTGGTTTTTTATATCCAATACTTTTGTTGGAAACATCATCATTAATAACTTTGACCGTGACAGTAATGGCACAGTGACCTACAATCGGCCTGATGGTTCAACCCTGGCTGGTACAACCTCAGGGAACGATACCTGGAATAATGGTACTAACCTTGTCCGGGGCGGCGATGTAATTAATAACCCCGCCGCTGGCTGGTGGGCGATTGACGTGGCTCAGACCAGTGCCGGAAATAACCAGTATATTCTGGAAGTGCAGGATAACAGTGGCAATACCGTTCCAGTGTATCCCCAACCTACCCGCCCGGACAATCCGCCCTTGCCCCGGCCTTTCGTCCGTAAATATGTTGATAATCCTAATAAAACTTCCCCCGGCCCAATTACCTATACGATTGTCTATGGCAACGGTGATTTGGGTGGTAACGCCACCAACATGGTGATTCGGGATATTTTACCCTCGCAGGTAACTTATGTATCCAGCACATTGCCTTCGGGAGTGACTGGCCCGGTTATCAGTGGTCAGAACCTTACTTATACCGATTCGACTGTGGTAACTCCTGGCACCACCAAAACCATTACTATTACCGCGACAGTCAATGCCGGGGTTGCGGCTGGAACCCTGTTTACTAACACGACTCAGATTGATTTCCGGGATGCCAATAACAACCTCTATAGTGGCGACCCAAACAGCCCCTATTACGCTGGCCCAAGTTATACTGCTCAAGTGGTAGCCGGGGTTAACGGAGTACGGATTGGTGATCGGGTCTGGCAGGATACCAACGGCGACGGGGTACAACAGGCTGGCGAAACTACCAACCTGGCTAACGTGCCGGTTACCCTTTATCTGGATAATGATGGCAATGGGCTGGTAAGTCCGGGTGATACTATTTACCAACGTGCTATTACTGATGTCAATGGCAATTACAGCTTTGGCGTACCCA
This sequence comes from Chloroflexia bacterium, assembly GCA_038207495.1. Classification (GTDB taxonomy): domain Bacteria; phylum Chloroflexota; class Chloroflexia; order Chloroheliales; family Chloroheliaceae; genus Chlorohelix. The sequence continues at coordinate 63,246 of JBBQZS010000002.1, forward strand.
ATGGCAATTATGTTGTGGCAGTTGACCCGGCAGACCCTTCGATTGGCGGGCGACTGCCTACCACTAGCTATCAGCAAGGGGTTACGGTCAGTGGTGCTAACAACCTGACCCTCGATTTTGGCTTTAGTCCGGCGGGTAACGGTGCTACTACTATTGCTGGCACTTCCTTTGATGACTTTAGCGGCGGCACTAACAACGACGGTACGCTTCAGGCTGCTGAAACCAGAATCGGAGCTGTAAGTACCTATCTGGTACGGGATGTCAACGGTGACGGGATTTACCAGTCCAACCTGGATATTATTGTACCAGGGGCGGCCTATGTCACGACCACCAGTGGCACCGGTACTTATAACTTTACCAATTTACAACCGGGTCGTTATATCGTTATTCAGGATGTCGGCGACCCCGATATCGCCGCTACCGCCGGAACAGGCGCAGTGTGGTCACCTTATTCCACCGCCCCGGCTACGGCTATCCCTGGCACTCGTCCGGCAGTAACTACCGCCGCAAATGCCACCGGGATTGATTTTGGTTATACTGCCAACCGCTACTTTACTATTGGCGATTTGGTCTGGCAGGATAACAACAACAACGGTACCAAGCAGGGTGCAGAAAACGGGTTGCCTAATGTTACGGTATATCTGTACCGCGACGTTAACAACAACAGTGCCTACGAACCTGCTACCGATACTATACTTGCCACCGCCATTACTGATGCTAACGGCAATTATACTTTTACGGGAGTGCCACCCGGACGTTATATTGTGCGGGTTGATCCTCTAGACCCTCAACTTCCCGCGGGTTCTATCCTGAGTTCCATCGCTGCCGTTACCAGTCCCCAGGCCATTCAGGTGGTAAACGCAAATATTACCAACGCCGATTTTGCCTTCCTGCCTCCTGCTGCTGGCTCGATTGGAGATACAGTTTTCCGAGATACCAATAACAACGGTACTCAGGATGCGGGCGAAAACGGAATCCCTAATATTACGGTTAAAGTCTTCCGCGACACTAACAGTAACGGTGTACTGGATGCCGGTGAGCCACTGGTAGAAACTACCCTTACTGATACCAATGGCAACTATACTCTGGCTAACTTACCCACCAGAATAAGTGGGGCTAATGTGGCTTATATTGTGCAGGTTTCGGCCTCAGATGCTAATCTGCCAAGCGGCTTTACCCCTAGCACTGCTACCAGCCTGAGCGTTACTCTGAGCAACGGTACCCCTAACGTAAACACTGCTGATTTTGGTTTCGGGCCAAGCACTGGTAACGGCGTTATCGGCGACCAGGTTTATATTGATACTGATAACAGCGGCACTTTTAACGCCGGGGATGGCCCCCTGGCTAACGTGACGGTGGAGCTTTATCGCGAAACTAACGGCACGGCTGGTTTCCAGGTGGCGGGTGACCAATTAGTGGCAACCGCTACTACCGGGCAGAACGGCCAATACCTGTTCACCAACTTGCCCCAGGATACCTATTATGTGCGGGTAATTAACCCCCCGGCGGGTTATACCCAGCTAACTACTTTTGCTGGTAACACTTATGACACCGTGAATATCACTGCCGCCGCGCCAACGGTCTTGACTGCCGATTTCGGTTTTGATGCTTCTACCACTGGCAATGGTATGATTGGCGACTTTGTGTGGGCCGATATTAATGCCGATGGTATTCAAGACCCCAGTGAACCCGGTATTAATGGCGTAACTATTCGTATGTACACCGCTGGAGTGGATGGGATTTTTGGCACGGCGGATGATGTGGTGGCGGCTACCACCACCACTGGGGCGGATGGGCATTACGTTTTTGCTAACGTTGCTCCGGCTCGTTACCAGTTGCGGGTTGACCAGACCACCATCCCGGCTATCTACAGTATTACCTCGACTTCGGGGGTAGTAGGAAGCCAGAGTCAGCCTAGCACTACCTCCGATTTTGTCCTGGCGGCTAATCAGAACATTCTGAATATGGACTTTGGTTATCCCCTGGCTCCCGCCGCCGTCACCGGGACTATCGGCGATAAGGTGTATCTGGATAATAACAATGACCGTACCCAAAACGCGGGCGAACCGGGTATTCCTAACATTACCATCAGCCTCTATCGTGATACTAACGGCAACGGGGTGATTGACTCCGGCGAGTCGGTTATCGCTACCGATGTTACCGACTCTAACGGGGCTTACAGCTTTAGCGGGTTGCCCGTCAATACCAACTATATTGTTAAAGTGACCGATACTTTGAACAATCTGGTGGGTTTGACCTCGACTACCCAGAATAATCCCAGCGCGGTTAACCTGACCACCGCCAGCCCAACCAACAACAACATTGACTTTGGTTATGCCGGATTGGGCCGGATTGGTGATAAGGTTTACAACGATGCCAACGGTAACGGGGTGCAAGACCCTGGCGAGGTGGGTATTGGTGGTGTGACGGTGCGACTGACCGCCCCGAACTTCACTACTCAAACTGTCGTTACGGCGGCGGACGGTAGTTATCAGTTTAGTGGTTTGCCAGTGGCGACCTACACTGTTTCTATCCCGACCCTGCCAACTGGCTTTACTCCTACCAGCCCTAACCCGGCCACTACTAATATCAATTTAGGGCCAAGCCAGACGATCCTGACCGCCGACTTCGGCTTGCGGAATGCCAGCCTGGGTAACGTTACAGGCAAGGTCTTCCGGGACTATGTGCCGCCGCCCACTGGTGGCCCGGTTCCGGCCACAAACCTGGATGGCACTCAAAACAACGGTGAGCCAAACCTGCCAAGCGTGACGGTCAATCTGGTAGACTCGAGTGGTAACGTGGTGGGCTCGACTACCACCGATGCCAGTGGCAATTACAGTTTTGCGGCGATACCAGCCGGGACTTACTCGATTGTGGTTACAGACCTGAACGGAATAGTGGCAAACTATCGCCAGACTACCGCTCTGGCTAACCAAACCTTTACCAAAACTGCGGCGGCAAATACTACCGTCCCGCCAATCGGCTATGCCCCTGTACCAACGGCGGTGACGCTGGCCTATGCCAGAGTTACGGTCAAGGATGGTAAAGTCCTTATCGAGTGGACTACCGCCGGGGAGGTTAATAACCTCGGTTTTAACCTCTATTTCAAATCCGAGAAGGGTGCGCTGGTTAAGCTGAACGAGAAGCTAATTCCTTCGCGTATTTTGACCGGGCGCGCTCCTCAGAGCTATGACTTTGCAACTGACATTCCGGCAACTGAAGGCCGTTATATTATCGAGGATGTTAACACCACCGGGCGGGCTACCCAGCACGGCCCCTACAAACTTGGCGATAGCGCGACGGGCGCAAAACCGACCCCTGCCAAAAAGGTGGTTAATCCCTCGGTTCCGTCCAGAGGCGATGCTCCTGTGTCAGCAAAATTACTGGCTAGCGGCTTTAATTTGCAGACCGACAAAGCCGGAATTTATCGCCTGACCTACGAATATCTGACCGGGCAGGGGATAGATTTCGCTGGAGTCAGTCCGAACCAACTTAGCCTGAGCGGCACCGAGGGGGCGGTTAAGCTGAGAGTGGTTACGGCTAAACCCACCAGTTTTGACCCTGGCGATTATATTGAGTGGGAGGCCAAAGCTTTCCACAATATCTATACCGATTACAATACCTATGTGTTGAGTGCGGGGTCGAACAAAAAAAGGCTCTTTACGCCTGAGCCTTCTGTACCTGTGTTGAACCAGGTCAAAAACAGCACTATTCGGGTGGAAAAGAATGAATTCCACTGGGAGAGTGCTGATAGCAATACCGACCCCTGGTTCTGGGACTATCTAACTACTTATAGCCCGGCGCAGGCTGACCGTCAGTTTAACTTCGACTTGCCCTATCTGGGGGCGGGCGGTTCCGGCACGAATCTCAAACTGTATTTCCGGGGCTTTATGGCGGATAATGCCCTGAACCCTGACCACAAGATGGAAGCCTGGGTGAACGGGGTCTATGTTGGGGCAGTAAGCTTTGAAGGGCTGGCAGGGGCGGTATTGACCACCAATGCTTCGGTGCCTTTGCAAGCTGCTGGCAACGTCATTCGCCTGAAAATCAATACCTTGCCGGGAGCCAGCAAGCCTTACGACATCGTGTTGTTTGACTATCTGGAAATGACTTACCCCCAGGCGACAGTGCCAGTGTTTAACGCTCTCAAGGCGGTTCGCCCGACTTTGCAAGCTCCGTTTGACAATGGCATCCGCCTGCCCAAAGCGGTGGATTACCTGATTATCTCGCACCCGGACTTCCTGAGCGAGTTGCAGCCGTTGGTTAACCTGCACACCGCCGAGGGGATGGCAGTGAGGGTGGTCAATGTCAACGCTATTTACGACGGTTATAGCAAGGGTGTGGTGGATGCTGCGGCTATCAAGGCTTTCCTGGATGATGCCCAGAAGCGGCTGAACTTCAAGTATGTCTTGCTGGTGGGTGGCGATAGTGACGACCCGATGAATTACTATGGGGTGCTGGCTCAAACTGACCCTTATTATCAAAATAGTAGGCCAAGTTTCTTGCCCAGCCTCTATTCCCTTGACCATTTCAATTATCGCGCTCCTAGCGATAACCTGTATGCCACCAATGGCACGAATAACGTTCCCCGCTTTGCGATTGGGCGACTCCCGGCTACCAGTGTTGCCGAAGCCCGCACGATGGTCAGCAAAACCGTGACCCTGGCGAATTCGCTCAAAAATAAATCCGCTCCAACCCAGTCAACTTTTGTGGCGGATAATGATAGTGCGGAGTTCTGGGATTTGAGTAATACGCTGGCGGGGCTGTCTCCAAGTCTTGCTGCCCAAAAGTATTATTTGAATAGTGGCACGCCCGAAAGTGTCACCCGTGACCAGCTTCGGACTAACACTTTCAACCGGATTAATAGCGGTAGTTTGTGGCTGGATTACGCCGGACATAGCGGTACTAACGCCTGGGGTAGCGAAAATATCCTGGTTGAAGCGGATATTCGGGCTTTGACTAATAGCGCGAATCCGTTGATAGTGGCGCAATGGGGTTGTTACAACAACTTCTACTCCAGCCCGATTGCGCCAAGCCTGGGCGAAACCTGGCTCACGGCCAACGGTGGCGCGGCCTTTGTAATCGGTTCAACCGGGCAAAGTCTGACCAGCGACCAGTCGGAGTTGGCGACCCGCTTCTATCAGAATGTCTTTGCCGGGGGTATGACGTTGGGTCAGGCTTTCAGCAAAGCCAAAGCCGATATGCTGGCGGCTAACCCGAATGCCGATGATATTGCCAACGGTTTTATCATTCTGGGCGACCCGGCTCTGAAATTCTAGGAGGGGATGGGGGTCAGGGGTTGGTAAAATCCCCATCCTGACCCTCTCCCTTTCTAAGTGAGAGGGAACGACTCCTTTTCCTCTTCAAGGGGAGAGGGGTAGGTCTGAGCAATTTCGCCACTGGAAATTAGGAAAAAAACCGCTAAGACCCCAAGAAAATAAAAATTACTTGGGGGTTCAATTGTTTATAGGATAGTTCAGAACCGACAACTAATAACCAAGAACCAACAACTAACGATGCTTGAACTCTGCGAAGTAATAACCGAATTGCTGATAGAGGGGCGACCTGTCCACTTCACCGCCACCGGGCAGAGTATGTTGCCCTTAATTAGTAGTGGGGCGATCCTACATGTTATATCAGTTTACAATTCAATAAACTATGTAGGGGCGGGTTTGAAACCCGCCCGGATGGGTTACAGCACCCCTAACTTTGGCTACTACGTCGGTGAAATGGTGCTACTTAAATCGCCAGGTGGGGGGATATTAGCCCATCGTCTGGTGAACCGTAAAAGTTTACAGACACGAGGGGATAATTCCCAGCACCTTGACCCACCCGGTGAAATTATCGGGCGAGTAATCGGCATTGAGCAAAACGGAAGTTATTGTGACCTGAATTATCCCTTCTGGCAGAATTTAAACCGGGTTATCGGGTTTGCCTCCGCTTTGCAACTTGGAATTGGGACAAGTTATCAGCAGTCGCCCAATTTCCTGAAGCTTTTGGGACGAAAAATGGCTACTGCTATATTTCGGGGATTGTTAAGATTGGCATGTCTCGGCTACCGCACTTCGGTATGATTACCCAACCTGAGCTTGAATTACTACTTTATTGTTTGCGCCCCCAACCCGACCCAACCCGACTAAAACTACTTGCTGCCGAACCCTTGAACTGGGATTATTTAATAGATTTGGCTTTCGGGCAGGGGGTGTTGCCCCTGTTTTTCAGTAGCCTGGAAGCGATTTGCCCTGAACAGGTGCCGCCCGTCCATTTTGAGCGGCTACGTCAGCTATTCAAACTTAACCTGATAAATACCCTATCGTTATCGGGCGAATTGACTCGCCTTGCTCCTCAGTTTGATAAGGCTAAAATCCTCTTTCTGGTCTTAAAAGGCCCGACCCTGGCTCAAATGGCTTATGGCGATATAACCCTGCGCCAATATACCGACCTGGATTTGCTGGTAAAAGAAAATCAGCTTCAGGCCGCCCGCAAATTGCTAATCACTGACGGTTTTCGCCCTAAACCTGATTTAACCCCCTTTTTACAGGCAAAATACACCAGATTGCGCTACGAGCAGGATTATTGGAAGGCGGGTGGCAATTCGCTGGTGGATTTGCATTGGTCGGTGCTGCCGCGCGGCTTTAGTTTTAGCCCTGACCCGCTAATCGTCTGGGACAAACCGTGCCAGATTGAGGTTGCCGGGGCGCAAGTCTGGACTCTTTCGCCGGAGAATTTATTACTTTATCTGTGCGCCCATGCCGCCAAGCACGATTGGCAAAGCCTGAGTTTCGTTTGTGATATTGCCTGGTTAATCCATTCGCAACCACAGCTAGATTGGGAATTAGTATTGGTTCGGGCGGGGAAGTTCGGCACTGCCCCGATGCTGCTGACCGGGCTGTGGCTGGCTCATAGGATGTTAGCCGTACCCCTGCCCCAAAATATAATCAGGAAACTTGAGGGAAATATGTCTGTTGAAGAAATAGCCGAGCGGGCGGAAGTCTTAATGTTGGGGGCTACTCCTAACCCCTTGCGGCGGTTTCTGCGTTATAACCTCTATCTAAAAAGTATGGAAAACCTGCAAGACAAAGCCCATTTCTGGATAAACGAAACCCTGCAACCTACCTCTTTGGAATGGCAACTGCTGCCACTACCCGCTAGATTATACCCGCTCTATTATTTGTTGCGCCCGTTGCGACTGGCTGCAAAAATCACCTTTCGCAAATTCTAGTCGAAAGTCGAAATATAAATTGTAGTAGTGACTTTAGTCGCTTTATCACTCTGTAATAAGATTACGTGGGACTAAAGCCGCCGCGCTCAAAGAACCTATGGTCTTAATATGTTCTCTTAGCCCGGTGATTTATTGCCGGGCAGACTATTTACGGATTTAATCATTAAAGTTCATTACCGTGTTCGGTGCGGCTGCCTATCAACAATCTGACTTGACCATAAGAAATTTCAGGAAAGCAGAATTGGTTTGGGCTAAACCTTCCTCAAGGGTTTGGCGAGCCTCGGCTTTCTGGCAACCTTGCACAAGCACTAGGCGGGCATAGTTTAGAGGATCGGCGGGGTAGCGGATGCGCCACTGGCGGTATAAACGCACCTGGGGAGTGAGTTCACTGGTTGGGCGAGTTCCCCAGATGGCCCATTCCGCGGGAATATGATGATTAACTGTATCCAGCCCATCAACTCCAATTTCCTGTTTCAAAAAGGTATAGGCGGCGGGAAAATCAGTCTGGGCTATTGCCAACCGCGCCTGTAAATCCAGAATGGTCGGGGAAGCTTTGGTTTTGGCGGTGGCAATCTGTAGATTTGTGGCGGCTCTGGTCTGGCTTGCCGGGTCGCCGCTTAAAACAGCCTTTTGCCCCTCCATAACGGCGAGGTCAAGTTGCAACCTGTCCCAACTTAGCCAGAGTGTAATTCCACAAATTATTAGTCCAACTGCCCCGATTATTAGCGGCCTGAAGGTTTTGGCTTTTGGTGTCGGTACAGCTTCGCGAGCCAATACCGCGACTATTCCCCAGCCAAACCACAGAATAACCGCAGGCTTATGGGCCAAAGTAATAGATTCAGCCACTCCATACAACAGCCAGCCAACTGTCCCGGTAGCAATTGCCGCTATTATGCCGCGCGCTTCCGGCTGATTTCGCCACACCCGAACAATTCCAACCGCCAGCCCAACAAGCAGACTAAAAAAGCCGATTAGCCCCAAAATTCCGCCATCCAGGGCGGTTTGCAATATCACATTATGGGCATGGGCCTCCGGGCCGAGCGAGTAGGTAGGGTAAAAGGTGTTAATCTGAACCGCAAAATTGTTCAAGCCCGACCCGCTAAAAGGACGGTCTGCCAGTATATCGAATGAACGCAACCACATTTCCAGCCGAAAAACTATTCGTTGACCCGGCTCTACGGTAGAATTAAGCTGTTGCAACAGCCCTAACAATATAAACCAGCCCCCCGCCATAGCCACCAGACTGCCCATCAGCACCGCCCACCAGGGAAACCGACCCAATAGCCAGACCAGACCAGCCGCCGCGATTATCCCGCCAATCGCCGTGGGAGCCTGGGTTAAGAGTAATACTCCGCCCGTAAAAAGAGCCACTGCTAGCCACAACCAACGGCGACTCCCGGATTTGGCGGCTTGCAACCAGGCTGCCGGGAAAAGCAACACCAGAATCCCCGCTATCACTCTGGGATTTAACTCCTGCTCGGCGGAAGCACCACTGCCCAGGTTGCTAAAACCGAGGTGGGGTAGGTAGTCGTAGACAAAGGGGAGTTTCAGTAAATCGCCCCGCCCCCAATCGGTAGCCACCAGACTTCCCAGCCCTACCACAACCCCGGACAGGGCTAATCCCGGCATTACCCATCGGATAGCTTGCTTAGGGGTGAGGCTGGCGGTAACGGCGTAATAGACCACCAGGCCACTCACCAGACTCCAGGCCCGGTTTGCGCTCAGGCGACCATCCAACGATACCAGCAGCCCAACTAATGCGCCACCAGCCAGCAAAATTATCGGTATATCTAATAGGGTCGGTTGCCAAACCCGGCCCTGAACCAGCCCGCGCAGGAATTTCAGGGCTATGGCTAATCCCAACGCGCCCCAACTCCACCAGCCCGGTAGCCAGAAAGCCGGAATCAGGGCCAATGCAATCGCCCACTCCCAGGCCAAAAGCCTGGTAAGCGGCGGGTTCGCCGGATTATTTTCTTGAATTTGGGGAACGCTGGATTTTAGCATGCTTAAAAATAAATACAAAAAGACCCTTTGACAATTCAAAGCGTCCCAGAAGAGCCCCAGGCCCGATTATAGTATCCCAATCACTAAACCGCTTTATTTTACTGCGCCAATAACCTGAAAAATGGCACTCGCCGCAAAAATTATCATTAAGGGCCAGATTGCCACGTTAAGGGCTTTGCTCAAACGTTTTGCTCGTTCGCTATTATTTATTATGATAATCTCTTTACTAATAAGCAAGCAGAGCAAGGTCAGAACGGCGACTAATACCAGCGATGCAGTACCAATTGTTGTGACGGTAGTAGTAGTTGTAGTTGTTACAGTAGTTATCAATTATAAGTACCAAAAAAATATAAAGACAATTATTAAGAACCGTGTCAGCCGAATTCTAGCAACTTTCCAAATAGAGTACAAGGGGTTTAGGATTAAAATATTTTCTTGTTACCTATTCGTAATAATCTTTATCCTAAAACCCGATACTTCTGGTCTAAAACCTCTTAAATTTTCGATTTTCGGGGTTTTTGTAAGCGCAGAGCCAGGGTGAAAAAAAATAGGTCGTTCAGGGTGCGCACCAACCTATTAAGAGCTACCAGCGCCAAAACCTGGGGCCAGGGCAACACCTGGGCTAACCACCAGGCCAAACTGGCTTCCACGACCCCTAACCCCAACGGCACAAAGAAAAAGAAGGCCGCCAGAATAGTCGTAACAGCCCCCGCCCAGGTCAGGTAAAGCGGTAATTCCGGGCTAGAAGGGGCGAAGGCCAACGCCAGAAACCATAAGCGTAGCCCGTTTAGTAGCCAGAAACCTCCTGAATAGAGCGCTGGATATAATAAATTGAGGGGGCGGTGCAGCCTGAAACCGAGCCGGGAAAGGGGTTGGAGGTAGCGGGGCAATAAAAATAGGATAGCCAGCCCGGTAGCAAAGGCCAGCCCCGCCGCCCCTACACTTGAAAATAGTTCAGATTGTCCCGCCAGCCCGATTATTAGCATAATAAGTAAGCACAATAGAGCCACCAATCCCGCCGCCAGCAAATGGATTAGCTGGGCCAGAGCCGCTAACCAGGGCATTTGATTGCGGGGTAGCCCCACCTCCGGGGCGTAATAGACCAACCCGGCAATAGGCCAGATGCCCCCCGGTACGTAACGGGCCGCCCCCGCCACTGACAGGGCCACCAATGCCCCGCGCCAGCCCCCGGTAGCCTTGAGTTGGCGGGCGCAACTATCCCAGGTGCAGACATACACCAGCGAGGCGACCAGATTGGTGAGAAGTCCGAGCATAAGCCAGCCCCAATTGGCTTGACTCAAGGCTTGGCCTAGTTCCTCCCGATACCACACCAGCGTGCCGACCATCAGGGCTAACAGTAACAAAGCCAGCCCGTTTCGTAGCCAGGGATGATTTGCTAACTTTTTCAAATAAGTAGGAATTTGTTTCATAATTTGGAGGCAACAGCTCTATTTTTACTTGACATAATTCTTGAAATTAGTTGTATCAAACCGACGATTGCACCGGAGCTATAGGCCAGAGTACGTAAATTTAATAAAAATAGCGAGGCTAGCGCCAGCCCCTTGTCGGTTTTCCAGCAACGGCGGGCAAAGGGCAAGTAGCTGAGTTGCAGTGCGAGTAAAGGCCAGATTCCCCAATTGGAGCGAGCGGATAGACACGGAGTTCTGTCCCTACGAAAAAACAGGATAGGTCTAACCACCATACTCAGGAAAAACAAGGCCAGTAGTAACATCTGGACTTTGGCAAGCTGGGAGGTGTGGCTATCTGCCGGAAGTTGACCCGGATAGTTCTTGTAAATTTTTGCCCGCCATTGGGCAATCCTGAATTTACGGCGAAAATAAAACAGAGGCGACTCCGGGTGGGTATGGTAGACCCTGGCTTTCGGCTCAAACAGAAAAGTATAGCCCGCCCGCCGCAATCGCCAGCCAAGCTCGGCATCCTCCACAATCGCCCCCGGCAGGTTTTGGTCAAAGGGATAGCTTTGCAGCAAATCGCGGCGGTAGGCGGCGGAATAGGTGTCGGCAAAATCAGGTTGGCAGCCCTCCGCCAAAAAACGCTGGTAACGCTCCTCAAATTCGGCCTGGGAGAAACGGGCCATCAGGGATTTTTGGGCGGTGATGTAAACTCCCCCGACCCCCGCCACGTTTGGGGGGGCTTTTTCCAGCGTTTCCAGCAGATTTTGGGCCCAATCCGGGGTCGGCACACAATCTGCGTCAGTAAAAAGGATTACCGGACAGGCCGGGTTAGCAGCCTGAATGCCGCTATTACGGGCGGCAGCCGCGCCCCGATGGCTGGTTCGCAGATATTTTATACCATGTGCCTCAAACCGTTGGGCCAGGGCAGAGGTGGAGTCGGTGGAGCCATCATCCACCACCATTATTTCCAGGGGTGGCCCTATTTGCCTTAACAAGCCTTCCAGACAATTAGCCATAACTTTTTCCCCGTTATAAACCGGGACTATGACGGTAGCGACAGGTGTTAGGCTCATGGTTTGAATAGCTCGTCGGGTTGGTAGCTGGCTGGCTCGGTCACGGTTATTAGCGGTCGGTTGCTGATAATTTCGGCGAGGTTGCCCGACCCGTCCGCCAGCTTCAAGTCGGGATATAGAGCTTTTAAGTTACGCCTATACCACTCTTTTTCCAGCAAGCGGGCATCAATTATCGCTACTTCGGGGCGGTATTTTTTGACACTCTGGGCATACCACAGGGCGAAGGTGGTTGAGTCATGATAGCTCACCAGTACGGCTTTTTCGGGTGCGGTTTGGAGGGTGCTGCTGGCCCAGCTTTCGGCTTCGTGCTGCCCGTTCAGGTTCAGTTTAGCATAGTTAGCAACCAGACTCAGCCCCGGAATTATCAGCAGGGCAACCAACCCTAAAATCCCGACCCATTTCGCTGCGGGTAGCTGATTAACTCCCCAGACCAACCCTACACCCAACATTATCGCCCAGAGTTGGAAGGCTGGCAGCAAGTATAACTGGCTATTGTCGGCGGCGTATCCTGCGGCAAATCCCAGATGCAAAATAAGGCCAGATAAGATTAGCCAACCTAGCGGGCGGGCGCGTTTTTCCAAAAAACAGGCTACCAGCCCCAACCAGCCTAGCAATAGCCCAACCAGCCCGAATTGTTGTAATAACAGGTTAAAACTGGCGGGGATGCGGCCCAAACTTTGACCGAGGGGCGCGACCAGCCAGTATTGCCGATAATCGCCGCCGCTAAAATGTTGCCATAGACCCGCCAGATTCCCAACGCCTATGTCCGACCAGTTAGCCGCCGGATTATTCCCACCAATAAATAAAAGATAGAGATAGGGCAATAACAAAGCCACTGAAAAAACTGCCAGCAATAACCCACTCTGTTTCCAGCCCGGCTTTTTGGTGATAAATATCAGCCAGAGACTTCCAGGCAAACTGAACAGGGCGGTGCGGTGTTGCCCCACTGCTAACCCCGCTACAAGTGCGACTAATATCAGCTTACTATCGCTCGGCTTTTCCCACCACCAACTCAGAGCCAGATAAAAGAGAGCCAGCAGAAACAAATTGAAGCTGTAGATTTCCACAATCAGGGCTTGCGACCAGACCAACGGGGCAAAGGCTATTGCCAACCCGCCCAGAATCCCGCCCGTTACAGCTTTCCCGGCAGGGTAGAGCATGCGGCAAAAGTTGGTGGTCGCCAGCCCGGTCAATCCCGCCGCCGCCGCGCCCCAAAAGGCCGAAGCGATAGTCAGGGCGTGGGCCGGGTCGGGCGAGAGCAGCAGGAACAGCCGATTTACTAACAAATACAGCGGGTAGCCCGTCGGGTGAGGCACGCCACCCAACACCACCGCCGTTGCCAGGTCGCCGCCATCCTCGCCTGCATGCCGCCACGTCAGGCCGTCCGCCGCCGTCAGGTTATAGACCAATAAGGCCGCCAGAAAAGGCAATAGTAAGGGCAACCAATTAAGCAGGGGGGCGAATTTGAGGGGTGGGGCAATTTTGCTTTGGCTGGTGGAAGTAATCGTGGTCGTAATCCTCAGGTGCTACAATGATTAAGGAACCCGGTCTGGTTTACTATACACCAGCGATTTGGCTTAGACAATAGGAAAAGTTTTCAGTAATCAGTAGTCAGTAGTCAGTTATCGAGAAACCGTCATCCTTGCCCTAAAAGGAGAAGGCTGGGATGAGGGGTTAGAGAATGCCGGGAAATGATAATGACGCGGGAATGAATCCCCGCGCTATGAGGGCATATGTGTTGAATACCGGGATCTAACCAATGATAACCCCAATGTTGAAAACACAGGCTCTTTGAGCCTGGTGATTTATTACCGGGCAACCCATACCTATACCCACCTTGCCAATTTCGGTTATAATTGCAGGAAATATTCGACCAATTCGTTATTGAACGGTTATGAAAATAAGGACAATACAAGTTAAGTAAAGATTTTAGCAAGGCAATAGAGCTAGACCCCAAATATGCAACAGTTTATTACAATCGGGGTCTCACTTATCAGGAAATGGGGAACATCGCGGCGGCCCGGCGGGATTTTGAGAAAGCGGCGGTACTAGGCGATGCGGATGCTAAACAAAGGTTAAAAGAGTTAGGTTAAGCAAGGAAGATTTTTACAACGAAAGACACCCCTTGAGTATCATACCCACCACACAACCGAATATAACCCCAAAGAATGGGCGCAAAGCCAAACGACGTTGGTGGCTTTACGCGGTCTTGGTGCTGCTGCTGATTCTGGTGGGGTTGGGGGTAGGCGGCTACTTCACGGTTACGAAGGTGAAAGGGCGGGTCGAGAGCGGGGTCAATCGCTTGCAGAGTACTGTCAACCAGCTCAAGGGCGATAATCTGTCGCTCTCGGCGGCGACCCTTGAAGATATAAAACAGCAACTAGCCCAGACGGAAGGCGATTTCAAACAGGCTCAACAGGACTTGGGTATTTATGGCGCGGTGTTGCCGTTGTTGGGTTGGTTGCCGGGAATTGGTTACGATGCCGCCAACCTGAACAGCTTTCTGGACATGGCCCAACAAAGCTTGCAAGCCGGACAACTGACCCTGGAAGCGGCCCGCCCCGCCCTGACGGTTTTTGAGCAAAATAGCTCCGGCGTGGCGAGTGGCAAATTCCTGGCGGTGGGCGAGGCACTGGCGACTCCCCAGGCTCAGGCTAGTTTTGGCAAGGCGGCGGATTTGCTGGCCCAGGTGGAAAGCAAACGCGCCGGGATTGACCGGGGCAAACTGAACCTTGAACAGACCCGCAAAGCCCTTGACCAGCTCGACCAGCAACTCCCCACCCTCAAAGATGGCTTGCAACTGGCCCGTGAACTGCCCGCCCTGCTGCCGGGAATTTTGGGAAAAGACCGCCCGGTAAACTATCTGGCGATGATTCAGAACGCCGATGAGCTACGACCTACCGGGGGATTCATCAGCTCGGTTGGGTTGTTGACCTTCGATAAGGGCAAACTTTCGCTCTCGAAGTTTCAGGATAGCTATGCCGTAGATAATCCCAAAATCGAGCCGGGGCCACCGCCCGAAGCCTTAACCCGCTATATGCAAGCCCGTTATTTTTTGCTGCGGGACGCGAACTGGTGGGCAGATTTCCCCACCTCCGCCCGACAGGTGACGACCCTCTACCAGCAAAATCAAAATCAGGTGGTGGACGGCGTTTTTGCGATAGATAGTCAGGCGGTGGCCTATATTTTTGAGGCGTTGGGGCCTCTGGATTTGACGGCCTATGGCGAGGTACTGACCGCCCAGAATTTCGAGGAGCGATTGCGCTATTATTATTTGCCGCCGGGTGTGGAGAAAAGCGACGATTGGTGGCTAAAACGCAAGGAGTTCACCGGAATTGTGTTGAGCGGCTTACTAAATCGGCTGAATAACGGAGGGGCGAAGGACTATTTGCGGTTGGCGAGTTGGTTGGGTCGAGCGATGCAGGAAAAACATCTGCAAATTTATTTTAACCAGCCGGATTTAGAAGCCCAACTGACGAAGCGGAGTCTGGATGGAGCGCAACTTGACCCCCAGAGTGACTACCTCATGACGGTAGATACCAACGTTGGCTTTAATAAGGTAAATTTTAACCTGGATAAAACCCTGCATTATCAGGTCAGTAGCGGCGGGAATGGTGGCACCCTTTTCGCCAGCCTGACCATAACCTATAGCAACCGGGCGGGGGTGCGGGAGGGCACGGCGGCGGGCGAATGTGTGAAAGTTGCCAAGTATGATTCGGACTATTTGAGCATGACCAACGGCTGTTACTGGAACTATTTACGGGTCTATGTCCCGGCGGGTAGCCAGTTGCGCCAGAGTAGCGGCTTCCCGGCAGAGAGCCAACCTGTGACCTTTAGCGAGAACAACAAAACGGTTTTTGCCGGACAACTAATCGTGCCGCCCGGTAAATCGCTGACCCTGACCTTTGATTACACCCTTCCCAATCGCCTTTCTAACCTTGCTGATTATAAAATAACGGTGCAGAAGCAAGCTGGTACGCGCCCTATACCACTGATAGTAGATTTTACTTTCCCCGGTTTTACCAAAACTTGGACTACTCAACTAATAAGTGACCAGCATTTCGGTATCAAATCGTAACAATTCCCCACCCTTAATATATTGCAATTGCCTAACCAGTATGTTACATTTTTTTTAACGTATTTGGGTTAAGTTTTTTAACCAATTGACTGGCCGGCCTTTTATTCATTCATAACATAATATTTATCGCAAAGTAAACCTAAAATCGTTTTGCCGCCGATTTTGGCTAACTTAGGGAGAACTTTGGAAAATGCAATCATCAATCTGGCAGAGAAGGCGAAGAAAAGCAGCCATTAGCCTTGGGGTGTCCGGTTTTTTGGCGATAGTTTTACTGACTTCTATGGGCGGAAATTGGGGAGTAGCCTACGGGCAAACCGCCGGGCCAACCGTTACCCCCGCAATTATTGATAAAAATGACCCAACTATTGCCAAAACTGCCAACCCCTCACAGGCTCCGGCTGGCTCGGAAGTGACTTTTACCATTACGGTGCGTAATCCCGGCACAGTACCCGCTACGAATGTGGTATCGGTGGATAACGTCCCTAGCGAGTTCCAAATCACCTCAGTTACTTCTTCCAAAGGTACGGTAACCACCAATAATCAGACGGTGCAGGTTGATATTGGAACCTTGGCACCGGGCGAAACGGTCACGATTATCGTCAAAACGGTGGTGCGCGAGGGTTTCGGTAACGATAAGCCTGTTCTAAATAAAGCTGACCTGACTGGTGATAGCGACGGTAAAAAAGTAACCCTGAGTGCCTCCGCCGAGGTTTTGTTGAACCCCACCGCGGTGGCGGGTGTCATAATACCAGGGTTGCCCCGCACTGGTCTGGGCGACGGGCAAATGGAAAATTCCAGCCTTGCCCTTTTTACAATTTTAAAATTGGCGGGGTTAGCTTTTCTATCGCTGGTAATGTTAATAGCGACTATTGTATTGCTCTTTTCGCCCCGCCAATCCAAAACTTTAGTCTGAATTAATTGAAGCCTGGAGACAATTAGCATTAATGGCTAAAGATTAAATGGAACTTTCAAACATTCCCTTTACGGTTACGGACTGGTCGAAAGTTCCGGTAACCGAGCATAAGGGCGAAACCGGGATAGCCCTATGGCGCACTTTGGACTTTGGTTGTGTTCGGGTTCGGATGGTGGAATATAGCCCTGGTTATAAGGCAGACCACTGGTGTAAACGGGGGCATATTCTTCTGGTGATGGAAGGCGAACTTATCACCGAACTGGAAGATGGACGAATTTTTACCCTAACTCCGGGTATGAGTTACGAAGTTCAACACGACGGGGAAGCGCATCGTTCCCAGACAAATAAGGGTGCTAAACTCTTTATTGTTGACTAATTTCCCGGTTTTAAGTGACCTCATCGCTTGCGGTAAATGGCTAATCTAATTAATTAAAGAAGCAGGGTTATGACTCAAATATTGCCGGAAGCCAAAACAGCTCAAAATACGCAACCCCCCGCTAATGTTTCGCCTTTGATGAAGGTGACAGTGGTAATTCCCGCCTACAACGAGGCTCGTTTTATTGGCAGCGTGGTTATCCAATCCTTGCGCTATTTCTCCAATGTCCTGGTAATTGATGACGGTAGTGATGACGAAACCGCCTACATCGCCAAGCAAGCGGGGGCGCAGGTAATCCGCCATGAAACTAATCAAGGGAAAAGTCAGGCCGTTAATACTGCGCTGGAATGGGCGCGGCGTAATATGGTTGACGCGCTGGTGTTTCTGGATGGGGACGGTCAGCACAACCCCGACGAAATTAATGCGGTGCTTGCCCCGGTATTGGAAAACAGGGCTGACCTGGTGGTTGGTTCGCGTTTCATGTCTATCAAAAGTAAGATCCCGATTTATCGCCGCTTCGGGCAGCACGCCCTGACTGCCGCGACTAACCTTGCCAGCAATGTTACTATCAGTGATTCGCAAAGTGGCTTTCGATCCTTTTCACGCCGGGCGATTGAACTGCTGCACTTTCGCGGGACGGGTCTATCGGTTGAATCTGAGATGCAGTTTTTGGTAAAGGAACACGCCCTGACCATTCTGGAAGTGCCTATCAGCGTGGTTTACGAGGAAAAAGCCAAGCGTAACCCTTTTGCTCATGGTGTGCAGATTGTTTCCAATATTGCCGGGTTAATCGGGCAGAACCGCCCCTTGTTCTTTTTTGGCGTGCCTGGTTTGATTAGTTTGGTTATGGGGATTATCTGGAGTTTGATAATTCTGGATATTTACTCGCGCTCCCACGAACTGGCGATTGGTTACGCCCTGATTGATGTGATGCTGATAATTCTGGGGACGCTTTCGATTTTTGTGGGTCTGATTTTACACTCGGTGCGAGCCTTCTTCCTTGACATGAAGAAAATAGTTTTGCGTCAGGGTGCGCCCCTACATCACAAAAATGAGAAAGAAACCAAATTGTGAGCAGTAACCCGCTTTCTCCCTCAATCGAAATGCCCCGACCTTCGGGGGTAAAAACCCCAGTCAATTCCAGTGTGATAATCGTAAGTTATAACAGCCGTGTTTATCTCAAGGAGTGTCTGAGCTCGGTTTTGGCTAATAGCGGGCCGGATTGCGAGATTTTGCTGGTAGATAATGCCTCCGCCGATGGCAGTGCTGATTTTGTAGCCCAAAACTTCCCGGAAATACGGCTAATCCGCAATCAAGACAATAGCGGCTTTGCGGCGGCTAATAACCAGGCAGCCAGATTAGCCCAGGGGCAGTTTATTATTGCTCTGAACCCCGATACACAGGTCAGCGCGGGTTGGCTAGAAGCCCTGACCGAACCCTTTGCCCGTGACCCGATTATCGGGCTGACTACCCCCAAAATCCTGATGCTGAAAAATCCGGCTAAAGTTAACACCTGTGGCAATAGCACGCATTATAGCGGCCTAACCACCTGCCGGGGTCTGGATTTAGCGGCGGATGCCCCCGAACTGGCTCAAAGTTGTGAGGTTTCGGCGGTGTCGGGAGCTTGTTTTGCGATTCGGCGCGAGCTATGGGAAAAACTAGGCGGCTTTGACGAGACCTTTTTTACCTATCTGGAGGATACCGACCTTTCGTTGCGGGCGCGACTGGCGGGTTATAAAAGCTACTACGTGCCACAATCGCTGGTTTACCACGATTACGCCAACCGTTTCAGCCCCGCCAAAATCTATTATCTGGAACGCAATCGCCTGTTGATGCTTGCCAAAACCTTCGAGCTAAAAACCCTGCTGTGGCTGCTACCCGCCCTGCTTTTAACCGAAATTATTACCTGGGGTTACGCTTTGCTAAACGGTTGGGCGGGGATGAAAGCCAAATTCCGGGCTTATTGGTGGCTAGGCCGAAACCTGAAACTGCTAAAAGAAAAACGCCAATCTACCCAGCTATTGCGGCGGGTGAGTGACAAAGTTTTGCTGGATAATTGCGCCTGGAAGCTGGATATATCGCAACTGGCGGGGCCAAAGTTCGGCATGTTGGCGGAAGTTACAATTAATCCCCTTTTTCGGCTCTGGTATATGGTAGCCCGTCGGCTTGTTAATTAATGGATGTTGTGGTAGAAACTTTAAATACAGATAATGCTAATTCCCCCACTAATATCAAGCCTTTGCGAGTTGCCCAGGTGACGGCGACTTTCCCGCCCTATCCCGGCGGCACCGGCAACGTCTGTTATCATAACGCCCGTGAACTGACGCGATTGGGCCATCAGGTCACAGTCTTTACCGCCGCCCTCAAAGATGCCCCCGACCACGAAATAATAGATGGCTTTCAGGTTAAGCGACTAAAACCGCTGATTCGAGTGGGTAATGCGCCACTGCTGCCCGGCCTGTTGCGCCAACTGCGGGGCTTTGACCTGATTCACTGGCACTACCCCTTTTTTGGTGGGGAAATAACCGCCCTCACTGCCCGCCTTTATCGAATACCCCTGGTTATAACCTATCATCAGGATGTATTTTTAAGTGGCCCGTTGGGGGTAATCGAGAAAATATTGCGCCTTACTACAAGTAGAGTGGCTATGCGCTCGGCTCGGCGGGTACTGTTTACCTCGCTGGATTATGCTCAGGCTTCCTACAGTCGGCCTTTATTAAAGGGGCGGGAAGGGCGTATCGGCGAACTATCCAACGGAGTGGATATTGCCCGGTTTAGCCCCGGTGATGCTCCGGCAGAATTGCGGCAAAAGCTGAAACTGGCGGCGGATGATAAGGTCGTTTTGTTGGTGGGGGGGCTTGACCGGGCGCACTATTTCAAGGGAGTCGAAATTTTTCTGGAAGCTTTAGCGGCTCTGGAAAGTAATATCAAAGGGGTTATAGTCGGTGAAGGTGACATGCGGGCGGGTTATCAGCAACGGGCGCAAGCTTTGGGCTTGGGCGAGCGGGTTAATTTTGTGGGACGCGCCTCTGAAGCCGAATTGCCCGATTATTATCGGCTGGCAGGCGTTACGGTGTTGCCCTCGCTGACGATGGGCGAGGCGTTTGGATTAGTTTTAGTTGAGTCGCTGGCAAGTGGCACGCCCGTAATCGCCAGCAACCTGCCGGGGGTTCGGACAGTTGTAGACGCACCAAACTCGGGTTTGCTGGTCGAACCGGGGGATTCGGCGGGTCTGGCTCAGGCTATAGGGCAGATTCTAGCCAATGAAAATCTAAGGCGCGAGATGGGCCAACGCGGCAGAGCGCGAGTTGAACAGAATTATTCATGGCAGCAAATCGGCTTGCGCCTGGAAAGTATCTATCGCGAGGTGTTGCTTTGGTAATCGGCACACGCCCTGTCTATGAGCTTGCCCCGCAGGAATACCGCTACGCCCTGGATGCCTGTGCGGGTTTGCTGGCAAATACACCACCGTTGGTTATAAATAACTTGCCGGAACTAACGGGCGAAATTCAGCAACGTTTCCCTGTGACAGACGAAAGTGTAACCGGGGCTATCTGGCTTGAGCCAATGCGGCTGGATTGGTCGGGGCAAATCAAAAAGCTGGAAAATTTAGCTAACGGTGCGCCCTTGCTGGTGATAGCCTCCCAACCGCTGGCTCGGATTCTGCCCGAACGCCGGGGCTGGCAGGGTCAACCAGTGGGCTTGCGTCCGGGTGGGTTGGGGCAGTTGCGCCGCGCCCTGCAACGGAGCGGCTTTAGTTTATCGGCGCGTTATGGGCTTCATACTCCCCTTTCGATTGGGCTAAATCTATTAAGTGGGCGATTGGACAGGCTGGGGCAAAAAGCGTTGGCAGACCGGGTTTATTTCGCCGCTCGTTTGCGCTATCGTAGCACCGGGCTAACCGCGCCCCTGGCAACGGTAGGGCTATGGCACTTTAGCAAAGGCGGGGGTTAATGGGCCGAATTGAAACGGCGGTGGCGCGTCTTGAACTGTGGCTCGAAACTATGCGCGGGGCGGGGGGCTACGGTGGCCCGGTAGCGCACTGGTGGCAGCAAAGTTTGGTTTACACCGGGCCGGGGCTGGATTGGCGGTACGAGGGCATTGTGGCGGGGTATCTGTCACTCTGGCAACGCACCGGGCAGCAAATCTGGCTGGATAAGGCCAAACGCGCCGGGGGCGATTTAATAAATGGGCAGTTGGAAAATAGCCATTTCGCCGCTTCGGCTTTCGAGCTAAACCCGGCGTCGGGCGGCACTCCCCATGAGGCGGCGGCGGATTGTGCCCTGTTGTTGCTGGCAAAGAGTTTGAAACAGGCCGAGCAAAGTGGTTGGGAAAAATATCTGGTGGCGGCGGAACGCAACCTGACCGATTATTTTATCGGGCGGCTGTGGAGCGATGAACACCGGGTATTTCGGGATAGCCCCAACGGGCTGACTTTTGTGCCGAACAAGGCCGCCACCATCTGCGAGGCTCTGTTTGAGCTAGTGGCACTGACCGGGAAAAGCGATTGGTTAGAGCAGTATATTCGACCTACCCTGGACAAAATTATCGAGCATCAGGTAAAAAGTGGCAAAGTAGCCGGGGCAGTAGCCCAAAATAGCTTCGGGGCGCGGCGCATCGAAAAATATTTCCCGATTTACAATGCCCGATGCGTGGTGGCGTTGTTGCGGGGTTATGAGGTGCTGGCGGAAAAGAAATATTTTGAAGCGGCTCTGGCAATTGTGGCATTTATCAGCCGTTGGCTAAGGCCGGACGGTTCGTTGCCTACGGTGATTTATGAGAATGGCGAGGTCAGCCGTTACCCCCTGTGGGTTGCGCCTCTGGGAGATGTGCTGCGGGCGGCGGAGGCAGTGCGGCCATACGGGTTTAACCGCAATTTTGGGACAACTCTGGATTATTTGCTGGCAGGTCAAGATATTTCAGGGGGAATTCAAACGGCGCGTGGCTTTGCGGCCCAGGCGGGAGGCAAACCATCCACAATCCCCGATTTGCGCGATATTCTGCATGTGGCGGGTTGGTGCGACAAGGCTTTTCGTTATCTGGCGAGCCAAATCGAGGCTGCACCATTGCCGGAGGTAGCTATCGAGCCATTTGAGGCAGAGTGTATTTTTCAGGGGAAGAAGTTGCATTTTTTAGAAACGGCTGAAAGAGTGGAAATTCGCCAATCTGACGCTAAAATAGTTTATAGCTGGCAAAAAGGGCAAGCCTGGGCCAATACTACCCGCCCGGAGTTCTGGCTACGATGATAATACTGTTGCGACAACTCAACCGAAGCCTTGAACGACAGGCCGGAAAAATATTTATTGCTGGATTAGGTTTGGTGCTTTTCCGCAACTGGCGACAATGGCAGCGCGACAAAGTTCTGGTGGTGGAGTTGCAAAAAGAACACCGCCAACTTCCTGCCCTGAGTCACACTCCTAAAGTAAGTGTGTTGGTAGCGGCCTGGAACGCTCATAACCACCTCACGCCTCACCTTGAATCTTTTCTAAAACTGACCTACCCCGAAATTGAGTTGGTTCTATGTGCCGGAGGTGCGGATGATACTCTGGAAGTAGCCTACCGTTACGTCGGGGCGCGGGTCAAAGTTCTGGAACAGTTACCAGGCGAGGGGAAGCAACGGGCCCTGGCGAAAGCGTATGCTCTGGCGGAGGGCGAGATTATTTACCTGACTGATGCCGATTGTATTTTTGAGCAATCCGCTCTGATTCGCTTATTAGCCCCAATTATTAATGGTGGGGAACAGGTGACAACCGGGAGTATGCGGCCTCTGGCAGAGCAACAGCCCCAATTCTTACCCGCTTATTTGGGGGCGGTGGATATGGCGGCTAACCTCTACAGCCCGGCATATGTCACGGGTATACTCGGCGCAAACACGGCTGTTACGCGGCAGGCTCTGGAGGGGAGTGGCGGCCTGGATTTTGACGCTCCCACTGGCACGGACTATCATCTAGGCAAGCGGTTGGGGCGTGGGGGCTATAAAATTCGGTTGGTCAAAAGCAGCGTGGTAGCGACTAGCTACCCTGATGGTTTGAAAGCTTACCGCCGCCGCCAATCGCGCTGGTTGCGCAATCTGGTGTTATATGGCAAACAATACGGCGCAGAAAAGGATTTACGGCAGAGTTACCAAACGATTGTTATTGGGGCAGTAATGAGCTTTTTACCTGTTTTCGGTCCATTTCTGGGCAATAAGATTTTAAGCGGATGGGGCATATTGTTCGCTCAGGCGGTAGTTTCGAAGGTGCGTTATAATTTACTTACCGCCCGTCTGACCAGTCGCCCCGTGCCGCTCAAGCTTTGGTTAGGGTTGTTACCGATGACTCAGATAGATTTTAATATCTGGGCCTTACCCGCTCTGGATTTATTAGCGAGTCGGAAAAAAATCAGGTGGTAATTCGGATGAAAATCGGATTTATTGACTATGTTTTTGACCACAAAGCTCCGATTGGTACCAACGGCCTGAGTGAGGTGGTATGGAATCTGGCGGGGCCACTGGCGAAGTTGGGATGCGAGGTGCATGTGGCAGGGCCCTATGAGCGCACAGATTATCCCAGCGAAGGCGTGCAGGTTCACCCTTATAAAATCCCCAAAATCTGGCTACGCAATATTGTTGGGCATAACCTGATTGTGCGGCGAGGGATAAAAACCTTACAGCGTTATGGCCCTTTTGCGGTTTACCATGCTCCCGAATATCTTTCAACGGCCTTGCTGACGTTTTTTGGCAAGGGAACTCCGGTGGTGCTAACCGAACCGGGTAATATTTATGAGCGTATCGCCAATGGCAATCCTTACGACCCGATTACTACCCAGGTTTTTAAGCTGGCAGCCAACCGCACCGCCCACTCTGCCGCTCGGGTCATTGCTACCAGCGATATAATGCAAGAGTGGTGGCAACGCACCGGAACCGCCCCCGCCCGAATTGCCCGAATTCCTTTAGGGGTAGATTTGGGGATGTTTGAACCTGTAGCGGGGGCGAAGTCGCAACTTGGCTGGTCAGACACTCAGCAACATCTGTTGTTTACCGCCCGTCTCTCGGTGGAAACGGGGGCGCAATATTTGTTGGAGGCTCTGCCGGAGGTGCTGGCAAAATTCCCCCAGGTGTATTTGCATCTGGTGGGGAGCGGGGTCGCCGAAGATAGTTTACGGCAACAGGCGGTTGACTTGAAAATTAACGAATCTATAACCTGGCATGGTTGGCTTAATCTGGAGGAACTGCCGCTTTACTACTCGGCGGCGGATGTGATGGTTTTTCCAGGAACGAGTGGCGGCACTCCCCGCGTAATGTTACAGGCGATGGCCTGTGGTACGCCTTTTGTGGGGGCAGCTATCGGTGGGATTGTTGACCATATTACGCCGGAGCGGGGTTGGTTAGTTCTGCCACGTGATACTAAAGCCCTGGCTACCGCTATAGTTGAGGTATTGAGTAACCCGCAACTTGCCCGTCAGAAGGCCGAGCAGGGCATAGCCTATGT
Organism: Chloroflexia bacterium; assembly: GCA_038207495.1. Classification (GTDB taxonomy): domain Bacteria; phylum Chloroflexota; class Chloroflexia; order Chloroheliales; family Chloroheliaceae; genus Chlorohelix. Next base: position 87,796 of record JBBQZS010000002.1, read on the forward strand.
TCAGACTTTAAGTTGGGCTAAAGTGGCGGAAAGAGTGTTAAACGAGGTTTATTGCCCGTTGATAGCAGACAGGGAATAACTTATGACCGAACCAGCCAAAGCCGTTGCCAGAGAGCATTATGATAATAACGCTGCCGCCATGCAAAACCAGCAGCATTTTTATAACTGGGTGGGCGAGATTGTAGCGCGTTACGGTCCACACAGGGAACTAAAAATCTGTGACGTGGGGTGTGGTACCGGGAATTTACTGGCTCAATTTCAAAGTCTGGGTTATACAAATCTATTCGGGGTGGATTTTGCTGAGGGCTGTCTCGCGTTAACCCGTCAAACTGTAACAGGGGTAAATGTAACGCAACAGGATATAGAAGAGAAACCGCTTGGCTCTCGCTATGACCTTATTACTATGACCACTGTGATAGATTTTTTGGCTCAACCAGAAGCGGCTTTGCTAAATATTCGGCAGTCCCTGACTGAAAACGGCCTGTTGCTGGTGACAATCCGCAACCGCCTGGCTTATTGGCCCTGGTATCACCTGCGGGGGTTAGGGGCTAAAATAATGAATCCACGCCTTAAGCACTGGTTTTTGTGGTTTACCACCCCACTGGGCATGCGCCGCTCCGACCAGCCCTTTGAAAAAGTCTATTCGCCGGGAGAGGCTAAAAAGTTGCTGGAAAGTGCCGGACTCAAACCGATTGCCAGCGAGGGCATGATGTTCTTACCGATGTTCTGGATACCAGACTTGACCAGATTGGTGAAAATTATGCAAGGTCTGGATAAAATTGCCCGTATAATTCCTGGCAAAAACCATTACTATATCTATATGTTTGTTTGTCAGTCAGGAGTTGGCGAAAATCACCCTTAAACCTATAGCCAAAGCAAAATCGCCTTTAAACCTGCCAAACTGGCAAGTGCTGTATGTTTGGGCCTGTGGAGTCGCCCTGCCCGCCAGCATGGGAGTGGCGGCCTTGCTATTGGCGCGGGGTTTGACGGCTCCGGCCTATGGCAAAGTGGCCTATTTTTTCAGCATATTGGGGCTGGTTATTTTGCTGGGAAGCCTGGGAGTGACAACGCAGGTCAGAACCGTTGCCGCCCGCTACAAGGCCCAACCCGCTAACCCTGAAATTTTGGCACAACTCAAAGCTTTGTTCGCCATACGTTTGGGTAGCGTTCTAATTCTTGGGTCAATTGCCGGCTTGATTGGGCTATTTGGTAGCAAATTCGTGGCGGCGGGGATTATCGCTGGGGTGGTGGTGCTGACGGGCGAATTTTTCAATGGGATTTTGCAAGGTTTAGGGCGTTTTGTGCCGGGTTCTAGCCTGCAAGCTTTTCCAGCGGTGTTGTATCTCGGCACGGTAGTGCTTTCGGGGGTACGGGATAGTAATTATCAGTTTGTTATTGTGGTGATAATTTTATCTTATCTTCCCTCACTATTAATCGCTGGAGTCACTTCCTGCTGGCTGTTAAAAATTAATCCTTTGCGGTTAGCGACTCCTTTCCAGGCCCTTAGAAGAATTGTATTAGCCAGTGGGCAGGTTTATCTGGTGGGGTTGGCGTTGGCTTTTTACGGCATGTTCGGGGCTTTTGTGCTGGGTAGCCTGGGCTATTTTAATGAAACCTCGGCTTTCTCCCTTTCTCTGACTATAGTTTCTTTCCCGCTTTCGGTTTTTGCCCTGGTACATTCCAACCTGATTTACCCGCGTTATTGCCAGTTATTGGCGCAGAATGAACCCCAAAAGGCAGCTCTCTGGTTCGACCAGTTTTATCGTTTACTGGCGGGGGGCGGGTTGGCAGTAACGGTGGTGGTGGTGATTTTCGCCGAACCCATTTTAACCCTATTTTTTACCAGCAAATACGCCTATGCTGCTCCCACCTTGTCGGCTTTGGCTCCGACTGTGGTCCTGTCTTTGTTAGGGCAGTTAATAATCTGGTCGCTGGTAGCCTATGGACAGTTTCGGGGGTCGCTGGCGGCGGCAATTGTGCAACTGGTGGGGCTGGCGGGGGGCGGGTTGCTGGCAATCAGCCTGTTCAGTGATTTTTTGGGGCCGTTCGCGCTTGCGCATACCCTGGCTACCTGCCTAAGCCTGCTGGTAGGGGCTTATTATCTGCGAAAGTTGACAACCTTTCCCCTACACCTTAGAAGGTTTGGCCTGATAGTAGTTTTCATAATCGTGATTGGGCTAGGGGTTCGGCAGCTTTTCCCGGCTAAGAGTGGCCCCGAAATTCAGTTTGTGGAACTTGGGCTGGTGAGTAGCCTGAGTTTGCTGGCGGCTTTAGCGGTTAGTTTTTTTCGGGGCAGATTACAGAGTAAAGTTCTATGAAAAAAGCTCTAGCGTCTATCATTTTCGGTTTAATATTAGCCTTTGGCATTAGTCAGGCTCAAGCCGCCCCTGACCAGCCCCAGATTCTGTTTAGCTTTATTAGCGAAAGTGGCGCAACTCTGGAGCAATTATCGCAAGGGGCGGTTGGGCAGGGGGTATTGCTCTATTACCTGCCCGAAAAAGGCCAGGAAAAGCCCAGTATTGCGGTGCGCCTGAGTAAAACCGCTAATTCTGCCACTGCCCTGGCGGAGGTTTATCAAGGCCCTTTTGGACAGGAATTTGTCCCGATAAAACTTGAGCCAGACAAGGTTTCGATTGAAGTAAAAAGTGGAGCAAGCATTAAAATTGTGACATTGGATGGCTGGTGGCAACGCAACGGACGCCCCAGTTTCAACCTGGATGTCCAGATAAATGGCCCACTCTACGCTATGTGGGGAGCTGGCGCGGGTTACGACCCCAAAACCGGCTTTACGGCCTGGGCGCGGGAGGTCAAGCCGGACGAACCATCGGTTAGTGTCCAGGTGCGTGACCCCAAACAGGAAGGTTTGCCGCTATGGGATTGGCGAAGCCTTATTCCGCCCTTTCCCGGTCGGGGTTATCTTCGCACCAACTATACCGAGCGAAAATGTATGACCCCTACCCAGGTAAATCTGGGGATTTCGCCGCTGTGGCCTTATGTCGCACTTGATGGCGACTTTTTGCAGGACTCCGCCGTACTAAATCCACCTTTATTGGTAGATTGGCCTAAAGGTCGCCTGACCCATTTCAGTGAACTTGTCACAGCCCGTAGCCAGAATTGCAGTTATACCATTTATGCCCTGGACCGTTTTTATCCGGGCAAGCTTAATTTAGCCAACTTTGAAAGCCCCTTCGCTTTTTATGATTTGTCGGGGCAGGGTAAGGGCTATCCCAACCTGATTTTACGCCCGGAACGTTACCCTGCTGAGGATGCTCAATCCACAGGCATTGACCCAACCGTTCAACAGGGGCGGGTAGTGCCTTCGGATATTGAGTGGATTCGTTATTCCTGGCGAAACGCGGTTGGGGATAAACGCTGGGATTATAAAGTGGACGTGCTGGGCCAGAATCCCTACGTATTTTCTACCCAGCTAGCGGGTGGGCTATTAAAAACCGATACTCCTGACTATGAGGGTTATCCGGCCTGGGTACTAAAGCAAAATTGGGCGGTGATGACTTTTGTCCAGGTTGAGAATAAAGATTACCTCTCGATTGAGGGTATATATGATTGGTCTGCGCAGGAGGCTGGAATAGATTATCTCTTTGGCTGGAGCGACCAACCCAAACCGGAGGCTTTCACCACCATTGATTTTGGCTTGCGGGGTGAATATCGGCTGGATGCCCAGGATAAGGTATCGCTTTATTTCAGCCCGGTTGACCATAAATTGCATCTATATAAGTGCATAAAAGGGGTTTGGAATATCAACGAAGCCGCCGAAATCCGCTATGCCAGCCTTAAAAACGATGGTTATATTGACCAATGGGTTTATAACACCCTTTCTGGCGAAAAAAGGACCGTAACCAGCAGCACCCAGCTCAACGTTACGCCTGATTACCTGATTTATGGGGATGCCGACCAGGTTGTTATTCGACAAGCCCGGGTGCAGCCAAGTTTGTACCAGACTTTGCCACCTGCCACACCCCAGGAATGGAAAGAGGGAGCGGAGAAATTAGCCCAGAATAAAGCCCCCTTTAGCCCAACTGATATTAAAGCCATGTTGGAGCAGTTTGAAGGGCCGGAAATAGTTTTAAACAAAGCCAGTATGCGGGACTATCGGCCTCTGAATGGGGTCGGGTTTCGTTTTGTACTGGAATTAAAGCCGGGTTTTCAGGGCGGTAGCTCGGACTTTTTGGATTTGACCGGATTTAGGGCGGGGCAATATCTGGTAACTTTTACTAATGGTAACTTTGTTGTGGAGAAACTGACTCCGCCTTCGGTTCAGGCTGAACTTTTAGTGCCAAACCTGACCGAGTTTCAGCAGAGCAACCTTAGAGTTAATCTGCGGAATGAAGGGCTGGAAGATGCCTTGCCTGCCACTGTGACAGTTCTAGCAAATCTGCCGGGGACACGCTGGCAAAATATTGTAATAGCTACCCGGACGGTCACTTTACATGGCGGGGAGCAAAACAACTTGAATCTCTACTGGTCACCGCCGATTGTCGGGAACTGGCTATTTACCACTCGCCTGGAATTTTCTGATAAGAAGCTTATCAGCCTCGCCCCGGTGGCAGTGCCAGTGGCAGGGGCTAAAGAGGCTCCCCCTAATTCGATTTTGAATCTTACCACCAACTTTTATCTCTTGCCCTTGCTGATTTCGGCTCTGGTTTTGGGGGCAGGGCTAGGAGGGTTGCTGGTCTGGCAACGTCGAGGGAAACAAGGGGGGTCAGGCTAGGATGCTAAACGATAGTAACGCCTCTGCTTTGAAACAACCCAAAGTGGCTTTCTGGCTGTGGTTTGGACCGTTGGTTTTTATGTTTCTGATTGGGCTCTATTACGTAGGCCGTTATCAGGGGCATTGGGCTGAAAATGACTCGGCCCTTTTCACGAATATTAATCAAAACTTTCTGGATAGCGGTCTACTCGTACCACCTTCCGGGGAGGTTTATTCCAACGGCTACACCTATCAGTCTATTACAGCATTCCTAACCACTGTCACAGGACTCGATATTCCCACTCTGCAACAAATTGTTTTCCCTTTGCTGGCGGCCTTGATAGTTTTGCCCGCCTGGTTGTTTTATCGCGAGTTGGCGGGGAGTGCAAAGGGAGCGACTATAACTACCCTGTTGCTTTTTACCCAGCCCGAATTTTTGTTTGTGATGTTGCGCAGCTCCCATGAAAAATTTACGCGGGCTCTGTTGTTATTGGCTCTTTATTGGTTGGTACGCAGTTTCAAGGTTTCGGACAAGCCGAAGCTGTTTGCAATCCATATTATACTGTTCTACCTGACGGCCTATGCCATGATTGCCAGCAACAACCTGATGAGCAATTCCTTTATCTTCTCGGTAGGACTGGCACTGGCTTTAGGTTGGGTTCTGGGTTTTATACGCCCAAGTTTGCGGCTGATAGGGCAAGCCACCCTGCAACGCCTGACCTATGTGGTACTTATCTGTGTGGCTCTGGTTTTTCTCTTTACGTTTTATGCTTACACCCCCGCCCAAAATGAGCTATCTATTCTAAGAAATATTCTGGATAGAACCGCCGCCCTCTTTTTGGATGTGCAGAAAGATGCCAAGAATAGTTATACTCAGGTAGCGGGAGCGTGGGTAAATTTGCCAGTTTATTTTTTGCTCAGTATCGCCAACTGGCTGGTTTTGGGTTTATCGTTCCTGCTATGGTGCTGGCAAGGGGTAAAGTGGGTAATATTAGGGCAGAAGCCAGCCAGCCAGGTTGCCTGGTTGCTCTGGCTATTCTATGCGGCCTTTGCGGCTCAGGGGGCTTTATCGGTTGTAGCGGATGCCAGTGGCTATATCGGTAATTTCCAGAACCGGGTTTTCCCCTCTTTCTCGATCTTTGGGGTGGCAATGGTGGGAGTGGCTCTGACTAACTGGCAGCCACCGCGTTTGGCTAACCTGTTGCGAATTGGCTTAAGTTTAGGAATATTTTCCTTTGCGATTTTTGGAGCTTTAAAGTCCAGCAACGAACCATTACTCAGCAACAAATGGGTGTTCTATCGGCCTTCTGAGATTGTGGCTCTGGATTGGGCCGACCAATATATGCACAATTCCTATATCTGGACAGATTTTGATGAACGACTGAACACGGCTTTCGACATTTTGGGTAAAAAAAATCTCAACAATAATAAATTCGACGCTTTTGAAATCAAGCTTGGGACACGGGTGGTATTGGCTTCAGATGTTACTCGGTTGCGGGTAAGTCGCCTCAAACGCGCTTTGCCAATTCCGCCCGACTCTTTGCGAATTTATGATAATGGCGAGGCCCAACTCTTTCGTTTCCGCTCCCAAACGCCCTATCAGCGATAAAAAGTTACGAGTAGGAATACATCTGCGTAAACTGTTTGCATCTATGCCCTTTGAGTGCCCCCCTATCCCCCAATTCAGGGAGTATTGTAAAAGAAGAATGGTTTGGTTATAATCAATCTACTTGATACATTTTCATCACTTCGTTGTGATAACTTTCCGTATTTTCCCACCAATAATGGGTATGTTCTCAAGGGTAAATTCAGGAGTGGGTAGCTATGTCGGATGCTTTCCTTGCCAAACCGTTACTTTGTCAGGAGTTAATTGGTCGTGAACAGGAAACCAACGCCATAACCTTGACCCTGAAATTAGCGATGAGCGGGAAGCCTCAACTTCTACTATTAGGTGGGGAAGCTGGTTTGGGCAAAACCCGCTTGTGTCGCGCCCTGACTGAAACCTGCCAGGCCGAAGGGGTATTAACTCTGGTAGGTCAGGCTCTAGTGCAAGACCAGGCTCTCCCTTTTGGCCCGTTTCTGGATGCCTTTCGCCGTTACTATTCTACCCTGGCTCGTCAGGGAAACAGCTCTACCCCACCCGGCTTACCCTATTTTTTGCGACTATTGCCGGAATTAGCCCAGCTTTTCCCCGAAGCTGCCCCGGTAGCTCTGGAAATCGGTGGCACCCCCGCCCAACAACAACAGCACCTTTTCCAGAGTATTTTGAACGGGCTACGAGCCGAGTTACACCACCAACCCCTTACCCTGATTCTGGAAGATTTACACTGGGCGGATGAAACCAGCCTGGAATTATTGGCTTTTCTGGCGCGTCAGTTAGGGCTAAACCAACCGAATAACTCCGCCGAACCCCTGCTGCTGTTTGCGACCTATCGAACTGAGGAATTGCCCGATACCCCCACTCTTTCGCGGCTATTAGTGCAACTTAACAATCAGCGTCAGCTTCAGGAAATCCGGTTAAACCCCCTCAGTAATGCCGACCATACTCGCTTGATTAACAGTATTTTGGGACAGTCGGTTTCAACTGAGTATTCTTCGCTGTTATTCTCTCGTGACGAAGGGAATCCTTTTTTCACCGAGGAATTATTGGGGGCGATGGTGGCTACCGGGCAGTTGCAACAGCAAAACGGGCGGTGGGTCAAGCAGCCCGGTTTAGTTCTAAGTTTGCCCCTATCGCTAAAGGCTTCGATTACCGAGCGGGTGGCCTCACTTCCTGCCAGCGACCAGGAAACCCTGGCTTATGCCGCTACTATCGGGCGCGAGTTTGATTTTGAACTGTTAGCCACCCTGGGCAGCCAGAGTGAGCGCGAATTGTTGGCAACCCTGCGGCGGGCGATAACCTTGCAGTTAATCAGCGAAGTAACCAACCCAATTAGCCCCGACACCCTCGAAAACGAACGTTATCAGTTTCGCCACGCCCTGACCCGTGAGGCGATTTACAGCGATATGCTGACCCGCGAACGCCGTTTGCGCCATCGGGCGGTGGCGGAGGCTCTGGTTAAGCAACCCGACTATTCCCCTGAGCGGTTTGACCGTCTGGTAGCCGAGCATTTTTCACTGGCGGCTCTATCCGAACAGGCCCGCCCTTATGCGCTGCGCGAGGCCGAACGCGCCCGTCAGCTTTTTGCCTTTGGCGAAGAACGCCACTATCTGCAAATTGCCCTGGCCTCCCTGAACGAAACCAATCCCGAACGGCTGGAAGTGCTACATCGCCTGGGACAACTCAGTCTGGCGGTTATGGATGTTCCCGCCGCGCTGGAATGGCTGAACAAGGCCAAAGAGGGCTATCGGCAGGCCGGTATGACCCGCCGGGGGGCGATGGTGCTGGTTGATTTGACCTTTACTGCCTGGTTTTTTGACCCGGCCCGCCACCCGATTTTACTGGATGAACAGGAAGAGGCCGCTCGTCTGACCTACGCTGACCCTGAAAGCTCGGCTCAGGATATAGACGCCCTTTCTATCTATTCCAATGCCGCTTTTGGGCTGGCGGCTGCGGATATGCACACTCGCGCTCTGGAGTGGGTCGAGCGCAGTTTTATTATTAGCGAAAAAATTGATAATCCCCTGAAGTACGGCTCTTTGCAAATGAGTATTCTGGCGCGAGGGCTGGCGACGGTGGATGGTCCGGCGGCGGGGGTGGAAAGCGGCCTGAACGATATGCGTCAGGTGGTGGCTTTTGCTTTGCAATACAGCCTACCCGACCTGGTGATGCTCAGTTATTCGGTGCTTTTTATGGCTCTGATTAATCTGGGTAAAAATGAGCGGGCCGAAAAAATAATGCAGGAAATTACCGATTATGAGCAACGTGCCGGTATGCCGCCAACTTCCAACCTGAAAGGCTGGCAGCGTTACTATTCAGGTGATTGGGAAACCGCCATTGCCGAGCTGAAAATGGGCATCGAATATGTGCCAATTCCCACTGTTAACGCGCTCTACCGGGCAACTCTGGCTCATATATTATTAGCCCGTCACCAATTAGCCGAGGCCGAGCAACTTCTCAAGGCGGCTGACCCGGTGGTTGCTCCCCTCCAGTTTGCCTATATCAGCACGGTTTTGTGGGGCTTTGCTCGACTGCACGCCTTATCTCGCCGTTCTGCTCAGGCCGCCGAATATTATGACCGGATTCTGCAACTCTGGGAGAAAACCAGCGATAGAGATACGATTATTCCCATTTTGCTAGATGGGGTGAAGTTTTATGCCGATAGCGGAAGTCCCTGGAAAAGTAACCAGTGGCTGAACACCCTCAAAAAAGTCTATCAGGAAACCACTAATCCGATAGCCAAAGCCGCTTTGTTGGAAGCCGAGGGCATTCAGGCCGCTAGCGAAGGAGCTACCGCCGAGGGTATTAACTATTTAACTCAGGCTGTCGCTGGCTGGCAAGAATTAAAACGCCCTTATTATCAGGCGCAGGCGATGTTGCGGTTAGCCGGACTAATTCTTAGCCAGACTAGCCTAGCTAAAAGTGACCGTAGCCGCGCCGAGGAGTTATTGCAATTCGTTGGGGAGATTTTTCGCAAGTTAGGAATTACGGCGGGGCTGGATGAGGTTGAGAATGTGCGCCACAAGAGTGGCCTGGAAAGCCAGAGTAAACGCCGCGCTACCCTCGAATCCGCCCGCCAACCTTTTAAGGGATTAACCCACCGGGAGGTACAGGTTTTGGTGCAATTGGCCGCCGGACTGACCAACAAGGAAATTGCCGCTGCCTTGCTAATTACCGAGGGTACGGTGGAATTGCACGTTAATCATATACTGGGTAAACTCGGTTGTGATAGTCGTACTCAGGCGGCGGCTTACGCTATCGAGCAGGGTTGGTTAAAAGCTCAGCTGCCCACTTCATAAATATAGGTTTTCCTTAGTCCCTATGCACCTGTTTTCGGTTAAGATTTAGTAGGTAGTTGTTGGTTGCTAGTTTTTGGTTATCTGAGTTTCGGTCCTGGATTTTGAATTTTCGACTGACAACCGACCACCGACAACTTTTTACTCGTTACTATTTCAGGGGGTGGGGAAATGCGTTTAGACGGAGCAATTATTTATCTTAATGAACCACTTTTTGGTCAAACAATTTTATCCGGCCCGGTGATGGTAATGACTACCTGGCTGGATTACACATTTAACAAAGCGATTCCGGCGGCTGAAATGGGTCTGGATGCCCACGAACCGCCAGTTGAGCAGGTACGGGTGCTTATTCCTCTTAGCAATGTACGCGCAGTTGTTACCGATGGAACTAATAATATCCAGGGAGGAAAATACGAGATTGGACAGCCTTACCCAGAATCCCGGAAATTCGAGAGCCTCTAGACCGACTTCCTATCAGCCTGATTTGTTGCTGCCCAGAGTAAGAAACTGGCTCTGGCTGGCTTTTGTGCTGGCAATTGCCAATGGCGTTTTTCTCTATTTCCTGCCGGATAAGGCCGCCACTGATTACGCCTGGCCTATCAAACCCACCATTAATTCAGCTTTTATGGGGGCGGGCTATCTGTCGGGGCTAATTTCGGTTTCGCTGGCCCTCTTTGTGGCGCGGCACTGGCGTTCGGTGCGCCCCATTATAATCCCCTTTGCGGTATTGGGGGCTGGAATGCTCCTTGCCACTCTCCTTCATACTGAAAAATTCAAGTGGGACTATCCCTTAACCTGGATTTGGACCATCGTTTATATCGTCATTCCCCCTGGCGTTTATTTGCTATGGCAAATTCAGGAGAAGGTAAAAACTACCACCCCGCCGCTGGATAGCCGTTTGAATTCGATTCGCTGGGTCGCCTGGTTTTTTGGCGGGATTATGTTGTTGGGTGGTTTGGGGCTGTTTATCAATCCCGAATCCTTTGTTACCCACTGGCCCTGGCAAATCACCCCGCTTTTGGTTCGGGCTTTTGCGGTCTGGTATCTGTTCAAGGGTTGCACCCTTATTGCTTGTGGCCTCACTGCGCAACAGCCCCACGAACTGTTGATTGCTTTTGCTGAAACCGCTACCTGGAACGTTTTGTTGTTACTTTTACCCATACTTTATTCCGGCTCGATGTTTACCACCCGCACCGCTTACTGGCCCTGGATATTGTTTCATGGGGCTTTGCTACTGGTAAGCGTTGGCGTGACTTTTCAATCCTATCGGTTAATGCAAAGCAGCGGGCAAAGAATTTAGCAATGAGTCGAAAGTCAGAGTTCAAAAGTCGAAAGTCAATTATTATCCATCGCATGCCTGTGCCCTGCACGGGTAAAGTGAGGCTGGAATTTATGCTCCTTCAGCCCGTTGATTTATTTCCTGACAATTCCAAAATCAGTATTACATTCTGACCTTCGACTTTTGACCACCCAATAGCGGCACAAAATCATATTTTCGCAGATTATTTTTTTGTGCGTCCTAACCCCCAATCTAAAACCACATATCAAATAAATCCCCATCAAAAAACTGGAAAGGAGTAGACGTAATGGCTGTCTACAACGTGCCGGGATATAACCACTTTGGCGGTAATCATTATGAGACTGCCAGTTTGCAACGGGTTTTAGCTTATTCGGGCATTACCGCGCCCCATACGAGCCAACCTTTTAGCGAAGAAATGTTATTTGGTTTGGGGGGTGGTTTAGGGATAACCTATTTTGTATTTGAGTTCGGGGAAGTACCTTCGATGTATATCGGCACGCGCTTCCATTTAGAGCTTATCCGCCCCGCTATCAAGCGATTGGGCTTGAAATTCAAGGTGCAGGAAACCGCCGGAGAAAAAAGTGCTGAAAGACAACTCAAGCAATTTCTGGCAGAAGGTAAGCCGGTTATTTGCTGGGCTGACCGAGCCAGCATGCCCTATTTTGGTTTACCGAAAGAGGCTATTAAATATTATTACCATATTCTAAACGTCTACGGTTTTGACGAAGAGCGGGCGGAGGTTCAGGTTGCTGACCTGGCGAATCACCCTCTGACTATCCCTGCCGAAACCCTGGCCCTTTCCCGCGCAGCAATAACCAGCCAGAAAAATCGAATTCTGGCCTTTGAACCCCCTTACGCGCTTGATAACCTGGAAACGGCTGTGGTTGAGGCTATTCAGGCTAATACCAAATACATGCTGGAACCGCCCATCAATAATTTTGGGGTAAAAGCTCTCTCAAAGTGGGCTGATTTGCTGACGAATGCCAGGGATAAAAAGGGCTGGCCCAAAATATTCCCGCCGGGGTTACATTTATATCAGGCTTTGTATAACATCTTTTTTTATATTGAGAGTTACCAGACCTTCGGCGGAGATGTATTTCGCTCGATGTATGGTCGCTTTCTGGAAGAAGCGGCTATTATCACTGGTAAAACAGCCTTAAAAGAGATAGCCAGCGAATATTACACCCTGAATAAACAGTGGCGGGCCTTTGCCGAAGCCGCTTTATCCGATACAATTCCGTTATTCAAGGAGACCAAAGAAATTATTCGCCAACGAGACCAGCAGTTTTTGGAAAAGGGAATGATCAATCAATCCGATAGCGGTCAACGCCAGAACCGTTTAGCCTCGATAAAAAATGAGGTCAGCGTAGAATTTCCAATGTCACAAACCGAGGTTACCCAATTGTTGGCAGAGTTGCGGGAGCATTTGTTGGGGCTTTATCAGGGGGAGGAAAAAGCCGCCACGGAGTTGAGATTGGTGGTTGGAGGCTAAATTCTCCCAAAATAAAAAGGACTTCCGCCTAGCGGTAAGCCCTTTGTGATGAAGAGAGCCCTGTTATTTACTTCTTCAACATCCCTGAACGCAAAAAGACCGCAGAAGATGCGGCCTTTTTTGTGAGTTTTTACGAGTTTTATAAAATTGGTTGGGCTATTTTGCCAGGAAAAGAGCCAGCACCACCAAAATAATGACCATCAGGACGGTCAGGACGGTTACAGTTATCAAGTCGGAGCGAATAAAGGTATATTCCTGCTGCCGATTAACTACGGGCTGCTTGTTGGCCTGGGGAGCGGCAAAGCGGCGGGGGATGGTTCTTCCCGCCGAGGAAGTAGCGGCAGGTCGTTCCACCTCAATGGTGGGGGCGGCTATCGGGCGCAACATACTGGTTCGTTCGCTGATGGTTTCTACTTTTTCCTCAAGCTCATTTTCAAGGAGGGGCATAGCTTCGCTCTCCTCATAATCATCCTGGATATCATCTACTGTCGAAGCGGTAGCCGTCATTGGACGAGCGGAGGAAATCCGCTTCTGGCTATTTTGCGCTACCCGAGCAGCTCGGCTCGTCTTCTTAGGCATAAAAACTACTCCTCTGGGCCAATATTATTTGAAATAGGGCCACTTCGCCATTCAGGGTTGGTTAATATTAAATAGGACTTTAAAACTTAGCTCACAGATTATACAGATTTTCCCGGAAATTCGCAACCTCGGAATCATAAGGGAAGTGCCTATTTTAGAAGAGTAAATAAAAAAATAACAAAATAACAATACCCCGGCCCTAAACTCTTTAGCGATAAGGGTCAGGGGGTAGACTTGCTCCTTACATTTTAGAGCGAAAGGTACTTTGGTTAATCCCAATTCCTCAAAATGTATTATTACAGTGTAATGTAAATTGTAATCTAGGGAAATTATAATGAAGCAAGTTTAAAATATTTAAGATCAGAAACATATACAATGGGGTAGCTGTACCACTCTTTTGTATCAACTATTTGACTTTCGCTTTGGAACTCACCGATTGGATTAAATAGCGCAAGAATTGGCCTCAAGGGCAGTCCTGAAGTAGTAAAGTTACTCAGGGGCTATTACTGGAAGCGGTGAAATAAATAGCCAATGCCTTCATTCCTCGAAAGTTAAGTTTCGCACCTGATTGCCCATACTGCCGTACAATTGCTGGAAAGTAGCAGTCTGGGGGAGGCTTATCAACAACTGGAGCAATGTGCTATTGAAAATTGGGGCGATAAACAGGTAGAATTGGCTTTAAGGATTGGACAAAAAGTTTAAGCGTTCACCACAATTGTCACCCTGAGCTTGCGAAGGGTCTTGTTTAAAACATTGAGATTCTTCGTTTACGCTCAGAATGACAGGTTTCGTGAACGGTTACAAAATAGTAGCTTAGTTTCAAATAAAATAATTGAAAAAAATTTACATTTACACGGTAGACTCTGGTGGAGAGGTTTAATCGTTGAAAAGAATATTTGAACCGGCAATCGCCCTGATGTATCGGCTGAAATATCCCCAAAAGTTTTTACTAATTAGCCTCTTATTTGTGTTGCCCCTGGCTCTGACAATGTTTTTATTAATTGGGGAAATCAATAATGGGGTGAGTTTTGCCGAGAAAGAAATCCAGGGCGATAAATATCTGCGGCCCTTGCGCGGCTTGATGCAGGACATACCCCGCCACAAATTCCTGACAAATGTTTATATGTCAGGCAATCCGCAGGTCAAGGATGAAATGACCGCCAGCGAGACCGGGATTGATGCAACTTTCAAAAACCTGGAAACTATAGATAATCAGCTGGGGCAAAGCCTGGAGTCAACCACCAGCTTTAAGGCTCTCAAGCAAGAGTGGCAGGATTTAAAAGGTAAATATCTCAGCCTGAAGCCTAAAGAAAGCGAAGCCGCCCACGATAGACTTATTGATGATATACGGGCTTTGATTTCGCTGGTGGGCGATAGTTCCAACCTGATTCTAGACCCCGACCTCGATAGCTACTATATGATGGACTCGGTTTTGCTCAAGCTGCCGGAATCTCAAGAGCTCCTGGCGATGGCGGAATTTAACGGGCGGGGCTTGCTAAAATTCAAGACCCTGACTGCCGAGGAACGCGCTCAGTTTATTTATATTTCGGCTCTGGTCAGGTCTAATATTGATAATATTCAGAAGGGGATGCGGGTAGCTTTCAACAATAACCCCGCCCAGAACCTGAACTCAGCTATCAGCCCGCTCTTGAAAGATTATGTAAGCTCGACTAATGCCTTTCTGGATACCCTGGATAAAGCGGTAATTGGTAGTTCTCTGGTGGGATTAATTGGCGAGGATTATAGCGTCATTATCGGTAAAGCCCTGAATGATAATTTCAAATTCTGGGATCGGGCCGTTAATGAACTGGACATCTTACTTCAGAATCGGATAGATGGTTTTAATCAGAAGCGGAATCTGGTAGCGATTTTCTCGGTAATTACCCTCCTGATAGTGATTTACCTGATTATCGCCTTCTATATGGCGGTGATGCGCACGGTTTATAGCCTGGACAAAGCTTCAAAGCGCATGGTTAACGGCGACATGAGCGGCTCGATTAGCCTCCAGAACCGGGACGAACTGGGGCAGGTGGCTGTTTCCTTTAACAATATCGCTACTGCTCTGGTTTCGGCCAGTGGCTACCGTCAGGCGGTGCTGGATAATGTGGTAGACGGCATCATCACGATTGCTGAGGATGGCACAATTAAATCGGTCAACCCTGCCGCCGAGCATATCTTTAATTATCCCGCCGGGGAAGTTGTGGGGGAGAAGTTTAATCTTTTACTCTCGGCGGCAGACCAGAATAATTATACCAAAGTTGGCAGGGGGCGGGAGTTATCGGCGCGGCGTAAGGATGGCTCGACTTTCCCGATTGAGCTGGCTATTGGTGAGATGCACCTGAACGACCAGCACCTTTATATTGCTATTACTCGCGATATTACCGAGCGCAAGGAGGCTGAGGCTGCTTTGCAACAGGCCGAGGAGAAGTTCAGGACTATTTTCGAGCGGGCGGCGGAGGGGATTTTCCAGACTACATCCACTGGTCAATATCTCAGCGCGAACCCAGCCCTGGCCCGGATTTATGGTTATGCTTCTACCGAAGAAATGGTTGGTAAACTTACTAATATTCAGCAGCAATTATACGTTGACTCAGGTCGCCGTCTGGACTTTATCTATCTAATGGAGAAATACGGCAAAGTTACTGAATTCGAGAGTCAGGTGTTTCGTCACGATGGCAGCATTATCTGGGTTACCGAAAATTCCAGCGCGGTCAAGGATGCTTCGGGCAAGTTGCTTTACTACGAAGGCACTGTCAAGGATATAACCGAGCGCAAACGAACCGAGGAGGAGTTGCAGAAGGCCAAGGAAGCCGCCGAAATTGCTAACCGCTCCAAGAGTACCTTCCTGGCTAATATGAGCCACGAATTGCGCACCCCCCTTAACGCGATTATCGGCTATAGCGAAATGTTACAGGAAGAAGCCCAGGATTTGGGTCAGACCGATTTTGTGCCAGACCTGGAGCGGATTCATGGGGCCGGGAAGCATCTGCTAAATCTTATCAATGATATTCTTGACCTGTCCAAAATTGAGGCGGGCAAGATGGAGCTTTACCTCGAAAGCTTCACTGTCAATGATATGCTGGAAGATGTTATTACCACCATTCATCCGCTGGTGCAGAAAAAAGGTAACTTTCTGAAAACCGATTTCGCGCCGGATTTGGGGATTATGAAGGCTGACATGACCAAAGTGCGCCAATCGCTCTTTAACCTGCTCAGTAACGCTTCCAAATTCACCGAGCAGGGGACAATTACCCTGAGTGCCAGTCGCAAAACTGATGCCGATGGCGAACTGGTGCTGTTCAGTGTCAGCGATACCGGGATTGGGATGACCGCCGACCAGATGGGCAGACTGTTCCAGGCTTTTACTCAGGCGGATGCCTCGACTACCCGTAAATATGGTGGGACGGGTCTCGGTCTGACCATTACCCGCCGTTTCTGTCAGATGATGGGCGGTGATATTACCCTGAAAAGTGTTTATGGGCAAGGCACAACTTTTACCATCGAATTGCCACTTGAGGTAGCCGAACCCCGCCCAGAATCTACCACTGGCTCTTTCTCGCAAATCACTATTCCCAATACCAAAAATAGTACGGTATTGGTGATAGACGATGACCCCAATGTTGGCGATTTGCTGCAACGCTACCTGATTAAAGAGGGTATGGGGGTTGAGGTAACTAATAACGGTGATGAGGGTTTGCGGGTGGCCCGCGAAATCCATCCTGATGTAATTATTCTGGATGTTTTGATGCCGGGGCTGGATGGTTGGGCGGTGTTATCTCTATTGAAGGCTGACCCCAAATTAGCCGATATTCCGGTGATAATGCTGACGATTGTGGAAGACAAGGGGATGGGTTTTGCCCTGGGCGCGGCGGATTACCTGACCAAGCCAATTGACCGTGACCGCCTTTCGCTTATTCTCAAAAAATACAGTCGGGAGCAAGCTTCTTCGGTGCTGCTAGTCGAGGATGATAATATGACCCGCCAGATGATGCGCCGCGCCCTTGAGAAAGAGGGTTGGGGAGTAATTGAGGCTGAAAATGGGCGGATTGGGCTGGAAATGGTGCTGGCCTCGCCGCCTCAACTTATTCTTTTAGACCTGATGATGCCGGAAATGGACGGTTTTGAGTTCGTCCACGAGTTGCAGAAAAACAAGGAATGTAGTTCAATTCCGATTGTGGTAGTCACGGCTAAGGATATTACTACCGATGACCGTTTGCGCCTTAATGGTTATGTCGAAAAAATTCTGCAAAAAGGAGCCTACAGTCGCAACGAACTTTTAACCGAGGTGGGCAATCTGGTTGCCGCCTGTGTTCAGAACGGGTCTAAATAAGGGGCAAACCTAACCCCCTAGCCCCCTTCCGCTTTAGGGAAGGGGGAATTTAATTCGTAGGGACTGGCCTTGTGCCTGTCCGTGTTAGCCCTTAATTATATTCGCTTTTCAAACGCCTGAACGGACAAAAATAGACAGGAGAATTTGTTGCCGAAGTTACTTTTGGTTGAAGATAATGAAATGAACCGGGATATGCTTTCGCGGCGGTTGGAGCGTAAAGGTTTTCAGATTGTGATTGCGGTGGACGGAAGTGAGGGGGTTACAATTGCACAAGCGGAGTTGCCCGACCTGATTTTGATGGATATGAGTTTGCCCGTGCTGGATGGTTGGGAAGCTACCCGCCGCCTCAAAGCTATTCCCCAGACCAATGCTATCCCGGTTATTGCCCTGACCGCCCACGCTATGTCGGGTGACCGGGAGCGGGCGATTGCGGCGGGCTGCGATGATTACGATACCAAGCCGGTTGACCTTCCCCGTCTGCTGGAAAAAATTCAGGTTCTTCTGGATAGGAAGAAAATCTAAAATCAAATATCTAAAATTAGATATGTATTCGTACGGACAACTCTTGTGGTTGTCCTTTTTATTCTGACTCCTACTTCATCCTTTAAACTAGCCCCTCGTATTTCTTGATTTGCACCTTTTTCCGGGGTACTTTGGGGGATACCTGTGGGACACTTACTTCAGTTGCTTTGGTATCCCCGACGGCTATCAAAAGGTGATAGCGGTTTGAAGTGCCATATCTGGCCCGCCGCTCAATAATAATAAAATTCTTTTGCTCCAGTTCGTTCAAAAGTTTTCGCACATAACCGATAGAGAAGCCCGTACCCTTCGCCAGACGTTTGTGAGAGGGCCAGCAAACCCCCACCTGCCGCCCATAATGTAGCAGATTAACATAGAGCCGAAAGGTACTCGGCGACAGTTCGGGGTGGAAAATCACTTCGTCCGGTATCTGAGTAAACGATTTTACGGGGGTTGAGGCCATAGCAAATCCCTTTCTATATCTATTCAGAAAATATGTTCTGCTTAGATTATAAGCGGTTTTGCTGCAACTTTCAAGTGGCACTTGCTACAGAAAGGGCAGATGGGAATAGGGGATTCAAAAGGGCAGACACATTGGTCTGCCCCTACGAATTCGTTTTACCCATAACTTGCAACCGATAAATTCTTTAAACCTTGACGGCTACCTTTTTGGTTTCCTGTTGTTCTTCGACGGGTTTGGGTTTGTGCAAAGTATTGGGAATAACCAGGTCGGTGAAGATAATTCCTTCCAGGTGATCCATTTCGTGCTGGATAACCACCGAGGCAAAATCACTGGCTTTAATTTTGATTGGTTTGCCGAAAACGTCCTGCCCACGTACAACAATATCCTGGTAGCGTTTTACCTCACCATACCAGCCGGGCACACTCAGGCAACCTTCCTCACCAATCTGTTCACCACTACATTTGACCATTTCGGGGTTGACGATTATGGCCTGAAAAGCGGGACTGCCCTTGTATTCCAAATCTTCCGGCACATCCACCACAATCAGCCGTTTGGGTACGCCCACCTGAATGGCACTGATACCCACCCCGTTTGCCTCTTCCATAGTCTCGATTAAATCTTCGGCAAATTTGCGCAGTTCTTTATCAAACTTAACCACCTTCTGCGATTTAATCCGCAGACGGGGGTTATCATCAAGTAATATTTTCAATAAAGCCATCTCAATATCTCCATTTATATTATAGACCCTAATTTTGGCGGTCCTAGAGATATTATATTATAGTAGGCTCTGTGGGTCAACATCTATCGTCCAACCGTGTACCAATTGGGGGCGCAGCCGGGCCACAATCCGCCGGATAATCTGCTCATCCTTGTCCTGGGGGTGACTTTCGGGGCGATGAATCCGCAAAATAAACTGGTAACGATACAAATTGCGGAACTTGCGCTGAAATGAGGGGGCGGGGCCAATCATAGACCAACTATCGGGGGCAATTCCGGCCTCCTCAAACTGTAAACGAAACTCCTCCGCCAGCCGTTCCAGCTCAAACTTGGCTCTTTGCTCCTTCGGATAGGCGTAGACAAACCTGATTAGCTTGCAGAAGGGCGGATAGAGCCGCGTGCTGCGAAATTCCAGCTCGTGCATATAAAAAGAGCGATAATCATGGCGACTGGCGGCTTCGATAGCATATTGGTCGGGGGTATAGGTCTGGAGTATCGCTCGCGCCGTCGCCGATGAACCCGTGCGCCGCCCCGCTCGTCCCGCCACCTGGGTTAAAATCTGGAAAGTGCGCTCGGTAGCCCGGAAGTCTGGCAGATGTAACCCGGTGTCGGCGGTGACAACGCCCACCAGCGAAACCATCGGCAAATCCAGCCCCTTGGCAATCATCTGCGTCCCCACCAGAATATCGGCCTCATGCCGGGCCATCTTGTCATAGAGTAGCTGATAACTATCGCGCCCGCCCTCGGCAATTGTATCCTGATCCCAGCGCAACACTCGCGCCTGGGGGAACAATTTGAGAACCTCTTCTTCGACTTTCTTTGTGCCAGTGCCAAAATAACGAATCCGCAAACTGTGGCAATTTGGGCAACGCTCAGGGTGATTATAACGCCGCCCGCAACGGTGGCAGAGCAGCTTTTCCAAATCTGAGTGCCAGACCAGGGGTGTCTCGCAATCCTCGCACTGCTGCACATGCCCACAATCCCGGCACATTACCACCGTGGAAGTACCGCGCCGATTGAGGAAAAGAATGGCCTGATGTTTATTTTCCAGGGTATCTTTAAGTTGGCGGCGCAAATCCCGGCTGAAAATGCTGCTGTTGCCAGCCTTGAGTTCCTGGCGCAAATCTACAATCTGAATCGGCGGCAAGGGCAAACTACCCACCGGATGATTATGGTCGGTTTGTTCGCCATCGCTGAGGGCCGCTACTCTATCCGGCAATTCCAGCAACTTGAACTCGCCCGCCTGCGCCCGGAAATAACTTTCCACCGAAGGGGTCGCGCTCCCCAGAATCACCTTCGCCCCGGTTAGTCGCCCCAATTGCAAGGCCAGTTCGCGAGCATGATAAAGGGTCTGGGTTTTCCACTGGCTATCATCCTGCTTATAGCTGGCTTCGTGTTCCTCGTCAATAATAATCAGGCCCAGATTTTGCAACGGGGCAAAAATCGCGCTACGAGCCCCAATCACAATCTCGGCCTCACCCTCCCGCGCCCGTCGCCACTCATCGTAAGCCTCACCCGGCGACAGTTTGCTATGGCGCACCGCCACCTTGCCGGGGAAACGGGCGGCAAAGCGGTCTACGGTCTGGGCGGTCAGGGCAATTTCCGGCACGAGCACAATCGCCTGTTTACCGTCACGCAGGGTGCGGGCAATCGCGCGTAAATATAACTCGGTTTTGCCGCTCCCGGTCACACCGTGCAGCAGGAAGGTTTGAGGTTCGGGCTGCTGCAAACCGTCCAGAATTTGCCGCCAGACTAACGCCTGCCGATAGGTTAACAGGGGGGCTTCCTCGGCCTTCTCGCGCTGGGGGCGGTTCGCCATGGGGTCGCGCCGCACCTCCCGCTCCTCAATCTCAACCAGCCCCTTTTCAGCCATCGCCCTTAGAACCGTCAGACTGGTTTCGCTAACCTCAGCCACTTCGCTGGCGGGCAGCAAAAAGCCCGGTTCGCCCTCCCTCAACAGGTACTCAATTACCGCAATCTGGCGCGGGGCGTTTTTCAGCTTTTTGACCAGGCTATCCTCGGTTAGATAAACCTCACCTTCGGGGCTCTCGAATTTCAGGAAAGCCTTTGGTTTAGCAGCTCGGCGTTTAGGTTTAGGGCTGGCTACCTCTTCGGCGGGGGATACTTCAACCGGAGCTTCAAAACCAAGATGCTCGGTCAAAAGTGGCGAAATCCTCAAATAGGGCATAAGCTTTGGTTTGATGCTGGGACGTGGCAACAAGAAACCCCGTCGTACCAGCCCAGCCCCCTCCAGCGCGTTCACCGAGCGTTCAAAGCCACTTTTAGGCCGTTTGGCTATGTAGCTAGATTTCGCTTCAATTAGCAGCATCTCGGCGGCTTCGGTAGGGTCAGTCTGACTCTGTTGGTAGTCGCGCAATAACTCTACCAGAAAATAGTCATTGCGGCTCAAATCCGAGGGTAATAATCCACTCTGGGCGGGTTGAGTCAGGGCCAGGGTCGGTTTGGCGGAACGGCTCAATCCGGCGGGGAGCATCAGGCTGGCGGACTCATATAAACCAGCGCAATAATATTCCGAGAGCCAACGGGCCAACTCTAGCTGGTGAGGCAGCAACACCGGGCGGGGGTCTACAATATCTATCAGGGGTCGCGTGATAAAGGCTGGTTTGGTGTCGCCAACCGCCATAACAAGCCCCTGCACCCGCCCTTTTTTGAGCGGCACCCATACCAATTGCCCCGGCTCAATTACCTGGCTCAGTTCTGCGGGGACGGCGTAGGTCAAGCTCTCCAGGGTAGGAGTAGTCGAGTCCACCGCCACTTCGGCGTAGAGTTTGAGCGGCGGCACTAAATCTTCCGGGTAAAAGGTCGGGAGTTCTACTTCCGGGAAGGGTGGGGCCTCAATCATGCTTTCGTTCTCCTCAGTTTCCATAATACAATTATATCAGACCTGTTTATAATATACCCTGATATAATATATAGAAAACTTGTTCGGATGTGCCGGATTTTGTAGCCAACAGGTACTAAATTTTAGCTGGTACTTTTTCTTACCAAAGGGCTATTGACTGTCACTCGCTAATTTGAGAAAATGAAGCTACCTAAAGAACTTAAAGTAGTTCTAAGAGAAGTTTCTTGCTGCTAATCATCCCTGATTGGACAATTCAAAGTTTTGGTAGCAAGTTGGTTATTGGGCATAAACCTGTGGGTATTTATTAGACGAAAGCAGTCAACATAGCATATGGAAAAGAAAATTCTGCTAATTGAAGATAGCCCAACTCAGGCTATGAGCATCAAATTTGAACTGGAACGCCTCGGTTATACCATTAGCATTGCGCATGACGGGTATAAGGGCCTGGAATTGGTTAATACTTATCAGCCGGCAGTGATTGTGTTAGACCTGAATTTGCCTAACATTGATGGCATTGAAGTCTGCCGCCGCCTGAAACAGCCCGGTCAAGCCGAATGGATTCGCTCCATCCCGGTTCTGATGTTCAGTGCCCAGGGTCGCCTCAGCAATATGAGCGATGCCTATAAAGCCGGGGCTGACCATTATGTAACCAAAGACCGCGAAGGGGCGGGCTTCCTGACCAAAGTGCTGGATGCCACTTTCCGCCGGATTGAACGCCGCCGCTCGGCCTAACCGAATTATTCTGACTGTCCGTCAGACTAAGAAGTTTATACCCATAATTAGAAATACCCTACACTTTCTGGTGTGGGGTTTTTAATTGACCTAACCCCTTGACCCCCTTCACCAGTAAGGAAGGGGGAAATACTCTAAATAGGCATCTATACCTATGTAAGCTGTCCGTTTTTGATGTTTAATTAATAATAAAACCTGAATAATTTTAAAATAGCTAGCTCCTGGCTGCCTAAGTATCCCCTATGTTTAGCCAGGTATGTTTAGCTGTTTATGGTTAATTGTATATGATTCGTAGTATCTGGGGCAGCTACCTACCCTTAACTGTAGAGACTACCCGGTAGTAACTCCAGTAGCTACCCGGTAGCAACTCCAGAACCATCGGGGGATACCTGGGGGATAGATTAAATACTATTTGGGGGACACCTGAGAGATAGGTTAAACCACGTGGGGGAGATACTACTCTAAAATTAGAAATCCAAAACCTAAAAGCTGACGGCTGATAACTGACAGCTTTTCCGGCAAGTGATAACCGACTAGCGGAGGAGAAAATTATGCAATGGGAAAATTGGTATAGTAGCTCGGCTAAGGCAGCCAAAGCCTCAGACATTCGAGAACTTTTGAAACTGACCGCCCGACCAGATATGATTTCCTTCGCTGGAGGGTTGCCCGACCCCAGCCTGTTTCCCCTGCCCGAATACGAAGCGGCTCTGGAGCGGGTAATCGAGAAGCACGGCAAGCAAGCCCTTCAATACAGCACCACCGAGGGGATAGGTGAGTTGCGAGAAGAATTAGTCAGCAAAATTCAGGGAGAGGGAATTGCCTGCCCGGACGGAGTGGACAACCTGATACTTATGACAGGCTCGCAACAAGCCCTGGACTTATTGGCTCGTTTATTAATTGACCCAGGGGATACTATTCTGGTGGAAGGCCCTAGCTACCTGGGCGCACTTCAGGCTTTTGATTTGCAGCAACCGCGCTATGAAGCCATCGAGATGGACGGGCAGGGGCTAATTATCGAAGCCCTGGCGGCAAAGCTGGCTCAACTTAAACAGGAAGGTCGCCGCCCCAAATTTCTCTACACTGTGCCCACCTTCCAGAACCCCACGGGCGTAACCCTGACCCTGGAACGTCGCCACGCCCTGATGGAACTGGCGGAGCGCGAGAATCTGCTGATTATCGAGGATGACCCCTATGGGCGGTTACGCTTCCGGGGTGAGCATTTGCCCTCTCTGAAATCACTTGACCACGCCGATAGAGTAATCAGTTTGCGAACCTTCTCCAAAACGCTCTCCCCGGCTTTACGAACGGGCTACGTAATTGGCCCTCAGCCCGTTTTGCGGCAGCTTGTGATTCTAAAACAGGCCGCCGATTTATGCTCCTCGGCCCTGAACCAATATCTCATTCTGGAACTGCTCAAGGCCGACGTGCTGGAAAGCTATGTCGAAAAAGTAAAAACAGTTTACGAGCAGAAGGAAGTAACGATGGCGGCGGCTCTGCAAACCGGGTTGGGCCATACCTCCGCCCACTGGAACGAGCCGGATGGCGGGATGTTTTTCTGGGTGAAGTTGCCGGAGGGTCTGGACAGCAGCGCGTTATTAGCTGAGGCACTCAAGGCGGGGGTGGCTTACGTCAAAGGCTCGGCTTTTTACACCGACAAAACCAGCGGGCATAACTGCATGCGGCTGAACTTCTCAAATCCCAGCCTGGAGCAAATCCAGCAGGGTATCGGGCGACTTTCCTCAATTGTGGAAGCTCATCTGAAGATTGCGGTGGCGGGCTAATAATTATTGGCCGTTGGTGATCGAAAAATGTAACAAGTAAAAAATGCTGGATTATTCTCCTTCTCTTTGTCGCTCTGAACCAAGTGAAGAGTCTATTGGCTATTAACAAAACTCTTTGCAAGCTCAGAGTGACAACCCCTGAACGGTTACAAAGAAGCGATTAAAACCACTACTACCATCAAAATTCCTAAAACTCCTGTGTACCTCCGTGAACCTTTGCCAACAAGTTGGAGACTACGCTCTATCCTCTGTGTGAAAATTAAACCATCATACACATCTGACTTGAATTAAAGTAAGGTTGGTATGAATTTTGCATAATCCTTCCTGACAATTTGGGAAAAAATGAATATAGCGAGGTGGGAGGCAAATCATGGAAAAGAAAGAGCAAAAAAAGCATGGCCTATTCAAGAGGATTTTTAGTAACACTAAAAGTATCATTGGGGAGTTTTTCGATGATGAATGTCTAAACCTGTCGGCGGGGATAGCTTATTACGCCTTACAAAGCCTTATTCCCCTAATTCTGGGATTTATCGCTATTGGCAGCTTTTTTCTCAGAGACGGTCAGGTTCGGCAAAACTTCCTGGTCGGTCTACAGTCTGTCATTCCAGCGACGGTAAGTAACGTCATTAATCTGAATGAGTTAATAAACCAATTGGCGGAAGGCGCATCCGTTGCCGGGTTAATCTCGGTAATAATCCTCCTTTGGACAGGCAGTGGAATTTTTGACCAACTCATCTATGCCACCAACAAAGCCTTTGATGTGGAAAAGGATGAAAGAAATTTCTTCTTCAAAACAGCTTTACGTATGCTTTTTTTGGTAGGGCTAGGGGGGTTACTATTGTTAGCTTTTGGCACGAGTCTCGTTACTCGCCTGATTTTTGATGCCAAAATTGCATTATTTGGTATTTCACCCTCTAATTTCAGTTTTATCCTGCCGATAATTTCTTATGTAATACCCATAGTTCTCCAGATAATAATTCTGGCTCTCCTTTACCGCTTTGGCCCGGCCCGCAAGGACCTTAAATGGAAACCTATTCTGATAGGGGCGATAATCGGCGGCCTGTTATTAGAACTGCTAAAGGCTGGTTTCAGCCTTTATGTGACTGTATTTGGCGGAGCTGATGGGGCGGCCAAAACCTACGGTACACTAGGCGGAATTATTGTCTTCCTGTTATTTATTTATCTGGTTGCGGCAGTAATGTTAATTGGGGCGGAAGTAGCCGCTACCCTGCTCGGCTGTGAGAGTGGATTAGCCGCCGTCAAAACCCCTGATGCAGTAGTGGAAACTAAGAGTAAACAGGTAGGCCAAGCCCTTGTGCCAAATGATTTCCCCGTCAATGGGCAGGCGCAACCCCAGACGGCGAATGAAAAAGCGGAAGTTGCTCAGGGCGGTGTTATAGCTAATCACCAGCCCCCTACTTCAAAGCTCAAAGTGGTCATTGGGGCAGTATTCTTTTTCATTATTACTTTTGGTAGCTTACTTTTCCAAAGAAAGCGGCCTTCAAATTTATAGAATTTCGTAGTGCCATAGTTTTTGATAATTGGCTAAACCGAGGTAATAACAATGTTCCAATTTGAAACAGTCGAGACCAAATTAGCTCCGGCCCAGGTAGCGCGAAGTGCCGGACTACGCTACGTGAGTGATAATAAACCCGGTATTCGGCGCGAACTCCACAATGAGCAATATATTTATTATAAGCCGGATGGCAGCCGGATTGATGAGGAGAAAGAGCTAGAACGCATAAAAAGTCTGGCTATCCCACCCGCCTATACTGACGTGTGGATTTGTCCTAATCCAAACGGACATCTACAAGCCACCGCCCGTGACGCAAAAGGGCGGAAACAATATCGCTACCATAAAAAATGGCGCGAAACCCGCGATGAAACCAAATACGGCAGGATGAGAGCTTTTGGCGATGTTTTGCCCATTATTTATGAAAAAGTAAAACAAGATTTGGCGCGTCCGGGGCTACCCCGCGAAAAAGTGCTGGCAATTGTGGTGCAATTACTGGAAACTACCCTAATCCGGGTAGGAAACGAAGAATATGCGCGTACCAATCGCTCTTATGGCTTAACTACCCTGCGTAATCGGCATGTGGATATTTCTGGCACAACCATTAAATTTAAATTTAAGGGTAAAAGCAATATAAACCATGTTATCGAGCTTAAAGACCGCCGATTAGCCAGAATGGTGAAACGCTGTCGAGATTTACCGGGTCATGAGCTATTTCAGTATTTGGACGATGAGGGCCAACCTCATAGTATAGATTCGGGTGATGTTAACCAATATCTGCAAGAGATTACCGGGCAGAGTTTTACCGCCAAAGACTTTCGCACCTGGGCCGGGACTATTTTGGTAGCTTTGTCGCTGGAAGCCCTTGGGCCAGCCGAAACTGACACCGCTGCCAAAAGAAATGTGCTGGCGGCAATTAAAGAGGTAGCGGGAAAGCTAGGTAATACTCCCGCGATTTGCCGCAAGTGTTATGTTCACCCTGAAATTGTTAACGCTTATATGGATGGCAGCCTGTTTGAAGTTTTCAAGAATCTTATAGAGGAAAACCTTGAGGAAAAGACAAAGAAATTATCGCCAAAAGAGTTAGCGGTTATGCGGCTATTGGAAAAAAGACTGGCTGGTTAATAGTTGTTGGTTATTGTAAGGGCAGAATTTCCCCCTCTTTTATAGTGAAAGGGGCAAGTTTCTTCTATAATAGAACCGACAAATCCCTGGCAGTACGGCGCATGAAATAGAGCATCATGCCGAGCTTGGCATCCTTGCGGGACATTATGACCAGCACCGCCTGTTCCCCTACCGCCATCAGCAAAATATCACCATCCAGACCCCGCACAAAAACCTGTTCGAGAGGCCCCCGCCGCAACTCCCCGGCAATCCGCATACTGAGAGCCAACAGAGCGGCACTCATCGCTGAAACACGGTCAGGCTCAGTCCCTTCCGGCAGGTTCGAGGCAATAATCAAACCGTCAATACTCACGACTGCCGAAGCTTCGATTTCAGGGGTGGCAGCCTGTAGTTTACGGAGGTGCTGAATCATCTGCTCCTCAATCGAGCTAGGCAAGGTTAATCTTCCTCCGCTTCGGCTAAAATGGTGTACAGAAGTTCGAGCAACACTTTTTTAACGGCCTCGCGGTCTTTGGCGATACAGGGCAAAACCTTGACATCTTCGCTCAGGCGCAACGAAAGGCGAATATCTTCGGGCGTCCAGGCATCATCCGAATCCTGCTTGTTACAGGCGATTACAAAAGGAGTTTTCTTGTAGGAGGTAAAAAACTCGATAATCCGGGTAGTTTCGCGGAAAGTGTCGGGGCGGGTACTATCCACCAGCACAATCAAACCCAACATGCCCTCCGATAAAATTTCCCACATAAAATCGAAGCGTTTTTGACCGGGCGTGCCAAATAGTTGCAATATCAAGTCATCGGCAATCGCAATCCGCCCAAAATCCATTGCGACGGTAGTTTCTTTTTTGATTAAACTGGTTTCATCGGTAGCTTTGCGCTCAGTCGAAACCACATCTATTTCACTGATAGTTTTAATAAACTCGGTCTTCCCGGCAGCTACTGCCCCGGTAACGACCATCTTCACAATCTGCACGGGCCAACCTCCCAGCCTGTGACTCTCTAAAATATTCTTTTAGCGTCCCGATATGGCTTCAATAATGCGACGAATAAAACTCTTTTTGAAGCGTTGTGGCTCGGCTTGCCCCCCCACGGGTGCTACCAAACCCGGACGGGAGGCTACCCCGTTCCCATTGCTACCCCTATTTGGATTTAATTGTGCTGCTGCTGGAACCGTACCATTTACTGCGACCCCTGCTCTCGCCCCTCCCACACCTGGTACTGCTAATCCAGGTCGGGCCGCTCCCCGATTGTCTAAAGATTGAGGAGCCTGCTTTGAAAGCGTCACCAATCCTGCTGACAAAAATCCATAAATGATACGTGCTACCTCAAAGTCGCCCAGTCCCGTTTGCTGGGCTATCTGACGAATTGAATGGGCCCCGTTAATTCGGGCGAACACCCGCCACTCGTCCGGCGTAAGGTTGACCCCTTTGGCCTTCTCGTGGGGTTGGTCGCTAAATCGCACCACCACATCCAGATTTGGGATGCGGTCTTTGATGCGGGTCCATTCGTCAATCCGCCGCGTCCCCTCCATAATGATGTTTTCAATGCTGAGGGGGATGGTCAGGCTTTCGGCGGGTGGTGGCATATCCT
Source organism: Chloroflexia bacterium (assembly GCA_038207495.1). Taxonomy (GTDB): domain Bacteria; phylum Chloroflexota; class Chloroflexia; order Chloroheliales; family Chloroheliaceae; genus Chlorohelix. Next base: position 116,403 of record JBBQZS010000002.1, read on the forward strand.
GCTCAAACTTGAAGTCACCCTCGTTCCAGCCAAACAGGCCGTAAGTGATTTCTTCAATTTGCAGCCGCACACACTTATTAATCTCATCCATTGAGATTATGCCGCGACTGACCAGAATATGGCCTAACGGTTTGTTAGGCTCTTGCTGATGCTGAATACGCAAGGCATAATTAATCTGGTCTTGCGTTAAACGGCCCATCCGCACCAGCATATCGCCAATTCGTTCATCCTGACCGAAATGGGTAGCATAGACCAGCTTCCCGTTCTGGAAATAGAGCTCGGCCCGATCACCCGGCTTTTGCAAGGTGAGCCGCCCGGTTTTATAACCCCTATCTACCAGATACAGGAATTCCGAAAGTCCAAAATCTTTTAAATTTCCGACGAGCGCCATTCGACTAAAACTCCTTGGGCAGGGACGTAAAACTTGAGATTTCGTGTCCGGCTCGTGAAATAATCCAGAATAACCAGATGTTGACAGAAAAGTAGGGCTGCCACCGATGCATTGGTAGCAGCTTTTCACATTGCGCGAATGTTTTAATTATATCATTCAGAAATTAACTCGGTCAATGGCTATCTTTGTACTACCGCCCTTGCCAGTAAAGGCGCAATCGGCGACCAACCAACGTCAGACCAGCCAGCATTAACCCGGCAAAAGGTAGTTCACCCCCACTGGAAGGCAGTTTGCTACCGGGGTCGTTAACTGGTGTTCCAGTAGTCAGGGGCGTAGGGTTAACATTAGCATCGCCCCCTGGCAAACTCTGCGGCCCGCCAATCAGTTCGCCACCACCACCAGGGAAAGTGGGAGTCGGGGTTGGAGCCTGGTTGGAAGGATTCTGAGGCTTGGCAACCGCCGGAGTGCCTATCGCCACCGGGACATTCTGGGGTTGGGGAGTTGCGGTTGGTTGGGCTCCCGGCGCGTTACCGCCGCCACTACTGGTAGTAGTAGTAACTCCAGGGCCGCCACGTTGCACAGGTGGCGGAGCAGCAGCAGGCCCAACCCCCACACTAAAGGCGAACTGTTGCGCCCCAATACCCGTACCTTGCCCGTTGGCTACCCGAATCTGGGCGGTATATTGTCCGTTGGCTATCTTCCCGGCGGGTAAAGTAAAGCTGGTTGCCCCACCCAAATCGCCTGAGTCAAGAATTTGCTGGCCTGTGCTGGTAAAGAAGCTCAAGGCATAGCGTTCGCCAGCGAAACGGCTATTCCAGCTAAAGGTAAAGGGCAGATTGATTTGTTGTCCGCTTGTGGCGTTATTAAGTTTTACCCCGGTGACGTTTATCGGGTCAAGCCGCACAATCGAATTTACCGTGAAGCTGAAGGGGTTGCTATTAAATACCCTCAAGGTTGAGCCGGACAGGTCAGGATTGCTAAAGCGCACAAAGTAGAACTCACCCGTCCCGGTTGGCCCGACATTGCCAAAGAAATATTGCCCGCTAGGGTCAACTACGGTGGAAGCCGCCACCTGGTCAACATTGCCCTTGCGATAAACCAAATCTACTCGCGCCCCGACTGGTACGCCACTGCTATTGGTAATTGAACCTGCTACTACCCCGCTGCCGGTTGGGATACTGACGGTAGTGGTGGCAGCTGTTGGCGGCACGGCTGGCGAAGAATCGGGCGTGCTGGTTGGGGTTGGCGGGCCAAGCGTAGGGGTCGGGCCACCCGGTGTATTGGTCGGTGGTACATTGGTCGGGGTTGCCGCCAGGGGTGTACTGGTCGGATAGCTTAAGGTTGGTGTACTCGGCCTGGTGGTGTTACCTGGCAGGGTAGGGGTCGCGGTTGGCGGGATAGGCGTGCTAGTCGCGGTTGGTGGAATAGGCGTACTGGTAGCCGTTGGGCCACCCGGTGTATTGGTTGGCGGAATCGGCGTGTTGGTAGGGGTTGCGGTTGGTGGAATCGGCGTGTTAGTCGCGGTTGGCGGAATCGGAGTATTAGTAGGCGTTGGGCCACCCGGTGTATTAGTTGGCGGTATTGGTGTGCTAGTGGCGGTTGGTGGAATAGGGGTATTGGTCGCCGCCGTAGTTGCCGTCCCCGATACGGTATGAGTTACGGTATTTGAGGTGGAATTGGAAGTTTCACCAGTGAAGTCGTTTGTAACTGTCACGTTAGCACTGTTAGTAATCGTGCCGGAGGTGGCGGTAACGCTACAGGTCAGGGTGAGAGTTACGGTAACATTACTCAAGGAAGCAATAGCCGACCAGTTAGCTGTAGCATTTCCGGCTCCGAGATTAGCTGTCCCGCCTAAATTAGCCACCGCGCTGGTGCAATTATGCCCCGCCGAAAAGCTATCGGTCAGGTCAACCGTGGTAGTTTCACCAATCGCAACCGCTCTGGTGGTTATACTGACGGTATAAATGATTGTTTGATTCGTAGCTACGATTGTTCCAGAGGCTGGGTTGGAAGATTTAGAGATGCTGACAATTGGGGCTACCGCTTTGCTGGAAACCGGGAAAACCGTGTTCACCACAAAGGTCAGGGCCGGCCAGATTATCAGGAAAAAGGCCAGGGCAAGGCCAATAACCTCCAGATAGGTCCAGTTTTTCCGACGGCGGGTAAGGAAATTGCCTCCCGCTTTTTTCGGGGTTGATTTGGAGGTTTCGTCTGGCAGATTATTTTTTTTCTGGCTCATCCCTGTTCTCTTTTTTTGTTTATTAACTTACCAATTTAGCCTTAACTATCAGCCGTTTGCTGGCAATTCCAACCGGGGTACAGGTTATCAGCGTGGCTACGGCCTCGGTTGAAGGACTCATTACACTTATATCGGTCGGGGCGACTTCCTTGATTTCGGCAACCACATAGCGATAGACCCCGACACTAGAAAAAACCTTGAATTCATCCCCTAATTGCAGTTCGTTCAGTTTCAAAAAGACACTACCCCGAATATCCCGATGGCCCGCCAGCACCATATTGCTGCTATCCCCCGCGTTAGCCGTTCCCTGATGATGACCCACCGCGTAGTCGGCTACTTGCCAATCGCCCAGGTTAACCGTAACTTCCACAATTGGTAAATCGAGGCCAATCCGGGGAATTACCACGCGGGCGGGCGGGGCAAATTTGGGCTTGCCGGGTTGGACGGGCGCGGCCTGTACCAAAAAAGGGGTCGGCGGCGGCGCAATCACCAGCAAGGGCGGTAAAGTGGCGGTAGCGGCAGCGGTTGGCAACACACTTGATACCGTTGGGGTTGGTAATATTATTGGAGTAGGGGTAGCGGGGGCGCGGGTAGGGGTGGGTGGCACGTAAATCTCACCTTCCGCCATCACATTAAGTACCGGCCCTTCCGGGCTTAGTTTGGCGGTTGTGCGATTTGTGGTTTGTCCCGACCCGAATAAGTCCACGGAAATCCCCATTTGAAGTAGCAGCCAATTACCGATTACTACCAATATTACGACTATTACCAGACCTTCGAGTGTCCAGCCAATTACATCCAGGGCTCGGCGCGAGCGTTCCGGCTGTTTCGCTCTGGCGCGTTGGCGGGTTGGTTGCACCGAAACGGGTTTAAACCGCATGGTCGCATCGTCCAACTCCCCCAGCCTCGGTGCTTGCTCTTGTGCTTTTTCGGCGACAATCGCATCCAGTTGTACATCTTCGACCACTTCGCGGGAGGCATTAACTGGAAGTTGTCGGGTATTTTCCGCTTGCTGCCTTGCCCGAAGGTCGCGCATCATCCGGCGTTGGTCATCAATCCGTTTTTTAGCGAGCCATACTTCGCGATCAACTGGCGATAGACGCTCTAATTCTTCAGGTGTTAGGGCTTGCCCAAACCCGGCAGGGGGGCGGCCCTCAGCGTTTTGGTTGTGAGACTGGTCGCCTTGCATGTAACTGCGTCAACTGTCTGAGGTTTGATGTTGGATTAGCCCTAACCCGGGTGAGCCATCAAACCCAAAATCAAATATACATAACTAATATTCTACATAACATAACATAACATAACAAGCTCAAGTTTGCAATAGTATCTTATTGCTAGGCTACTCCTAATCTAATAATCTAAGTGGGGAGGTTGAGGGATGAAATCTGCAAGAGTGGGGAATCGTTACCCTGAAATTCAAGTTTAAAGAAAGGCATGGGATTATTAGGAATTAGTTAGCTAACTGTGCTATTTTTCATAATGAAATAGCTGATACTCATTCATAATACTTTTAAACTGAACCACTTACCTTGCATTGAGGTTAAAGAGTACCTAATATGCTTCAGCGAAGGAGTAAAAATGAAAAGAAATTCCAACTTGCATCTGCCTTTTGTGGCGATTCTGCTGAGTGCCTTGTTCTTGACAGCCTGTAGTGATGTTAGTTCTACGCCCAACTTGCCTACTAATACTCCCGTTCCTACTACCAAACTCACTCCTACTAACCCGCCTGTTACTTCACTAAAAGTTGTTTCAGTAGATGAGTTAGCCATTCCTACAACTGGCATCGCCTACCTTTCGCCGGACGGCAAGCTAATTGCCTGGGCCGATAAAACTGATTTGTGCATTTACTCCAGTGCAGGGCAAAAACAGAAATGCTTTACGGCCAAACAAAGTATTGATTCATATTCCATAAGATGGTCGCCGGATAGTATGTTCCTGACTTTTACTGAAGATTTTTTTCGGGACTTAAACGAGCCAGACATCTGGGTAATGGAGGCAGCAACCGGAACCGCTACCGACCTGACGGAGGACGGTCAAGCTATTCTCAAATTTACCGATTTGAGCAAGGCTGAATTTATTGACTTGCAACCTAGCTGGTCGGCTGATAGTAAGAGTTTATTATTTATTCGCTACCGCCAGGGAGGCAGTATAGTTTATCTCGACTTATACAGCATTGCGGCAGATGGTAAGAGTAAGGCTCAGAAACTGGGGGAGTTAAGCAGCTATCGAAACCAAAACAGCGCGTTAGTCCTGTCTCCTGATGGTAAAAAGATTGCCTATAATAAGGGAATTGATACTACCGAGAAAGAGCCAGGGTTATGGTTGGCAGACCTAAATGGTAAGAACCCGGTGCGCTTAATCAAGGAGGATGTAAACCCCGCGACAAGTATCACCTCAGCATATTTTAGCGTTGAATTCTCGGCTGATGGGAAGTATATATTGGGGTTAAACCTGGCGGGAGTGGATTCTTCGCAAACTTACGAAACCGGGAGGAACAGCCGAGTAGCCGCGGTTGACGGAAGTGGCGAGTTGGAGGTAGCCAGTGATAAACAGGCTTGGTGGGCTGGTTGGTCGCCAAAAGGTGTATCTTTGGTTTATCTGGCCTATGACAAGGCTCAGAATGCCTTATTCCTTTATATGACCGATAAACCGGGTGGTATTAGCCGAGCTATTTATGACCAACCTTTAAAAGCATATCCAAATCGCCGCATTGGACTTAGTTGGGCCGCCAACAACACCCTTCTAGCTATTAATCGCGATAATAAGGTGCTGTTGCTACATCTGGGGTAAAGAGTGGGGGATTATGCGTTTAGTTCAGGATATTTAACAGAGAGGGTGCGGCAAGCAGCACCCCTACAGAAATTCAGGCTCATTGTAGGGGCGGCGCTTGCCCCGCCCTTTAATCCCTGGGGTAAAGAGTGGGGGCTGTTGACAGGGGGCAGACAAAGCGATAGCATTAAACTGTACTCAAACTTACTTTGAGGCTTTTGTAATCCAAACGGAAATAACCCTGGTTTAAAATGACCCAATTAGCCGAAAAATTTTATACTCCCGCCGAATATCTAGCCCTGGAAGAGAAGGCCAGGGTTAAGAGCGAGTATTTTCGCGGTCAAATTTTTCAGATGGTCGGGGGTTCAGGTCGCCACAACCAGATTTGTAGTAACGCCAACGCGGCCTTGAACGTAGCCCTTTTAGAACAACCCTGTATTACTTATAGCAGCGATATGAAAATTGCCGTCAAAAACAATGGCCTTTTTACCTACGCCGACGGCTCAGTGGTTTGCGGTGAGGTAGAATTTGTCGAAAAGCGGGACGATACAATAACAAACCCGCTTCTAATAGTCGAGGTTTTGTCGAAATCAACCCGGAACTATGACCGGGGCGATAAGTTTGAGCTTTATCGGGAGCTAAATTCGCTTGAGGTTTACCTTATTGTTGACCAATTGCGGGTTTATGTGGAATATCACTATAAACTTGAAGATAATAGCTGGAAACTAGAGACTTTTACTGACCTCAACCAAATTATCCAAATAACCGCCCTCAATATTGAGCTATCAGTTGCCCGTCTTTATCACAAAGTAACTTTTCCTGCCAAGTCCCCTAAAATCCTGCGAGAACGCCCCGTTCCCCACCCCACTCCCGAAGATTAGTTGAGGAATTCGTAAGGGTCTGGCCTCCGCGCCCAGCCCTATTCGACAAGAGCCACCACCGGGGTTTGCCCCTACAAAATCAGCTATGTTATAATATCCTTTATGAGAACCCTAGTTTCGTATCTAAATGAGCGTACGCCGCAAGAATTACGTAATATTGCCGAGTCCTGGCAGATTAATCTCTCTGGGCCGCTTTATGCCGGGAACGCCTTTGAGTTAGCCGAGCAAATGATCGGAGAGTTTCGCCAACGCCGCATGCTGGAGCAACTTACCCCTCCCATGTTGCAATTATTTGAGTTTTTCCTGAAACAGTCCAATTCTACCGCGACCCTCCAACAAGCCGCCGACAAACTCAAAAAAGAGCTAAAGATTATAACCACCATTGCGGTTAAACTGCGTGAATTGGGCCTATTGTATCCCGAAAGAACCTCACCCTTTGACAGCCTACCGCGCTTCACCGAGATTTATAACCGGGTTTCCAACCGCGCCCGCCCCACCCAAAACCCCGACGAGTTAGCGATACCGCGTGAGTTATCCCGACCCTTGCTACGGTTGGTCAACGAAAAACTGGCGGCGGATAACGCGACGGGCGAGGTCAAAAGCGGCTTCAAAATAACCCAACTACCGCTAGTAAATCTCCTGCAACGCCTCGAAACCGAGCGACTTTCGGCAGAGGCCGATACCTGGGGTTTGTACGGTTTGCGGGCGGAGGCTAAAGCAACGGAAATTGCTGAGGAATTAGCCCGCTCCATGAGTGATAGTTACCAGCAAAAAAGAGTGCTGGACTTGCTAAGTCCCGATTGCCGGGAGCTTTTTGAGCAACTCAAGGCCGAGCCTCACCCGGTTACGATTGATAAACTGCTGGAAAAATATGTCAGTCACCGCCGCCTCAGTCGGGCAATCGAGCCACTGACCGAAGCCTCGCTGGTCTGGGAAGTTTTCGAGAATAAACAAAGTCTGGTGTGGGTACCCGCCGAAATCAAAACCCCCAAAACAGATGGAGCCAACCGCCCCAACCTCGATTTGCAGACCGTCCCGGAGCCCGCCGATGCTTTGCATATTCCGCCATTTGCCCTGGCCTGGGATATTTTAACCTTCCTGAACTATCTCAACCAAAATGAGGTGGTTTTAACCCAGCAGGAGGAGATTCCCAAACGCCACCTCAAGAAAATCGCCCCCAAACTCTGGTACAAAGAGGATGTGGAGGAGCTATCCCGTTTCGGCATATTGACCGAGCTTTGCCAGAAACTTAAATTAATCGAGTACGATTTGGAAGAACGGCGGATTATCCCTGGCGAAACTTCCCAGGAGTGGCTAAAGCTGGATTTGTACGAACAGAGCCGCCGCCTGTTCAAGCTCTATCGGGATAACCCCTCCAGCTATTCGACCATCTATTTTCCTTTCTATTACGCCGGACGCGATAGCTATACCAAAGTAATTGATTCACTCCTGAGTTGGTTAGTCTCCTGTCAGCCGCATGTCTGGTATTCGCTCGACTCGTTGCTGCTAAAGGTCGAAAAAGAGCAGCCCTATTTTATTCGCAGTCGGCGCGAACTGCTCAACACCTTTGGCACCCAACGGCTGCAAGATATGAGCAAACAGTGGCGACAGGTAGAAGGCAGCATTATCCGGACTATCATCGGAACAGTTATGGAATGGTTCGGGCTGGTGCGGGTCGGACGAGATAACCTGAAGCGCGTTACCTCCTTTAGCCTGACCGATTTTGGCCTGGAATTGGCGCAACGGAGCGACACCCCCACCGCTTTACCTGTCGCCGATAAGCCTTTGACGGTTCTAGCGAATTTCGAAGTGATGCTGTTCGTCCCTCAAACCAATGTTCTGTGGAATTTATTACAGTTTGCCGACCCGGTGAAACTGGATAACGTCAGCCAATTTGTTATCAACCAGAAAAGTGTTTTACGCGGAATGGATACGGGCGTTTCGCCCAGCCAGGTTATAGCCCTGCTCAAGGAAAAGAGTGCCCAGCCCGTCCCCCAAAATCTGCTGGTATCTATTGAAGATTGGGGCAAAGATTATAAATTGGTGCAAGTGCGGCGCACCGTATTGCTACAGGTAGAAAACCCGGCTATTCTGGATGAGCTTTTGCAAAGTAAACAATATGCCAGCTTCATTCAGGAACGGCTTACGCCCAACGCCGCCCTGGTACAGCTCCCCGAACATGACGAATTTTCACGAGTTGACCCTTTAAAATCATTCAAAGGCAAGCTCAAAACCGGGGGCTACTTTACCAGATAATTTGCTGGAGACTAGCAATGACAATCAAAGCTATTTCAGATGAGGGACTTGGAGTAAAAGTCCTGGTAGTTGATGATGAGCCGGAAATTGTACGGCTGGTGACTATTCAGCTCCGCCGCCGGGGCTATCAAATTATTACCGCTGCCAACGCTGCCGCCGCCCTTGAACTGGCCGAGGCCGAAAAGCCTGATGTTATTCTGCTGGACATCAATATGCCCGGCCTGGACGGAATTAGTTCCATTCCTGACCTCCGCCGGGTTTGCACCGCTACTATAATTATGGTCAGTAGCATGAACGCCAGCCGGATAAAAATTGAAGCCCTGGACCAGGGGGCGGACGATTATCTGGTAAAGCCCTTTGACCTGGAAGAATTAGCGGCACGGGTGAGGGTGGCGGTTCGGCATAATCACGCTCTGCAAAATAATGCTTACCCCGGCGAAGCCCCCGTTATAGCAGACGATTTTTTACATATAGACCTCAATCAACGTCTGGTGGAGCGACAGGGCGAATATATACATTTATCCAGGCTTGAATATAGTCTGATTTCCCTGTTGGTATTAAATCTTAACAAAACCCTTTCCCGCCGCGAGATATTGCAAAAAGTCTGGGGCACCGAATATGGCGACGAAACCGATATTCTGCGCACTCTGATTAAACAGGTTCGCCGCAAAATTGAGCCAGACCAGGCAAACCCCCGTTATCTACTGACCGAAGGGCGCACAGGCTATCGGTTTGTCTTATCCTCATCCCCTGATAATACTAATTAAATATTAATCCAAATTTTGCACCATTTCCGTTTAGATATCCGTAAGAGAAAAAGCAGATTTCGGCAAATCTTTATATTGTTGGTAATGTTTGTTTGTTAAGCTTGAGAATACTCGTAGGAGGCTGCTCCGTCAGCCGCTATTCGCAAGCCGAAGTTTGCTCCTACGCCAGCTGATATTTCTACCAAAAACTACCTTGCCCATAAGGAGTAAAGCAACAGATGAGTTTTGAAGAACCTACAAAGCGCGAACTGTACGAAGTAGTACACAGTGTCGAAGTTTTAACCGCGGAGCGCGCCCATCACCCTCCCAATGGCGTAGCGGTTTTGGAAGAAAAACCCAAAGAACGCCTTTTAGTTAGCAAAAGCTCAATTGTCGCCAGTATTCTTTCAACCCTTTTACTGCGTATCGCCAGCCGCACCAGCTTTGTGGTTTTGGGGTTCTACCTGGGTGAGAATTTCGAGTCGGCGGTGCTGGCGGTTATCGTAATTGAGGCCTTCTACGTCAGCGAACTTTTGTTGGCTCCATTGGTGGGGGTTTTGTCCGACCGCCGAGGTCGCAAACCTTTTATGCTTTACGCCCCCTTAGTGGCGATTGTTGCGACGGTAATTATGGCTACGGCGGCCTTTCTTTTCCCCCGGCCAAATCCCGAAATAATAGATTTTAACCTGGTTGCCCTGTTGCTGATTTTGTTGGTTGGTCGCTTGCTGGAAGGGACTGCGGCGGCCCTGAACGTCCCGGCTAACCTCGGCTACCTGACCGATGCTACTATCGGCTCGGAACGCTTGCGGGCGCGGGTGGTGACGGCATTTGAGGTTGCCACTGTGGGCGGGATTGCCCTGGCGATTCCTTTCGGCGGGCAGGTTAGCCGGTTGCTAGGTACCGGCGGCTTTTTCGTGGCAATAGGTATTTATGCTGCCACCTGTCTGATTATTTATTTCTTTATGCAGGAAAGCCTTTCCCACGAGGAACAGGCCGGTTCGCATGGCTCTTTCCGTGAAAGTTTGAGCGTTATCAAAGAAAAACGCATTTTTACTTTTATGCCCGCCTGGTTAGCGGTTAACGCGATGGTCGGGGCCTGGCTTACCCTGATTACGATTATTCTGGCTTACCCCACCCCTAACGCCAACAAGAACTTCGACCCGACCAGCTTCCCACCGGCGGCCCAGGCCCCCGCAACTTTCATCAGTCAGACTGTTTACGATTTCCGTTTTGTGATAGCCGGGCAGGATGCCGATACCCGCCACCCCAGTCAGTTACTCTATGGCGGTTTTGGCAAAGGCGATGCTACCATGATTATCGGGGCTTATGGGGTAGTGTTCCTGATTGGTATGGGCTTGTGGATGTTGATAATCCCCAATATGCGGCGCACCACCGTGATGCTTATTGGCAATGTCGGGTTAATGGCGATTGTGGCTTTGTTAACACTTTATAATAGTCTGGCTGAAAACCCCGCCACTATTACTGATGGCTCAAAAACGCTGATTTTTGTCACGTTGCCCATTCTGATACTAGCCGTATTCCTGCAAAGCGGTTTTACCCCCGCCTCTCTTACCCACCTTGCGGCAATCTCCGAGACTTTACCCGGCAAACGCGGGGCGGTGATGGGTCTCTATTCGGTCTTGCTGGGGGTTGGTCAGTTAATGGGAACCTGGCTGGGCGGGGTGTTTGTAGACATAGGCGGTTTCTATGGCCTGATGATTTATTCCGCCGTGTTAGGAGTAATTTCCCTGGCGAGTGTCCTCTACATGCGCTCCCACAACCACGACCTGATTAAAGGCGGCGGACACTAGGGGCAAGGATAAAGTAGGAAGACTTAAGGATAAAAAAAGGTTTGGAAGAACCCGTAGGGGCGGGGTGACCCGCATCTGTTCCAATAAATACAGATGTTCGGGGCGAATTTCAGGTTCGCCCTGGGCTTAAGCCGCAGGGCTATTTCAACGAAGCCCCTTAAAAGGGGCTAAAAGAGCATGATTTAAGGATAATTTGAAGCATTTAGCCAGCTTGAGCTGGCTTCGTTGAAGTAGCTCGGTGATTTATCGCCGAGCGAACCTCATATTTTGGGGAACTTTACCTATTTGTTGGAGTCGATGGATTGCCCCACCCGGAAATTATTCACAGGGATGAACAGGATAGACAGGATATTCGGGATTTCGCAGGGCCTTGTTTTACTCTTTCTCCCTTGCAAAGAGAGCGGGTTGGAGGTCGGCTAAAATCTAAAATCCGAGCAATTCCCTAGGGGTAGACCAACGTGTCTACCCTTTTTATTACGCCTCGCCCTTTCCACTTTTCCCGCCACGTACCTAACTATACTACAAAAGCCACTCATAACCTTAAAAATAAAATTGGGTTGGTGAAAATTTATCAATCAATAGGCCTGTGGCATAATTTATGCAGATTGACTAGTTGGAAAACCATCCTCTTAACCCGGTAATTTATTATACGAAACTGAAAAGATAAGTAGGGGTAATATATGAGTCAGACTAAAACTCAGACTAAAATTCAGGTTACTAAGCTGGATGAAACGGCTGAGAAAATACAAGGAAGCGTAAATCAACTTGTAAATACTGGGCCTTATGCAAAAAAAATCAAGGATTTCTTAAACGGTGTTTGGTTAGGCCACGCCTTACACCCCCTATTAACTGACATACCCCTCGGTAGTTGGACGGTTGCAGCCTTATTAGACCTACTTTCTTTGGGTAAAGAAAAATCCAGACTTGCCCCTGGAACAGATGCCGCGATTGGTATCGGTATTGTCGGGGCTTTTGGGGCGGCAGCGGCGGGAATAGCCGATTGGAGCGATACTGATAGCAAACAAAGACGGCTCGGTTTTATTCATATGTTACTTAATAGTGGGGCATTAACTGCTTATATTGCCAGTTGGCTACTACGTCGCATGGGTGGTCAGGGCAGACGATATTTAGCGGTTTTAATATCTTCTAGCGGGTTTGCCGCCGTTAATTTTTCTGCTTATCTGGGTGGAGAACTAGTTTTTAAGCACGGCCTGATGGTAAATAGTAATAGCAGGAATGAGTTACTGGAAGAGTGGACTGAAGTCCTGAACTCGGAAGATTTAGCTGATAATACCCCCCGTAGAGTGATTAACAATACCACCGCCATAATGTTAGTTCGTCAGGGTGGTAAAATACAGGCTTTAGCCGACACTTGCTCTCATCTTGGGGGGCCACTCTCGGAAGGGCAACTGGAAAATGATACTATCGTTTGCCCCTGGCACGGTTCACGATTCTGCTTGAAGGATGGCAAGGTAATAGATGGGCCAGCCGTGTATCCGCAGCCTGTGTACCAGGTACGTGAAAAGAATGGAAAAATAGAGGTCAAATCACGCTAATCTAACAAAAAATAAGTCCTGCTAAGTAATGATGAAAGGTAGGGGCGAATCTCGTGTTCGCGCTTTATCTTGAATACCTAGTGGTAGACCAACGTGTCTACCCTTTTTGTTATGCTTTTCAAAATTGCCTATTGACAGCCATTTAAACCCATGATATAGTAAGTGTGTAAAAGACACGAAGTTAAAATAAGAAGGTAAAAGTAAGGTCACAAAAATCACATAGTTCGGTAGCGACCAAATTTTTTTATTCTCAGTTAGTGTATAAATGACAGTATCAAGAGGCAAAGCTATGGAAGGTTTCAGCGTAAAAACAGGCAGCATTATCGGGCGGGTACACAGCCAGCGTCAAGCCAATTGTCAGGACAAATTTGCTCTGACTAATGAGAAAATCAATGACCAAAAATATCTGATTGGGATGGTTTCGGATGGTTGTGGTAGCGGCAAACACTCTGAAATTGGGGCTGGACTTTTAGCAAATTTCCTGGTGCGCGAGGCTGCCCGCCAACTGGCAAAAGGCACTGAAGTTAACGATATACCCAACCAGCTATATCCGGCGGCGGTCTGTTACCTGAAGCGGGTGTTGGCGGGTATGCAACCGGGCGACCCGGCAAATCTCGGTGAGACAGTCGCCGATTATTTTCTGGCAACGGTTCTGGGGTTTATTATCGGGCCGGAAAAAGGAATTATTTTTACCGCCGGGGACGGACTGTTGGCTCTAAACGATACGGTGAATTTGCTGGATAAAAATAATTATCCCAACTATCTGGGCTATCACCTTTTGCCGGGGGCCGAAACCCCAATGACCTTTGATATTACCGAATTCGAGGTGGCGGAACTGGAGCGTTTGGCAATCTGGACGGATGGCCTATGCCCTGAACTCCTCCCCCAAACCTGGGGACATTCTCACCCGCGCGGCCTGCAACGTCAGCTAAATCTGTGGTCACGAGCTGGCTCGCTGGCGGATGATACTACGGGAATAGTAGTGGAAATGAATTCAGAAGTCAGGAGTCAGGAGTCAGAATAAAAGTTATGAGTTATGAGTTAAAAAATTTCCTAACTCAAAACTTAACCCTCAAAATTCTTAAAACATCCTGTCCATCCCTGTGAATATAAAAGAGGGCGGCAATGAAAGTAATAATCAAAGGCAAACGCGTAACCCTGAAAGATAAAGATGTGCTGGGGACGGGCGGGGAGGCGACGGTTATTCGCTGGGATAATCAGGCCGTAAAGCTCTATCATCAGCCCAATCCCCTGCGCGAGGCCAAGTTGCGGGCCTTGTTGAACTTAGCTCCCCGCCTACCTCGAAAAGTAGTCGCGCCCCAGGAACTTGTTTTCGATGAGCAGGGCCAGCAACTTCTAGGTTTTACCATGCCAGCCCTGCCAGTTGGTTACGAGCCGCTTGCCCGACTTTATCAGCGCGGCTTCCGGGATGGCAGCGACTTTGACACCCGCAAGGTTGTGGAACTTTTGCTGGATTTACAGACCACTTTGCAGGGCATCCATACCGCCGGGCTGGTGGTGGGCGACCTGAACGATGCTAACGAGCTGTTTTGCGGCAAAGAGGTGGCCTTTATAGATACCGATAGCTACCAATTCGGGACATATCCCTGTATGGTAGCCACTCAGGATTACCTTGACCCGCAACTCTATAACACCGATTTGACCCAGAAGCCGATGTTTATTCCGGCTAACGATTGGTACAGTTTTGCGGTTCTGGCTTTCCGTGCCTTGCTCCTGGTGCATCCCTATGGCGGCACCCACCCGACCCTGAAGCAATTGACCAAACGCGCTCAGTCTGGCGTAACGGTGCTGGACTCAGGGGTAATTTACCCCAAAATCGGCCTGAACCCGAAACTTTTAACCGACGAACTGGCCCAACTATTCCTGCAAATCTTTGGGCAGGGCCGGCGGGGGATTTTCCCACCAAACGCCCTGCGGGAATATCACGACACTTTGCAGGAATGTTCGGCCTGTCATAGCTGGTATCCCTATACGCGAGTCAGTTGCCCAACCTGTTCCGCCACCGCCGCTTTTGTAATGCCGCCCTTGCTGGAGGTTTCGGGGTTGCGGGTGGAGGAGTTTCTGGCAAACACTGGCAAAATCGTTTACTGGCGGCTGCTGGGTGATACTTTTTATTGCATCGCCCACGAAGAAGGCAACGCCGTACTTTATTCCAAAGCTTTGGGCGGGGTAGCTCGACGAAAGGTGTTGTTCCGGCAATTGGCAGGGGCGCATTATGAACTGAGCGGGGAATTTCTGGTGGTGAACCCGAATCCGGGCAGTGACAAGTTGTTGCTGATTGACCTCACAGGCGATAAGCCGCAAGGACTGACCCAAACTACAACTAATCTTTTTGGCAATCAACAGGCCGTTTTTGCTTGCTCTGGGCGTTATCTTTATCGCATTGCGGGTGGCATGTTAATGCGAGGCGAAATAAAATGGGGGCAGTTAATCGAGCGACCTGTGACGGGCGTGCTGGAAAATCAGACCTGGTTGGCGGTTGCGCCCGAAGCCAGCCCCGGCAACGAAACTATTCTGGGCTATTCTCGGCTGTTTAACAGGTACGAGTTCTTCCTGATAAACCGGGACGGGCGAAACACAGTAGATGTAGCCGTTTTGCAGTCGGGCGAAAGCCTACTCGATATTAAAGTGGTATTTTCTGGCGGTTTAGTTTTGCTAGTGCGACGTACCCGGCTGGCGGGGCAGGATTGGCTACGGCTGGAAGTGCTAAATCAGGCCGGGAAAGTGATTAACAGCCGCCGGGCTAAAGTAGAGGATTTTGGCAATATCCAGAGTCTGGCGGGCATCGCTTTTGCCCACAATTTGGCTTTATTGCCCACCGATGAAGGGATTTTGCGGGTTGACCTGGCAAGCGGGCAACAAACCTTGCTAACCACCACTCAGCCCCACGTAGGTGACGGCGATGGGCTAATTCCCTTCGGGCGCGGCCTCCTGGCAATTGGCGACAACCGGGTTACGAACCTGATTCTGACATGAAGGATGAAGGATGAGGAATGAAGTAGTCGTAGGGACAACCCTTGTGGTTGTCCCAGGCCGCCCCACCCGATCAAGAAATAAAGAATTAAGGATAAACAATAAACAGGACAATCCTTTTGTCATTCTGATACCCCAACGGGGCACAGGTGCGAAGCCGAAGAATCTCAATATTATAAGCTAGACCCCTTCGCAAGCTCAGGGTGACAACCCGGTGCGAATGTCAAATGAATTATAAAAGGCTGATAGCTGATAGCTGACAGCTTTTCCAAAAAGAAAGGAATAAAACAATGACTACTCCAAAATTTTATCGAAATGACAAAGTTGGCGCACTCTATCAGCCGGATATGGCGGCAGCCGCTCAGGCCGGACAAGAGGCCAAAATCACCCCCAGTAATCAGGACAAACGGCGGGTCATGCTGTTGCTGGTTGACCCCCAGGTAGATTTTATCCTGACTACCGGGACATTATCAGTGCCGGGGGCAATCGAGGATACCCAGCGTACAATCGAATGGATTTACCAACATACCGGGGAAATTACCAGTATCGCGGCCTCACTCGATAGCCATACTACTTTCCAGATTTTCTACCCGACCTGGTGGGGCAACGAAAAAGGCGAGCATCCCGCCCCCTTTACTACTATCTCGGCGGAGGATATTCGCAAAGGTCTGTGGAAGCCACTGGTTGACCCGCTCTGGTCTTTGAAATATGTGGAGGATTTGGAAAAAGGCGGCAAATATACCCTGATGATTTGGCCCTATCACACCATGATTGGCACGCCTGGACAGTCTATCGTTCCGGCTCTATCGGAGGCGATTATGTATCACGCCGCCGCCCGCCACGCCCAACCGACCTGGCTTATTAAAGGCTCTATTCCCCAGACCGAGAATTACTCGATTTTAGAGCCGGAGGTGAAAGTGCCGAATCATCCGTTAGGCGGGTTGAACACGACCTTCCTTGACCTGTTGGCGAAGTACGACCTGGTTTATGTGGCGGGACAGGCCAAGAGCCATTGTGTGCTTTCGACGATGCGCTCGATTATGCAATATTTCAAGGGGCAGCCCGAAGTTATTGCCAAGTTGCGCTTCCTGATGGATTGTACTTCTTCGGTGCAGCATCCGGCGATTGATTTTGACGCGCTGGCAAACGCTGAGTTACAGGCGATGTCCAGCCAGGGGATGCGCCTCGTCACTTCCCGCGACCCTATACAGTAAAACCTGACCCCCTACTTCAGGGTGTAGCAAGCAGCACCCCTATAAAAATTCCCCTTTCCTTTATAGGGAAGGGGGCCAGGGGGTTAGGTTAACTGACAACCGAAAACCGATATAGAAAGGAAAACCCAATGAGTACCAATATAACTGACCTCTTTTCCAGCGCGGTAACCAATCAGGATTTGGATGCTACCGCCTCGCTGGTGTTGGTGGACAATCTGGATGCGGTGGCTCTGGCTGGCTGCAACGGCGTAGATATTGACGATATTTCCAGCGACGATGTGACGCTGGTGGCGGTGGCACTGGACGAAAGTAGCTCGATGAGCGGCGAGCGACAGGCGGTAATTGACGGTTTTAACCAGATGCTGAAAGCCTTGCAGGATTCGCGGCAGGCCGACTCTATCCTGCTAAGTACCTGGACTTTTAGCACCGCCCCGAAACTGGCTTTTAGCTATACGCCTGTGCCTAAAATTGCGCCGCTAACCCTGAATGACTATAACCCGAACGGCGGTACGGCTCTTTATGATACTTTGTTGGACGTTATGACCGGGCTGGTAGCTTATGGGCAGATGTTGCGGGATAACGGGGTGCGAACTCGCTGCGTGATTGTGACTATTTCGGACGGGGAGGACAATTCTTCGCGGGTTGCAAGCACCCAGGTGCGGACGGTCAGCAACGCGCTGGTAGCACAAGAAACTTATACGTTGGCCTATGTGGGGGTGGGCAGTGCCAACCTGCGCCAGATTGCCGATGAGGTAGGCTTCCCGGCGGTGCTGACCGTCAACGCCTCGGCTTCGGAGATACGCCGCACCTTCCAGCAGGTTAGTGCCTCGATTATCCGCAGCAACCAGGCCGGATTCGCCAGCAACGGCTTCTTTATTTAGGGGATGGGTAATAATAAAACCTAACCCCCGTCCCTATCAAGGAAGGGGAACAAGAATTCTTTATTCTTGCTCCTTGCTCCTGACCAGGTGGTTGATAGTAATGATGCCGCCCGACTGTTGCTCTACCAATCTGAACCCGGCCTGTTGGAAAAGTTTTAGAAGCTGGTCGGGTTCGAAGAATTTTATCCCACTGCTCAAAGTTATAAACTTGTTGATAACGCCACCTACCTTGCCATCCGCCGCCATTTGCACCATAAAAACGGCGTTGGCCTGGGGGTCAAGGGTTCGGGAAGCTTCGGACAGGGCCGGTTCACTATGTTTGAATTCGTTGAGCGACCCCCCACTGGCTGTCCCGGCAAAAGCTTTATCAATAAACGGCAACTTCTCCACATCCGCCCGCATCAGGCTGATATTCCCGGTCAGACCGTCTTTCTCGATGAACTGCCGCGCCTCCTGCAACATCACCCAGCTATTATCTACCGCTACGGCATGGGCTGATGCGGTGTTAAGTTTACCTTCTTTATGCGCCCGAATAATCGCCCGGCTATAGAAACAGGTCGAGCATCCCTGGTCGAAATAAAAGGCCAACCCGTTATGGGTGGGGATTTCGGCTGTTTCGTGGGTATTAAGCATACGGACGAGGGTGGCGAATTCCTCAGCGGGAGGCCATTCCCGTCCGCCCATCAGCGTTAAGGCTTTGGGTCGCCAGTAGCGTTCGTAGCCCCAGGCCGTCAACTTGAACTGATTGGTGAATTGCCCGATGCCAATATTAGGGGTTCGGCGCGGCAGGAAATTGACAATCCCATCCTGAATTGGGTAACGACTACCACATTTTGGGCAAACTACCGCCCCTTCTAGCACTGTTTCGATGCCGTTAGGTCGGGCCAGGGTGGGGTTAGGGGCAAGGGTTAAGCCCGCCTGTCCACAGTAGAGGCATTTAAGAATCGCTGGTAGTTCAGAGTGCATGGGGTTCTTCCTATCAAGGTGTGTCGCAAATCATTGCAATAATTTAGCTATCGGCGCATTATAGCATAGAAAGATTTTATCCCGGCTTTTGAATTGGTATATTTTTTGTTACAATCATTGCGAAATGTAATACAATCCACGTTTATTAAAAATAGTTAATGGAACAGTTCATTTCAGGCAAGCCTAGAATCATAGGGAACAAAATGTCTCTGGTTGAGGAGTTACTGCAACTCGATAACCCTGACACCCGGCGTACTTTTCTGATTCATAATTTGCATCTGGTGGCTGCCGCCGAACAGGGCGACATCAGCAGCGAATTTTCGTTTCAGGTCAAAAGTAAGGCCAATTTTTTGCTCCAAACCGACCAACGCCAGAAGGGTCTGGATTTAGCCGAGTCGCTGCTTTATTTGTCGGTGTTGCTGCCGGAAAATAACAAACGTGAACGAAACCTATCCCGCGCCCGGGCTTTGATGGTGCGGGCTAATTACCTGCGTGATGATGGCGACTATGCCCGTGCAGCTCTCAATTACCAACAAGCCCAAGACTTGTGTCTAAAAAATCATAGTCAAATTGAAGCTATTCGCTGTCAGATGGCTCTGGCTCATACCCTTGGTCAGCTCAACCGCTACGACGAAGCTTTTGCCCTCGCCGAAGAAACTATCCAACAAGCTGAGGCAACCGGAAATCATTCACTTTTAGGGGATGTACTTAATAATGTGGCGACCCTATATAGTGACAACAATGATTATCAAAAGGCACTAGAACTCTTTTCATGGCAGCATCAAATTTTGCAGGAAATTGGAGATGAGGGGAAATCAGCCCTTTTATTTTGTTACATAGGCCTAGCAAATAATCTTCTTTACCTTAACCGCTATGATGAGGCCATTTCTAAAGCTACAGAGGCTAAAATACTTGCTCAGGAACTAGGGCAGCAACTATCGTTAGCACATGCTGAACAGATAATTGGTAACGCTCAATATTTTCTTGGACAATTCACAAAGGCATTACGTACCTGGGACAACACTTTAATTTTATTTCAAGGTGCTAATATCCCACGACAAACCCACTGGGTTAATCAATGGCGTTGTGTTTGTTTAATGCATTTGAATCGGTTAGAGGAAGCGTTAGTTCTTTGTAAGTTAATGATAGACGAAGCCCAGGCTAATGAATGGCTAGAGTATTTGGCTATGGCAAGTTATTTTCAAGCTGCTACTCAATCTCGTCTGGAATTTTATGATATTGCTCTCGTTAGTTATGAAGCAGCAGCTCTTTTATTTGAAAAAGCGAAAAAATTCCACTGGACAGCTCATGTCCATTTGAACTGGGCTGAATTATTAGTAAAAATTGGAGCTTATAGTGAAGCACAACAACTTCTAGACAAAGCGGAAGAAGTATTTATCCGCCAGGAAATGCCAAAATGGTTGGCCCAAATATGGCTACTACAAGCCCAAATAGCTCAGGCTGAAGGTAGCCTGGATAAAGCTGAATTACTTATCCGTCAAGCTTCAGGCTTCATAAGAACCTATAATATACCCTCCTTAAATTATCAAGTTAACTCTCTATTAGGCGAAATAGCTGAAAAGAGAGGCCAACCTGATAAAGCCCTAGACCATTATTGTGAGGCTATCACTCAGGTTGAACAAATGCGAGGTTCAGTTACGCTTGAATTGCGTGGCGATTTCCTCAAAGATAAAATGCAGGTCTATGAGGCGGCGGTTTTTACAGCCTTAAATCAAGCCGATATTGAGCGGGCTTATGACTATATCGAGCGTTCTAAATCACGGGCTTTAACCGAATTGTTAGCTAATCAGGTGGATTTACAGGTCAGACCGCGTAACCCTGCCGATGAACCGTTGATTGAGCAATTAAATAAGCTACGGGCAGAACATAACCGTCTTTACACAATTTTGAACCAGTCGCTTGAATTTACGCCTAATCTGCGGGGGGCTTCGTTGGCAATCCTTAACCCGGAAATGACCGAAACCCAAAGCGAGTTGCATAAACTGGAAAAGCAAATTGAACAAATCCTGATGCAGTTGCAAATTCGGAATGCTGCATACGCCGAGGACTCCAGTCTGATTGAAGTTACCAGCGAGTCGCCCCAACCCTGGCTTGACCAGGATACTTTGCTGGTGGAATATTATATTGCCCGTGATGAGGTGCTGGCTCTGGCGATTTCAGCCACCGAAAAGCGGGTATTTCGGAATTTAATTCCGGCGGGTAAGCTGGCCCGCTCGATAGATACCCTCTCGCTAAGTTTGCAAAATATGAAACCCCATCTGGCGGGCAAGTTTCTGGGAGCCACCCAGGCCCAGCTAAATAACCTGTACAAAGCTTTGGTTGGGCCAATCGCCGAATTTGCCACAGGTTTCCGCCATTTGATTTTTGTGGCTCACGGCCCACTCCACTATCTGCCATTTCATGCCTTGTGGAATAGTAATACCGGGCGGTATCTGGTGGAGGATTTTGAGGTTTCGTATTTACCCGCCGCCAGCCAGATTAAATTCTACCGCCAGCGTTCGGAAGAACTTCGCCACGAAACCAAACCTAAACAAAGCCTGATTATGGGTTATAGTAGTAATAATAATTTACCTTTTGTAGTACAGGAAGCCGAGGAAATTGCTGCCCTTTTGCACGAAAAACCCTATCTGGAAAACGAGGTTAAGCGGGGGATTATGGAACAGGTTGGGGAAACTTACCGGGTGATTCACCTGGCAAGTCATGGTCATTTCCGGGCCGATGCACCCCTTTTCTCTTTTGTGGAATTGGCTGATGGGCGGCTGCTAACTACCGATGTTTTTAACATGAAACTAAACGCCAACCTTGTAACCCTGAGTGCTTGCGAAAGTGGTTTGAATGTTATCACGGGCGGTGATGAACTGCTGGGGTTAAGTCGGGCTTGTCTCTATGCGGGGGCGGCAAGCTTATTACTCTCTTTATGGCGGGTAGAAGACCAATCCACTACCTGTCTGATGAAAGAGTTTTATAAGGCCCTGAACCAACCCGGTGTTACCAGGGCGGCGGCCTTGCGTCAGGCACAACTGGCTTTATTACGGGGTGAACTTGCCCCCGAACAGCCCGAAACCTATCGGCATCCTTATTTCTGGGCACCCTTTTTCTTGATTGGTGAATATGGGGAGCTGACCTAACCCCCCAACCCCCTTCCCTGATTCAGGGAACGTGGAGCAAGAAAAGAAATTTATTTAGGACGAACAACATACAGGAGCAAAACAGTATGAAGGCAGAAACCAATAATACCGAGGGTTATTTGTTGATAAGCGGCTCACGGGCCGACCTGGAACGCTTTGGGGCAAGACTAGCCGAAAATAAAGAGTTACAAAAAGAGGCAGGTATTCGCCAGATTGCCCCGCTTCCCTGGATTAGTAACCCCAAAATATTTTTTCGGGTAAAAGGCCGCGAAGAATTGATTGAGGGCCACCTACCTCTGGCTGGTTCTCCCCCGGTGGTGGTGCAAAAGCCCGAACAGATTCGGCCTGGCATGCTGGGTCATAAGCCGGAAGAGAAATCCCGCCAGGAGGTATCTCCGGTAGGATATGCGGCACAGTCTGAAGCTGGTTCGGCTATTTCGGAAGTTTCTGGGGTCACAAAAACAGTTGGCAAAATCGCTGAGGAAATAGCCAAAACTTTGCTTGATAAACTGGCGGAATATAAGCCGCCTGTTAGCCTGGATGAATATGGCCGTACCGATGCCAATGGCAAAACTTATCTAACCTTCAAACAATATCGCTTTGAGCCGCAAGAAGGGGTGGCGGTACGAGAGGTGCCACTCAAGGTTGGAGCCTGGTTAGCTAAATATCCAGACCAATTCCCTAGCTTATCAGTGGACAAGGAAACACTGGTTAAAGCTAGTAATACTGGTGGTGGTGGTGGTCGCCCGATTGACGCGCCAGTACCAGAGGAAGCGATTCCAGAGCCGGATGCCAAACCCAAAGATTACCTTGACCAGCCCTATTTTGAGCGGATTGGCCTGGAGCGAGATTCTGGCAGCAAAAAAGGTGACAGTTCGGATAAAGCCTATGCCAAACAATATGCTGAGGATGAGACTGATAAAACCAGCCTGAAATATGGTCGAGCGCGGTTTACGGTACATCGTCGGGCGCAGGGTGAAGGTACGGTGGTGGTGGTCATTGATACCGCCCCAAAGTACGACGCTGGAAAAGCCGTTGATTGGTCTAGCATAGATGCTTTTATTGACCTTGAGCCGGAAACCCGCCCCAAGAATACCCCGACTGATTACACCCCGCCCAAATCAGTAGCCCAACCTTATCACGGGCTGATGGTGGCGAACCTGATTAAGTTGGTAGCTCCCCAGGCACGGGTGATGCTGGTACGGGCGTTGGACGATAACGGCCTCGGTAATACTGGCGACATTTTGCAGATTATCAACTTTTTCGCCCGCACTGCCCCTATCAACGTCACCGTTGCCGACCTTGCCGCTAACAAATTGGATTTCGCCACCTTGCGCGAGGAAGCCTGGATTCCCGAAGGTGCGCGGGTACTCTTTAACCTGAGTCTGGTGTTGTTTGAGACCAGTGCCCCGGCTATCAACGCCCCGTCTTTATTCAAGACTATTGATGATGCTACCTTGAAGTCGGTTTTGTTCGTGTGCGCGGCGGGCAACAACTCCGAAAGTGGCATCGCCGATAACCCTGAAGAACCAGCGGCCTATGGCTTTTTCCCCGGCTATAACAAAGACGAGTACGAAAAGTTAGCTAAGAAACGCCATGAAGACCCGCCCAGTAACGGCCCGATGGTCTATGACCCCTATAATATGGTTATCGGGGTCGCCAGCAGTTCGAAGTTTGCCCGTTTCCTTTATTCCAGTTTTTCCAATGCCAGCCCCCTGGCCGCGCCCAGCAGCGAAATTATGCTCGATTCAGGCACTCATCTGGAGATTCAGGATGTGGAGCGCGACAAAAAGACGGGCGTATTTGTCTACGACAAGGATACTAACGAACATATCCGAGCCTTCAAAAAGGATAAAAACGGTCAGAAGGTTCCGGCTATGGAAAAATGTCGGTTAGTACGCTGGTCGGGGACTAGCTTCTCAACCCCGTTAGTAGCCGGGCAAGCGGCCTTATTGGTTGGCAAACGGGTAGATTTGGAAGGCAGTACCGCCCATCCCACCGAGGTTAAGGAGCGTATCTGGCAAACGGCGGTACACCCGCGCTGGTGGGGTCGCCCCAGCGAGATTAACATCCCGGATTCGTTGTAAAACCTAACCCCCTTCCCTAAAGTGGAAGGGGGGATAATTTCCCCAATTTTCAACCAACAACCAACAACCGATAACCGACAACCGATTACCCGAAAGCCTTCCAGATTTTTTCGGGGCGGAGCGGCATATCCAGCCTTAATTCGTCCGCCGCAATCCCCTGATGGCGCAAGGCATCCAGCACGGCATTGACTACTGCTGGTGGGCCACCGATACAGCCACTTTCCCCGATACCCTTTGCCCCTAAAGGATTCAATGGGGATGGGGTTTCCTGAAAATGGCTCTCATAGTCAGGTAACATCGCGGCGGTAGGGAGGGTATAATCCATCAGCGTCCCGGTGATTAGCTGTCCGTTTTCATCGTAAACTATTTCCTCATACAAAGCCTGACCAATGCCCTGGGCCAGACTTCCCGCCACTTGCCCCTCTGCCAGAGTTGGCATCAGGATTTTCCCGGCATCGTCCACCGCCACATACTTCAAAATCTCAACATCCCCGGTCTGGCGGTCTATTTCAACAATCGCAATATGCGCCCCACTGGGGTAGGTCGCGCCGTCCGGGTTAAAGTTCCCACTGGCACTTAACCCGCCCGTGGCTGCGCCGATTTCGGCGAAACTAAGGCGACGGGTCGGTAAACCTTTAACCTGCACCCCACCGCCAGCAATTTCCAGGTCAATTGGAGCGGCTTCCAACAAATCCGCCGCCGCCGCGATAATTTTCTCTCGCAATTTTTGACTGGTTATCAAAACGGCACTCCCCGCCAGGGCCGTATTGCGACTACCGAATGTGCCAACCCCATAGGCCGGGAGGTTAGTATCGCCCATCCGCACCGTCACATCTTCGGTTTTCAGGCCAAATTGCCCGGCTACGATAAACGCCTGGGAGGTCATATGACTCTGCCCATTGGTAGTTACCCCGCTTATTAGCTCGATTTTTCCTTCTGGGGAAAGGTGGGCTTGCATATTTTCGCCGGGTGGCAGGCCGGGAGTACCGCCTACCTGTGGCCCTGCCGCAACCTCCACAAAAGTGCCGATGCCAATTCCCAGGCAGCGTTCTGGTTGCTCGGTCTGTTTCTTGCGCCAGCCCGCATAATCCGCCGCCGCCAGAGCCTTTTCGAGCATCGCGGGGTAATTGCCGCTATCATAAACCAGCTTTGTCAGGGTGGTATAGGGGAAGACATCCGGCGGGATAAAGTTGCGCCGCCGAATTTCTACCGGGTCAAGGCCGAGTTTAAAAGCCGCCGCCTCGATTAATCTTTCGATAGCGTAGGCTGGTTCGGGTCTTCCCGCTCCCCGGTAAGAAAAAATAGGGGCGCGGTTGGTCAGCACTCCAATCACTTCTATATCAATTGCAGGCAGATTATAAACTCCCGGCAACATCATCGCGCTACGGGCCGCCATAAAGGTATTGATGCCAATCAGAAAGGCCCCCAGGTCAGCCAGGATGCGCCCTCGCAAGCCTAATAATTTCCCGTTCGCGTCCACCGCCAACTCCAACTCGTGCAACTGACCACGCCCCTGTGGCGCACCCACCAGATTCTCGCTGCGCCCTTCCACCCATTTTACCGGGCGTTTTAGCTCAAGTGCCAACCGACAGACCAGCGATTCTTCACTGATTAGCCGACTTTTGATGCCAAAAGCCCCGCCGCAATCAGGCGCAATTACTCGGATTTTTTCCTGGGGCAGCCTTAGCACTTCGCAAACCTGTTCCCGGATACGATAAACCCCCTGTGAGGAGATCCAGACGGTTAATAAATCCTGTTCGGGGTTATAATTGGCTACCAGGGCGCGGGCTTCCAGCGAGGCCGCCGACACCCGTTGATTGTTGAGTTTTACCGCAATAATATGGGTGGCCTGAGCAAAAGCCGCTTCAATATTACCCGCTTTAGTGCGAGTGTTATAGCCGATATTGGTACCATTTTCTTCATATAACAGGGGCGCACCCTGGGCTAATCCGTCCTCCAGGCTGGGCGAAACTGGTAGCGGTTCATATTCGATTTCCACCAAATCCAGGGCATCACGGGCGATATATTGATCCTCCGCCAGTACCACCGCAATCGGGTCGCCCACAAAACGCACTTTATCCACCGCCAGGGGGTAGCGGGTAGTAGGCCGGATATTTTGAGCCGGAAACCAGCTAAACGGCGCAAATTCCCCCCCAAAATCTGCGGCGGTGTAAACCCCTACCACTCCCGGCAAGGCTAAAGCGGCACTGTAATCTATTCTGGTAATTCGGGCGTGAGCATACACCGAGCGCACCACTGCCATATGCAAAGGTGGTTGGGAAAATCTCAAATCGTCTACATAATGGCCTTGCCCGCTAACGAGAGGTTTATCTTCCAGCCGCCGGACTTTGGGGTGGAGGGCTGCTGCCGCCTGACTCATGAATTAGTTCTCCTTTTTAACTTTGGGAACAGGTTTGATTTAGCCGATTTTAACATATATCGGCTGGCGGAGCAGCCTCCTACAGGTAGGCTTCTACGAAGAATATTGGGTGGTGGCATGAGCGGTCAGGTGCGCCCGCAATAGCTGGTTAAATTCTGCCACATGCTCAACGTGGGGGGCGTGCCCGGTGTTGGGGAAGGTATAAAGTTGGCTGCCAGGAATGGCCTGGGCAATTTTCAGCATTCCGCTATTTGGTGTAACAAGGTCTTTCTCACCCGCAATTGCCATTGTTGGCGCGGAAATATAGCCCAGGCGAGCGGCGGTAGTATCATGGTTAATAATCGCCCGAAGCTGGCGTTTATAGCCTTCGGTGGGGGTATTAAAGGGGCCGCGCTTGCCCTGTTCCTGCAATAGCCGCACAAAAAGCTGGTCGTTAAGATATTTGAAATTTACCGCAAAGGGGGCAATCAGGTCAGAGATAAAGCCGTTTTGGGCCAGAGTGTTCAGGGGGCCAACATCACGCAATATCTGCAAACCAAGGGCTTCTATTCGGGAGAAAGTTGCTACTAGCGTCAGACTGGCGACTCGTTCGGGAAAATTAATCGCAATTTCCTGCGCAATAGCCCCGCCCATCGAATGCCCAACGATATGGGCATAGTCTAGCCCTAGCGCATAACTGAGTTCAACCGTGTCGCGGGCCATATCCTGAATGCTATACTCACGGTCGGGGCTATTGTCACTCAGGCCGCTATCCCGGTTATCAAAGGCCAGACAAAGATAATGCTGCTCAAACTCGGCCAGTTGAAGTTGCCAATTTGTCCAGTCTGCCCCTAGCCCACTGATAAAAATAATTGGCTCTCCGTTTACCGGGCCGGAAAGCTTGTAGTGAATATTTAGTTCGCCCGCCCGTACCGTTGGCATGGTGAAAACCTTTAAAAATAGTAACGAGTAAGGAGTCCATTGCCAGCCGTAGGAGGCTGCTCCGCCAGCTGATTGTCTCAAATCATCGCAAGACGGAGCTTGCTCCTACGAATTCCGCCGATAATCTGCGACCTGATTATATCACCTAAAACCTAAAACCTGAGACCTTTTCTACAACCTGTAAACCAGAATTTTGAGATAGCCCTCACCCTGATGGGGAAAATCAAGGTCGGGTTCCTCGTAGACGGAGGGGGCGGTTTGGGGTTGGCGACCGGCTTTTTCCAGCCCCATTGATACAGCCTGTCGAAAGTTGCGGCGTTCCACTTTAGCGTGGTTGGTGCTGGCAATTAGCATTCCCCCAGGGGCAACTACTTTAGCGGCAAGTTCCACTAAGGTTGAATAATTCTGGTCGGAGGAAAAGCGGGTCTGGCGGGTTGTGCTGAAGCTGGGCGGGTCAAGCAACACAATATCAAAAGTCTGCCCTTTGCGTCCAAAGCGACCCAGCCAGTCAAAAACATCGCCATCCACAAAATCGAATTGGTCAGGGTTAAATCCGTTGGCCCGATAACTTTCCTTGCCCCAATCCAGAGCCCGCCGAGCTGCATCCAGATTTAATACTCTGGTGGCACCACCCGCCATCGCCGCCACGCCAAAGCCACAGGTATAACTGAAGCAGTTCAAGACTGTTTTACCCGCCGCCCAATGCCGCAGCCGTTCGCGCATCTGGCGCATATCCGGGAATAGTCCGACACTCAGCCCATCCCCCGGTTTGATAACATATTTCAGACCGTTTTCCAGGGCCACAAATTCAGCCTGGGTTGGGCCAACCAGAGGTATAGGAGGGGCGATTTCGGGCGGCGGGGCATCTCCCAGGCGGGCGGCAGTGGCTGGCCGGAACTTGACATAAATAGATTGTCCGGGCCAAACTTTAGTCAGCCCTTCCAGCAGGATTTTCAGCACCGGGCTACTGGCTTTTATTTCCGGGTCATAAAAGTTCAGCACCAGGGCGGGGCCATAGCGGTCAAGGGTGAAACCCGGTAGCCCGTCACCCGTGGCGTTAACCAGCCGATAAATCGTATTTTCGTCTTCCGAAATGCAAGCTCGCCGCTCCTTTGCCAGTTCCAATAACTCTGTCAGTCCGTCCAGGTTATTAGGCCGCAAGCTTTTCAGGTTTTGTTTGGCTAGCTGTTCAAACTCGGCTAAACCCTGCCCATTTAAAGCTTCGGCGAAGAATTTTGGGGTAGGGGCTTCCAGGCTCAATCGCCCGTTTGGGCTGGGCAGCACTAATTTGGCGGAATGTAGTAACAGGCGCGGGAAATTATTGGGTTGATGACCATAATTGGGGTCACCCAGAATCGGGCAACCAACCTGGGCCAGATGAATTCGGAGTTGATGGGTACGCCCGGTTTCGAGGGTCAGGCGCACGAGGCTGCGTTTATTATCAGGCGACAGAGTTTCTACCCGGTAGCGAGTGAGGGCAGGCAGTTTTTTGCCCCCTTTGTCGGGGATAGGCGTGTCAATCACTCCGGCGCGACTGGGCATCTTTCCTTGCACCACCGCCAGATACTCTTTGACTACTTCGCGTCCTTCAAAAGCTCGTGCCAACCAGCCGTTAGCCTCTTTGCGCACCGAAAAGACCAGTACCCCCGAAACCTCACGGTCAAGGCGATGATGAATGCCTAAATAGGGTAGCTCTAAGCTTTTTTTAAGATAGCTGACCAGATCGAGGCTGGCGGGGTCTTGCGGGTCGTCGGCATGGGTGAGCCAGCCGGTTGGCTTGTTTACCGCCACAATATCCTGGTCTTGATGTAGAATTTGTAAGTGCAATTTATTCTATTTGAATGAACTTTTGGCTAACCCACCCCATTTGTCCACCCACCTCAATTTGATACCATTTCTGTCCATCGGCATCTTTTGGCCCGTCCAGCAGCCGCACCCGGTCGCCCTCGGTCAAACGGGCAATGACTTTGGCATTTATCCCTGCGTCTTGCCGGACATTCAACGAACCGCCGCCCAATCCCATTACTTTGCCCGTTTTACCTGAAATGCTGGCAGTAACGGTTGGGGTGGGGGTTATTTGAGTTGCGGGGGTATTTCCAGAGCTGACCAGAAAAGTATTCTGGGCATTTAAGGTGGCAGCTGCGGCTGTGATTGGGGCGAGGGTTGGGTTTGCATCGGTTTTTTTGTTACCGCTCACAACCAGCACTATCAGGGCAATCAATATAAACAGACCCGCCGCCCCCCAGAGTAAAATATGCAGAGGTTCAAACTTTTCCAACGGCCAATTTTCAGTAAAAGGCAAGCGTTGGCGAACCTGCGCTCGCCAGCCTGTTTCATCGCGATGTTCTGGCAAACGGGTAAGTTCCGGCAAGAGTTGTGCTTCGGAATCCTCTTCGGGTGAATATTCTTTGGGCTTAAAAGCGGCCCCAATCGGCAAAACCGGGGTAGATTTTGCGGCTTTTTGGTCCTCGAAACTCAATACCGGGGAGGTGGAAACTGGTTTTTCGCTGACTTCGGGGAGAGGTTCCCAGTAAATTCGCGAGCGGAAGCCACCCTCACAATCCAGACCAGTGCTATCCACCAGATGGTTAGCATGCACTGGATAAAGCTGAGGATTTCGACACCAGCCCTTGCGCCATAACGGGGCGATTTCAAAGTGCCGACAATTGCCACATTTGCGGTTGCGCGGCAAGCTTTTTGTTTCCTGAGATTCGATGACTCAACACTCCTTAATGATTGAAGCAAGCATCAAACTATCAGTATAGTTTAATCCAATAGGCGGTTAGCGTCAAACATGTAAGCCCATAAACCCAGCTTCATTACCAACTCTGCTATAATAGTTCCATTAACTTAATAGATTCTCACGCCAGCTATTATATGCTGAATATAACTTGAGGAAGGAGAACTGAGGTTGGCTAAAATCAAGGTCGGTCTGATTGGCTGCGGCGGTATTGTACTGGCGAACCATTTGCCGGGTCTGGCTCTGTGTCCAGAGGCAGAAGTGGTGGCTTTGTGCGACTCCAATCCGGCGGTGCTGGAAAAGGCCAGCCGCGAAACGGATATTACCGCCATTTATAGCGATTACAATCAGGCTTTGGCTCATCCCGGCCTGGATGCGGTGATTATTGCCACCCCCAACTATTTGCACTCCCCGATTACGCTGGAGGCGATTGCTGCCGGGAAGCATGTTTTGTGCGAAAAGCCCCTTGCTATGAATTACCCCGAAAGTCTGGAAATGTATCAGGCGGCGGAAGCGGCGGGAGTGCGCCATATGACTGCCTTTACCTACCGTTTTGTGCCAGCAATGCGTTATATGGCTCATCTGGCTAAGAGCGGGGCGGTGGGGCAGCCCTATCACTTCCGGGCCAATCGTTTTCAGGATTGGGGCACGCGGGCGTTAGGTTGGCGACAGGTTGCGAAATTAGCCGGGTCGGGTGAGTTAGGCGATATGCTTTCTCACCGTCTGGATTATGGGCAGCTTTTGGTCGGGCGGATTAGTCAGTTAGTGGCGAGTACCCGGCGTTATCTGGATGAACGGGACGGACAGGTTTCGGATTTGGAAGATTGGGTCTCGATTATCACCGAGAACGAGAATGGCGTAACCGGGAATTTCGAGAGTACCAAACTGGCGACTGGGCGGGGCGAAGGCGGCAACAGTCAGGATTATTGTGAGCTAAACGGTAGTGAAGGCACTCTGGTTTATTTTCTTGGTCGCCCTCTCGAATTACAGGTGGGGCGCAAAGGCGGAAGTGGCCTGGAAACTGTGCCTGTTCCCACCGAGTTTCTGAAAGTGCCGGGCTCCCCGCGTGACCCCCAAACTGGCGACCCGCTAGTGACCTTTCGTTATGACCAGGATTTTGAGTTTATTGAGGCGATTCTAAGTCAACGCCCCTGTCAGCCCTCATTTCTGGAGGGAGCGCGAGTACAGGCTATCATTGATGCCGCCCTGTTGTCGGCGGCGGAAAGGCGTTGGGTAGAGGTTCAAGCAGTTTAATTTTAACCGCCAAGAACGCCAAGTAAATTTCATTTGTTGGTGACCTGGTAGGGTGTCCCCCTTATTTGTAGAGGAGCAAAACGATGAACGGGGTAATTACCGGAGCGGGGAGCGGGGTCGGGCGGGCAGTCGCCATCATGTTGGCGAAAGCGGGCTGGAATCTGGCACTGGTGGGGCGGCGGGCCGAACTTTTGCAGGAAACGGCGGAACTGGCAAAACAGCCGGGAGTTAATATACTGACTTACCCCTGCGATGTAGGGAACGAGGCGGCGGTACAGGAGCTAGGCCAAAAAGTGCTGGCGGAATTTGGCACGGTGGAACTGCTGGTTAACGGGGCGGGAACAAATATCCCTGCCCGTAGTCTGGAAGTGGTCAGCCCCTCGGATTATCATCGTCTGATGGACGCTAACCTGAACGGGGCTTATTACTGCACCCAGGCTTTTCTACCTGCCATGCGTCAGGCCAAAATAGGTACGATTGTTAATATCGTCTCCGAGGCGGGGCTACGCGCCAGCCCAAAAGCGGGAGTGGCCTATGTTATCTCCAAATTTGGCATGGCGGGGCTGACCCAGGCGATTAACGCCGAGGAGCGGGGAAACGGCATTCGGGCTTGTTCGGTCTTTCCCGGCGACATAAATACCCCTATTCTGGATTTTCGCCCTAGCCCACCCAACGCTGAGGCTCGCTTAAACATGTTGCAGCCGGAGGATGTCGCCGAATGTGTGCTGCTGGTGGTCAATTTGCCAGGGCGGGCAATCGTTGAGGAAATTGTAATACGCCCCCGCTAAAGTTGCCTTCACAAAACCTAACCACTTGCGCTTTAGCCTTGAGCAACATAAAATCACCTGGACGAACTAATAACTTTTAAACCCACTATTTTCGCCTGAATGGAGGCTTTATAACTATGGAAACCCGGCAACTGGGAAACTCGAATTTACAGATTACGCCCCTCGGTTTTGGTGCCTGGGCTTTGGGCGGGAGTGGCTGGCGGTTTAGTTGGGGCCATCAGGACGACAACGATTCGATTGCGGCTATTCACCGGGCCATCGAAGTGGGTATAAACTGGATTGATACCGCCGCCGTGTACGGGTTGGGTCATTCGGAGGAAGTGGTCGCCAAAGCCCTCAAGGGGATGAGCCAAAAGCCCTATATTTTTACCAAAGGCACTCGCACCTGGGATGAGCAGGGGAATATTCAAAGCAGCCTCAAGGCCGACTCCCTGCGCCGCGAACTGGAAAATAGCCTGCGCCGCCTGCAAGTCGAAACGATTGACCTCTACCAGTTGCATTGGCCCAACCCCGAAGAAGATATTGAGGAAGGTTGGTCAACCCTGGCCCAATTCCAGAAAGAAGGAAAAGTGCGGGCGATTGGGGTTTCAAACTTTAGTGTGGCTCAGTTAAAACGGGCTCAGGCTATTGCCCCGATAGCCTCCTTGCAACCGCCCTATTCGTTGCTACGGCGCGAGGTTGAGGCCGAGATATTACCCTATTGCCAGCAAAATAATATCGGGGTGATTGTTTATTCGCCAATGGCTTCCGGGCTTTTGAGTGGTCAGATGACTGCCGAGCGTATTGCGGCGCTGCCTAAAGACGATTGGCGGCGCAACGGGGCTGAATTTCAGCAGCCGCGCCTTTCCCGCAACCTGAAGCTGGTTGACCTGCTCAGTTATTTCGGTGATAGTTATGGCGTGACGGCGGGCGAGATTGCGATTGCCTGGACACTGCACAATCCAGCTGTAACGGGAGCGATTGTGGGTTTGCGCCGCCCCGACCAGTTGGAAGGGATAATAAGCGCGGCGGATATTCGGTTGGCTCCCGACGAAATCGCCAAGCTCGAAAGCTTTTAATTTTTTTAACTCGTTACTTTTTCGAAGGGGAAATGCAATGTTCGATTTTATGAAATTACGCAACAAACGGGTTAAGGTTAGCGGCGGCACACTGGAGATTGGCGATTTCCGGGCCAAACTCAGTGACACCCTGGATTGTGGACCGTTGGTGGGCACGCTAAAAGCCCAGGAGGTCGCCACCGTCGCCGAATATTACCAGACCCTTTGTGAAGGAACCTGCCAACCCCAACTTGCCGCCCTGGTTTTTGTGGCAAGCGGCAACCCCCGCGCTCTGGATTGGTATTTCCCCATTACCAATATGTTGGACGAGGCCGAAATTAGCAGCTTTTACCAGTTTATCCAGGGTATTATTCAGCATCCCGGCCTGGATTTACGGCTATTTGGCGATAACCGGAGCGACATGACTACCAAAGCTAAAGCCGATATACCCTTTATTGCCGGTGGGCATCTGGCGGAAATCTTTTTCTACCGCCGGGATATTCTGGAGCGTTTCCTGACTACCCCCCGCCATATCTGGCTCTATGCCACTCCCCGCGCCTTTGCCCAGGATGGTGGCTTGGCGGGCGGTGACTACAACCCTGGCACCGAAAGCGTTCAATTGGTACTTTCCCGCCTTTACGAAGGTTTTTCGGGCGATACTCCCGGCGTTGCTCCCTTCCTGCACGAGTTTGGTCATATGCTGGATTATTTCGATGCTAATAGCGGCAAGATGGGCGGTAGCGAGGGATTATTGCCCGGTTTAAGCCCCAGGGATGGCGCGATTTTTACCCCGCGTGCTCGCGAACTTTTTATCAAGGGCAAACAAATAGAGCTGGACCGTTACCTGAAACGCTACAAGAACAGCTACACCGCCGAGGACCCCCTGCCGATTGGGCATCCCTATGTTTTTCAGAACGATACCGAGTTTGCGGCAGGCTATCTTGAGATGTTTTTCCGCAACCCGAACTATTTCTCCAAACAAAACAACACTCTATATAGTGCTTATGTTGAACTTTTCCAACAAGACCCTAGCCACGCCTGGAAGCAGGATTTTCAATATTACGTCAGCGAAAATCGGAATTTTTATTTAAAGAGTGGGCAGCAACCCTGGGAAACTCATCTGACTATACCACGCTAATCACAGCTCGAACCACCAACAAAATAAACTTTTCTAGCTCAATTATTAATTGATTACCCTGTAATTTGATTAGCCATTTTTTAATATTAACAACCCTACATTCAACCATGATACCCATCATATTGCAAAAATTAATTGTTAGTGGTATCATTAAAATAATTATATATGGGTATCCTTCTTAACCTTTCTCTCAATCTTCAAAGTTGGGCAAGATAAAAGAGAATAACTAAAATCTCATAAACTTTCCAGCTAACTTTGATACTTCTTTCGCCTAACTTTTTTAGTTGAGAGGCCTCTTGTTAGTTTGCTCCGATTTTTTTTAAGGGTAGTTTATATTTGTTTAGCTAATAGTGAAATGTGTAGGAGATGAGAAATGGCAGAGTTACTACTCTCGCCCGATCAGGCTGCTATTATTGGCCTCAAAATACGGGAGAGCCGCTTACAATTAGGGTTGCAACAAAAAGATTTAGTTGAAGGGGAATTTTCCAAAAGTTATATAAGTTTAATCGAGTCAGGCCGAGTAATGCCATCCGCCAAAGCCTTAAAGGTAATCGCAAACCGCCTGGGCCTTACCGTGGAACAGATTATCAATATGGCTACTCCTGGCAACCCGGTTGTGGCAGGGCCAGAGGGCGAGTCAGAAGTATTTTCGCGTTGGGATTTAGTTCTGGATGAAGCCAGGGTTTATCTCTGGCAGCACGACCCCGAACAGGCCAAGTTTATCCTACTCCATAGGATTAAGATACGCCAACTTTCATCTGAGCAACTTAAACTTTATCACTTCCTGCTGGCCTCTATTAATATGGAAGCAGGGGATTACGAAGCCGCTATCACTGAGTTTAAATCAACCGGGCAAATGGCCCATAGCCTGGGCGATGGCGATATGGAAGCACGGGTATTTTATCGGCTGGGCCTGATTTACTATCAACAAAAAAAGTATATGCCTGCGGTTGAGGCTTTGCGCCGGGCCAATGAGCTTGTTTCAGAGTTACATGTGCGGGAGCCAAAATTCAAGCAGCAGATTTGTACCGCCCTGGGCGATTGCTATCGTATGTTGGGCGACCAAAACCAGGCTAACAATTTCTATCGCGAAGGGCTTGAGCTAGGAAACGGTTTAAGGGATTATGCGGCTATGGCTGAAGCGGCCTGGAATACCAGTCAGACTTACCGCGAAATCAACAACTTTGCTCAGGCCAAGGTTTACACCGGGAAAGCTTTGGCTTTGTACGAAGCGGTGGAAAGTCTGGGGAATCTGGCAAAGTGTCAGGCAATGCTTGGGGTAATCCTGGTAGAGCGCAAGGATTATATTACCGCCGATAAATACCTCGGAGAGGCCCTCTCGCTGGCTTTGCAACTGGGTGAGAAAAAGCTGGCGGCTACCGCTAGTCTGAATCTGGCGCACCTTTTAAACCTTACTGACCGGGTTGAGGATTCGCTGGTTATGGCGGAAAAAAGCCTGGGTTATGCCAACGAAACGGGTGACTCCGCCATTATTGGTGAAGCTATGTCTAAACTGGCGCAGGGATATGCCCAGAAAGGCGACCACAGCCGTGCTTGTGACTATTTTGTGGAAGCGATTGACCACCTGAAAGATGCCTCAGCTCAGGAGGTATTGAGCCAGACCTATTATGATTATGGTCAGGCTCTTTCCCAACTGGGTCGGGTGGAGGAAGCTTTGCGGGCGATGGAAATGGCCTATAATTTGCAAACGGCGGGTCGTGCCTACCGCTAGTTTTTGACCTAATCCCCTCAGAAGGATGAGAAATCTAAAATTTAACCTGACTCCTTCTCCCCTTTAAAGGGAGAAGGTTGGGTTGGGGATAATTCAAGGATATAGCTTTGTAGTGCAAGCTTAACTCTAACTATCTTACGCCCAGGATAATCTCGATGCTGAGTTGGTCGAGCTTTTCGTAGCGATAGCCGCGTTGGGCCAGTTTCTCAGGCTCGAAGGTGGTTTCCTGTAGCTTCTTTCCTAATTCCCGGCTATACTTCTGCCCCAATATCCCACCAAAACTCTGGTCGCCGCCGTTGATTTCCGCCAGCAACTCCTGAATTTCCCGGTCATTATTAAACCTTTCGACCTTGGCTTTGAACATATTGTAGGTGCGCATACAGCCCAGGGCAAAATCCCAAACCCCTTCTTCGTCCTCGGTGCGATAGGCGTGGGCATCAAAGTGGCGCGGCCCGGTGTAGCCCTTCTCCTCCAGCAATTTCACCAGGAAGAAGCTATTCTTGAGGCTCTCGCTACCGAAGCGCAAATCCTGGTCGTATCTTGGCCCTTTCTGGTCGTTCAGGTCAATATGGAACAGTTTCCCGGCATCCATAGCCTGGGCTACCCCATGCATAAAGTTCAGGTTAGCCATAACTTCGTGGGCAACTTCCGGATTTAGCCCGACCATGTCAGGGTGGTCAAGGGTGTAGATAAAGGCCAGCATATGACCCACAGTAGGGAGATAAGTATCGCTGCGAGGTTCGTTGGGTTTGGGTTCTAGGGCAAATTTGAGGTCATAACCCTGGTCAAGCACATATTCGCAGAGAAAATTCAGAGCTTCGCGCATCCGTTTCAGGGCAATAGTAGGGTCTTTGGAAGCTTCGGCATCCAGCCCTTCCCGACCACCCCAGAAGACATAGGTTTTAGCTCCAAGCTCAACCCCCAGGTCAATTGCCCGCATGGTTTTTTGAAGGGCAAAGGCTCGCACATTGGGGTCAACCGCCGTAAAAGCTCCATCCTTGAAAACCGGGTGGAAGAAGAGGTTGGTTGTCGCCATCGGCACGACCATTCCATAATCATTTAAGGCCTGTTTGAAATCACGTACAATTTTGTTGCGTTCCGCCAGGGTAGCCTCAAACGGCACTAAATCATTATCGTGGAGGTTGATACCCCAGGCCCCCATTTCGGAAAGTTTTTTGATAGTGTGGAGGGGGTCAAGGTAGGGTCGCACAAAATCGCCAAAGGGGTCACGCCCGCGATTACCAACAGTCCAGAGGCCAAAGCTGAATAAATCGGCTTTAGTGGGGGCATATTGGTCGCTCAAGACTTCTTTGGAAGCTGTGGGAGGCATAGTTAATGTCATAATTTTTCTCCAATTTCTCTTAAATTTACAGAGCAGCACCCTTCATGGTATACCGCACCTGTCCCCCGTTGTCAATCCAAAAAATGAGCCAGGTCATGTTAAATTTTTACCGACAACCGAATATGTAATCTCTGTAACGGAAGGGTAATCAAACCGTAATGAGATTAGAGTTGCATTAAATTAAAGAACTGTATAAAATAGATTGAGTTGCTTTTTTTGCTAATAAGTGTTTGCAAAGGCTAAGGCGAATTCCCATCTAGGTTGGGCACCGATGTCCTGACAAACTCAAATTAAAATTCTGAACAGTGAGGTTCACCCTATGCCCGCCCCCCGACCAGAAGAGGCTGATGCTGATTTTGTCAACCGCCAATACTCCCGCCTATGGGAAAGCTCTTTAGCGGTTTCCACCCAGGCAATGAAAATCTATTCGCAGGCCTGGCAAGAATTTTTCACCGCCCCCCAGACCTTAGCCAAACGTAATAGTCTCTATTTCAAGGAAGTGATGGACCCGCCTCGTCCCCAATGGCAAACCCCCCATAAGTTTATCGCCATGCCCCAATCATTGGCTTTGCTGGCGAAATTGCTGGATTTTTCCGCGCCGGACGTACCAACAAAGGGGATAATTCCTACGCTAGTATTGCCACCCCAGGCCGGGCATCATTCTTATATTGCCGATTATAGCTCCGAACAAAGTCAGGTTCAGGCCTTGCGTCAGACCGGGTTGGGCGGGGTGTTTTGTCTGGAGTGGCTTTCGGCTACTGCCAAAACCAGTCAGGCCGGAATTGAAGAATATATTCAGGTAGTGGATTTCGCGGTCAAGCAGGCAGGTGGCAAGGTGAATCTGGTGGGGGACTGTCAGGGTGGCTGGTTAGCCGTGATTTATGCCGCGCTTTACCCCGAAAAGGTCAACACTTTGACCGTAGCGGGTGCGCCGATTGATTTTCAGGCGGGCGAAGGGCAAATTAAGCAAGCGGTGAACTATATCGCCGATACCTATCCCGATAGAGGGATGGCCTATTATCGTTCGCTGGTGCAAATGGGTAAAGGGAACTATTCCGGCTCTATCCAGACAATGGCTTTTAATATGATGAAGCCCCAACAGTTGCCCGAACGCTATCTGGATTTATACCAGAATGTGCTGAATCCCTCGGCGGTGGAGCGGTTCCGCGAGATGAAGAACTGGTATGACTATTACCAGGATATTTCGGGGACTTTTTACCTCTGGTTGGTGGAGCATCTTTTCCGCGACAACGAGCTTATTCGGAATAAACTGGTAATTGGCGGGCGCAAAGTCAGCCTGAAAGCTATTAAGTGTCCGATTTTCTTGCTGGCGGGTTCGCGCGACCATATTACGCCGCCGGAGCAAGTTTTCGAGATGGAAAAGTATGTTTCCACTCCCCCCGACCAGATCCACAAGCGTCTGGTAGCGGCGGGGCATATCGGCCTGTTTATGGGTCGGGATGTGCTAACCAAAACCTGGAAAGAGTTTGGTGGGATGATTTTCGAGCTTTCAAAGGAGCGGGAGGGCTAAATTCTATTATTTTACCCCCACGCCCTGGTACATGTAATTAGCCACCTGAAACATTGCCGGGGCGTTCTCCGTCAGATTAAATTCCTTGAGTTTTTGAAGCTTGAAATATTTCCCAATCAAAACCCGCATGTTGCGGTTGAGGTTGCAGCCGTCCGCCATAGTTTTCTGGAGCGGGTTGAGGCGGTTTTGCCAGCGTTCGACTCTGGGGTTTGGGTTCAACCCATGCTCAATGAACAGGAATTGTCCGCTCGGTTTTAGCACTCGCCGCAACTCCGCCAGGGCTTGCTCCACCTCCGGGATGCTGCATAAAGTCCAGGTGCTAACTACCGTATCAAAAGAATTATCCTCAAACGGTAGCTTCTCCCCGCTAATTACATGATGCTCTACCGGAATCGTTGAGGCTTTAATCCGTTTCTGGGCCAGTTTACCCATACCGGGATTGGGGTCGGCGGTGGTGATACGGCTAACTTCGGCTGGATAGTGGGGTAAGTTCAGCCCGCTCCCGAAACCGATTTCCAGCACCTCGCCCTTTGCCCCGGTCAGGGTTTGTTCTCGCCATTCCTGAAACATTTTGCCCGACATACTGAAATTTAATAGCCTTGGCACAAAATATCTGGAATACAATCCCATTTTCTCCATCCTTGTTAAATCGGATTTTGATTTACTTGTGGCGGCGTTTGTCGGCCTGAAACTTTTCGGTCAGGCGAAAATTCTCGAAGCGGTCAGGGAATTTGGCCTGGCACTCGTCACATTCGCAGAGGTCGCGCAGGTGTTCGTAGGTGTAGAGGCCGGTTTCGTGACCATC
Organism: Chloroflexia bacterium; assembly: GCA_038207495.1. Taxonomy (GTDB): domain Bacteria; phylum Chloroflexota; class Chloroflexia; order Chloroheliales; family Chloroheliaceae; genus Chlorohelix. Next base: position 156,008 of record JBBQZS010000002.1, read on the forward strand.
CTTCCAGTTAGGTCGCAAGGCATAGAGGCCCACTGCGTCCAGGCTGGCTAAAGTTACTTCTTCCGGGGTTAGCAACTTGACGAAATCGAGGCGACCAGGCCGTCCCATTTCTCCCCGACACCCGGCACAAGGGCAGTTCCAGCGCATCGTCACAAAAGTATTGCGCCCCGCGTGCCCATCGTTCCACTTGATAAGCATATAGCCGTCGTTACGTTTTAATTCTATTTCCAGAGGTTCCAGATACTCCATCGCGTTTTTAACCTTTATTCCGGCAGCAGGTCTACATTTAGTACCAGCTTTTCGGTTTTAAGCTGAAAGCCCGTTTCTGTTTTGAAAATTTCTACGGGGGCTTCCAGACTGAATTTATCCTTATCGCCACCTTCGGCCCTTAGCACCAGCCCGCCGCTATCGTTAGCCACCCCTGTCACGGTGCAAATGGTCATAGCCCAGGCGGCGGCATCCAAAACTACCACTTTTTTGCCGATTATCCCACTCTGAAGTTGTTCCACGCTTTGGGGATTCATGAGCTTCTCCAAAAAGTTTGTTTGAATTTTTGGTCAAGTTTAGCTGGGTTTGCCTGTTCAATTATACCAGACCACCGGGCTAGTTCAAGTGCCAGGCGTAAGCTGCCAATTATTAGACGGAAATTAAGACAATTGGTATACTATCGCGAAGTTTCACTTTCATCCTAGCCACTTAATTACCTATATTTTGTGTAGAAAGGTTTATCAAGATGTTAGCTAATCCTCCAAAATCCGTTGAGGAAATAAAAAATTGGCAGTGGTCGTATTTTGAACCGTTTTATCAGGAATTAGCCACTCGTAGATTAAATGCCGAAAATATTCACGAATGGCTGGTAGATTGGACTAAAATGGCCGATTTGATTACCGGGCGACTGAGCAGCTTGCGGGTAGCGGTTAATCAGAACACGGCGGATAAAGCATCGGAACAACAGCTAAATGATTTGCTAACAAATATTATGCCACCTTTCCGCTCGGCAGAAAATCGCCTACTTAAAATTTTGCTGGCAAGTGGTCTTGAGCCGGAAGGGATGCGCGTCCCTTTGCTAAAGTTACGAGCCGAGGATGAAATTTTCAGCGAGGCCAACTTGCCACTTTTAACCGAAGAAGAACAAATCGGCAATGACTATTACAAAGTTATCGGGGCGCAAACGGTAACCTGGCAGGATCAGGAACTCACCCTGACTCGCCTGAAGCTAATGCAACTTGAAAATGACCGGGCCATACGCGAGAAAGCCTGGAGGGCTGGAGCGGCACGCCAACTGCAAGACCGCGCGGCATTGAACGAAATTTGGGCTAAACTTTTGGACCTTCGCCAGACGATTGCCCATAACGCGGGGTTAAACAGTTATCGCGACTATATCTGGAAACAGAATTCGCGCTTTGATTACACCCCCGAAGATTGCCTGAAATTTCATGATGCTATCGAGCAAGTAGTTGTTCCGGCGGCTAATCGGATTCTAGAACGGCGTCGCCAGCGGTTAGGTCTGGATTCGGTGCGCCCCTGGGATTTGGCGGTAGACCCCCAGGGTTTGCCCGCACTTCGTCCCTTTGCCGATGCCGCCGAGCTGGAAGAAAAGGCCGAAACTATCTTCAACAAAGTTGACCCGGAGTTGGGCGGCTATTTCAGGCAGATGCGCCAGGAGAATTTGCTGGATTTGGGCAATCGCCCTAACAAAGCCCCTGGCGGTTATATGACCTATCTGCCAGTCAATGGGCAATGGCGTTCGTTTATTTTTATGAATGCGGTGGGGGTAGAGCAGGATGTTATTACTATGCTCCACGAAGGGGGGCATGCCTTTCACGGTGTTGAGGTGATGCGCCTCCCCTATAACCCGCAACGTTCGATTGGGGCTGAGTTTAACGAGGTAGCTTCGATGGCGATGGAGTTGCTGTCCTCACCCTATCTGGCGAAAAACGATGGCGGTTATTACGATGAAGCCGATGCTGCCCGCGCCCGTATCGCTCACCTTGAGACTTTTATATTATTCTGGCCTTATATGGCTGTGGTGGATGCTTTCCAGCATTGGGTCTATACTAACCCTACCGCCGCGCGTGAGGCTGCCAATTGTGACCAGCAATGGGGCGAGTTATGGCAACGCTTTATGGGAGGCGAGGATTGGAGTGGTCTGGAGGATGCCCGCGTGACGGGTTGGCATCGCAAGTTGCATATTTTTGTCGCGCCGTTCTATTACGTAGAATATGGAATGGCGACGTTGGGGGCAATTCAGATCTGGGCGAACTCCCTGCACGACCACAAGCAGGCCGTTGCCGATTACCGCAAGGCTCAACGTCTGGGTGGAACAGCCTCCCTGCCCGATCTGTACACCGCCGCCGGAGCCAAATTTTCTTTCGATGTGCCTATGCTGCAAATGGCAGTTGACCTCTGCGAACGAACTATTGCGGAACTGGATAAATAGGGTCGGGGGTTAGGGGCTGGGGGTCGGGGATTACATGAGCAGACCCCTAATGCTACTCTTGTTGTAATGAAATGCGAAACCCAGATTCCGAGGGGTTTGGGTTTCTTGACTCTTGGAGTAATCTTTAATATAGTAGCATATAAATTCGCATAATTTATTAGGTGGTTTTGGTAAGTTGGTAAGCTTTTATGAATTTTGAGAAAGGGTCACCAAACCTATAAATATATTATTCGAGGCTGATTAGCTCATTCTTTTTGCTAAATTAATTTATGTATTAGCGCAACAATGTAATAACGAAAATTGTAATTGCTGGAAGGTTGGTTGAAATATGAGCGGGTCTAAATGGGGAGAAAGCTTTTTAAAATCTGGTTTGCCTTTAGAACACATCACCCTTATGACTTTCAAGTCTTTAAATTGGGAGTGCAGCCTCCATTACGAATATCTTCGAGAAAATAGAGAGGGAACATCCGCTTGGTTTGAAGTAGATATGGTTGCAACATCACGAGAATGGGATTTACAATTTTTAGTTGAGTGTAAATACCATGATACTTCCCGATTTTGGTTTTTCCTACCCTGTTTAACTATTGATCATCTCTCTGAATATGATGCCCTTTCGGTGGCTGATGTGGATCTTGAATTGGATATACACGTTTTTAACTCAGCACCTTTTGAGTCCTTAAAAAATCAAAGGACTAGAGGTGCATTAGATTTAGCGTCAAAATCAATTTGGGGTGTTGTGACTTCCCACGATGGCGCAAAGCAAGATAATTCAATACAAACAGCTTTAAACCAATTAGCTTATAGTTTTGTTCCATACAATTTAGGGTCATTTTATGAACTTAACCAGCTTCGTGCTACAGCAATAATACCTATGATTGTAACAAATGCAGAAATATTTCGAATAAAACCAGAAATAACGAATTTAGACGTAATACGTGAAGCTTCTGCCCCTTCTGAAATTGCAGATGAAGTAGGTTGGACTTGGTGTTATTTTGCACCAAATAATGAATTGAAGTATTACAATCTTAATTTAATGGAAAAACATGAAACAAAACATAAATTGGAACAATATGAGCCTATTAATACTCAGTTGGAAAAATTGTGGTCTTCCCCAAGTTGGGTTGTTGTCGCAAATATAGATTCTTTAGCTGAGGCAGTTCAGAGCATTCATGATTATTATGTGTCTTTGGAAAAAGATTATTCTTCCTCCTCAATTATTGAAGAAATCTGGGAGGAACGTATAAGTAAAAAGAATCTTCAAGATAGGTAAAATGGAGATAAAATCATGAAGAAGAGCCTAACAGATATTATACTACCCCAAATTGACAACTTATTAAAAGAATTCGAGAATCTTAAAAGAGAGTATGAAGACGAATATTATGATATTCCTCACGAGGAAATCAGCAAATTTGTCCTAGCGGGGGCAGCCCTTATAACACGAGCAACAGGAACTCAAAGTTCTTATTACATTCAAATTATACCTAAGCTTGAAATGACTGGCAGATTTATGGGTGACGGTATACCATTGGTCGCTGGTGCGCTTAAAGCACTTCAATATGAAATTATTAATGGTTATTTAGTCACAGTTGAAACCCTAATTAATGCCAATTTATTTAATGATTTCCTTGAAATGGCAGAACATCTATTAGGAGAACAATATAAAGACCCCGCCGCCGTTTTGATTGGTGGGGTTCTTGAAGAACATTTAAGAAAACTGTGCGATAAAAACGGAATAGAAATTGAATTTACTGACTTTAAAGGAAATATTAAACCCAAAAAGTCAGAAATGATGAATGCGGATTTATATAAAAGTGGTGTATACAATGGCCTTGTGCAAAAGCAAGTAACAACTTGGTTAGATTTAAGAAATAAAGCGGCTCATGGTAAATATAGCGAGTACGACCAAGCTCAGGTTAATTTGATGGTGCAGGGAGTTAGAGACTTTTTAGTTCAAAACGCTGCATAAGAGCCAATTCTCCTTCAAAACAAGGTAAGGTAAATCAGGTATTTTGGGAGAGTTATATTCCGACCCCTATCCCCCGCACCTACGCCAAACCCAAATTGACCGCTTCATCGGCGGAGAGGGCTTGACCTTCGGCGAAGATAGAGGTAAGGACAGCTTCGCCAAGGTGGGAGCGGGTCGCTTCGATGACCTCATCGTAAATCTCGCGCTCGGCGGGTTGTAATACCCCGTTGATAGCCGAAAGCATTGCCGAAGTTGCCCCAACCAGACGGGCGGCCCGTTGTAGTTGCAGGGTTGAGGATTCTTTCACCCCCACCTTTGCCGCGATAGCCGCCAGACCGAGCAAGGCCACCGCAATCCCGTATTTATCCACCAGCTCTTTTTTCAGCACCAGACTCTCGCGGAAATAGCCCAAACCTTCGGGGTACTTCTGCTGCTTGTAGGCCAACAACCCCAGATTGGTCAGGCTGGCAGCAATCCCGAACTTATCGCCAATTTCCCGGCGGGTCTGGAGCCCTTCCAGGTAATATTGCAAGGCCAGGGGGTAATTCTCCTGAACGTAGGCTACCGCCCCCAGGTTGGTCAGAGCAAACGACGCCCCTTGTTTGTCGCCCACTTCGCGCCGCAGGATTAAACTTTCCTCAAAATATTTATGAGCCTGATTTAAATCGCCCCGATGCGCCGCCAGATTCCCCAGATTGTTCAGGCCACTGGCAATATAGATTTTGTCGCCGACCACCCGCACCAGCTCCAGGCTTTCCTCATAATAGACCTGTGCCTGACTATATTCGCCCCGGTTAGCGGCAATATTGCCCAGGTTGTTCAGGTTAGCCGCCGCTCCCCAATTGTCCTGAATTTCCCGACAAATCGCCAGACTCTCCTTGAAATAGTTATCGGCGGCCTCATAATCGGCCTGATGGTCGGCAATCCGGCCCAGGTTAGTGAGAATCGAGGCGATGCTAGGCTTATCGTCATACTCCTGACTGATTTTCAGGCTGCCATTGTAATAATAAATCGCCAGGGGAAAATCGCCCTGACTTTGCACAATAAAAGCAATAGCCTGCATAACTTTAGCCCAGGTTGCGGGTAGGGCGTTAACCGGGAGTTTCAAAATGCGCTCCAGGTAATCCCGACCTTCGCTCAAATAGCTACGCGAATACCAGTACCGCCAGAGGTTCGCGCTCAAGCGTCCGGCAACTTCAGCCTTATTCTGTTGCAAAGCCCACTCCAGAACTTGCCGCAGATTATCATATTCGGCATCCATTTCCACCAGGGCTACTTGTTGCTCCGCCCCTTTTAGTTTTGGGGCTGCCGCTTCCACCTTTTGCAGGTAATAGTTAGCGTGTAACTCGGAAAGCGTTTCGTTCTCGCCATTTTGGGCCAGCTTTTCCAGGGCATATTCGCGGATAGTTTGGAGCATCAGGCACCGCGCCTGTCCGTCTTGACCATGAATTTCCCGCAGCAGGTTTTTGTTAGAGAGCAACTCCAACCCGTCCAGCACTTCGATTCCCAGGTCATTCTGGGCGTTACAGATTTGCTCGGCGGCCTCCACCGTACAACCCCCGGCAAACACCGCCAACCGCCCAAATAGCCTTTTTTCGCTTTCGTCTAACAGACTGTAACTCCAATCTATAGTGGCCCAGAGGGTTTGTTGACGGGCAGGTAAATCAAGGCTACTGCCAGTTAAGAGCTTAAAACGGTCACGCAAACGCTCGACCATCTGGCGAGGGGTCAGGAGTTTCATACGGGCGGCGGCTAATTCCAGAGCCAGGGGCAGCCCGTCCAACTTCTGGCAGATGTTGGCAATATCGGCGCAATTTTCTTCGGTCAGGCCAAAACCTTTTTTAACCTCCTGCGCCCGCTCCACAAACAGCTTTACCGCTGCGTATTTTTGCAGACTGGTTGGGTTTAACAGGCTGTCTTTGGGGTCGGGCAAACCCAGCGGCTCAAGCGGATAGTTCTGCTCCTGCGGTAAATCCAGCGGGATGCGGCTGGTGACGAGCAATTTCAGGTCGGGAGCGGCATCCAACCATTCCACCAATAACTCTTTGTGACTGATTAGCTGCTCAAAATTGTCCAGCAGCAGCAATATTTCACCCTGCAAAGCTAATTTAACCGCCTCCTGCAAACTCTGCCCCTTGCTCTCCCTGACCCCCAGGCTGTGGGCTACCTCCGAAACTATTCCCAGACTCTCCCTGATATTTTCCAGATTTACAAAATAGACTCCCCCACTAAAATCGCTTATTAGAGCCTGAGCAATCTCCAAAGCAAGGCGGGTTTTGCCGGTGCCGCCCACTCCGGTCAGGCTGACTAAACGGGGGTTTGGTTGTTTAAACAAGGCCGTTACCTGGGCTACTTCTTTTTCGCGCCCTAAAAGCTGATTATTAACTTCAGGCAGATTTGTTTGGATAGCTCCACCCGATAAACCCAGCCTGGTTTTAGGCAGAGCCTGGCGGAAGGCGGCGGCAAACTCCAGGGCGGTGGTGTAGCGTTTGTCCGGCTGTTTGGCAAGAGCTTTCAATACCACCTCTGAAACACTGGCGGGGATTTGGGGGTCAAACTCGTTAGGAGGGAGGGGTTCAAGGCTGGCATGTTGCACCAGTAAAGAAGTCCGATTGCCCCGAAAAGGTGGGTAGCCCGTCAGCAATTCGTAGAGGATAATCCCCAGGGAGTAAATATCGCTGGCAGTGACGGCGTTGCCCTGCGCCTGTTCGGGGGCTAGATAAAGCGGCGTGCCAACCCCTTTTGCCCCCGAATTCTTGACTTCCAAATCCCGCACCAGCCCAAAATCAGCAATTTTGACCGTGCCGGAAGCGGTCATGAGCAAGTTGGTGGGCTTCAAGTCACAGTGAATCAAGCCCTGGCGGTGGGCTACTTCAAGCCCCGCCGCAATCTGGTCAAGCAAATCGGCAATTTGTTCCAGAGTCAGGCGGCCTCTGGCTTTAATCCAGGCTTTCAGGTCTGAGGCTCCGCTTTCGGAACCGCCAATATATTCCATCACGATAAAAGGAGTCTTTTGGTGGCGGGCCAGGTCGTAAATCCGCACAATATTGGGGTGAATCAAGCGCAGAGAGTTGCGGGCCTCCCCCTGAATAAAACGTTCCAGACTTTCAGGGTCATTCGAGCGGTTACTTAGCACCAGCTTTATAGCGCGGGGCTCATTCAAAAGCAGGTGAGTCGCCAACCAGACCTCACCCATCCCGCCTCGCCCCAACACTCGTTCCAGGCGGTAGGTATCGGTCAGAATAAGCCCGCTTGAGGGGGTAATGGTTAGGGGGTCGGCACTTTCAGACTGTTCCTCAATAAGGTTTTTGGTAAAGGCTACCGCGGGAGTAACGCCCGCCAACGGCACGGTTTGCCCGCTTAAAACCTCTTCCAATCCCCGGATATTCTGGTTTTGTTGAAGGATAAGTCGTTCGTAAGACAGGCGGGTATTGTAGTCAGTTTCGGTTTCCAGGACACTCTCGTATTCAGATAACTGCTGTTTTTGTTCTTCCAGGGTAAGTTCTACTAATTTTGGGTAATCCTTATTCATAGTTTTCAATCAATCCCCACGCTAATACCAGGTGTGGGCGGGTCGGCAGCTAAGATGGCAACCACGGGGAGCTGCCTCCACAAATTAGGTTTGATTATTTAGTTTTGCATCTACATAATAAAAGAAGTTTGCCAATTGGGGAAGTGGCAAGGAGGTTTACTAACAAAACACTTATATATATTTATTACAAAACGGTTTGTTGTTTTAGCGACTTTTCTGTGTTAGCATGTGAACAAGCTCCTATCTAAATTACGACCTTCGCTTTGGAACTCACCAGCTAGATGAAATAGCTCCAATCTGAACTTAATAACTGGCCTCAAGCGAAAGTCCTATAAATGTAAATGTTAAATAGAGCCTACTTATTCAGGATTTGGTTTCGCTGATTTTTCTCTAAACAGACAGGTTTTCACCATCTACCCAACTTAAAAGTAAGCCTCCTTTTGTTTATTCCTCCATCAGCTCTCAACCTTTTGAATACAGGCTAGCAGGTTTCCCGAAATTGTTTTGTAACAGCTTTTCGGGAAGTGAAGGTATATGAATTATGACTTTATCAATGCTGGAACAAAACGACCAGGATTATTTTCACGTTATTTTTGCCGGGTTAAAGGGTGGCGGAAAGTATTTGACTGGATTAAGGGATTATATCGGCAAAAAAGGATTTGTAATTTCTTCACTTTCCACCCGCCCCGGCTTAAAGTGGGGCGAATTCAAGCTCTCAACCCACTACCGCAATCTGGCACAAGAGCTTGTCAATAAAGCCCAGGGTAAGAAAATTAGAATCTACGCCCATTCGCTGGGGAGTCTGGAAACGCTAGATTTAATGAAGGCTCTGGCCGATTGTCAGGATTTACCCCATAAAGCCCTGGAAATTATTTTTATCTCACCCCCCGGCGTAGGGCAAAAAGGTTTTAAGGGATTAGGTCACGTGCTGCTAAGGTTGGGTAAAGTGGTTCAAAATGTGGGTCTCTACGACCAGCACCACCTTTTCCCCCTGCACAAAGCCCAGGACAGCGTAACTGCCGAGCAGCGCAAACTTTTACTGGAAGTGTTACTGCCGGGGGTGATTCCGGATTTGCTTCAACAGCAGCGTCTTATTCGAGAACTGGAGATTATTGATTCCGCACTGAGTTTCCTGCAAACCCACCCAACCTTGAAAGCTGAGTTTGAAAACTGGTATCTGGGCAAGCGTCACCTGATTATCCGGGGGTTGCTTGAGAAGATTTTTGCCGGTGACCATATCACCGAAGCCGACCATCAGGAATGGCTTGCTCTTTACCGGGAAAACTCGGTTGATATTGCGTCGGGCTTCGGTTATTTAAGAGTGGCGGTGATATTCGCCTTTAAGTGCTTCAAAACGCTGTTTCAGGGTATGGATAGTAAGATTATGGAAGCCACCGAGCAATGCCAGAAAAAAGTGGTAGCGGTTAAATTAGGAGTAGCGATTTTGGGGCGGGATGAATTGGTGGAAGCTCGTGATTTACTTAAACTGGATAAACTGGCTTTAGCTAAAAACTTTTCAATCCGCAAACTTTTCTTTAATGATGTAGAACATGCCTCGGTGGCGCATCGCTGGTCGGTAATAGACGCGCTGGAAGCGGTTAATCTGGGAGTTTAAGCCCCACCCATTATTTTTAAGGGTTACTTCCTGAAGCCGACTTTAGCTGAGGGGGTTTCCGCAAAGCAAAGGGTAGCCAGGACAGGCTTTCGGCGGTTGTACCGAGTGGGTTATACTCCACCCCCACAAATCGGTTATAGCCAGATTCATCAATTGTTTGCAAAATGTACTGGAAATTTAGCTCACCCGTGCCAGGTTGATGGCGATGAGGCGCGTCCGCAATCTGGATATGGCCTATTCGTGAAACGTTTTGGCGGATGGTCTCGGTAATGTTACCTTCCATCATTTGCATGTGGTAAACATCATATTGATATTTAAGATTTGGCGCATCAATACTATCCAAAAAGCTCAAGGTTTCGGCGGTAGTAGGCAGGATATAAGAGGGATTGTCCCAGGTATTAAGGGCTTCCACCACCACCGTAACCCCGGCAGCCTGAGCCTGTTCCGCTGCCCACTGCACATTTTCTCGAACTCTATCTAACTGACCCGAATGTTCCTCGTCCGGTAGCCATTTACCTACCAGCGCATTAACAGTTTTACAACCAATTTTGTTGGCAAATTCAAGGGCGATTGGCACATTATCGCGGAATTGTTGAGCCCGCTCCCGGTCATTTAACAAGCCCCGCTCTCCATTAGAAACATCCCCGGCATAAAAGTTAAACAGGGCTACTTTAAGGCCGACATCATGAATACGCCCGGCTACTTTTCTAAGGTCTTCTCCCATAGGCCAGGAAAATTCCACCGTATCAAAATTCAGGCGGGCCGCCTGGTCAAAACGATCAAGGAAGGAATGCTCTTTTAGCAAAATTGAAACATTCAAGTCAAAGTTCAACATTGTTCCACCGATTCTAGACTCCAGAATAAAAACCCTACTTTGAATTTAAGTTGTGGTTCTATTCTACCACCTATCTAATCTCTGAGCATCCAATTTCCCTTATTAAATAAAAACTGTTATTCAACGTGGGACATCGCTGGGACATTATGAGACATATTTAAAGTTATCCTCTTAACAGGCAGCTAGTAACAACAACTAGCTAAAACAAATAAACGAATAGGAGCTAAATATAAACCGTGCCAGAAATATTAAGTCAGGAAAGTGGCTCGAAAATCATAACTATAGATAAAGAGCTAACCTTACTTAAAATTAATGCCAACCCGAATGACCCTATTCTATTTCAGATGTTTTTCTGTGCGGATTGCGGGGAATTCGTGGAAAGTGGTCAGATTCTACCGCCACTTGAACGCCAACATCCCGGACACCACCTGGCCTGGCTACCAACAGTAGACGAGCCAGTGCCGGGAAAAAGCCTGAAGCACATCAACCACTGGCTAGAATTCACCCAACTTTCAAGCGAGCGGCGGCAATGGCTCCAGGAAGTGGCTCAAACCACCAACACTATTAGCTGGGCCTGGGTGGTTAGCGGGGTAGAGTACGAAGATTGGCTAAATTATCTGAACGGCTATCTGGATGAGTTAGTGGAAAGCTGGTTAGCCGCCCTCAATGGCTTTGATAGCCCACTTATTTCAGCCGAACTTATCTGGCAAACTATTCGCCCGGCTCATCACATTTATACATGGGCCGAGCAAGGTTCTAATTATTAACTTAGTATAAAGGAGAACGATCAATGCCTTCTATATTGGCGCAAACCAATGCTGATGTAACAATTTTAAACGGTGCAATCGAGTTGGAACAACAGGCTCAATGGACTTATGGGGCCGCCGCCGGCACTAAATTACTCAAAGACGATGTATTAGCCGTCGCAGTCAAAATTTCCGGGCAGCACAAAGAGCATGAAGCTGCCCTGACCGCTGCGGTGAAAAAGTTGGGTGGCACGCCCCCTACCGCAAAATCCAGCTATCCATTACCTGACCTGAAAACGCAGGAAGATATTCTGAAATATGCCCTGAAGCTGGAAATTACCGCCGCCAACGCCTACTACGATGCTTTCACCAAGTTGAGCGACAATACCCTGAAGTTAGCCGGAATTAGCATTATGGGTTCGGAAGTGCAGCATGTGGTGGTACTCCGCAGTGCCTTGAACCTTGACCCGGTGGATACTTCTTTTATGCCACTCAAAAGCGCGTAGTTCAAAAATAATATAAAGCTGAATTACTAACAGCTATAAGGAGATAGATATATCATGAACGGTAACGTATCAAGACGCGGTTTTATCAAGTCGAGTGCCCTGTTTGGTGGGGCGGTCGCGGTGGCTCTTAGCAGCCCCGCTGGACTTTTCGGCCAGCAAGTAGTGTCCGCCCAGACTGATGACCTGTCAATTATCACTTTTGAATATACTCTGGAAGGGGTCGCGATTGCGGCCTACACTGCTGCCGCTGGTTTGAACATTCTACCCAAGCCAGTGCTGGATGTAGCCTTGAAATTTGCCGGGCAGCACAAAGAACATCAGGCGGCTTTCGCGGCGGTAATCAAGCAAAAGAGCGGCAAAGACCCGGTTCCCCCGGCTGGCCCCTTTAGCTTCCCGGAGCTGAAAACCACCGAGGATATTCTGAAATTTGCCAAGACACTGGAAGAAGTAGCGGTTGGTTCCTACTATTCCGCCGTTGGCAAGCTGAAAGACCCTCAACTGGCGGCTACCTCAGCCAGCATTTTCGGGATTGAGGCCCAGCACGTCGCGGTGTTTGCTGCCGCTCTGAAAGGCGACCCCATTCCGGCGGCATTCGTTACTGGCCCAACCGAGGATGTTGTGACCAAAACCGCTACCGCCATCCTGACCCCACCTACTTCAACGTCCACCTCAATGCCGACGGCTGCGCCTAGCACCGGGGCTGGTGGTGCGGCTCGCACGGATGACGATTACACCGGGATGGTATTGGGTATTTTGGGTGCAGCCAGTGTTGCTGCCGCCGCTACCCTGGCTCTGCGTAACCGCACCGAGCAACCAACCGAGGATACTCAGGAATAATATCCAGGCTTAACTCTTTCGCATTGTTATCTTCAACCATCAGGAGCGGCTAGTCTGCTCCTGATTATCTTTGTGGGTAGTAAAGGAATTTTAGTTATGAATTCTAAAATCAAACATGGACTATTACTTAGTTGGTTGGCAGCGACGGTATTGGTGGGGGTTTACGCCTTAGCCCCGTTGATTCCTTCGGTGGCCGCCCAGAGCAACCAGCCCGTTACAATTGAAATTAAAGATTTTAAGTTTGGCCCGGATACCGTTACAGTACCAGTTGGCAGCAAAGTAATCTGGACTAATAAGGATAGTGTAAGTCATACCGTCACTAGCGATACCGCCGGAATGTTTGGCTCTGAATTACTTAAACAAAACAGCACTTTTGAATTTACTTTTACTAAAGCCGGGACTTTTGAATTTCATTGCGAGCCCCATCCTTTTATGAAAGGTAAAGTTGTGGTACAGGCTGCGGCTGCCACTACCGCCGCCCCGGTCACGACTGCGGCTGTAGCCACCACTACGGCTCCAGCTACAACTTCTGCGGCTGCCACTACCGCCGCCGTCGCTAATACTACGGTGGCTGCTACTACGACGGTTGCCGCCCCTGCCGCTACCACTGCCCCTGCAACGGTAGTCGCCAGCACTCCCGCTTCTACTAGCTCGGATAATGGGCAACTGGCTTTTCTGATCGTGGGCGTAGCTCTGGTTCTGGCGGCGATTGGTGGTGGATTTTTCCTGGTTCGAGCCAGAAGCGGCAAGTAAGGAGCGTTTATGCTGAATATTGACAGCCTTAAATTAGGGCCGATACCTAAAGTGTTCCTGATACTTGTTCCCTGGGGTGTCGCTTTACTTATCGGGGGGTTTATTCATCAGAATATGGGCAACCCCACTCCCGCAAAGTTCCTGCTAGTTTGGGCAACTGTTACGCTGGTTGGTTTGGTGGGACATGCCCTGGGCTTATGCCGGGGTCTGGAGTGGAATTTCGTGGTGTGGGTGGTGGCAATTTCCCTGGCCTGGGCTTTTACCTTTTTCGTCTTTCAGGTTTACGAACCTAAAGGCGCAAGCGACCCAATTCTCTATAGTGACCTGGGAGCGGTTTGGTTGGGCTTGATGGGTATCGCTTTTATCTTCACCGCTTTCCAGGTTAGTCCCTTGTTCTGGCTGATTGCTATTCCGCATCTGGTTATCGCCCTGGGAATGGAGCTAAGTGCCAGGAGCGTCATCAAAATTGACTATCTGGATGCCAATCAACCCTTGCTGGTCGCCCTGGTTGACGGTGGTTTGACCTTGATTGCCGGGATTGTGGGGGTAATCCTCGCCACTCGCCAAAGCGCAAAATAAACAGAAGGTCGAAAGTTAAAGGTCAAAAGTCGCAAGATTTTTGGCCTGACTGTATTCCAGATAAGCCAGGTATACCAGCACTTCGGCTGGTAATTTCTCGATTATTTCGGCTGGCAGGCTTGATACCCCAAAGTTTACTAACCTTACCGATTATTGGCAATCCCGTGAACGTTTACGATTTACCGCCGGAAACTCGCCATGCGATTGGCGGTCAGGGCAGCAGTAGCTCCTGCCCCCACCCCATTATCAATATTAACTACTGTCAGGCCGGGGGCGCAAGTTTGAAGCATGGTCAGAATGGCGGCAACCCCCTTGCCACCCAGCCCGTAACCTACCGAGGTCGGAAGCCCGATAACCGGAACATTCACAATCCCCGCGATGACCGAAGGTAACGCCCCGTCCATCCCCGCCGCCACGATAATCACATCCACATCATCCTTGAGCATCGTCTGGAGGGGGCGGAAAAGGCGATGCAGCCCTGCCACCCCCACATCATAGATAGAAGTGACGCTACAGCCCATCTCGCGACAAACTACCGCCGCTTCCTCGGCAATCGGTATATCGCTGGTTCCGGCGGTAATAACCCCAACCCGCCCGCCTGTTTCGGGTTTGGTTACATCCTCGCGCCGCAAAACGACCATCCCACTGGCGGGATATTCTTCATAGGCAACCTTTAGATTTTGCCCGTTATGCTCAACGGTAGCCAGTTCGACAGCAAGGCGGGCGCGTAACTCTGCGTTGGTACGGCTCAAAATAGCCCGACCCGCCCCAAAGGTCAGGAAATGACGGGCAATATTTACTGAGTCGTTGTCACTTTTGCGTTCACTATAAACAATTTCCGGTACACCTTTGCGATTCTCGCGGTGGAAATCCAGGCTGGCGGAATCCAACAGACCGGAATTAGTTCCGGCCTCATCCTCAATCCCTAATAGCGCGTTGGTCAAATCGTCAAATACGTTCATTAATTAACCTAACCCCCTAGCCCCCTTCCATGAGTCAGGGAAGGGGGAATTAAATATTCTGACTCCTGACTGCTGACTTCTTTAGCCTATTCAGGCGGCAAATCTTCCGGGTAATCATACAAGCGACGGCGGGGTTTGGGTGTGCCAGATTTAGATTCTGGCATCGCCCGTGCCACCAGGGGTATGACTACAGCAAATAACAGCATAACTACCCCGATAATTAAATAAATCAGCCGGGTAGAACCATAGTCGGACATCCTATCGCTGCCAAGTTCTAATCCGGTGGCACTATTCGCCCCGGTAGGTATGACAAAAGCCAAAGGTTTATTAATATCAGGGTCGTACAAAACCGCCAGCTTTGTACCAACCTCTAAGCCCTGATAATGAGCAGGCATCTTCTCCAGCCGCAATTGCGCCGCCAGTGGTGCTTTATCGTTGGCGGATTGGAATTCAGCCTGATTTTTCGGCAGGTTGGGCAGGCTATTCCCCTGAATTATTATATCAATAGTCTGGCAACCGTTGGTTTTAGTCCGTTTCTCCAAAACCGTCCCGACTATCACATTGCCGCTATTGTTGATAAGCCCAATACCACCATAGGCTGCGTTACATTCGGGCTTGTCCTCGCTGCCGAGATAGCCCACCACACAGCCCACCGCCAGTAGCAAACCCACGCCACTTATCAGGTAGGCTATCAGGTTTGAGCCAAAGCTATTTTGAAACTGTCGTATCACCCGCTTACCTCAAAAGTTAGCTCTAGGCTGCTGGAATTTCCGGCTACGTCGGCAGCCTCAAACCGCAGCGTATGGGGGCCGCTTGCCAGCCCCGCCGTATCCAGGATATAAGTAAATTCCGGTATAGCCCGATTTGTCAGCAGCCGCGCCGGAACGGAGGCCAGAGCGATTTTCGGCTCTTTGTCCAGGGTTAGCACGGCAGTAAGATTACCCGCGCCTGGTGTTTCGGCAAGTTTGTCGCTCGAAATATTATCTTCTGCCACTATTTTGAAAGAATAGCGTTCGCCCGGGAACACTTTGCGGCTTTCCGGCAAGCTATTATAACTCAGACGCAGGTTTGGCCCAACTCGGTCATAGCCACTACTTTGCCAGAGTGTTTGCGCCAACAAAGCGTAACCCGCCCCGTTAGGATGGACATCGCCAAACTTAATCCAGGTCAAATTACCTTCCTGTTTGAACAGTGGGGTAAAGAAATCAGCTACCCGCACCCCGCGTTCTATTGCCAGCCGCCGGATACTATCATTAAAGCGGCGCACCCAGGCCGTTTCGCTATCCTCGCCGCCCGTCTGGTAGATATATGGGTTGAAATAGGTGGTCACAATCAGGTCGGATTTGCCGCCCGTGCGCTCTTTCAGTCCGTCCAGGGCGCGACTGAAATTCGCCTCAAATTTGCTCAGGGCAATATCCCGTTCGGCCTCGCTTTTACTACGAGCGTCCAGCATATCGTTTCCGCCCAGCGTCAGGCTAATAGGGCTGATTAGTTTGCCGCTATCTTTGGCGGCGTCTATTTCGTCCAGAGCGCGTTGGTACTGGCTTTTGCCGCGTTTGGCCTCAAAAAAGCTGGTACTGGTTTCGCCCGGTATCCCCAAATCACGATAAACCGATAGGCCTGGTTTGGCTCGTTTCAGGTAATTGTTATAAAACAGCCCGGCGTATCCCAATTCCCCCGGCGTGGGTGCGCCCACCCCGTAGGCCACCGAGTCACCCAACGCCAGATATTCGTCACCAATCCCCTGTGGCGCGGGCTGTTGGCTTTGCCCAATTATCACTATTGGGGTAGGGGCGGCTTTGGTGGGGTCAGTTGGAGCTTTGGTGGGAGTAGTTGCCTGAAAGTTTTGGGGTGCGTCCACCACCGCATTGTCGCCAGTAGGGTTTAGCTGGGTTAGCGTTCCCACAAATATTATCAAGGCCACCCCAATAAAGGCCACCAGTAGCGAATGGAGCGAGAGTTTGCGCATTTGAGTTCCTGGGTTGTCGGTTATCAGTTATTGGTTGTCGGTTCGAGTATATTAGGCTGAGTGGGGTAAGTCAAATAGTGGGGGAAGGGTTTTCTATGGTAAAATTCTTTCAAATACCAGTTACCAAAATATATGAGTTTTATGTACGATTGTCAGCCAGAGAAGTAAACTCAGTCACCATGAGCTGGCGAAGGGTCTTGCATATAACATTGAGATTCTTCACTTCGTTCAGAATGACATTCCAACAATATACAATGATACAATGCGAAAATGGAAAGTAAGTTTTTCAACGTGTCTTATAAAGAACCCCCCCTTCCGCCGCAGGTAATTTGTGCGGGGGAGGGATTAATAGATATAATCCCGGCCCAACGGGGACAATCTTTGCAGGAGGCCAGCCAGCTAGAACGAATGGCGGGAGGTTCTACCGCGAATGTGGCAGTGGCTTTGGCGCGGCTGGGAATTCGGGCTGGGTTTCTCGGCAAGGTGGGCGACGACCCCTTCGGTCATTTTTTGCGAGAAACTTTGGTGCAAGAAGGGGTGGATGTGCGCCAGATGTTTATGGGCAAAGAGGCCAATACCGGGTTGGCCTTTGCCTGGTTGGATGGCTCGGAAAGTGGCGAGGTTAAATACCTGTTTTATCGCCAACCGAGTGCTGACCGCTTCCTAAAGGCCGAGGAAATAGATTGGGATTGGTGTAGGCAGGCTCAAATCCTGGCCCATAGCTCGCTGAATCTGGCTCACGAGCCGAGTGCCACCGCCATTCGGACGGCCCTAACGAATGCTCGCGCCAATCGCCAGCTAGTATGTTATGATGTAAATATGCGGCTACCGGCCTGGCCTGACCACCCTACCGCCCGTGCTGGAATGTTAGCAGCCCTGGATACTTGTGACATTGTTAAGCTCAACCAGTATGAATTAGCTTTCCTCACCGGGATTTCTGACCCAATAGAGGGGGCTAAAAAGCTCTGGCGGGAGCAAACCCGACTAGTGCTAGTTACCCTTGATAGGGAGGGCTGCTATTTTCTAACGGCTACCTCGGCGGGTTACGTGCCAGGGTTTGAGGTAGAAGTAGCCGATAGTATCGGGGCGGGCGACGGTTTTGTAGCAGGATTGCTGGCCTATATCTTGCAGATAGGGCTAGATTATGACGACCCGACCCAGGTGGAAAAAGCTTGCCGTTACGCCAACGCGGTGGGGGCGTTAGTCGTCACCCAACCGGGCGCAATCCCGGCAATGCCCACTTTGCAACAGGTAGAAAAGTTTTTGGAAGTTCAATTATAACCACATAGTTTCAAGAATCTTTTAAATCTTTGTGTTCTTTGTGCTTTTGTGGTGAATAACTGAGGAGTGAAAAAGATGCGCTGCCAAAAATGCCAGTTTGAATGCGATAATGAGGACGCTTTTTGCCGAAAGTGCGGGGGTATTCTGGCCCACGAGGGCGACTTTACCGAAATTAGCCACCTCTCTGATTCAATTGAAAGTGCCGCCCCAGTGCAGATTATTGAGCATACTTCTACCCATCTCCCGACCATAGTTGAGGCCAAAAAGCCTAACGTACTGGCGAAGGTGGTCCAGGTAATCGGCAGCGAGACCGGGCAAAAGATTGTCAAAGGCGCGGCAGTGCTGGCGATTGGGGTGGCGGCAGACCTTATTACCCAGGCCGCAGAACGACGCAAACCCGCCCGTAGGAATAATCCTGCTACAAACGCCCTGAGTCGGGTAATCAATCCTCCCCAGAACCAACAATATTTAACCCCATTCCGCCCACCTGCTTCTGGCGAAATTGTTGAAAGTTATTATTACCGTTACGAACGCTGGGTGGTGCGGCGGGTTATTAAACGGGAAGAATAATAGGGGGAGCGGGTAATGGAATGTCGGGTAGGTTGTGGGGCCTGTTGTATTGCCCCCTCTATCTCCTCGCCCATCCCCGGAATGCCCCAGGGCAAGCCCGCCGGAGTGCGTTGCATCCAGCTTACCACCGATAATCGCTGCAAGTTGTTTGGCAAGCCCGAACGCCCGGCAGTATGTATCAGTTTAAAACCATCTGAAGAAATGTGCGGTCAGAACGACCAGCAGGCCAGGGACAATCTCATGCGGCTAGAGCAAGCCACCACCCCCGATTAGCAAACCTAACCCCCGATTTTAGATTTCCCAAAATCCTATGGCCGACGACCTTTTAGCCTCGCTCTTTAGCTGGCGGCTGTTATTAAGGGCAGTAGAAAGATAAGCCCGCGCATTCGCCAGGTCCGACCAGATCACATTTAATTCCCGGTCATTAAAGGCACAAATCTTAAAGGCCAGTTCGTTAACCTCAGTTACCAGCTGCTCCAACTGGTTACATAGTAATTCTTTGCTCTCGGTGGTTTGTGACTTAGTTAATTCTTCTTGTTTCATCAAAACTTCTCCTGTTAGCTGAGGCTGTTAGCAACCTGTCCGGCAAAATTCTTGATAATTCCCAGAATTGCCACCTGTTCCTGGGCTCTGACTCCATCCCGCTGCTGTTTCAGGTAAGCCAGCAGCGCGGTTTTAACTTCTGGGGTTAATTCTGAGAGAGGTTTGCCCTGCCCCTCGAATTCGGGGTGCGTAGCATAAAAATTATCTTTCCAGCCGATTATTTGGGCGGTAATACCGTCAGGTCGCTCGATAAAGACCCCCAGTTCTTCGCCCTGCTGGTTATAGAAGATATAGGTAGGAATATGGTTGCGTCCATCAGGATGGAGGTAGGCCTCGGCAATATCCTGATTATCAGGGTCGCGCAAAAGAATATGCAGCTTCAATTTCCTGGTTTCAACCTCAATTTTGCCAAAAAGAGGCAAATTGGCGGCTACATCCCCGCACCAATCATGGGCCAGCACCAGCACTTCGACCGCTTCCGGCAACTTGGCAAAAAAGGCTTTATCTTCTATGCTCAACTGATAAGCCACGTAATTCGCCAGCAGTTTGTCCTGATTAACCTGCATGGCTCCTACAAAGCCCGAAAAACTCAAAGCTTCCTGGAAAGCGCGTTTTTTTCTTTCAATAGTAAGTGGCATTATTTTTTCCTTATCAGTTAAGCAGCTTGAGTTTAAACCTGACTTTATCAGTCAGCATTATCAACAAATATAAATTAACACACCCTATTCCTAATGTCAACAATTGCTTTGTGGTATTCAGGGTAATAGCAATACCAGGGCGACCTACCGGGCCACCCCTAAAAAATCCAAACGACCACTAATAACAAAAACCCGTTTTAGCTTGAGGGCGTGAAAGGTAATTTTACTTCAATTACGCAGGGCTCACCGTCATAACCTACCTGGAAGGTGCCACCAGTAAGAGTAACATCAAAACGGTATGAACCGGCATTATTATGTAGCTCCAGAATAGCGGGCAGGCTTTCGGTATCATATTCTGGGGCGATAGCATAAGTACGGATTCTAAGTTGGCGAGCGTTGGTTGGCGGTAGCTGGAAAATCGCGCTTTTCAACCGGGCAATCTCCTGTACTTCCTCATTGTAATTCTCGTGCTGTTGCTCCCCTTCAGGATATAGCAAACGTACATCTGACAGGGCCGGTTTGCCGCCCACGGTGATGGCAAAGAAATCGCGGGCTCGTTTACGGCGGTCATCCCGTAGTTCGACAATAATCCGCTCAATCAGGGCATACCGCGCTAAAAAGATAGTAGCCACAATCGCTGCCAGACCAAACAGGAAAGCAGTGGCCCTTCCTGCGGGGTGCTGCCAGAGAACTATACTGTGGAAGAAATAAACCGCCCCCGTAAAAACGCCAATTCCACAACTAATTACCGGGAAGCCCAGAAGTTGCCAAAGTAGGTCGGGCATTGCCTCACCTTTGCGCTGGGAGGAAGTTAAAAGCAGGGCCGGGATAATCCAGGCCAGTAAGGGAACAAAGAAAAAGCCAGTCATACCCAGGGCACTTGGGAAAGTGACACTATCCAGCACCATCAGGCTTTCAGCAACCACAAAAACAAAAATAATGGGCAAGAAACCCAGCAAGAATTTTTGGCGTTGACCAAGATTTAGTTCAATACCCATTGGGGCGGCGGTTTTGGGCGGGGGGGCTACTGCCTGGCGACCCATCCCGGCGGGTGGCATTATACCATTTGGTAGGGCGGGCTGGGGGGGAGGGGTTGCCCCCACCGGAGCGGACCCCACCGGTAAACCTAAAATCGGGCCGGAAACATTTGGAGTCGGCGGGCGATAGCCAGGAGGAAAAGGCCCGACATTATTCGGCCTAGGCGGGGGCGGCACATAGGGCCGGGCCGGGCCAGCATTAGGCGGATAGGGAGCCTGACCGGCCATATTTGGCGCAGGTGGTTGGTAAGGGCTAGGGGCGGCCTGATAGTTAATTGGAATACCCATGGCCGGGGTTGGTGGCGCGGCTTGATAATTAATTGGCATACCCATCGCCGGAGTAGAGTTATTGCCAGGATAGGGAGCCTGCACCACTCCGGCATAGGATGGTTGCATAAAACTGTTCGGCGCAACATTAATTATCTGGTCAAGCCGCTCGATAGTATAGCCCTGGATAGTAGGGGGTGTTTCAGGGCTTTCCATCAATACCTGGGCCAAATCCTGTACTAATTGACGGGAACGCCGCGCCTGGAAACGGGTGCGAAAACGCGGTTCGTCATCGCTTTCGATTTCGCGGATAAAACCCCGGTCTACCAGCGAGTCCAGCAGCGTCACGGTTTTTTCTGGCGTTTGGCTTAGATACGCCACCATCTCACTTAGTTTAACCTCACCCTGCCGCATAACCCAGTTAATAACTTTTTGCTCGGTTTCTTGCAGGGTTAAAACATCCGAAAGGTTAGGGCCAACATTATCCCGCTCCCGCTTATAGGCAACTAACATAGGAGTGATAGGTCGAGTATTCTGCCCACCTGTATAATCTACCCCTGTTACCGTCGAAATTATTTGCAAACGGGCATATTCGGGGCTTTCATCCTGAATATCAAAAGAAATTTCAACGCCATAATCCCGTAACTGAGGATAGCGTTGAATCAAACTAAAACTATCCCAATGTTCGGTGGCTCCAAATTCAACCCGGTGACTTTCGTAACCGATTTGGACATCCAGCCGAAACTGACCAATGTCATTATCCAGGCCCATATAACTTAGACCAAAGCGGGGGGCATTTGGGTCTTCGGGATGATAAAAGAGTAACCGACCTTTGCGGCGGGCCAACATCACATAATGGCGGGATTGGCTGGGGAAGATAGCCTTAATCTGACGAGCCAGGGTTGCGGCCAGTTGGGATGCCCCTAAGCCCATAACTACCAGCGTTAGTACAAAACTGGCAATTCCAACCGGCCAGCCAATAGCGTCGGTAAGGGGCATTAAGGCTGTGCCGGAGGAAGCTACCAGTGCTTCCGGCCCGGTTACGCCATAAACCAGCAGTGTCCAGCCAAAGTACAGGGCGATTACAAAAAGCTGCCCAAATATTGTACCGTAAATCAGGGGGCGGGTTGTTTTGGAACGCCGCAAAACTACTCTGGCGCAATTGCTAACGGTAGTATGACCAAAGAAGGCAAAGGCAATAATACCAACCGCTAGCCCGGAAATAGATGGGGTAAAATCCAGACTGGAGGGTTGGTTCGGTCGTTGGAAGAAGGCCGCCGTTATCATTAGACCGCCCAGCAACACCAGACTCACTGCCCCTAACATTAATGTAACCGAGACACTGTTACTGATAGGTCTGCGCCAGAGGCTCAATATAACAATCACGAGCAGAACCGCCCCCCAAACCCACGAAGGCAAGGTTACTAAATCGGACATGCTTTCGCCAAAACCAATGAAATATGCCCCTAAAGCCATCAATGAAAGGAAAAAGAGGCCGATATTATAGCTTAGTTCTCCAAATTTACCCAGGAAGTCTTTAACTAGCCGCCCTAAAAAGCCGCTATGATACCGCGAGTCCAGGCTACGGGAGGCACTTTCGGCAATTGAAACTACGGTGTAAACATTTAACAGCCCCAGCCCGCCCATTATCAGTAGCCCTACGAACAGGCCGAGACTGGCAACCGCGATGGGCAATACCAATACCCCCACACTGATGGTCGAGACCAGACTCAGGAAGAAGGCTACCAGGAAGGGGGGCATTTTATCCAACCCCTCCGAAAAGCCGCGCCACAACCAGGCCATGCGGTCACCGAAACGAGGATGGACGCTGAAGATTTTCTCAGGCCCAACATTGTACAAACGCAAATAAGCCAACCGCACCGTAACATCGTCAAAGCCAATAGCCGTCCGAATACGTGGAATATCGTCAAAATTAAAGCGGTAGTTCTGGCCTAACAGATTGGCGAAGGCCGCTCGTAAACGTGGGTTTTCCGGCACAAGGTTGGCCCAACTGGAACAATAGCGTTCCAAATCCTGAATGCTGGGTTTGACCGGGGGACGACGGGCCAGCGTAGTGGCTTCCAGAAAGGCCAAATCGCGCTCGGCCAGGGCTTCGTCGGTGCTGAAATCATCCAACTCCTGACGGTTCTGGCTAATTATATAAGCCACTTTACTTTCGACATATGAAAGCAAACTCTGGGCGCGGCGAGCCGGAAGCCCATTCTGGATATCCTCGCGTGAAATCAGTTCATCGAATGCCATAATGTCCTATTTGAACAGGCTACTAACTTTTAGTTGGAAGCCCGGGATAATTATTTCACCGTCAAGCTCATCGTCAATCCTGAACCTATTCTAACGCAGAACCCACCTCTTTGTATAGCTTTATTGGAAATAGAATTGATAACGGGGGAATGATTCTAGCTCCCCCTTCCCTGATTCAGGGAAGGGGGCTGGGGGGTTAGTTCTACCGACAGCCGATAACAGACCTCTGACAACTAATTAGTTACCGCCAGATGCCAGGAAAAGGGCATTAGTACCAAATTCCTGTGCGGCCCGCAACATTTCACGGCTAGGTGGCTCACTGCGCTCCTGACCGCGCCCTTCCCACAAACAGCCAAAATCGCTGGTGGCAATAACCAACCGACCAGCTTCCACCACCACCCCGGAAGGGTCAAGCCCTACTGGCACAGCTGCGAATAGATAGTAGGCCGTTAAGAGAGGATGTCCGCCACGAGGTTGAGTAGGTTGGCGACCAAGCCGTTGGGCCATTTCGATGGTAGAGCGGCTGAAATCGTCCGGCGTACCGTTGGGTAGGCCGTTTCGGCAAGGTTCAGCCCAGATTACGCCGCCTCTGTCCAGGAAGCGTTTTAGAGCCTGTTCCTCTTCAGGGGTAAAGCGATAGGCACTCCGCCCGGTGACATATAGCAATTTACAGGTACGCATAACCGACTCGTCGAGCGGATTTACCCCTTCCAGCACATTACCATCGAGGTTAGTATAACCGCTAGTGTCGCGCAAGAGGCGGCGCAAACCTTCGGAGTGGCGTTTCCATTCCACATTTCCGGCCTGTCCATAGCGCAAAATACCGGCGGTCATCGTAATGCGGTTGGAGGTTGGGCCAGCCGAAGCCCCGCCGCCACTGGTGATGTTGCTCATGCGGCGTCCGCTGAGGTTGATTTCGTTGACAGTAGCCTGTTTGTTAGGATTAGCAGGGCGAAGTTGTTTTGCCCCTGGCTCAACCGCGATACGAGCGAGTTCCAGCGCACCGGGCGTTACTTCCACCGTCGCCCGTACCTGGCATTCTTCCAGCACCCGCGCTGCCTGGGGTTTGCCACCTTCGGTAACGGTTTGGGTCTGGGTAACTCTTTCGCTAAATTCCAGAACAATAAAGACATTGCTAAGATTGGCGGCGGGGGTAATCGGTACAAGTTTAGCCTCGGATAGTAGCAACATCCGGCCTTCAGTATCAATCGCCAGACCGGGCCGCACAATTACGTTAGTATCGGGGGTCTGGTTAGCAATTACTTCTAAACCCTGCACAATCCCGATACCGTGCAAGGCCAGCAAATGCAACCGCATCTGGTTGCGGTGATAATCGTGGGCATCAGCCCAGGTGGTTTCGTCTACCAGTAAACCCCTGAATGGATTTACCCGTAAAAACCGAAAATTTAACATTTTTGGTGCTTGTTGCGGTTGGGTCATAATTTATTATCCCCTTTGCGATTAATCGTTATTCTTTTCCAGGAATTGTAGCTGAGTTCCTTCGTTATGATGCAGACGCTGATTTTTGATGTAAAGGATTATTTGCTCTAGCTGTTTTTCACCAAATGATACTATCCCATATTCATTTTGCCAGTTAAAGGGTTCTTTGCTAATTTGGTTAGCATAATGTGAACTGTTTCCTTTGATTTGCCCAATAAAATCCGCCAAGGAAATTTTCGGTGGAATTGAGGCCGCTATATGAACGTGATTTTCGATTCCACCTACTGCATAAACAATAGCATCCATTTTAACGGCTTTAGCAGCTATTACTTTATGTAGCTCTGTTTCAAATTCTGGCTGAATTAATGGCAACCTTTCTTTGGTACTCCATACTATGTGATAGTACAATTTCCAGTATGGCATTTTCCCTTCCGATTGCGTTCGCTCGGCGATAAATCACCGAGCTACTTTAACGAAGCCAGCTCAAGCTGGCTAATCCAGATTGCGAGTTTAACTAGATTTCTATAGCCCCTTTTAAGGGGCTTTGTTGAATCAGCACGGTGGCTTTAGCCCCGTGCGGCCTATTCCGCCCCGGTGCCGCCGTTGGTATTATCTTTATTCAGATTTGGCTCAATATCCTTACCTGTAGGTTTAGCATTACCTTTTTTACCATTGGGTTCAAGTTGACCGACCACATTACCCTGGGCGGAATGCTCGACTTTAGGGGTAACAGTAGGGCTATCCTCTATTTTAGGGTTAACAGTAGGTTTATCGCCGCCATCTTTGGGTTTAGAACCACCACCCTTTTTGCCTTTACCCTCGTCGGTGAGAATAACCAACCGATAGGCAGTATGAGCTGGTTTTTCGGCGTCAATAATGCGCCGCAAGGTGGTTTCCATCGAGTTTTTTTGTTCTGGAGTCATACCCGTGAGGCGCAGTGTAACGGTAAAGCTATGGCGTTCGCGTCCGGCGATGGTGGTATTGATACCCAACAAGGTTTCGGGGCTGAGGGTCATCCCATCCACATATTCGGTTATTTCCGGCTGCACCCCGGTGTAAAGTTTAAGATATTCAGTCAAACCGCGTTTGGTTCCCCGGCGGCTATAAAGTTCAACGGCGTTATGGATAAGCTGGCGGCGGAGCTCAATCGGCCAACTATCGTCCAGCACCAGATTAACCCAGCTTGCCAGCCAGTTCAACAATTCGGGCGGGGTAGTGAATGGATGAAAATAATAGAACAGGTTGTCCGCCATCTGCTGCAACGGAGTCAGGGTATCCTCGAAAATCATGAGGAAGCGATTCAGGAAAGCGTCACCCGCGTACATTGCCGGGAGAAATTCCAGCAATTTTGAGTGCCGCTCCTCCAGAATTGCCAGCGCGTCGGGTGGCGGCACACTTAAGGCTGTTACTCTTTCGATTGAGGTGGTCATTTTTTCACCTTCTAAGCTTTTGATTACCTATTTAACTTGAACTGCTTTTTGCCTGTTTTTAGCGATTTGGCTTGAATTTGTTAGCTGGTTCGGTTGAGATTATAGCCAGGCGATTTTTTAAGATAGGTTACATGTCAATTTGATTATACCTAAGAGTCCCTAATTTTGTATGATATTTCATACCCATTTACCAATTGATTTAGCTAACCCTCGATTTCGGCAACGGTTTGGGCCGGGTCTGCCCCTTCCAAAGCCACCTTTAGTATTCCCGGTAAATAGTGATCCATTTGCGCGATGTTGGCATGAATCAGATTGTGTAACAGGACGGGTCGCAGGAAATCGCCCTCTACATCCAGGCTGGTTTTGAAGCGCATCTCACCATCGCTAAAATCGAGCTCAAAATTGCCAATAACCAGCCCATAATTAGCCCGATTGATAAACTCTGAAACCGCCGCCAGGTGTTCCATTTCGGCTTTTTCCGGCACAATTGAGTAAAAAATAAACTGCTTCTTAACCTCGTCGGTATTGGCGTAACATAGCCACTGACCGTTTTCGCCCTTATATACAATTCGCACCAGGGTATTATCGCCAACTCGCTCGAAAGGCCACTCATCGGCTTTGAAATATGAAACCATCGCCTCGTATAAAGGGGCTTCGGTAACTACTCCCCGGTTAAGGTCGGTCTCATAACCTAACTTAACCTCGCCCTGCTGCTGAGTAACATTCAGAGCTTGCCAACTTTCGGTCTGGAGCAAGGGGCTACCACTAGGCAAGCGGCGCATATAAGCCTGGGACTTTTCTATATCTTCCGGCAATAGTGGCATTAGCTCCGGCAGCAAGCGGGCTTCAATTTCGATTTCCTGACCGGGGGTAAACATTCCCTCAAATGGTGGGTTATAGCAACCATATTTAAGATGAAAAAACTCGCTACTCTCCACTCTCTGGTAGTCCTGCCAGCTAATCGTGAAAATAAGCTCGGCAGAATTATCCGGCTCACCATATAGGGCCAATTCCAGGGCGTGGATTGTTAGCGGCGCACCCTGGGGCGTTTGCAAAGTTAGCATGTTATTCAGGGGGGTACGATTCATATCAATCATGGTTTTGCCTTTACAGTAGTCAGTTTACTGATTACTGACTACTTAGAATAACACTTTCATAGTTGGGAAAATCATTAACTTGACCAGATTTTCAGTACGCTCGAATTTGGCCTCAATCAGCTTCGGTAAGCCGATATTGGTAGCATTTAGCAAGCCAATCGCGATATACCAGTTCTTTTCAATCTGAGTCTTGCGTTTGCCTTCTTCCTCTGGAATACCATGGTCGCCAGCATAATTATCTTTTGCGCCAAACTCAGTGCCGATACTCAGGCTGACCAGGTTGTTAAGAAGTTTTTGGTCGCCTGTAGCTTTGCCCTGCTTCAAGAAGTCGCCTTTTGCGCTGGTAAGGTACTTTTCGCGAGCCGAATCATCCTTAATCAAACCCTTGAGAGCCCCTGACTGGCTGCTGACTTTATTAAAATTGTCATAACCATCCGAAGCGGTTTTTAAGCCACTCTTGACCGTGTTTGCCCCGGTTTTGAGACCCTCCGTAACCACGTTATCAGAACCACCGCCACC
Organism: Chloroflexia bacterium; assembly: GCA_038207495.1. Classification (GTDB taxonomy): domain Bacteria; phylum Chloroflexota; class Chloroflexia; order Chloroheliales; family Chloroheliaceae; genus Chlorohelix. The sequence continues at coordinate 183,832 of JBBQZS010000002.1, forward strand.
CATTTGCCCTTGAATAGCCTGTACCGCATAGTTTCCACCTTTTTCTACTGCCCCGGTGCCGCTATCCATATCATAAGCCAACGAGCCTATATCGTATGAAACCGAAGCCTTCTCGGTATTCGACCAATCGCGGTTTTCGGCTTTGGCGGCCTGAGTTTTCTGGATAAGGTGTTTCAGAGTCATCGCCGTGCGCATTACCCAGGTACTAATTCGGGCGGCAGCGTCAGGGCCAGATAACTTGTCAAAACCGACATCGCGGGCGGGAGCCGTAACCAGTCCGGCTAACTCGCCTTTCCATTGCGAGAACTGATAGCCATCCTTCAGCGTTTTCCCGGCTTTCTTGGCGGCATCTTTCTCTTTAGGAGTATATTCCACATACAGCGATTGATAGGTACCCTTACCACTGATTGTGAAGGGGCCAAAAGAGCTGGAAATCGAAATCTCATAAGCGCGGGTGCCCTGACCAACCGAACTTTGCGCCCCTCGGCCCGAAACCCCCTTGCCTCGGCCCAGCCCGCGTCGCTCTTTAACAATATCCTTATCGTATTTAGTGCCAGTGGCAAACTTCAGGCCGCCCTTGAATTTGGCAACCTTGTCCACACCGATTTCGCCTTGCGCTGAACCATAAGCACCTGTTTCTGCCGAGCCACCTTTTTCCAGGCGTTTTTCCATACCGCCGCCCCAGGCTTCGGCCTCTTTGTAGGCAGCTTCGCTTTTGCCCTCGTTCTTTTTAGCAGTAATGCCCCCCGCGCCCCACATCCAGTTGCTAACTTCGCGCGGTATCCATTTACTTTCCACGAAGCGGCGATAGAGGGCGTAGGAGATATTTTCCATCGCGGTTGGCGCACCATCGGGCGACTCCGCTTTGGCGTACATTCCCAACTCACCCAGAAGTTCCAAGCCAAAGGGTAAGCGTCCACCGCCGATTACCCCAATATTGAACTCAACTTTGGTATTCGGGTTGTAGCCAAATTTCCGGGTTGCCAGGTCCTCTTTGGCTTTCATTTCGTGTTCGGCCTTGCCCTGAAGATGGAAGCCGATAAAGCCCGTCGCCTGTGGGTCAACCGGAATTTTGACGGTCAATTCAACGTTTAGCTTACTGCCCGCCGGAGCTTTGGGGGGCATGGCCTTTTCGATTACGGTCCCGATATGGCGGAATTTGCTACTGGCGTTCCCGGCTACCTCTTCCATCTGGCTTTTAACATTGTCCAGCAATTGCTGCTTGTCGGGGCTGAGGGATTGGCCTTTGGAAATAGCGTCCAGGGTGGATTTGACCTCTTTTTTGGCCTCCTCTTTAACCGCCACATACTTCTTCTCGTTTTTGCCAATATATTTGACCACATTCTCAACCGCTTTGGGGGTGGCTTTCTGTCCGGCGGTGGTGGCGGCGGCTTTGGCTTTTTCCTGCAAACCCACCGAAACGGCATCCCGGATTTGTTCTTCTACCTGCTGATTGAGCAATTCGGCTGATTGGGCCGCCGACTCCATGCCATCTAACAGAATAGTGAGCGACTGAAAGCTTAATTCTTTTCCTTTGGCTAAATCCCCCCGAATGTTTATGACAGCGTTGGACATTTCCGACATCAGAGTGGTCAATGCCCAGGATTGATCCTGCGCCACATCTTTGGCGGCGGCTTGCATTTCCTCGCCCTTAATTCCAGACTCGATTTCAGACTTGGTATCTTTCCAGTGCTTAACAATGCTGTCGTCTTTTTCCAGCTTGCTACCCAACTCGGAGTCCATAAAGGTGCTTACCAGTTTCTCGCCAATTTTCTCTTTGGCATCACTCTGGCCCAGGTTAGCTTCCAGCAAACGGTTACTCTGCAATTTGGCTTCGCTTAAATACTTACGTTGCCCTTTCATCTGGTCGGGAATTTGACCGTTAGTTTCGATTTGATGCACGGTTTCCAAAAATTTGGTTAACTTGGCCTGTTCACTCAAACCGTCCAGGGCAATATCACCATCCGACTGTCCATCTTTGCGTAGCTCGGTTACTTTTTGGGAGATAAGGGGGGCGGCAGCCGATTCTGCTAAAGTATCCATTGAGCCCTTGCCAAAAACGTGTTTGGTCTTACCCCAGGTGCCTTTAGCTCCCACCTTCCCAACCGCAGCTTGCAAGACGGCGGGTTTAACAACCGTATCAACCGGGCTATCGGAATATTGGGGGGCAATAGTAGACAAGCGCAAGTTGGCGGACTGGTTTATCTTGGCGGGCGCGACTTTGCCCTGAAAGGCTACGGCGGCAGTATTGAAACGTTTGAAGAAAGCCTCACCTTTTTGCTGGGCCTGGGCGATTTGTTGGGTGGTTGCCATGGTGTCGGGGTTTCTTTGGACAATCCCGCGCCCCCCAACTCCTAACATTCTTTGAACTGCCTGATTACCATAGCTTTGTTGCATTGCTAACAAAGCTTCGGGGCGCGCTTGTCTGGGATTCGCCACTGTCCTTTGCATTTCCGCAGTTTCGACCTCAGAAGTTTCGGGAGAGGTTTCGAGTGCTGGTTGGGAATCGGTTTTAGGCTTGGGCTGTGAAGAACGAAGCTTGTTATGTTTAAGTTTACCGGGTACCTTGCCAGACATACTACACTGACTCCTTTTTGATTCTATGACGAAAGTAAAACCGCGCTATGACGAGTGCCCGAATGGTTGTAAGATTCCACCAAGAATTCAGGGCACAAGGTTAAGCCTTGATACCCTGAATCCTATTTCAAACTTTGCTTATTTACTGTGTTGTTAACTTAAATCAACACAACTTGATGCCGATATGAGCAGAGCAAGCCGCGCGGCCCGCTGGTAATCTGGGTTACGGGTGCCCCGGCCTGACCGCGTGCCAGGTCTATCACCGGGAACAGTTCCAGTTTCTCGACAAATTCTACCCCTTCGATGGTTTGAAGAATAGGATAGAGTTCGGAAATATACAAAATCCGACCAAAAGGCCAACCTTCGCCGGGCTGGTCAAACCGCAGCAATGGGTCTGGCCCACCATGCACCGGGCGCAACATGTGATATAGCCGTCGCTCCGCCTCGCGCTTGACCCGTTCGTTAGCGAACTGGTTCAAGGTTTTGATACGCGCCTGAATTGTCACCCACTGATATTTGGGCGTGGCTAACTCAATCTGGGTAGTGAGCAAGCGGCGTTCGTCCAGGTAATCGGTGATAGATTGGCGCATGCTGGCGGGAATTTCCAGATGTTCGGGGCGCAACTCGCGTAATTCCGGGTCCACCTCCGGCACAATCAACATTACCACCGTGCCGGGTTCGACATATTCTTCGGGGTTGTTACGGTCAATCGCGCCGGGGCTAAGGCAACGCACCCGCGCAACCCCACTGGTAGCCTCGCGCGTCAGGGTTTCAAAGTCTTCGGCGGTTACAGCCCGATTACGAGCCCGCAAGGTTTTGGGACCGCGTACCAGGGCATGTTCCAGGCTCTCAGAATTAGTACCTCCACTGGCAGCGCGGCGGTTGGTTACAGCAGAAATATAGGGAACTGAAGATTTCAGTACCGTTATCGAATTGCTGCCGACATTTCCGCCAATCCCGCCTCCGGTGCGATAGGCCACCATTGTGATGATACTGCCAAAGGGCGGGATTTTCCCAAACTGAGTCTCAACCCCCTGGGGATTGCGAATAGCCGGGCCAAACGAAATCTCGCCTGAAACATTATCCAGGGTAAAATGGGGGTCATTTGGGCCGGATTCAGAGAAATCCTGCACGTGTTTCCAGATTTCGGGGGTCTTGCCGTTTAGCTCGTCCACCAGAACAAATTCATTCTCTTTAGGGTTAAGCGAAAGTACCGGGGCATTGCGTAATTTGAAACGCTGTCCCGGCTCACCTTTGGAGCGTCCCACGTCTTCGTTGCGAATGACTTCGCTATGGCTGGCGGAAACCGTGCCACCAATCGAATAGGCCGAGGCGGAGCGTAAAATTGGTGACTGGTTATAGCCGCTCTGGCCTCGCCCTAAGTCCCGGTAGCGGCAGCGTACCCAATTCGACATGACCACATCTTCGCTACTACCCACCAGGGCCATTTCGTGAGCACCAGAAGTAATCGGGATATAAAGTTCCACCTCGGAATAGTTAATCGTAAGACCTTCACTGGTATCGCGGGCAATTTCCAGGCTCATCCAGCTACCGACCTGCTCATCCCAATATTCCCAGATAAGCGGCGGGTCGGAAGGATTAATACCAACGCCCAGCTTTTCCCAGTCCAGCTTTAAAACCAGCGTGTGAGAGGAAATATCGTTAATAAAGCCCAGGTAGAAAGTATTGCCGGGTTGTGGTTCGGTCTGGAATACGCTGAGGCCGGGGGCATCTTTATCGAAGGCCACTTTGCTGACATCAGTGGCATTATCGTTATTAATCGAGGTCAGGAAATATTTCAGACCGGGAGGGCTTATTTTCAAATCGGCATCGGTGGTATAAATCCGGGCTGTCTGAGTTTCGGTACGGACGGTGGCTACCTCTGTCCCTTTAGGGATTAACTGGGCATTGGGCAACTCGGCGGAGAGGCGGAAGGTAAGTTCGGCCTGGGACGGGTTGGGTGGCGACATCCGCACTCCAATCATGTCCAGGAATGCTCGATAGTTCTTTTCAGGCACTCGGTTAATCTGATAGAGCAGTTGGTCTACCATATAAGCGAAAAGCTCAATCAGGGTTACGCCGGGGTCGCTGACGTTATGATTAGTCCATTCCGGGGTATAGCGAGGGATTCGGAGCTTGGCTTCATCTACTAAATCCTGAAAAGTTCTTTCGTCAAGCTTGATATTCGGCAACGCCATTTCAATAGCCTCTCTTTTTGGTTTAGATTACGCTTAATCCTGGCCGCGTGGAATGGTATAGAACGGGTAAACCAGGTTACGTTCGTTATTATTCTGGCGGATACGGTAGTTAATATCTACTAACAGGCGTTCGGAATAGCCGGGATCCATATCGGCATCCACGCTGATAACATCAATGCGCGGCTCCCAACGGCCCAACGCTTGCTGAACATAGTAGGCTACTAGCCCATAAAGTTGGGGGCCGGGCGTGGAAAACACCAGATCGTGAATCCCGCAACCGAACTCCGGGCGCATTACCCGTTCGCCTGGGGCAGTGCTAAGAATGATATAAATAGACTTGGCTACATCCTGGTCGCCCGCCAGCATTTTAACCCCGCCCTCGCCATTTACTCCCAGCCCTTTGCCGGGGATATAGCTCCAGCCCTGCCCGATGAAACTATATTCAAAAAAGTAATTTTTATCGTACATAAACGCTCCGCTTTGGCTTTACTTTCTTCGCAGATTTAGGGCAGACACAGAGGTCTGCCCCTACGATTTCTCCCTTCCCTGGTAGAGAAGGAGGTCATGGGTTAGGTTTACCCTAGTTTATCTTGACCATACCGCCCTTGATGGTAGTCATACCGCCGCCGTCCAGGGTAGCCATCCCTGGCATTAGTTCCAGCTTGCCGCCCGCATCCAGCTTGGCACCTGCTGTACCCTTGATTTCAGCGTTCATGGTAGCCTCAACCTTAAAGTTCTGGGTAGCCTTCATCTCTATGTTTTGGGTGGCTTCGGCCTTGATGCCCTGAGTGGCGGTAATTTTGACATTTTCGGTGGTTGTCATCTCAATGTTTTTGGCTTCCATCGAGATTAAGCCATTCTTGGCAACCAGCTTTATATCCTTATCCGACTCAATTGTTATAGTATTCTCGGTTGAGTCAATAACAATTTTATTTTTGCCCGTTTTATCTACAATATGAATAGCGGGTTTGTCATCGGTTTCGTTCATGACCAGGAAATGTCCCACCCGTGACTTGATGAGGCGATGTTTGACTTTGCCGCCCTCTACCGCTTTCCCGTCAAATTCGGGTGGTTTATCGGTATTATTATAAAGACTGCCAATAACTATCGGGCGATTGGGGTCGCCATGCTCAAAAGCCACCAGCACCTCATCATTAACTTCGGGCATAAAATACATCCCGCCGTTGGTCCCGCCCATCGGGGTAGCCACTCGCGCCCAGGCACTCTCAATAGTATCACCATAGACCGGGAACTTTACCTTAACTTTGCCCAAATTGTCTTCATCATTTAAATCGCTCACTAGCCCGATTATCGGCGACTCGATAGACCGATTGTTGCTGGAATTCTGGCTGGTAAGTTCCAAAAGGGTGTTAGTTTGGCGAGAATTGGCCTCGAAGTAGCAGAGATAGTTCCCATTGAGGTAACGGTGGGTTACTCGGGTTAGATAATATTCGCCTGAGAAGATGCCACCGTTTTCAACTTTAGCTTTTTTCCCGGCGGCCAGCAAGGGTTGCCCCTGGCATGAACCCTCTAACTGCACAAACCGTCCCGCCAGATCATCGAAAATAGCTTTGGCGAAATTTTGAGCCTCCACCTGGTCTTGCACTGTATAATTTAGCACTGTTATTTCAGGAGAGCCGAAGCTACTGGACGCACTTTTACCAGTTTTACCGTTATAGGTCGCCGAAGGTTTATAGGCATTGGTGGCAGCCTCGGAATTACCAACAATCGCTTGTTTCTGTTTAAGATCCCAGTTACGCACCGTTACTTTGTTAACCTGGTCGCTACTATTAACTCGCACGCTTAGGTCTATCACATCTTGTTGGAGGGTAAGGGTCGCCACTGGGCTACCACTAGCCATTTTTTTGACTTCAAAGGTGCCAGTTGGCGTAGAATGAATTTCCAGTCCGTTCAAGTTAGCTAGCCGTTGCACAAAATCGAAATCCGACTCGTTGGTTTGGATTGTATGTTTCAGGGTAGGACTAGTGCTTTCAACTGTTACACTAAGACCGCCCTCTTGAAAGGCCTTTTGAATAATATCACTATGCGTGGAATCTTTAAAGACTTTGACTTTGCGCCCTCGTTGCAAGCGATGGAGCTTGTCATAGCCCCGTACCGTCAAGCTCGGCACTTCACTACCATAATAATTAAATTCCAAGGCGGTTACCTCGCCCTTAAAAACCTGGGTAAGGTTGCCTATGTAACCAGTCTTGATTTCAATTTCTGTCCCAATTTCAAAAGTAGTGCTAATGTTAGTGGGATAGGTCATAGTAGTAGGCTCAAAATAGATAAAGCGGAGTTCAAACATTGCGGGTAGATAGAGCGATTGCTCAACCATCATTGACAAAAGCTGAAAATCCGAAGACATCCTCGTCCCGTTAGCTTTTATTTCAAAATCGGCTTGTACTAAATGAGGTAAATCACTACCTACTGAGTGTGTCATACTGGTTCTTATCCCTTTTGGTTATGGCAATGGTGGAATAATCAGGCGCGTCCCTGGCGTAAGGTTGCGTGGATTATCAATATCATTGTGTTCAGCGATATAACGCCACAACATCGGTTTTTTGTAATACTGATTCGCCAGCAAGTCCATGCGGTCGCCTTCCCGCACCAGATGGATTTTGCCAGCAATGGCCCCGCTGGTGGGATTTTGCCGTCCAAAGCTGGTATCATCCACTACCTGAGTGAGACCCAAACTAACATTTGCCCGAATTGGCATACCATCGGCATTAAACAGGACAAATTCGGTGGAGAGACTGTTGATTACAGCCTCAAAGCTCCAGGAACGTCCCCAGATAAAGATTACGTGGGGCGGTTCGGACATCCCACTGGAGGTGCTCGTGCTGGAGGAGTCTATTTTAGCGGCATCCCAGAGTGGTTTGATGTAATCGCGCACATCCTTGTTGGTTTGGTCGGTGGTATCAAACATCAAGGCCAGGGTCATTTTATTTGGCCCACCGCCCCGGAACTGGGTGGTCGGTTGGTCGCGCCCGCCGGCTGGTTTCTGGTCGTAATTAACCGTGCGTTGGATAGCATATTTTTCCGGGTTGAAATGAACCGGGATACGGGTTTGGGCTCCACTTTTCGGTTTGATTACCAAAACCGCTTTTCTATCGCTTGAATTAGTTGGACCTACTGGCATATTTCACTCCACATTCTAAAATCTAAAATCCTAAAAGTAATCAGTAATCAGTAATCAGTTGTCAATAATCAGTAAATTCTTTAACTTGGAACTCGACACTTTCATCCAACAACTACTAACTAATGACCAACAACCCCTCTAGAAGTATGAACCACCTCGGAGGCCGTGACGCTCACGTTCTATAATCAATCTTTCTTTCAAGAGCTTGAAAACTTTCTCGGCCAGCTCTTCATCGCTCATTTTACCGCCGCCCTGACCGTTTGCACCGTCTACCGAAGTATCCATTTCGTTTATGGTTACAGCCCGTTGGATGCTGTTGTAACTGCCAATTTCGCGCTCGATATAGGAGCCGGGTTCGGCCTGACGGGCAATTGCCCCACTGTCAGAAGGGCGTAAGTGTACCGACTCAACCGGGGCGACGCTGCGTTCCACCATTGGAGCGGGAGCGGGAGTTGACGCCAAGCTGCGACTGATATTGGTCTGGATTGGAGTATAGGGACTCGGCTCAAGGTGGCGCAAAATCGTGCGCTCTACCTGTTGGGCCTCTCGCTCCAGGTGCTGATGGTCGCTCGAAGCTTCCAAAACCCGCCCATTTCCCAACGAGGGCAAAGTGGCGTTCTGCATAACGTGGGTTAGTTCGTGCCCGATAAGAGCCTGTCCTTCCGAGGTTTCAGGTTGGTAACGACCCGGTGCAAAGAAGATGCTCTGCCCGACGGTAAAGGCTTCCGCCCCCATGTGCGAGGTGGCTTCGGCGGCGTGGTCATCGGTATGAACCCTCACATGCTCGAAGTTGCGCCCGAACATCCCGCTTAATCGGGATTGTACCCCACCTTCCAGGGGTTTAGCCGCCCCCGAATCCATGCTGCGCATTACGGCGTTCAGTATTGGGTTGCTGGGAGCTGCCGCATGGGCTTCCCCACCTGCCGTTGCTACACCGTTATCGCCCGCCGCTTGCCGCGCTACAGTTGTACCCGTGTTTTGTTTGGCAGTTTCGCGCATGCTGGGTAGCAGGTGTAGCATATCCAGAGCATCTGCCAGGGATTGGGGGGCTGGTTGGGCCGCGAAGGGATTAGCTTCTTCGGTTGGTCTGATTCGGTTTTCTTCCCTGGTTTCAGGCACATAATCGCCCGCTTTACGTAACAGTAAGGCCGGTGTGGCTAATTCGGCAGCCTGGGCTGGCGGGTTGGCGGCGAAGAATCCAGCTTCGGTGCGGTTTTCTTCGGCGGCAATTTGCTCCTCAAGTCGTTGGATTGCCCGTGTAAGAGCGGGGGACTCTGAGGACTGAGACTCAAAGGACTGCGGACTGCGGACTGCGGACTGCGGTAAAGCCGATGCTACCCCTTCCACTTTAGGGAGGGAGTTTAGGTTTGCCCCACCATTCTGACTCCTGACTCCTGACTCCTGAATTCTTGCTTCTTGCTCCTGCACTCTATGTACCATCGCGGGGGTAGCGGGTTCTAACCCAAACTGGTTAGGGCTGATTAGCATAGCCGGGTTAGACCGTTGGGTTAGATTCGAACTGCTTTCAGTTCGGCTAAAACCTGCCTCAGTCTGTTCACTCAACCGCTCAATCGCCCGCGCCAAAGCGGGAGAGTGCTGAGATACAAAGGCTGAAGGCTGAAGGCTGAAGGCTGAAGAACTCTCCCTTGCAACCTCTTGTTCCTTATCAGCGAAGGGAGTTAGAGGGGTTAAGTTTGCCCCATCATTCTGAGTTTTGACTTCTGACTTCTGACTTCTAACCCCCGACCCCTGGCCCCCGTCCCCACTATTCTGGCTTCTGACTCCTGGCTCCTGACTCCTATGTATCATTGCTGGGCTGGCGGCAGTGGCGGCTTCCAGGGCGGGTGATTGCGGCCTTTCGCCGGGCTGCTCGGCAAAGACGTTATTAACCGTAATAGGTGTATCAATCCGTTCCAAAGCACGAGCCAACGCAGGGGGTGCAAAGGCCTGAGTGCTGAGGACTGAAGGCTGAGTTTCAAAGGACTGCGGACTAAGGACTGAAGGCCGAGTTTCAAAGGCTGAAGGCTGAAGGATGAAGGATGATGAAGCTTCCCCCTGAACTTCCCCATTATTTGTAGAGACACGCTGTACTACGTCCTGGGTCGGGGGGGTTAGGTTTGCCCCGCCATTCTGACTACTGACTCCTTGCTCCTGACTTCTATCCCCCATCCACCGGCCCCCAACCTCGCTATTCTGACTCTTTGCTACTGGCTCCTGGCCCCTGTTTTCTTGCTCCTGGACTCGATGCACCATTGTTGGGCTAAAAGCGGCGGCGGCTTCCAAAGCGGGCGAAGTGGCACGCGCACCAGGCTGCTCGGCAAAGACGTTATTAACCGTAATGGGTGTATCAATCCGTTCCAAAGCGCGGGCTAGAGCCGGGGAGTGCTGAGTTTCAAAGGATGAAGGTTGAGGGATGAAGGATGAAGAAGAAGCTTCCCCTTGTACTATCGGGTTTGTTGTATTAATACGCTGCACCATATCGTAGGTTTGGGGTGCAAAGCTACTGTGCTCCTTGCTCCTGACTCCTTGCTCCTGACTCCTAACCCCCGACCCCTGGCCCCCGTCCCCACTATTCTGACTCCTGGCTCCTGGCTCCTGGCTCCTAATCCCTTGTTCCGGCGTCCTATAAACCATAGCCGGGCTGGCAACAGTAGCGGAGTCTACTCCTCCCGTTATAGCCTGACGCTCGATAGGTTGCTCGGCAAAAATATTGTTGACCGATAGCGGGGTCTCCATCCGCTCCATCGCCCGCATCAGGGCGGGGGGTTCAGAGTGCTGAGGCGCAAAGGATGAAGGATGAAGGACGAAGGATGAAGAAACCTCTGCCGCCCCCTCTGCTGTTGCGCCTTCTTCCTTACTAGGGAAGGGGGTAGGAGGAGTTAGGTTAGCCCCACTATTCTGACTCCTGACTCCTGATTCCTGAGTTCTATCTCCCGTATTCTGAATCCTTGCTCTTTGCTCCTGGCTTCGTGCAACCTGCTCGATAGTTCGATGAACCATTTCAGGGCTGGCGACTTCAAAATTCCCAAAAACAGGAGTATTAGGGCTGCCTACTTGCTCGGCTGCCGGGTTGTTGACCGATAGCGGGGTATCCATTCGTTCCATGGCTCGCGCCAAAGCGGGGGGCTCAGAGTGCTGAGTTTCAAAGGACTGTGGACTGCGGACTGCGGACTGAGGCGCAAAGGATGAAGGCTGAAGGATGAGGGATGATGAAGCTTCCCCCTGAACTTCCCCATTATTTGTAGAGACACGCTGTACTGTGTCACGGGTCGGGGGGGTTAGGTTAGTCCCATTATTCTGACTCCTGCCTCCTGCCTCTTGATTTCTTATTCCTGACTCCTGACTCCTGTATACCAGGTCCAGCGGGGCGGGAGTAGCTACCTCAAATGAAGGTGCTACCAAACCGCCGCCTACTTCTTCAGCATAAGGATTATTAACCGACAGGGGCGTATCAATCCGCTCGAATACACGGGCTAAAGCCGGTATTGAGGACTGAGGGCTGAGGGCTGAGGGTTGAGTCTCAAAGGGCTGAGGGCTGAGGGTTGAGGGCTGAGTAGACCTCTCCCCAAACCCCGCTCCTACAGGCGAGTGGCTTAACTCTTCCCCTGGGGGGGGGGTCAGGGGGGTTAGGTCTGCGTCAAGTTGCTCCGCATAGTAACTATCGGGTTCATCATAATAAGTCGGTGTTTCCGGCTCTAACAGACGCTCAATAACATCCTCGGAGCGACGGAAGTCATTAGGGTTCAGTAGAGTAGGGCGAAATCGTTGGGAAACTTCCTGGCGAGACTGGGTTTGGGCCTGTTCTGGCTGCCGTTTCATTCGCATGGTACGATCTAGCGGGCGGAAGGCGGTATCCAGGCGCAAGTAGCGGGAAACCACCCGCATATCCAGGCGCGGCATACTAAGCGGTACCACATGGCTAAACCCCAGGTTACGGCTGAAATCACCGTACTGGTTATGGCGTTCGGCTAACCGGGCAATGCTGTGGCTGCGGTCAAGGGCCGTTTGCCAGCTCTTCAAGCCTAAATTTAACAGGCCCACAGGCCGAATATCAACCCCATCCAACGCCCGCCGCAGAATATTTGGATTTGCCTCTTTGTTGGAAGTCCCTTTTTGCTGCTTACTCACGTTCTGCTCCGATTGTTAATGGCTACTAACTGGCTAGTTTGAAAAACTCATAGGCCAATTCCATCGTTTCTATTGACCATTCATTACTTTTGGCACTAAAACTGCCAAGCTGGTACTTTACGGGGTAAGCATTAGTTAATTCCCAGCGTTTGACTACCGGATGCCCCTCAGTATGCGCGGAATATTGAATAATTGTAATATTCTTGCGCTCAACTTTTCCATTAATTGTTTTTTGATACCAATCCAGGAACTTTTTAGAATCGGTTAGACCCCGTTTCAAAACCACGTTGGTATAGCTGGTACGGACGGGCAATTTATGGACGTAATTGTTAAGGCCACCTTCTTTGACAGTCATTACTTCGGTTTCGATATTCATACCAGAAAGCTCGGTGAAATAAGCGTCCAGAATACCTTCGCTTTCAATCCAGAATTTATTGGCTAAGAGAACCTTCTGCTCCGGCATCAGGTCGGTGGAAGAACCATTCCCCCCTCCAGCGGCAATTGAAGCAGAGGCAGAGGTTGAAGCTGAAAATGAAGCGGTTGCACTAAAACTCATTTTGGTAATACCCCTTGTAGCTTTCAGCTTTCAGCAATCAGCTATTTGCGTTTCTAAATTAGCTGACGGCTGAGAGCTGACGGCTGACGGCTAAATCGAATACTCTGTTGGTTTTGTATCGTTAAGTTGCTCATTTATCCGGCTAATCTCTTGCACCCAGCGTCGCCTTTCGGCATGTTCCAGTTGCATAATGTAATCAGACGGCCAATGAAAATAATAGGCGATGTAAGCTACCTCCTCGTAGATTTGTTCCGAGGGGTAGCTTACTATCCCCCCACTTCGGCTGTTTGCCCAACCTCCTGTGGCTCCTGGTCATAGGGGCGGTTACAGGTGGGGCAAACTTTAGAACTATCAAAATCTACGGCGTTAACCCGGTTGTATAAAGCCTGCAAATAAGCTAAATCAGCCGAGAATAGACCTTCCAGCAAACCTGGGCTAATGTCGTTGGAAGTCAGTGTCCCCAGCCGCGTAATTACCCGCGAAAGCAGGATAATAGAGAGATAGGCCTGATTACTACGCACCCGCGGGTCACGTAGTGGCGCAATCTCGTCCATTGCCGTTGCCATCCGCATTGTACCTTTGCGCTGGAGGTTGCCATCTCGGTCAATAAAACCTTTCGGCAACAAAAACTCAAATTCGGTCTGTAAACTAGCCATCTTCGCTCCTGAAGTCGCTAGAGGTTGGGAGTCAGGGGATAGGGGTTAGTAAAATGTTGAATTCAACCAACCCTCGTCCCCTGACCCCTATCCCCCATTTAAGAGTTGTAGCCCTTAACTGACATACCTTCGTGTTCCAGAGTAACGGTAATCATTACCGCTTCGTTACTCTTCGAGGTGAACGAAGAAAAACTATATTTAGAAGGCCAGGCATTTCGGAAAGAGAAAGACATCTCTTCACCGGCTTCACGGGTGTAGAGGTGAATGGTTATATCCTTGCGGATATTGGCAATTTTGCCACCAATCACATCTTCACGCCATTTACGCATCGGATCAGTTTTGAAAGCAGCATATTTCACGGTTAGTTTGCCAACTTTCAAGGGGTTCGCCCCTAGCCCTTTGGTTACGATCAACTTACCCTTCTCGGCGACCTGACTAAGCTCCACCACATCTGACTCATCTTCAAGGCCGGAAACCTCAGAGATAGAGCTGATTTGAGCCTGTCCCATGTCGAGCCAGAAGGCATTACTTTTAATTGTTTCGACACTAGCGGCCATTCTGTATAATCCTCCGTCTTTTCAGGCGTGATTAACGAGACTGTCAGTATCTCATAGCGAGTGTAATATCTTTTTACTCGTTATTCGTTACTTTCTACTCGTTACTTCTTTTTTTACGAGTTAAAGCCCTTGACTGACATACCCTCGTGTTCCAGGGTAACAGTGACCGCTAATGGGTCATTGCTCTTGGCACTAAGGTTGGAAAAGGCATACTTGGAAGGCCAGGCCCGGCGGAAAATGTATTCCATTTCTTTCTCGTTAGCCTGATTGTAAAGAATCAGAGTAACATCCTTGCGGGTGCCGTCCATTTTGCCGGAAATAACCGTTTCGCGCCACTTGCGTAAGGGGTCACCTTTGAAGGCGGCGTATTTAATGGTTAATTTTCCAACCTTGAGTGAGTTTGCCCCACTGGACTTAGTTGTAATCGTCTTACCGTCTTTAGTAACCTGGGTTAGCTCCAGAACGTCGGTTTCGTCCTCGATACCCGATACTTCCTGGATAGAGCCGATCTTATCCTGACCCCATTCCAGGAAAAATGAATTACCAACCAATATTTCGGTTGAGGCTGCCATTTCTTATAGTACCTCCGTCTATTATTGAGGGTTGGGGCCAGAGAACAATTATCCTCTGACCCCTACGCCGTTACTAGCCTGCTTGTGAAATCTGACCGATGCGGAAGACTACAAATTCCGCAGGTTTTACCGGCGCGATACCAATTTCGGTAATGACGATACCGGCATCTACGATAGCGGGCGGGTTAACCTCGGCATCGCACTTCACGAAGAAGGCTTGATCCGGGCTAGAACCAAAGAGCGCGCCGCTCAGGTAGACCTGGTAGAGGAAGGAGCTGATGTCGCGTCGAATCTTGGCCCAGAGGGTCTCATCGTTCGGCTCGAACACAATCCATTGAGTACCGCGATCAATCGAGGACTCAACGAAGTTAAACAGACGGCGGACGTTCAGATAACGCCAGCTTGGGTCACTCGACAGGGTACGTGCGCCCCATACCCGGATACCGCGTCCTGGGAAAGCCCGGATGCAGTTTACGCCGTTAGGGTTCAAACCATCCTGTTCGCCCATGGTAATCTGGCGTTCCAGGCCGATTGCGCCCCGGACGATTTCGTTAGCGGGAGCTTTGTGGACACCACGCTCGGCATCGTTGCGGGCCCAGATACCAGCCATGTGACCGCTCGGCGGTGAGAACATGGTTTTACCCTTCTGGGTTGGATTGTCAATTTCAATCCAGGGATAGTAAAGAGCGGCATACTTGCTGTCGTAGTTGGCTTCCTTCATGCGCCAGTTACTGACGGCTTGCGGAGTCAGGCTGGGGGGAGCGTCCAGGATAGCGACTCGGTTCTTCATCTTTTCGCAGTGGTTCATCAAAGCGGTTTGGGCGACCTGTACGGCTTTCATATCAATGATGCCCTTCTGATAGAGGTTCATCAGGTCAGGCATAGTTACCATTGTTACATCGTCCAGGGCTTCCAATCCGGCTAAACCGGTGCGTTCCATAATGTCCCCGGTGAAATCGGCGGAGCTGTAGTTGACCTTGCCACTGGCGGAAGGAGCCGCCGCAGTCATGGCTGTAGTACCAGCCGCCGGGCGGCGATCCGCTGGGCTCATAGTGCTATCGGCAGCTAAATCTTTAGCAGTCGCCAATTTGCCTTTATTTACCACAGTTTCAACATATTGCGGGCCTTTTTTGAAACTGACATCATAGCTTTCCTCAGCATCGGTAGATTTGAGGACTAGCTTGAACAGTTCGTCATTTCCGGCAATGTCGGCGATTTCAACCGATAATCCTGCAACCCCAGGTTTGGCTTTCAGTTCCAAAACTGGCTGGTCACCTGCGCCACGAGCGTTCAGGCGGCTTGGGCCAGCCGGAAGTTCGGCGGCGGCTCTACCATCGCCACCAAAGCTGTAGTTACCACCTTTGGGAGCGCGGACTTCAGCATTTAAGCGATCACCGCTGGCATCATAAACCCGCACGAATTTCGAGCCTTCTGCCGCGTCATTTATGATTGATTCAAAATGGCGGGCGGCTTTATCTTTGCGATCCATGCTCAAGTCGGTGAATTTTTCAGTGGTGTCGCCCCGTTTAACGGTTAATTCAAAACGACCAGTGTTGCTGGTGGCTACGTTTACGGCTACCGCATCGTCCCCGGCGGTTAAGAGGGGAGTTACTTCGATAGAAGTATTGCCATTTTTACCGGGAATAGTGATGGCCGGGCTGACCCGCATAACATAGGCCCGGGTACCACCATTGAGGAAGTAACCATAAACGGAGGTGGGCAGATAGGCTCCTTCAATGAAATCACCATAGGTAGTGCGGAACTGTTCCCAGTTAGTGATTAATTGGGCTTCGCGCGGCCCCTTTTCGGCGAACCCGATAAAGGCGGCAACCGCTGTACCTACGCCTTCAATCGGCTTACTACCTCGGTCTACCTCTTCAACGTATACACCAGGGGAAAGATACTGTGGCATTGCTGATTTCTCCTTTTTCGCATTATTTAGCTATCAGCCTTTAACCATTAGCCAACAGCTAAATTATTATTTTTAGCTGAAAGCTGAAAGTTGGAGGCTCACTACTTCTTTGCTAATTCTGGGTCAGGTTCGAGGCTAATATCGTAATCAGCCGACGGTATGGAAATGGTTTTTCTGGTAGTTTTGTAACCTTCCGCAACTACCAAAAAGGTGTATTGCGGGCGTTTCACCACGTTCTGGAAAGTGTAACGCCCTTCGGGGTTGGTTTTGACGTTCAGGCCTTGCTCTAAAAGAATAACTTCGGCTATAACTGCTTTTCCGGTGTCGGTGGCATCCTTAATGTAGCCCCCAACTTGTACAAACTGGACAGAGCCCACCCTTGGCTGTAAAACTTTGTCAAGGGTCGGTGGTTCGCGCCGCAGTTCATCCACGCGCTCCCGGTTGAGCGCAGGAATATCGCTAGTAGGTGGTAGGAAATTAAGGAATCTACTACGCACCTCTGGAGCCTCTCTGGTAAAGAGCGGATCCATCACCAGGGTAACGACGTAAGGTAAAACGGGTTTCAATTGGTTATCAAGGGCGGTCCACACGTCAGCAATGTTGCGGAGGATGCCGTCGGGTTGAGCGCACTTGGTATCAATCGGAATTGGTTGGTTCTGCAAAGGATCTTGCAGAATTTCCCGTGGTAAAGTGGGATATTTCAACATGGTTGCCATTACATACCACAGGAGGCGATGCTCATCCTCCACATTGGTAGTCCAGACAGTAATCAGATAGGATATATCAAATTTGCCCGGCGTTTTGGTAATGGTATAAGTACCCTCGACAATGTTACGCTCGGCACTATAGCCTGCATAACGTTGCTCCAGGTTTTCCCGGATGTCATGCAAATAGATGTTGATGGTGGGTTTGGAAATAGCCCCGCTCCACTCTCGGTCGGGGGCTTCAAAACTGATATCCACCTCCGACTGGTTCAGGGGCATTTTCTGAATCAGTAACTGTTTAATTGTCTCGTCCAGAGATTCAATCATTTTACTAATCAGCTTTCCACAATTAATTAGGCTTCGCTTTCGTCGCCGTGGCGTTGTACCGCGTTCAGGTCGCGGGCCGCCTGGATGTCCCCACCGTATTCTTCGGGATTATGCAAATCTTCCTCGCGCTGAATATCGCGGGACATAGCGAGTTCGTCTTCCTCGCCCTCAGCACGAGACATCGCCAATTCATCTTCCTCACCCTCGGCCCGTGACATGGCCAATTCATCTTCCTCACCCTCGGCACGTGACATAGCGAGTTCGTCTTCTTCGCCCTCAGCCCGTGACATGGCTAAATCATCTTCCTCGCCCTCAGCTCGTGACATAGCAAGTTCTTCTTCTTCGGGAGCTCCTTCACGTTGGATATCACGTGACATAGCGAGTTCGTCTTCGTCACCTTCTTCACGGGACATCGCCAATTCATCTTCCTCGCCCTCGGCCCGTGACATGGCTACTTCGTCCTCATCAGCTTCGCGTTGGGCAGTCCCACCCACAGGCGAACCACTGGCGGCGGCCTCGGCGGCATGTTCGTGTTCGGTATCGGCGGCCCCAATACTGCTGGGGGCTTCCTCACTCATACCCTGCTGAACGGTGTGGGTTAGTTCGTGGGCTAGCAAACCTTTATCAGAAGGGGAAGAGCTACCGCTAAAGAAAACATCCCGCCCACTGGTGAAGGCTTTGGCACCCATTTGTTCGTTTAGTTCGGCGGCGGCGTTCCCAGTGTGAACCCGGACTTTAGACAAATCTGCCCCCATGCTGCTTTCCATATCGCGACGAACATCCGCACCAAGCGGTTGACCATTAGACCGTTCGCTCTGTACGCGCTGGGCCAAATCCTGTTCCAACGGCCCACCATCTGGCCCGGACGAAGCCGAGCGGCTGATGCCACCTAACAGGCGTTGTACCTGCTTATTGCCCAGAGTTTGGCCCATGGTCTGAACCAAAGCCTGACGCTGCAATCCTGCCATTGGCTTGCTCAATGCGGCTTTGGCGGCAGCCGGAGAGATTTTGGGCAGTTCCGCTACTCCACCATCGGCTTCCATTTCAGATTCGGCCTCATTATTGGTTCTTAGCGACTCTTCTTTATAATCCATTCCGCTATCGAGTCCCATTTTCCGCACCTCCTGATTTTTTCGCGCAAGCCTTACGGCGAGTTTTTAACTTATAATTACTTAACAACATATTTACCATTTTTAGCTATTAACACTATCACATTTCCAGCCATTAGCTTTCAGCAAAAATTCAAATAATTTTGTTCCCACTTCCACTTTAGGGAAGGGGGCTAGGGGGTTAGGTCAAACGACTGATAACCACCTACTGATTACTGACAAGCTTAAAGTACGGCCCGAAGTCGCTCTGTGTACAAAGTTTACCAATTTTTTGGAATTCGCGGCGGGTGGCTCGAATAAGATGGGACATATGTACCAGTTCGCCCGCACTTGCCGCTAGAAAAGCCGATGTCAATGCGATATTCTTGATATTCCCACCTGCAATTTTGAACTGTCGGGCCATAAAACGCAAGTCCACATCGTCAAAAAGAGGGGTGTCTTTTGGATACACTCGCCGCCAGATTTCAAAACGGTCTTCTTCTTCCGGGAAGGGAAATTCAATCATAAAATGCATACGCCGTACAAAGGCATCATCCAGGTTTTTGCGCAGGTTAGTTGCCAGGATAACAATACCATCGTATTCTTCCATTTTCTGGAGGAGGTAGCCCGTCTCAATATTGGCGTATCGGTCATGGGCATCCTTAACCTCGCTGCGTTTGCCGAAGAGTGAGTCGGCCTCGTCAAAAAAGAGGATACCGTTGCTTTCGCCCGCTTCGGTGAAAATCTTCTCAAGATTCTTTTCAGTTTCACCGATATATTTGCTGACCACGTTGGAAAGGTCAATTTTATAGACATCCATCCGCAGTTCGTTACCGATAATTTCCGCCGACATCGTTTTCCCGGTTCCACTCTGTCCGGCAAAAATTACGTTCAAGCCCTTGCCCAGCGAAAGTTTGCGGTCAAAGCCCCACTTTTCGTAGACCGTCGAGCGATTTTTAACCTGTTCGCAGATTTCGCGTAACATCAGGGTTTGGTCGGCGGGTAATACGATATCATTCCAGCGATAATGCGGCGTAAGTTTGCGGGCAAGGTCGGTTAGTTTCTGGCTGGAATGACTGCGACAGGCCGCTTCCAAATCCTCAATGCTGGGAGCGGTTTCGCCCCGCCAGATTGCCAGATGGTGAGCGGTAGCCGCCGCCGCCATAATCTGACTGCTGCTTAATTTAAAGCGGCTGGAAAGCCCTTCCAAATCCAGGCCAAGCGCGGAATCCCCAAGTTGGGCTTCCCAGAGGCGTTGTCGTTCGCTATAACCGGGCATAACCAGGGATACGCGAAATTCACGGCGATTCTGACCGGGTAACAGGGGAGGCAAAGGCTGGATGGTGGAAATGAAACTCAAGCCTTCCTGCTCTTTAAGTAAGCGGCTGACCAAACGACGGGCTTCCAGGATGGGGGTTTCTTCTTTTAACAGGCTTTCGTAAGAAGACCAATAGATCGGGCCACTCCACAGCAGGCTTTCGCGGCGTAGTAAACGTAGGTGGTTTTCGAGCTTGGGCCAGGTGGTCAGCAGGGGCGTATCCACTACAATCATGGGTACACTCAGTTTTTCGCAGACCTCGGTTGCCAGTTTACGCTTCATACCCTCGTCCGGGCCAAGCAAGGTTACTACGAAGCCCTCGTCCTGGGCCAGTTCGCTCAGGCGGTTAACATGTTCCTGAGCTTCCGGCAACAGTTGTTGGTAACTTTTGTTGTCGGTAGCAAACTCAGCGATACCGCGCAACCGCGAATCCAGGTGGGTTTCGCCCAAAAGATAGGCGACTATCCCTTCGTCCAGTTTTATAAAGCGGGCTAATAATGAGGTTTGTTTCTGACCATCTTCGCTTAGTTCAATCAGGCGATAGTTCAAGAGGGGCGCGTCCGGGTCGAAACAACGACGGGCGGCAACCTGTCCTGCCAGACCGGGGCATAGCAACCGCAAGGCCAGGTCAACACTGGGGCGGCGGCGGGTAACATCATCTTGCAGGTAGGCATAGAGTCGTTCGTAGCGCAGTTCCAGTTCGGGGGCCAGGGCAATCAACAGAACATCCAACTCAAAGGGGGATAATCCAAATACGCTTTGCATATGGCCCAACCGCGAATGGGCCGCATCTACGGGTGCGATGGATTTCTCAAGGTTGGTGGTGTAGCTACCGGACAGGAATAGGGAGGGATCAGCCAGTAAACGAGTTACTTCTTCTTCGGAAACATAAAGACCTCGAAATTCATCTTCGGTGGTGGATTCATCGTCAGCGCGCATTTGCTGTAACCGGGCAGAAAGAAGCGCGGTTATCCTTCGCAACTCCGACAAAAGATATTCAAGGCTGTTTCGATAAGACTGAATTTTCATCCTGCTCCACAGTTTAACAGACCAACGTACAATAAGGAAGAGCTAATTGGGTAGACTTTAAAAATCCCTCACTTTATTTTTGATTTGGCTATGAAGAGGGGTTTGATTCTTACTACAGTACATTAGTTTCCAATCGTGATGGATTAACCCTGTTCTTTTTAACGCTAAAATCAAAAATTTACTATGTCCTAAATCACCATGTTGTAGCTTTTAGCTATCGGCTTTCTACCTAAAATCTAAAATCGGGTCATCCGCCATTTCTTTGTCTCGGCCCATTCTAATCGTTACTTTTTACCGATAACCGACAACTATTCCGACTCCTGACTCCTGACTTCTGACTTCCTACTATCACCCTCGGTTTCCGCCAATATATCCAGGGTATTATCCAAAATGTCATTTAGTTCTTCCAGGCTCGTAAGTTGCCAGGTTGCCCCGGTTTGAATATGCTGGAGGTGCAATACTACCGAGTGGGTTCCTTGGTGGGCATTTGATTGGTTATTTTGGTCGGAACTTGAAGGAGTACGCCATAGACGCAACAAAAAAGAGGAATATTGCCGGGCGGAAATTTTTTTTGCCTCTTTGTCCTTCACCGCTCCACCTGAAATTAATCTTTTTAGGTTATAACCGGACTGTCATAACCTGGTGCCATATCCACAATTTTGGCTCTTCTGTACTTACTCTAGCAAGCGGAAGTTATTAAAAACTTAATCAAACTTAAATTTTACTTAATTAAAATTAATCATTTGCCAATTTCATTGTCAACTTTTTTCGAAGCAGTTATTAAAGTTTCTTTATTAATACTCCATAAAAATAGCCCCTGGCATTCCTGATTTTGGGTAAGCGTTCACCACCATTGTCACCCTGAGCCTGCGAAGGGTCTAGTTTATACCATTGAGATTCTTCGCTCACGCTCAGAATGACAGACTTCGTCAACGGTTACGATTTTGGCTGCAACTCCCTTGATTCTCAATCGTTAAATACATTAGAATGACCTGGAAGCCATTAATTTATTCAAGGATTGATTAGTCGGTCAGGGATAGTCAGGAATTACACTTTCGTAACATAACCTTGTTCCTGACTAAAAAACACCAATCCGCCGTTTATATTT
Source organism: Chloroflexia bacterium (assembly GCA_038207495.1). Lineage (GTDB taxonomy): Bacteria > Chloroflexota > Chloroflexia > Chloroheliales > Chloroheliaceae > Chlorohelix. The sequence continues at coordinate 205,704 of JBBQZS010000002.1, forward strand.
GTTGACAGTGAAGTGGGTAGTGTTAGAATAGATATAACTTCAGGGTGAGCTAAATCATTTCCAGTAGCCAGTAAAAACCTTATAGTAAATACAGGTTTAGTTTTGGTTCTACGATTCCCACATATTGTTGGCCTATTGCGAACCATTTATTGCGAACTGGCAACTGAGCGACAGGAGACCTCAAATGAGAAACAAATTCCCTCGTGCCCTAATCGGCAGAAACGAACAACAGAATAATATGGCAGGCAAGAAAAAATTCCGTATCAATTCCGGCCTGGCCGGGGCGATTGTCCTCGTTACTGGGCTGGTAGTCTGGAGCTTTTTTAGCGTAATTACCAGCTTCGCCGGGGTTAATCCAAACACTCTGGATTTTGGCAATGTGAATGTGGGTGCTTCTTCCACCAAAAGTGTCACTTTTACTAATGATTTTGACTTCAACGGGATTCAGGTAAATTCGGCTAGTTCCAGTGCGCCTGAGTTTAGTGGCGACACTTCGGGTTGTGGTTTCCTGAGTATTTACCAGAACTGTACCGTAAACGTTAGCTTTAAACCAACAAGCGGTGGGGCAAAGAACGGTTCCATTACTATTGACGTTACCACTAATGCCGGGGTTAAGAGTAAACAGGTAGTTAAGGCGGCGGCAGGTGGTAGCATTCGAGTGGTGGGTGTTGGTGTACCCAATACAACCCCCGAACCGTTAGGGCGGATTAGTGGTAAGGTTTTGTTGCAGGGTCAGCCATTGTCTGGCACTAACGGCGGTAGCGTAACCCTTACTGGAACTAGTGCCAATAATTTACCCATCAAGATTGGGCCACAATTAACCGATGCTAACGGTAATTACGGTTTTGACAATCTGGCAAAAGGCTTCGTTTACACCGTAACGGTAGACCAGAGCAAGTATAATACCGATGGTCCGGCTTCAATTACTATTGATATGACTAAAAGCGTTCTGAACGCTTCCGACCAGAACTTCAAGTTAACTCAGGCTACACCAACGCCGCTTCCAACCACTACTACCGGCGGTGGGCCAGGAGTACCCTGTGAGCAGGGCGTACCTCCTACTGCTGGCGTGGTGGATATGATAACCTGTCGGCAGGCGGGTAGCGGGGCGGGGCGTAATCTTGTACGCTTTATTCTTCGGAACAATTCAACCGAAGATGTGGATGTGCGCAATAGCGTTAAACTGTTACTTGCTTCCGGGGCATCGCTGTCTGGGGTCAAGGTTAACGCCGGGGCTTTTGGCAGTGGGGTCTGGAATGGTTTTGATTTGCCGGTGGGCGGTATTGGGGTAATGGAACTGACGATTGATACCACCAGCGCCGGGCTACTGGATAGTATCAACACCACCGTGCGCGGCAAAACCACTGGCAACGACTTTGGCGCAACCACCAGCGGCTTTGGTACTACCAGTCCTCTCACCAGAGTTAGTTTGCAGCTTATACCACGTACCAATACCAACCTGCCTAACTGTGCTCCTAATGTTATTAACAAGGGCGTGCTGGACGTGGTTATCTGTCGGGCAGCGGTTAACCCTCAGCCAAACGGGGCGGTACAGTACGTTATACGTTTCACCGTCAATAACGGTCTTAGTAACAAGATTGATATTGGAAACACTGTTGATATTGGGGTTGCGCCCGGTGTCAAGGTGGTGAATACTCAGGCTGATACAGGCCGGGTACGTACCGATGAGCCCACCAACCGGGTGTTGTGGAGTGATTACACCCTTAACTCTAACACCAGCGCGACTTTGGAAGTGACGGTTGAAGCTCCCCCTGCGGCGGCTGGGCAATCCTCTACAGTCTTGTTAAACGATGTGGTGTTAACCGCAACCGATACGGTAACAGGTTCACGTTACGAAGGTCGGGCCGGGGCTGTTAACAGCGCTTCGCCAGTCTCACGCTTTGCCGCTAATCCACGGGCAGCAGTGCCGGGTAAATTGCCTTCCGCCGGACAGAGTGCCTCAATCAATGATGGCCCTGACTTTGGGGTAATTCTGTCGGAGTTGGCAATTATGGCTCTGTTGGGTGGGGGTGCGGTTCTGTTTGTGGTAAAACTTCGCCGCCGCCAGTCCTAAAAGTAACGGGACAGCCACAAGGGCAGTCCGTACAAGGCCGAGTTGGAGAAATCCCGCTCGGCATTTTTTCTGGTTAAAATCTAAATACAGTGAAATACGTATGGGAACTATTCACAAGGATGGACAGGATAAACAGGATGGAAGGGGCATTGGTAGGGCGTGATTACCCCGCCATATATCGTGACAATTAGATAAGACGAGGGTTAAAAAAGGGCGACCCATCGAGTAGCCCCTACGAAATTCCCCTTTTTCCAACCTTCATCCCTCATCCTTCACTCTATTCCCCGACCCCCATCCTCTAACTCCCAATTACCGACTCTTCCCTAATGTGTTCGAGGGCGTATTCAATGGCATGATCCAGACTCATAGCCCGACCTTCGGCCCAGGCCGCAATTGAAACCCCTTCGTCTAGCAAGGTACTCATTGCCGTCAGATTGCGATTATATTCAGTACGGTCTGCCAGGGGCAGGGGTGCGCCAATCAACTCACGCAGGGCTTCGGACGCGCCGAAAAGTTGCGCCGCTTTGATATTATTGCCTAAACCTCGCTCTGAGCTGGCTAACCCTTCCAGGCACTCGGCAATTCCCAGCTTATCGCCAATAGTCTGGCGGGTACGAAGGCTTTCTTGATAATAACTAATCGCGTCCTCATATTTTTCCTGATAACGGGCGGCTCGCCCCAGACCCATCAGCGAAAAGGCGATACCAAGCTTATCCTCGGCCTGCCGCTTCATCGTCAGACTACGTTGGTAAGTGGCAATCGCTTTTTCGTAGTCGCGTTGGGCCACTGCCACATCGCCCAGGGTAGTAAGGGCAATACCGATACCCAGGGTGTTCCCGGTTTCAATATAATAAAGCAGACTTTCCTCGTTACAAACTTTAGCCCGCTCAAAATTCCCATGATCATAATTGGCCGCACCCAGGCTGTTTAAGGCTTTCGCTAACCCCGCCTTCTGACCAAGCTTGCGCCAGATAGCGACACTTTCCTCAATAATTTCAATCGCCTGCTCGTAATGGCCTTGCCAGCGCGTCATAGCTCCGGCACAACGTAAAGCTTCGGCCCGCGCTTCTAAAAAGGATGAAGTAGGAAGGCTGAAGGATGCAGAAACGGTTTTACTCAAAGCCTCCATCAACCAACGTCGCCCTTCGGTTAAATGTCCATGTGAATACCAGAACCACCATAACGCCGCCGCCTGTCGCAAGCCTCGCTCTATAGCCTCCCCTTCAAGTGAAGATTTAATAGCCGCCCGGAAATTATCATGCTCCAGTTCCAGCTTGTTCAACCACATTTCCTGTTCCGGCCCGGTAATTTTAGGTTGAGCTTCTAAAGTTAGTTTCAAAAAGTAGTTGGCATGCGCCTCCCGCAGAGCAGCCGTCTCATTACTCTCGTTCAGACGTTCCAGGGCAAACTCGCGGATGGTTTCCAGCATCACAAAGCGCGGCTCGTTTTGGACTCCTTCTACCTGTTTCAACAGGCTCTTATCAAGTAGCGACATAATCCCATCCAACACCTCGTTGTCTAGCGGTTCCGCCTCGTCTGTACAGACCACCGCTTCCGCCGCCTCAAGAGTTGCCCCACCCACAAACACTGCCAAACGGGCGAACAATTTCTTCTCGTCCTCCTCCAACAGGTCATAGCTCCAGGCAATCGCGTTTCGCAGGGTTTGTTGGCGGAGAGGCAGGTCGCGCCCACCCTCGCGGGTTAACAACCTGAGCCGATTATCCAGCCGTTCCAGCAAAAGCTGGGGAGTTAGCACCTTGATACGGGCAGCGGCTAACTCAATCGCCAATGGTAGACCGTCCAACCGGGTACAAATTTCGGCAATAGCATGGGCATTTTCGTTATTAACCCTAAAGTTGGGTTTTACCGCCTGGGCTCGTTGGATGAACAGGGCTACCGCCGCATATTGCGAAAGGGTTTCAAAACGGGGCAACCGCTTCAGGTCTGGCACGCTTAGGGGCGGCACCTGGAATTCCTGCTCGCCATAAACCCGCAACACCGCCCGACTGGTGACCATAATTTTCAGTCCAGGGGCGGCAGCCAGCAAATCAGCCACCTGGGGAGCGGCAGTTACCACCTGTTCAAAATTGTCCAGCACCAGTAGTAGCTGTTTGTCGCGCAAATAATTTTTCAGACTAAGAGCCTGAGATTGCCCAGAGATTTCCTTGACCCCTAAAGTTTGGGCAATGGTCGAAGTTACCAGGGCGGGGTCTGAGATAGGGGCCAGGGTCACAAAAAACACCCCGTTTTCAAAATCGTCCAACAAATCAGCCGCCGCCTGTAAAGCCAGACGGGTTTTGCCGGTGCCGCCCGGCCCGCTCAGGGTTAAGAGCCGCACCGCAGGCCGTCGTACCAGTTCGCAGACCGCCGCTACTTCTTTATCCCGCCCGATTACGCTGGTGGCCTGGGCGGGAAGGTTGGTAGGGCGATTATCGAGAGTGCGGAGGGGTGGGAATTCGCTGGGTAAACCGGGTGCTACTACCTGGAAAACATGTTCAGGCCGGATTAAATCTTTCAGGCGGCGTTCGCCCATATCTCGCAGTTCAATCCCTGGCGGTAAGTCGTCCAGCACCAGTTCGCAAGTTGCCAGTGATAACAGGGTTTGCCCGCCGTGTCCCGCCGAAAGTAGCCGTGCTACCCGGTTGAGGGTCTGTCCGAAATAATCCCCACCACGCGCCTCTGCCGCTCCCGAATGAAGTGCCATTCGGGCTTTAATCGAGCAAATCTCGTCGCCCCAATCCTCGGCTAAAAGGGCTTGTTGGGCCGCCAGAGCCGCATTCAGGGCATCGGCGGGGGTAGTAAAGACTGACCAGAAGGAGTCGCCAACTGTTTTGAAGACGGAGCCACCGTAATTTTCAATCGCTTGCCGCAACAGGAAATCGTGGCGCGCCAATGCTCCCTGCATTTCGCGGGAGTGGTATTCCCAGAGTTTAGTGCTGCCTTCGATATCGGTGAAGAGGAAAGTGACAGTCCCGGTCGGAAGTTGCTCTTGCATTTGGCTAATTCTCAGGTGGTGACTAAAAGGCTAAAAATAACTGGAAAGCCGTTTATGTCACTATAGGATATTAACCTTACAGCGTCAATACGACCAAAGGCGGATAATAAGCGGACTTGTGACTATTAATCATGTTTTAAACATAGATTCCGTCCAGCTTTTTTAGTAATCGTTACCACCACAATCACCCTGAGCTTGGGAAGGCTGTTGTTTATATTATTGAGATTCTGCACTTCTTTCAGAATGACAATTATAGAGAACGGTTATTTAGGTAGAGCGGATTGGATTACAGATAATAAAGAAACGATGATCGAGTTTTCGATTAAGAAGTTCTGGGGATTGATTACCGTTAATGGGCAAATGCAGGTACGGCAGGGTCGCCTTGAAATGGATAGCTCGGGGGTTGGGCAGGGTTCGGCTTATATCGAAATTGAGGCGAACAGTGCCGTTACCGGGAACGCGCGGCGGGATAAGCACCTCAAAACGGCTGATTTCTTTGAGGTAGAGCGGTTCCCCCTGATTATTTTCCGTAGCCAGAGTGCTGAACAAATTGACGAAATGAAATTTCGCTTAATGGGTGCGTTGACCATCCGTGATATTACTCGACCCGTGACTTTGGAAGTTAGTCAGATAGCTATCCAGAGTGAGGGTAATGTTAATTTTCAGGCCACCACCACCTTTATGCGACAAGATTTTGGCCTGAATTTCAAAAAAATGCCAATTGGAAATGAGGTTGTTATCAACCTGAAGATTAAGGCGGTGCAACCCAGCCCACTTCCCGGAAAAGCCAGCTCAAAATATTAGCCCAATCAGTAAGAATTTCCCCAGGGTAGGTCGGTTCGCGCACCGCCTCTGCGAATCCCCAGATTTTAGATATTCGATTTTAGATTTCCCAGGAATTAAGACAGGTTAAATTTCAGGAGCATACCGGAAAGAGGTATATACTCGTAAACCAGCCCGGTAGCTTTTTCCGGCACCTCAAAGGTTACAAAACCTCGAATTTTGTCACCCTTGCCCAGGTTATTGGTATTCGAGAGTGCCGGGGTTTTGCCGGAAACAGGATTATAGGTTTTTCCCTCCGTGTCTCTGAGCCGTGAAAAGTTTGGGTTAATATCCACCCCATATTCTTTGTCGCTAACAATCGTTATATCCAGAAAAAGAAAAATGCTTCCCTCTTTGGCGTTTTTCCCCGCTCCCAAAGATTTGTTACGCTCTAGACTGTTCAGGGTCATAATATAGCCATTCTGGGTAATGGTATCCTTGACTTTCCCGACCCCTGCGGCGTCACTGGGCGGGGTAGATTCGGTACAGGCCGAGAGTAAAAGAGTCAGGCAAAACGCAACCGCCACAAAACCTTTTTTCATAAATTAGCCTCTAAAATTTATAACCCTAATAATTGTCGCAAAGCCTTCACATCAATACTCTGGCGCAACAGATTGGCCAGTTTATCATATTCGGCCTCATTGCTGACCGTTTTGAAGCGATTGTCCTGTACCAGACTATTATCAATTCCCTTGCGCTTGAGCAAATTACTTAATAGATTGTGGCGGAAGTTATCGTTGGCGAACAGGCCGTGTAAGTAAGTACCCCAGACGTTGCCTTGCTCGTTCATAAAGCCGTCGGGTACATCGACTGCCTCACTCTCACGACGGGTCAGGCGGATAACACTGGTAAGCTGGTCAGAGCCACCATCGGCGGCGGAAAGGCTCGTCAATGGCACTGTTTGGCCCATATGAATCTCGTAGCCGTTAATACTCATCCCCGTTGCCCCCTGAAAAACCCCTTTATCGGCTTCGATACGCCCCATCACTTTTTTGGTAGTTTTGCGTCCGTTAAAGGTCGTAATAACTGGCAACAGGCCCAGCCCCGGCACACTGCTCACCCGGCTCTCCACCCGTTCAGGGTCTTCAATCCGCATCCCCAACATCTGGTAGCCGCCACACAGCCCGATAACAGGTGTACCCTTCGCCGCCAGATTGCTGATTGCCTTGCCTATCCCTGAATCTGAAAGGAATTGTAGGTCGGCAATACTGGTCTTAGTACCGGGAATAATCACCATATCGGGCTCGCCCAGGTCAAAAAGCTCTCGTACATAGCGCACTTCCAGCCCTTCTTCCAATTCCAGGGCATCAAAATCATCGGTATTGGAAATATTGGGCAACAGAATTACACAAATTTCCAGTTGACGATTAACCCCATCGCGGTCTCGCACTTTGAGGGCGGTGGTGCGGGTAGCCAGGCTAGTCTGGGCAATTCGATCTTCTAATCCGGCCTTATCTTCCTCGGCAATTTTGATGTCGGTAAAATAGGGTACGACTCCCAAAACAGGCTTGTGGGTGCGCTTCTGCAAGAACTCCACCCCATCATCGAACAGGGTTGGGTCGCCCCGGAACTTGTTAATAATCAGTCCGGCTACCAGCTCGCGCTCGTCTTCCTCCAGTAATTCCAGCGTGCCAACGATGCTGGCAAACACCCCGCCTTTATCAATATCCGCCACCAGTAGCACGGGGGTATTATTCATTTTAGCCACTGCCATGTTGACGATATCCACGTCCTTGAGGTTAATCTCAACCGGGCTGCCCGCGCCCTCAATAATTACCAGATCATATTCGGCGCGAAGTTTTTCCAGCGAGTCTTTAATAATAACCAGCATTTCACCTTTGGTTTTGTAGTAGTCCCGCGCACTGAGGGTCGCCATCACCTTGCCCTGCACCACCACCTGGGAGCGCATATCGCTTTCGGGCTTGAGCAAAATCGGGTTCATGTAAATACTGGGTTCGATGCCACAGGCTTCGGCTTGCACCGCCTGCGCCCGCCCGATTTCACCTCCCTCTTTGGCAATGTAGCTATTATTCGACATATTCTGGGCTTTGAAAGGAGCGACACTGAAGCCCTCCTGAGTAAACAGGCGGCAGAGGGCGGTGGTTATCACGCTTTTACCTACCGATGAGGCTGTTCCCTGCACCATCAGGGTGCGTCCCAGCTTGGTATTCCGGCTGGCTAATTGGGCGGGGACAAGACTTTTTACCGAATGAGTCTCCTGCCAGTCACTTAGCTCTGCAATTAGTGTGTCGGTAGCTTCGGGTTTCCCCACCGCCACCCGAATATATTCCGGCAAGCCAAAACTGCTGCAATCCCGCACAATCAGCTTGTTCTTGAGCATGTTTTTGCGGCATTCTTTGGCATCTCCCACCTTAATCAGCAGGAAATTCGCCACGCTTGGTAGAAACTCAGCCCCAATACTCTCCAACTTTTGCAACAGATAGGCTTTATCTTCGGCTAAGCGGGCTTTGCAAAATTCGAGGTAGGCTTTTTCCTGCAACAGTTTGGGGCCAAGCTCCTGGGCGAAGGAGTTGACGCTCCAGGGCATTCGCAAAGCATTCAGGGCGCGGGTGACTTCGGGTGGGGCTATGGCATAGCCCAGCCGCAAACCGGGCAGGGCAAATTCTTTGGTGAGGGAGCGAATAATGGCAATATCCCCGGCCAGCAACAGGTCAAGTGAGTTCCATTGGGGCAAATCTTCATCGGCAAGCGAGAGGTAGGCTTCGTCCAGCACCAACATGGCCCCCACATCGCCCGCCGCTTCCATAATTGAAGTGATTTCATTTTCGGACATGATTTGCCCGGTGGGGTTGTTGGGATTACAGACGAAAACCAGTTTGGGTTGTTTCTGTTCAATTAAGGCAATAATTTCTGCCATATCCGGTTTGAAATTATCTTGCGGGCGGGCGCGATACTCGATAACTTCGGCCCCAAATACTCTGGCGGCGGCGGCATACTCGCCAAAGGTTGGGCCACACACTAACACTTTATCGCCGGGGTCAAGATAAGCCTGGGCCAATAGATAAATCAGCTCCACCGAGCCGTTCCCGGCAATCACATTGTCGGGCATCAGATGCAGTTCACTGGCAATAGCCTCTCGCAGAGCCGAAGACTGAGTGTCAGGGTAGCGGTCAAGGCGCACTTCCCCTACCATTTCGGCTACCGAGGGTGGGGGGCCATAAGGATTCAGGTTGGCACTTAAATCTACGAGACCATCGGGCTCAATCATATAGCGCGCTAGTTCCGCCATATCCACCCCGCCATGATAAACCGCTTTTATGCCCTGAACGCGGGCACTTAGTTTGGGGGTTCTATCCTTGAAGGCCATCTATTTATTCCTTGCTAGGGTAATTTATCGGTTGTCGGTTGTCAGTCGTCGGTTGTCGGAAAAGTTATTGGTTATTAGTTTAACATAGATTATACACAGAGGTAATTTGTTGGGCAACCGTCAAATAGAAACTCCTGCATTGACAAGGCTATTTTGGCAACCTACAATTCATGGGCGGTGTAATATAAATAAAGGAGTAAAAATAATATGTTGGTAGTGGTTGGCTCAATGGCGGTCAAGCCGGGGATGCGTGAAGAAGTTCTGGAAGTATCCACGCGGATGGCGGTAGCCAGCCGGGCGGAAGCAGGTTGTATATCTTACAGGTTTTTTTCCTCATTGGAAGAGCCTGATACTATTTTCGCCTTTGAAGAGTGGGAGTCGGAGGAAGCCCTTGCTTTCCATTTTCAAACCGACCATATGAAGGAGTTTCGTTCGAGGTTGCCGGGGTTCATGGCAACCAAGATTATCGAGGTCAAACGCTATGATATTCAAGCGGTAGCCCCGTTACGGTTTTAGACCATCCCCTTTTTAGACCCTTTTGTGGCAAGTTCTAGTGAGTGGGGTCGGTTTATAACCCACTCCACCCGGTTACAAACCTGACCTTCCTCGCTAACAAACCGCTCGGTTTTTACCAAAATTTGATTCTTTTTACCAAACGGTTTACCTGACTCCACTAGAATCAAGTTGGGTAAAACCTTTTTTTGTGTACCTAAAATTTATAAAGTAAAACTGTGCTACTGAAAGATTGTACGGATGAGAATTCTAATCGTTGAAGATGAGGTAAAACTGGCCCAACTTATAAAACAGGTGTTGGAAGACGAACTATATCAGGTTGATTTGGCGGTGGAGGGAGAACAGGGGCTTAATATGGCTATGTCTGGCAACTACGATATGTTGATTCTGGATTGGATGCTACCAGGTTGGGATGGCCTGCAAATTTGCCGGGAACTACGCCGAGAGAAAATTAATATCCCGGTGTTGATGCTCACCGCCAGAGATGCGGTACTTGACCGGGTGAACGGCCTGGATGCGGGTGCAGATGATTACCTGACCAAACCCTTTGCTTTTGAGGAGCTGTTAGCCCGAGTACGCGCCCTAATCCGTCGTAGGACACATCCTGAAAATTTAGCTGACCCAACTTTGAAAGTCGAAGATTTGGAACTAAACCTCGATACCCACCGGGTAACTCGCGCCGGCAAAGCGATTGACCTGACGGCGAAAGAATATTCCTTGCTGGAGTATTTGCTGCGGAATAGCGGGCGCGTGTTGAGCCGCGACCAGATTATCAGTAATGTCTGGCAATATGATTTTGAGGCTACTTCCAATGTGGTAGATATTTATATTCATTACTTGCGTAACAAAATAGATGGGAAGTCTCCTAAAAAGCTCATTCAGACTTTGCGCGGGATGGGTTATAGTCTGCGTCTAAAATAGTTCAGGCCGGTTATCCCCGGTTCAATTCTGCTAACATTAAGGCTAACCGTGTTAAAAAAAGCCCGAAATAAGTTAATTTTCTGGAATGTGGTGGTGGTTATTTCCCTGCTAATCGCAGTGGTATCCGCCCTTTATTTTGCTATTTCCACCAATATCCAGGCCGAAGTTGATAAAGACCTGACCCAAAGTGCTGCCGATATATTGAAAAATACCCATTTTGTGCCACTCGTACCCGTACCCGCAGCTACTCCTAACCCAAAGCCAACTTCCAAACAGGGTGAAAATGATGAAAAAGACGAAGGGGGAAATGAAACCAGCGAGGGGAGGGTTGAAACTACCGAGGATGTAAAGATTTCGGTGGCAAACGTTTTTTATTTTATGGTAGATGCAGGTGGCGCAGTCGTGGCGAATCCCCGTCAGATTAGTAGTCCGGGTCTGCCTGATGTAAGCGGACTAAACCAGGCTCTTAAAGGCAACAGCTATTTCACCGACCTCAAAATTGCCAACAATATCCCGGTGCGGCTTTATTCGGTGCCGCTCCGAGTAGAAAATGGTCGGATTATTGGGATGTTGCAGGTAGGACAGGACATCTCTATTCATGAGGAGCAGTTGCGGAGCGTGCTACTCATTACCGGGTTGGTAGCCCTCGCGGGTACGGTATTGGCCTTGCTGGCGGCCTTTTTCCTTACCAGTCGAGCTTTAGTGCCGATTCACCTTTCAATGCAACGACAGCGTGATTTTGTGGCGGATGCTTCCCATGAATTGCGTACCCCACTAACGCTAATTCAGGCCAATGCCGAGGTAGCTTTGCGGAATAAAAACAAAACTATCGGCGAAAAAGCCGAATTAATTGAAGATATTCGCCAGGAAACCGAGTACCTGACGCGCCTCATTTCTGATTTGCTTACTCTGGCACGGGCCGACTCAAACAAGCTTGAATATAAACCAGAGCCGCTTGAGTTTACGAGGCTGGCAAAGGAGGTCATTCGCCAGATAACGCCATTAGCTGAGGCTAAAAAATTGGAGTTGCAGGTTAGCCTGCCCGAAGCTGAGAATGAACTTTGGCTGGTCGGGGATGCTTTGCGTCTTAAACAAATGCTCCTTATTTTGTTGGATAACGCCATTAAATATACCGCCAGCGGACAGGTGAAACTGATTATAAACCGTGGACATAGCCAGCAACTGGTCATTCAGGTTCAGGATAGCGGGATTGGTATTGCCTCCGATAAGCAAGAATTCATTTTTGAGCGATTTTACCGGGTTGACAAAGCCCGCACCCGCAGTGAAGGGGGATTTGGTCTGGGCCTTTCCATAGCTCGCTGGATTATTGAGATGCACAAAGGAACGGTACAGGTCGTTTCGCAACCGGGTCAAGGTAGCACCTTTACCATAACTCTCCCCACTAATTTACCTTCTTCTCTTAGCAAAAATTAATTATTCTGCGACTAAAAGTGCCTCTTTCAAATCTTCTTCCAATCTTTGGGCTGTATCCTGACAGGGTAGTCAACAAGCCAAAGTATTGAAAAGGAGATTTTCAAAATGCAATTCAAAAAACTTTTACCGGGTCTGATTCTAGCTATAGTGTTTATCGGGGCATTTATTATTGGCCTCAATGGTTTTAGCGGTAGCAACCCGGTTTCAAAAACTAGCTCAACCCAGCCCGCCCTCTCTGGTGGAACAAGTTCAGAATTGTCTGGCAACCCTGTAACAAGCCCTAGCGATGTGCCTGGTTCGGTCACGACCCCGGCAGATATTCAACCAGCCCCTGTGACAGAACAACCAGTTGTAATAATCCCGGCGGTAGAGCAACCAAATAATACCACCCAGCCAGCCGAGGACAAAAAGAGCCATGAGGAAAAAGAAAACGATAGCGAGGGTGACGATTAAAAAACTTTGCAATTTGAGGTTAATTTACATGGCAAATCATAAACAGGAGATTATTTTAGAATGAATTACCCCAATTCCAAAAGCGGCAATGTCCCCAAAAAAGGGCTGCTGCAACTAAATCTGATTGTATTCGGTATAGTTGCGCTGGTTATCGCGTTAGTAAGTTATCAGGTAGGCAATGATATTTCCAGTCAGTTAACCCTGACTAACCAGCAAACGGGCGGGTTAGCTAGCGGGGCGGATGCGGCAGTAATCCCAGCCGAACCCTTAACCCCTGAGCCAAATCCAGCCTCATTACCAGCAGTTAGCACCACGATTGTGGCCCCCCCTGCCAACCGGGGCAAAACCCTTATTGCAAATCCTACTCCGGCAGCAACCGCACCACCGCCACCGCCAGTTTCGGTGAAACCAACTACCGCCGCAGTCCCGAAAGCTCAGGTTAATCCAGTTACGGCCCGACCAGCACCGACTACCAAAGCTTCATAAAGGTGGTGAGATTAGGCCGTTAGAAACTTTTATTTCGAGCAAAGGAAGCCAGAAAATGGTTGTAAAATCGGATTTACGTGAACATTATCTATTCAAAAACCGCCACCGAATTCTGGCAACACCTCGCCAACCTGCGGCTTCCAGCCAGCAAAAGGGCCATTTAGTCTGGCAAAACCTGGGAGTGGCGAGTCTGATTTTCGCAGTTTTTGTACTAGGTTACACCCAGAGTAGTACGCTACTTCGGGGAATAATACCTACTTTGCCGGGGCAATACTGGCAAAGTTACCTGGAGAAGTCGCTAGGACAACCTATTGGGGCGGGGTTAGCCGAGAAAAGCCCCTGGCTGTTAGCGCGGGTGGGCGGTATTATCAGCTATCTATTACTTTCCTTTAGTGTGATACTTGGTTTATGTACCAGTCTGCATTTAACTGACCGCTTTTTACATCGGGCTAAAGTAGTGCATCTTCACAAGATTTTGTCGTTAAGCACGCTGGTTTTTGTAATATTGCACGTAGCAGGGCTGCTGCTGGATAGTTACATTGGTATAAGCTTATTAGAAAGTTTAATACCTTTCAGCACGAAATTCCAACCCCTCTGGACAGGCATAGGTACGCTGGGTTTTTATGGAATAGGTGCGATTGTAATCAGTTTCTATTTAGCCAGCCGCCTGGGTTATAAAATCTGGCGGGCGGTCCATTATTTGAGTTTCGTATTGTTTTTCAGTAGTTTTCTACACGGTATCTTGATTGGTAGTGATAGCCACAGTCTCTGGATGCAGCTAATTTACCTTACTACCGGTTCATTTGTAATTTTCTTGAGCGGGGTACGCTTCACTTCTGTGACACCCCGCTTCCAAAAATAGAAAATTATAGAAACCTTCTATTCTTAACTCTTGCCAGATTTATTCAACGAATCTAACATATGGGAAGGGCCAAAATCGCTAAATTTATAACCCTTTGGGTAGGTGCGCTGAGGGGAATCGGTAATAAATCCCCCTTTTCGGCGGTCTGGAAAGTAGCGCAACGCCATCCCCCGCGCCTTTAACCCGGCAGCTACCGCCCCGCGCAGGATTTTGGGAGGATGCGGGAAACCAAAGGCTGTTAACATTGGCTCTTCCAGCATTGCGTAGATTCCCGGTTTTAGCAATGGAGCTAAAATACCAGGAAACCACCCTAGAAATATATTTAAAGTAGCATTACCCACCGCCCGGTTAGTGGGGGCGAAGTGAAAATTCTGCCGTTGATAGTCATAATAAAACTGCTGGTACTTTTCGTAGCTATCGGGAATATCTTTTATATTCATCCGACGACCTACCTCACGCCAGAAGAAATACATCGCTAATTTCTCGTTTTGGGAAGTTTCCCGCCAGCAAAAGCGGTCATACCAGCGTAGTGGGTCAAAAATAAATGTCGAAAGTACGAAAAGATAGTCATCGTTGGAAATCTCAAAATGTCCATGGATTCGGTTCATGCGCCGGATGGCTTCTCGCCCGCGCTCGCTATCGTAGCCCCACTTCATAAATTCGGCTACAATCAGGGCCGTATCATCATAACGTTTCTGCCCGTGTTCTCGAAATTCCCCGGTTTTGTCCAGCAAAGCCGAGACGCTGGGGACACAAAAGGTCCGATAAAGGGCAATTTCCAGCGCACGGGTGGTATCCCAGGGGAATTCGTACCCGCTCATAATATGCACGATTTCGCAATGGTCGCGCTCAGGGTCTAGCTGTTGGATTCGGTGCAGGTTTTCAAAGCGTTTCATTTACTTCTCCCCATTTTAATTTTTGATTTGTGGGTTTGTGTTCCAGATTAAATTTACACCGAAAATTGCTCAATTTAAAGACCTAATGCTGTCCATTCTCTATTCAAAGCCTGAAATTTAATAGCAAAAAGGGAGCCGTAGCTCCCCTTTACATCTCTTTTACCAGGTCTGGTTAATAAAACCAACCCTATCCCCATCCCCCATTAGGCCATTGCTAACTCGCGCTTGGGGTTGCGGTTTGCGCCGGGGCCTACCATGCATTTACCCTCGCGGATATGGTACTCAAACTCGTCGCGGAAGAGTTTCATGGCACTGTTGATAGGCACAGGAGCGGAGTCACCCAACAGGCAGAAGGATTTACCCGCGATATTGCTGCCGACGTTTAACAGGAGGTCTAAATCTTCGGGGCGACCATGCCCGTGTTCCAAACGATGCAAAATCTGGACGAGCCACTGCGTACCCTCGCGGCAGGGGGTACATTTGCCGCAGGATTCGTCTTTGTAGAACTCCACCAACCGCAGCACCGCTCCCACCATACAGGTCTGGTCGTCAAAAACTATAATCCCCGCCGAGCCCAGCATAGAGCCGCGTGAGGCTACCCCTTCAAAGTCCATCGTAGTATCCAGCACCTCGTCACTGCCGGGCAGGATGGGCATTGAGGAACCGCCAGGAATAATACATTTCAGGTTGCGCCCTTTCCAGACCCCGCCACCCAACTCGTTAATCAGGGTGCGAAAGGTAGTGTTGCAGGGTAATTCGTAGTTGCCGGGTCGCTCCACATGCCCGCTCAGGCTGTAGACGCTAAAGCCTTTGGTTTTTTCAGTACCAAAACTGGCGTACCACTCCGGGCCTTCACGCAGAATGTGCGGCACGTTGGAGAGAGTCATAGCGTTGTTAATAACGGTTGGTGCGCCATAAACCCCACCGCCGGGGTTAGCCGGGAAAGGTGGTTTGAGCTTTGGGAAGCCGCGCTTGCCTTCCAGCGATTCTAGCAGAGCCGTTTCTTCGCCACAAATATAAGCCCCTGCCCCGCGATGCACTACAATTTCGCAATTAAAGTTGGTGCCAAGAATCCCTTTGCCAATCAAGCCCGCCGCCCGCGCCTCGTCCACCGCCCGTTGTAGCACCCGCGCCCCTCGCGCAAACTCGCCCCGGATGTAGATAAAGCCCAACTCGCAATTAATCGCGTAACAGGCAATCAGCAATCCTTCCAAAAGCTGGTGGGGATTATTCTCAAGCAATTCGTGGTTGTTAAAGGTGCCGGGTTCGCTTTCATCAGCGTTGCAGCACACATATTTGTCCATCGGGGCTTTGGGGATAAAACTCCATTTCATCCCGGTGGAGAAACCCGCCCCGCCCCGCCCGCGCAAGCCACTGGCCTTAACCAGGTCAATCACCTGGTCAGGAGTAAGTTCTTTGAGGGCTTTGTCTATCCCTTTGTAGCCACCCTGCTCTTGATATACCGCCAGGGTGTCCATATCCGGCACTTCCCGATGCTTCAGCAGCACATAAGGGAAGGGCGGTTTACCATCGGCGGTAGCCAGCGGTGGTGGCGGTGGGTATATTTGGTTGCTCATGCTTTAATTAATTCCTGGAATTTAGATGCAAACATTATTTTTTGACTCAGCGTAGACACAGAGGTCTACCCCTACAAATATTCCTCAATACCGGGCGGGGCGACCCCGCGCCTACGAATTCATACCCAATTTTGGATATTAGATTTTAGATTTCTACCAACAACCAACAACCGACAACCGATTAAGGGACGTATACCGGGTTTTTCTCGGCGGTTTTAAGTTGGTCAAGCAACTCGGCAAATTGCTCGTTGGTCAGGTTATAAACATACTCGTCATTAACCTGGGCGCAAGGGGCTGCCCCACACGCTGCCAGACACTCTATTTTCATCAGGGTTATTTTACCATCGGCGGTAGTTTCGCCAACTTTGATACCCAACTTATTGGCACCCTGTGTCAGCAATTCGTCACTGCCCCGTAGGTAGCAAGAGATACTATCGCAGACTTTTACCACGAACTTGCCGACGGGTTGTGTAAAATACATCCGGTAGAAGCTAACTACCTGGTCAACCTGACTGACCAGCATTTCCAATAGTTCAGCAACTTCGGGCAATGTTTCGCTTGGCACATAGCCGAACTGCTCCTGCACCACATGCAGGGCGGGCAGTACCGCGCTGGCGGAACGACCTTCCGGGTATAGGGCTTTGTGTGCCAGTATTCTCTGGCGGGATTCTTCGCTTAGTTTCATCTTTTAGTTTTCAGTATTCAGTGTAAATGCCCGAATTCGATTTATTTCCCCCTTCCACTTTAGCGAAGGGGGTAGGGGTTAGGTTTGTTAATTTACCTATCAACCTCGCCGAGAATGATGTCAATGCTGCCGATAGCGGCTACAATGTCGGCGAAATTGGCTTTGCCTTCGAGCATCAAGGGCATGCTCTGCAAATTGGCGAAACTTGGGGCGCGAATGTGCATCCGATAGGGTTTGGCACTGCCGTCGCTGACCATATAATAGCCCAACTCGCCCCGTGCCGACTCTACCCGACAGTACACTTCACCCGCTTCAGGTTTGAAGCCCGAAGTAAAGAGCTTGAAGTGATGGATTAGCGACTCCATATTGGTGGCGATTTCCCACTTCTTGGGCGGGGCAATTTTGCGGTCGTTAATCATCCATTCACCGTCCGGCAGCTTGGCTAAACCTTGCTCGATAATCCTTATACTCTGAGGCACTTCTAACATTCGGCACATAAAGCGGTCAAAGACATCGCCATTTTTACCCAAAGGCACTTCAAAATCATAGGTCTCATAGCCGATATAGGGGAACATCTTCCGCACATCGTAATTGATGCCACAGGCCCGCAGACCCGGCCCGGTCACGGCATAGGCCAGGGCTTCTTCAGGCGTAATAATTCCAACCCCTTTTGTACGCTCCAGCCACAATTCGCTCTTGGTCAACAGGGCGTGATATTCCGGCCATTTTTTCTTGAAATCGGTCAGGAAATTGTTAACGGCCTTATCAAAACCGGGTGGCAGGTCGGCATAAAGGCCACCGGGCATAATATAACTGGTCATCATCCGCACGCCCGCGCACATCTCGAAAATATCCAGAATAATCTCACGGTCACGCATACCGTAGAGGAAGGTACTCATCGCCCCCAAATCCATCGCGTGGGTGCCAAGCCAGACCAGGTGACTGGAAATACGCTGTAACTCACACAAAATCACCCGCGCCACCTGGGCTTTAGGCGGGATTTTGTTCTCAATTCCCAGCAATTTCTCAACCGTCAGGGTAAAACCCAGGTTGTTAATCAGAGGGTTCAGGTAATCGGTGCGGTCAGTCAGGGTCAGGGCTTGATTATAGGTCTTGTTTTCGGCAGTTTTCTCGATACCAGTGTGCAGATAGCCAATATCCGGGATACATTTAATCACTGACTCGCCGCTTAGAGTCACAATTAGCCGCAAAACCCCATGAGTAGAAGGATGTTGCGGCCCCATGTTAATGGTCATCAACTCTTTATTGGGGGCATCGTCCTGGTCTATCTCGTCCTGGTCGAGAATATTACTATTCTCATCCTCTTCATCGTCCAGCCAGCGGTCTTTTATTGCTAAATCTTCCACGCTTTTTACCTTATACTTCCCCCTTCCCTAAAGTGGAAGGGGGTTAGGTTAAATTAATTAGTATTTCGCCCATCGGTGCGGAAATGGTTAGAAGGCAAGTTGGGGCGACGCGGTCCGGTCATCGGGTAATCCTTGCGTAAAGGATGCCCTTCCCAATCTTCTGGCATCTCAATTCGGCGTAAATCCGGGTGTCCAGTAAATGTTATGCCAAACAGGTCAAAAACTTCGCGCTCGTACCAATTCGCCCCCGGCCAGATGCCCGTCACACTGGCAATCACCGGGTTAGTTCCCGGAAGATTAACTTTTATCCGCAGCACTTCCCGCCGACTCAGGGCAATCATATTGTAAACTACCTGAAAGCGCGGCTCGACTTTCCAGTCCACTGCCGTAACATCTTCCAGCAGGCTAAAGCCGCCCTTGTCGCGCAGATAGGTCATAACCTCAAGTAGCTCGGCGGCGGGTACAATAAAAGTCGGCGTGCCATCCGCCGCGCGCATATCGCTTTTCTGTACGTTGGGAAACAAACCCTCTGCGCTAAAATCGGCCTGAAAGCCTTCCAGTTTAGCGGATTCGTCCGAAGTTTGGGTCATTAACAACCTCCGGGGCATAACTCTTGGGGTCGGCTGGGTTTGGTATGCCCGCCATAATCTTTTTCTGTAAAATCTGCACACCTTCAATCAAGGCTTCGGGGGTCGGTGGGCAGCCCGCCACATATACATCCACCGGAATAATCAAATCCACCCCTTGGACAATTGCGTAGTTGTTGAAAATCCCGCCACAACTGGCACAAGCCCCCATCGCAATCACCCACTTGGGGTCGGGCATCTGCTCCCAGATTTGCCGGACTGCCGGGGCCATCTTGGCGGAAACCCGTCCAGCTACAATCATAAGGTCGGCCTGTCGGGGTGAGGCTCGGAAGATTTCTGAACCAAAACGCGCCAGGTCGTAGCGGCTGGAACTGGTCGCCATCATCTCAATCGCGCAACAGGCCAGACCAAACAGAGCGGGCCACAGCGAAGAGCTTTGCGCCCAATGCGCCACCTTATTCAGGTTGGTAGTTACTACCCCACCTACTGGCGAGGCACTATAGATAGATTGGGCATCCCCTGGCTGGGTAGCACTGAGGGTAAAAAAATCTTCCTGTCGAAATTCGTTGCTCATAGATGTCTCACTTTATCGAGCCAAAGGCCCGTTACTCCCACTTAAAGGCGCCCTTTTTCCAGAGATAGATGTATCCTACCCCCAGAATTACCACGAAAATTGCCATCTCCAGTAACCCAAACAGTTTAAGCTGATTTAACAGCACCGCCCAGGGGAAAAAAGCCACCGTCTCTATATCGAAAATCAGAAACAGCATCGCCACTTCCAGAAATTTGACCGGGAAACGGCGCGGGGCTGATTCTATTAGCGGCACGCCACCTTCGTAGGGCGAAAGTTTGGCATCGCTGGCGTTGCGGGAGCGTGACAAAAACGCCAACCCGGTGAAAACCAAAGTTATCCCTATGGCGACTATTACGAGAATAAGGATTGGTAGATAGCCTTCAAGCATGATTCGAATCCTTGAAAAGTTGAAATTTCCTGATAATGATAGCTAAAGACAGCCGTTGCAAACCCTTATTTAGCGCAAATTGGGGGGCTGCTTCACTATTGTTACAAATCACACTACCACAATGCGCCGCTGCATGTCAAGCATAGAACGTGAAATTTATTGCAATCTTTTGACCCGGTTTCAAAATGTGAATTGTCCTATTCGGGCGCTGCATCGTATTATATATAGTAACAAAACGCGACCAAACCCCTAGGTTTGATTGATATCATGCTGTATAATATTTTTAATATTTCGCAAAACGTGTTTCGTTAGTTTCACGCTACCGTTATTTGGTTAAATCTGAACCCACCCCCCTTTAGCTAAGGTTATCAATACGCCAAAGGGGATAGTATAGGCTTTTTTTGTGCCTTGCTAGTTCAACTGCACATTGTTACTCTGGTAGCTATAATTCAGGAGGGATTTTGTGATACACAGTAAAAAGGCCCACCTATGGGGTGGGTTTGTTGTAGCAACTCTTTTATTAGGGCTACTTTTAGCCGCCTGTGGTGATAACACCCCCGCTCCGCTACCCACCTCCACCCCTGCCGCAAAGGCCACTAATAGCGTTTCAGCCGCTAACCCCGTTACTATTACCTGGTCTTATTGGGGCGATGAAGATGAGATTAAGATTAATACCAAAGTCAAAGACCAGTTTGAGAAGTTCAACCCAGGTATCAAAATCCAGATGCTCCACGAGAAATGGGAAAACTATTTTAAGAAGGTCGAAAGCGATTGGTCGGGCAGCAAATCCCCTGACGTCCTGTTCCTGAGCTATATTCCGCAATATGCCAGCGAAGGTATTCTGGAGAATATTGACCCTTATATCAGCGCCGAGAAGAATATTAAGCTGGACGATATTTATTCCGGCTTGTTAGATGTTTTCCGTTATAACAAGGGCTTGTACGGTTTGCCCCGCGATAACGATACCAAAGTTATCTACGTCAACAAAAAGCTGTTTGAGGCCGCCGGGGTGCCTCTACCCAAAGCAGGTTGGACCTGGCAGGATTTGCTGGATATTTCTCGCAAGCTGACCAAGCGCGATGCCGCCGGGAATATAAACCAGTACGCCTATGCCTTCGAGCTAAACGAGTGGTGGAAATTATGGGTCTGGCAAAACGGCGGTGAGGTTTTCGATAATTTCAATCCGCCCGAACCGCCCACCAAATTATTGGTTAATACGCCTGAAGCCGCCGCCGGGGTGCAGTTCTTCGCCGATTTAATCAACAAAGAAAAGGTTACGCCTAGCGTGGAGGTGCTGTACGACTCGGATAAAGCCACCGAGCTGTTTACCAGTGGTAAATTGGCGATGTTGTTTGGCAATCATGCTAAAGTTCCGGCACTGTCGGCGGTATCCGGTTTAAGTTGGGATGTAGTACCACTTCCAGCTGGCAAAAAGCGGGTTAACGTGTTGGGTGGGGCGGGTTACTCTATCTCTAAAAACTCCCAGCACAAAAACGAAGCCTGGCAGTTCGTCAAATTCCTGACTGGAGATGATGGACAGGCCTTTTTTGCCGAAACCGGAGTAGTAGTACCCGCCCGCTCCTCGGTGCGCGAGGATAATATTTTCGTCCGCAATATCAAGTTTAATACTCAGGTTTTTGTAGATGAGACCAAAGTAGGCAAACAAATTCTGTTTTTCCGCAACTCTACCAAAGTGAGCCGCACTATGGATAGTGCGCTTGAAGCGGTTTGGCGTGGTCAAAAAACCGCCGCTGAGGTTTTCGCTACCTTGCCGGATATGGTGGAGCCTATTTTTGCTGAATCTAAACGTTAACTGATTTGTTAAGATTCTTGTAAGGTCTTCCCCCTTTTCTTAATTAGGATAGGGGGATTATAATTTAGGGGTAGAAATAAGGAGTCAGAAGACAGGAGCAAGTTATTCGTTACTCGATATTTTCTTGCGATACCTGATTACTGATTACTGAAAACTAAGAACTGGTGACCAACAAACATAGAGGGAAAAATGGCAGTAACCACAAAAAAACCGATTTCTAAATATTATTATTCCAACCAGGGCCAAAAATGGGCTATCTTTGGGGCCGGAGTGTTTTCCGCCGCCACCATGACCATTATTATGGTGCTAATGTTAATAACCGGAATTACCCCCCGCAGTATGGGTAATCTGGTAGCTGATAAGCTTGCGGCGGTCTTTCCTCCCCAATGGCAGGAATTTTTTATTCAGTTAATTGGGCCATTAGGTAAAGAGCTGTTATTTTATGGGGTGCTGGTTGGTCAGGTCGCGGTTGGTGGCTTGCTGGCCCTGTTGTTTGGCTGGCTTTGGCCTCGGATTGCCGACAAGCAAACCCTGTGGCGCAACATTTTTATCCTGAGCACAGCCGCCTGGTTGGTTCTCTTGTTTATCGGTTTGCCCATTCTGGATGCCGGGTTTATCGGTTTGAATCTGGGCAGCGATCAGGTAATATTTCTGGTTAGCTCGTTTATCCTGTTTCAGATTTATGGGTTGGCTCTGGGCTACTTCTATATTCGGCTTGTTCCACTCAAAGTAGATGCGAGTGCTTCGGTTGAAAGTGATGATTCTGAGCTCGAAATTGGAGGCATTCCCAGCCGTCGCAGTTTTGTAATTGGATTAAGCGTCTTCTTTGTAACAGCACTGGCGGCGGGTATCGGGGTAGGCGCATTTAAAGTGAAAAGCACCGAATATTGGCAAAGTCTGGGCGAAGTAATTTCGGGCAGTGACAGGTTGCAAGGTGAAATTACCCCGGTCGGCACCTTCTACAACGTCAGTAAAAACGCTTTTGACCCCTCGGTAAGTGTGCAGGGCTGGACGCTGGAAGTCAACGGAATGGTGGATAAAACTATGTCCTATGATTACAATACCATTCGGCAACTGCCCGTGATAAATCAGGCGCATACCCTGACCTGTATTAGTAACCCGGTGGGCGGGCAACTTATCGGTAATGCCGAGTGGAAAGGGACGCAACTAAAGACGCTTTTGGAGGCTGCCGGGGTTAAACCAGGGGTCAAGAAATTGGTTTGGACCTGTGCCGATGGCTATACCGATAGTATCACCATCAATACCGCCCTTGACCCCCAAACCGTGCTGGTTTGGGAAATGAATGGCGCACCCCTGGAATCTTCGCATGGCTTCCCGGTACGGGCCTTGATTCCCAATATCTACGGGATGAAAAACGCCAAGTGGATTAAGGAAATCACTCTGGTTGATACCGAATACGAAGGTTTCTGGCAGAAACAGGGCTGGGATAACCCGGCTATTATTCACACCGAGTCCACCCTTACTTCCCTGAATAACGGGGCGGAAGTGCGTAGCGGCGAACGCCTTACTTTGCAGGGTTTTGCCTTTGCCGGACAGCGCGGGATAAAGAAGGTCGAAATCAGTACCGATGGTGGTCAGAGTTGGCTTGAGGCGCAGGTAAAAGACGGTTTGGGTCAGAATAGCTGGCAATTGTGGCACCTGGATTGGACACCTAACGGCCCTGGCAAAACCGTGAAACTGGTGGTGAGGGCTACCGATAAGACGGGCGCGTTACAAACCGCCAGCAAAGCCGAGCCCTTCCCCGAAGGTTCAAGCGGTTGGCATACTACCAGCGTGAAGATCATTTAACGGTTATCGGTGTCAGTGGTCGGATTTCATAGGGTCGCACCTTGTGTTTGCCCAAATTAACAAGGACAGGCACAAGGCCTGTCCCTACGACAATTATTCTTTGTTCTTTATTATGTCTCCTGAATTCTGACTCCTGAATCCTATTTCCCCCTCTTTTTCCGCTTGAAATAACCAATCAGCCTATCGCTATGTTCTTTGGCCTGGGCGGCCTGGGCAGGGTCTATCGGGTGGGAGCTAAAACGGGCTTCTTCGTACAAATTGGTAATCCCGTCCACCTCTGGTTTTAGTTCCGGCTCATCCAGACGCGGATTGATAAAGTTGGCGTATTCCTGGGGAGTCTGGCTCATGCGGCGGGCTAATTCGACCTTGGCGGCGCGTTCCCCCATATGCCGATAATGAAAGCGCACCTGTCCCCGCGCATCCTGGGGCAACCTATCTCGTTGGAAACGCCTGAACAGGTTAAAGCCCGCCCGGTTGGGTTGGGTCGCTTCCTCCATAATCCCCGCTCTTGGCCCACGCTGAAAAATTCCCTTGAACCAGTTCCAGAAGCCCCGCAACCCCCCAATGACATTCAGCTTACGCCAGTTTGGTAAAGGAAAGCCCGCTTTATACAGGGCTAACAGGATTAAATAAATCAGAAGTACCGCCACCAACCCCACAAATATCCCCTGAATCCAAACTGGTATTACCAAAGGCTCTCGATATGGTGGGGGAGCTATTGGCGGGCGCGGGAACAAGTCAGGGCCGGGAGTACCATTCGGGGTAGGTTGGACAAAGGGGGGCGGATTGGGGTTATTAGACCCACCAAAGGGCAGCGAAACCGTTACACTGAGATTAGAAAGAATAACCGCAGGAAGTACCGCCACTAACATCAATACCATCAGATATAAAGTCCAGCGTTGTGAAATTCGCACTGGCTCGGACAAACGGTTCAGTTTCCAGATAGTCCGCAGATAACGCAACCGCGCCCAAATCAGTAACGGCAAACCCAACAGTAAATGAACTACCCCAAAGATAATAAGACTCTGGCTAAAGCTCTCTTTGGTGGCGGAATAACCATACTGGCTAACGGTGGAAACCCCTACTACCACAACCGCTACCTGAATTCCGGCCATCCAATACCAACTGGATTTTATTTCCTCATAAATCGGACTATGGTCGTGGGGAATCCGGTTATTTTCCTGGACACCCGGTGCGCCGCCTTCCTCTTCGGTCAATTCCCAGGGTTGAAGATATTGATAGAAAAAGAGTTGGAGCCAGCTTCGTCCAAAATACCAACCCGCCCCGATAAACCCACAGGTCAGAACATAGCCCAGGCTGATTACCGGGCCGGAAACGCCCACTGCAAAGCCCACCACCCGAATTACCACCGATATTGCCACGATTTCAGCCATCACCAGGAGTATATTGCTAGAGCGAAAATTTTCTTCCAGCCACAGACCCCGATAGAAACTGAGCATAAAGGCAGCGAAAATCGCAAAGGGTAACCAGCTATAGTCGCTCCAGCCCGCCACAACATCTTGCGAAAAGTAGGCCAGGAACGCCACTCCCGTTCCTAACAGACAGAGCATTTGCAGACCCCGCAAGCTCGCTACGAACAACGTTTCGAGCAGGGGCGGACGGAAGCGACTCAGCACTTCGTCACTCAGTTTCAGGCGCAAATTTGGTGATTCGCTCATAAAAGTTCTCAGTAATCAGTAATCAGTTTTTAGTTGTTCAAGTTCCCCCTTCCCTGCATCAGGGAAGGGGGCTAGGGGGTTAGGTCTATTAAACCAGATTAAGCTCGGCGGGGAAAGTAATATCGAACACCTGAATCCCCACTGCCCGGAGCGCGTCCAGAGCTGGCCCGGCGGTGAAGCTTTTCTGATTACCGGCAGTAAAAATCGCTATCACCGCAAAGCCCGACCGTCGCAGCCGCCCCAATTCCGTTATCAGTTCAGGATATGGTTCAAAACTAATCAGGGCAATCGTAGCACCCCAGGCTAGATTGCTAGTCCAGCTACCGATTTTTTGCTCAATATTGGGCGTGTCGGTGCGGAGTTCGATTCCCGCCAGTTTGTCCAGCACCTCATATAACCAGGCGGTACCGCTACGAGGCTGCATTTCAGGGCGACCAAGCTCCAGGTCAATCAGCGTCCCGGTTTCCCAGCCAGGGTCGTAACCATTGCTATAGAGCCCAAAGGCCTGATTAAGCTCGTTGGCTCGGTTTGCCAGCGAGGCCGCTACCACAATCGAAGCCTCTGACACCTGTCGCCAGACATATTGCATATCGGGAGCGCGTAAATCCAGAAACAGAGCCAGCGGGATAATGCGGGTACGCTCGAACTGCCGCACCTGAAGTTGATTAAGCCGGGCAGTGTTGCGCCAGTCAATGTGGCGGGGGTCGTCACCCGGTTGATATTCGCGCACCCCGGCAATTCGGCTAGGGTCGGGCAACAGGGGTTGACGTGTACGAAGATTACCTAAAGGCAAACGGCTGGGGAGTTGCAACTTTTCCAGGGGGACAATCACCGGGTATACCACCAGTTTAGCCTGTTGCCGCCAACCAAGTGTCTCGCCCATACCCTCCTTGGTAGTGTCGAACAGCGTCCCGACCTGCCCCTCGAATGGCCCAACCCGATAGCGACCGCGCCTTTTACAATCCAGTTGATAAGTAAGCCGGATTTTCTCGTGACCATGCAAGGCCAGTAGATATTCCGGGCGGGGATGGGCTTGCAGACTGACTGGCACGAAATCTTGCAGGGTGAGCCAGGGTACAGGTAAAACCCCGATGTTATGTACCGAAAGCTCTACCTCAATCTTGTCACCTACAAAGGCTTGCCCCGGCATGTTTCGTTGTAAGCGC
This sequence comes from Chloroflexia bacterium, assembly GCA_038207495.1. Taxonomy (GTDB): domain Bacteria; phylum Chloroflexota; class Chloroflexia; order Chloroheliales; family Chloroheliaceae; genus Chlorohelix. The sequence continues at coordinate 232,133 of JBBQZS010000002.1, forward strand.
ACCCGTTTGGGAATGCTACGTAACCACAGGCGGTTGAAAAGGCTGACCAAAATCAGCAGCATCAAAGCCACCGATAGTAGCCAGAAGCTTGACCAGATACCAGGGATTAACAGCAGGATGGCAATCGCCACCAACAGCCGCCACATGGGGTTATCCTTTGCGGGTAGGTTTTACTACGGGGGCTTCCACTGGCACATCCAGCGAGCGCAACAGGTCGGTCAGGATAGTTTCTACTTTGCGTCCGCGCATCACGCTTTCGCTGCGGGCAATCAGGCGATGGGCCATTACAGGCAGCACCAGGGCTTTTATGTCGTCTGGCAACACATAATCGCGACCAAGCAGGGCTGCTCTGGCCTGGGCGCAACGCACCAGCGACAGGGTGCTTCGGGGGCTGGCTCCCAAAGCCAGTTCGCTACTATTCCGGGTGGCGTTGATGATGGTGATTATATAATCCACCAGTGCATCCTCAATATAGATTCCGCCGATAGCTTGTTGCAATCCCACCAGTTCTTGGGAGGAAGAAACAGGCGTAAGTTCTTGAATCGGGTGGCGGACTTGCTGGCTACGTACCATTTGTTTCTCGGCTTCGGGGGCGGGGTAGCCCATCTGAATCCGTAGCATAAAACGGTCTAGTTGGGCTTCGGGTAGGGGGAAAGTGCCTTCATATTCCACCGGATTTTCGGTAGCCATTACCAGAAAAGGGCGGTCAAGCACTTTGGCCTGCCCCTCCACCGTCACCTGTCGCTCGGCCATCGCTTCCAACAGGGCCGATTGGGTGCGGGGGGTGGCGCGGTTGATTTCGTCAGCTAATAACACATTACTAAAAACGGGGCCAGGGTGAAACTCAAAAGTGCCGTTACTCTGGTTGTAAATCGAAACGCCGATAACATCGTTTGGCAACAGGTCGGGGGTGAATTGCAAACGCCGGAAGGTGCCACCGATGCTAATGGCAATCGCCCGCGCCATCATGGTTTTGCCTACGCCCGGAACGTCCTGCAATAGAATATGCCCATCCGCCAGTAAAGCCACCAGCGTCAGGCCAATAACCTCGCGCTTCCCGACAATTACTTTTTCGACGTTATTCGTTACCTGTTCGCCCCAGGCTCGAATGTTAGCAATCGTCCCGCTCTGTGATGACATATCCCTTAACTTTCAGGTTAGTGTTTGGTTTAAGCCTTTTGAGTTCCCCCTTACCTATCAAGGAAAGGGGTCAGGGGGTTAGGTTTACTCCCCCTGGACTTTTAGTACAATTTTCCCGGTGTTGGCGTTGGACTCCATATAGCGATGGGCTTCGGCGGCTTCTGCCAGTTCAAATACCCGGTCAATCACCGCCACGAGCTTACCTTGCTCAATCAGGGGTAAGCCAAATTCCTTGAATTGGCTGGTCAACTCGATTTTGAACTCAGTTGTTCGCGCCCGTAAGGTTGTGCCTAGTATATGCAACCGTTTGCGCATCACCAGTCCCAAATCAATCTCGCTTTTGCCCCCGCCCAACTGCCCGATTAGTACCAACCGCCCATACATTGCCAGACTTTGCAAATTCTCTGTCAGATAGGGCCCGCCTACAAAATCCAGAATTACATCTACCCCGTTTCCGCCGGTACTTTCCAGTACCCACTGGCTAAAAGCGGGTTGAGTTTTATAATTCAGCGCAAAATTAGCCCCAAGTTGGCGGGCTGTTTCCAGTTTGGCGTCACTTCCGGCGGTTGCCAGCACGGTTGTGCCAATCGCTTTAGCAAGCTGGATGGCGATAGTCCCCACCCCGCTCCCGGCAGCATGCACCAATACAGAGCCGCCCGCCTTTAATTCGCCCAGCATAAAAAGGTTCATATAGGCGGTCAGACAGGCTTCGGGCAGGGCGGCGGCCTGTTCAAAACTGAGGTTGGCAGGAATCGGTAAGGCCATCCCCGCTGGGATAGTCACTTGCTCGGCATAACCTCCACCCGGCAACAGGGCCATAACCCTTTGCCCTGGCTGAAATTCCGGCCCACAATCAGCCCCTACTTCCAGAATCTCCCCGGCCATTTCCAGGCCCAAAATATCTGATGCGCCCGGTGGTGGGGCATAACCACCCCGCCGTTGCAAAGTGTCAGCCCGGTTCAGCGCGGTGGCCCGCACCCGCACCAGTAACTCGCCCGAACCAACCTTCAGGTCTGGGATATTTTGCAGCTCCAAAACTTCAGGTCCACCCGGTTGGGTTATTACAATTGCTTTCATTATCTTTTAACTTTCGACTTTCGACTCATAATAATGAATACATGCCGCCTGATGCTGCGGATTAATTTCGCTTTCGGCTAGTAGTAGATACTCCCCGGAGTTGGGGTCACGGCGGCGCACCACTGTATCCAGTTTGGGCCGCTCGGTCTGGCACACCTCTATCCGTTCGGGACACCAGCGATAATAAGGACAGCCCGTACGATTAGCCGCCACCAGTTGGGCGGCAGCCGTAATATTCCCCCCCAGACTCAAATCGCTGGCGGTTCCCTCCAGGGTGTCGGCAAAAGCGGTATTTTCGGTTTCCGCCAGCCGTTTTTGGGCCTGGGCAATATCCTGAGCCGGGTTAAGGGCCGCCCCTGCTAACGGGCCAGGGGTCGAATTCACCTCCAACAAAGTGCGGGTGTAGGGATGGGTGGGCTTGTCAAAAAGCTGGCTAGTGGGTATGACCTCCATTATCCGCCCGGCAAACATCACGGCGGTGCGGCCCTGTTCGGCAAAATAACGCACCATGGAAGGGTCGTGTGAAATAAAGAGAAAAGAGGTGCCATTCTCGCGTCCCAAACGGCGCATCAGGTTCAATACCTGGGTGCGGCTATCAAGGTCAAGGTTGCTAACCGGCTCATCAGCAATCACCAGACGGGGGCGGGTTGCCAGGGCGCGGGCTATGGCATAACGCTGGCGTTGCCCCCCACTAATCTGGGTAGGAAACCGTTCCAATATTTCCTCGGTTAGCCCAACCCGTTTTAGTAAATCCAGGGCATAGCCGCGACCTCCCGCTTTCCCATCCGGGTTGGGATAGCGGTCTACCATTCCATATAAAAGGTTATCAAGGCGGTTTTTGGGTTCGTTGGTCAAGCCACTAAAATTTTCCTCGCCGATATAGCGCAAATAACGGCGGGCTTTCTTAATCTCAACTTCCGAGGCACTGTTAAGCGGCTTACCCATAAAGTTAATGGAACCACTATCAGGCGGCTCAAGCCCGGCGATAATGCGGCCCAGGGTGCTTTTGCCGCTACCGCTTTCCCCGGTCAAACCTAATACCTCGCCTTCTGCCAACTCAAGCGACACGCCGTTCAGGGCCGGAATCTTTTTTCCTCCTCCCGCCAGGCGGCTTAGAAAGCTATCGTCGGAGGAAAAACTTTTGACAAGATTGGAAACAATTAATAGGGGTGTTTTAGCTTCAGTCATTTTTTCTGGGTTTTAATATATGTATAAAAATTAGGAAAAAAGTAATGTTGCTCGTAATGTTTGTTTGTTATATTAGGACTATCCGAGAACAAGAGCGGGCGCACGAAGTAGCACAAACCAAGCAACATCACACTACCATCATACTAACGCCCAAACTAAGTCGCAACAGTCTTACCATCGTCTTGCAACGTCATTGCTCAGTCCTAACACCGTCATTGTAAGGTCGTTATACCGTCACACTACTACATCTTAGCAACATCGTATCAACATCATCTCACAACTTAACAACGCCGTCAAAACGTCCTTGCAACGTCACCCAGTCATATTACGGTCCTTTCAGCATTTCAGTCAAGTCATACTAGCGTCTCAGGAATCTTCTTAACCTTGCGCACCGCTCAGTTTCTAGGAATTATCTCACATCTTATAACTACATCATACCAAAAACTAGGCTTCCTGGAGTTTACAGGAAGCCGAAGTCATTTTATAGCCCTTTTTTATTTTAAAATTTAACCGGGAAAGTTAAGTGGCCCGCTCTGGCGTTTGCGGGTAGGTTGGCGCGCGGCGAGGGTTGCTTTCAGGCCCGAAAACTTCTCCTGACCTTCACGCAACTTACTCAAACCAGTTTCAAGCCAGTTAAAAGCCTCATTGAAATAGCCGGAGTCGGTGGCACTCTGGGCGGCCTGACAATATAACATCCCTACATCCAGCGTACCTGTAGCATCTTCAGGCAAGGTCTCAACTAACTGCACCGCTTGTTGATAATACTCGAAGGCTATTCCCGCCCGTCGCTTAAGTTGATAACTTTTAGCCAGCCCGTAAAAAAGGTTAGTTCGCTGGGCCACTAGCTCAGAGGGTTGGGCCTGTCCCTTCTGCTCCTGTTCAGTCAGCAAATCCAAAAGACGTTGATAGGCTAACAGAGCTTCGTCGGCACAGGTATTACAGCCACATTTCAGGGCAGCTTCGGCTACTCGGAGGGAAGAAGTTGGTAGCAGGGTGCGGTCACCCATTTGCACCATAAGTTCAATCGCGCGCCGGAAATAGTCCAGGGCTTGCGAGTGTTGCGAATTAAGGCTATCCCCCTGACAACTTGCCAGGCGCATTTCGCCCAGGTCAATATAAATCTTCATTAGCAGGATGCGTTCGTCCATCATCTCAGCCAGACCGCGTGCTGCTTCCAGATGTTGCAAGGCGCGGGTATTATCGCCCAGGCTACGATAGACCATCGCTAGTTTCGTCAGGGAAACCACTTCACCCCGACTATCGCCCGCGTCCCGTCTTAATTCCAGGGCGCGTTGGGCGCATCCCAGGGCCTCGTCAGAGCGTTTTAATAAGTTCAGCACGTGGGCTTGATTGTCGAGGGCATTTGCCAGCCCAGTTTTGTAGCGAATCTGTTCACAAATAGTAATGGCGTATTCGTTCTGGAACAAGGCTTCCTGCAAATCGCCCTTATAGCGGGCCGCCGCCCCCATATTGCTGCGAATTTCGCCCTGGCCCATTAAGTCACCACAGGCTTGCTTGATTTCGATAGATTTGTTGAAATACTCGAAAGCTTTATCCCACTCCCGATGGTGCAAATAGTAAGTGGCAATCGAGTTCAGGGCACTACCTTCGATTTTGCCATTTCCAGCTTTTTGGGCATAATCCAGAGTGCGTTGCGCGTCATTTATTAGCCCTTCCAGATCGCCTTTGGAATAGGCCAGTGTCGCAAGATTATCATAAATAACCGCCAGACTATCAGGGTTGCCGGATATGTTGGCTAGTTGCAGACCAGTTAATAATACCTGGCTGGCTTTTTCGTGTTTGCCAAGTTGGAGTAAGATATAGCCTAAATCTGAAAGGATAAAAGGTAATTGGTCAGGGGCACTCTGGCGGGCGAAAGTTTCAGCGGTGTTTAGGTATTTTTCAGCTTCGCTATATTCGCATTTGAGCAGGTAATAAATGCCCTGGTAGCGATAACCGACGGCTCTGGTGGCAGGGCTAAGGAATAATCCCGAATTATTCAGGATTGAAAGTAAGATTTTGAATACTACCAGGTCGTAGCGGCGTTCAGCATAAGCAACCTGAGCTTCCCATTCCTGACGGAATAGCTCTTCGTCAACGGGGGATTGGGCTAGTAGATTTCTCAGTAGAGGTAAATCGTAGGCTCCTCTTGCCCCGGACGGCACTTTGGTATTTTCTATGACTGGCCCCCGCAAGGAGTTCATCAATTCTGCTTGCGCTTCCGCCAACCTTTGGCTCTCTTGTTCCATTATCCCACCGGTCTTTGGTCTATCCATTTCCCAGTAAACTGCTTTTGGTATAGTATCATTGTACTGTTATGGATAATTTTGTCAAGGGCATTTTGGTACAAATCAATTTCAATAAAAGTCAAAAATTCTATCAAGGTAAACTAATTTCCCTCTTGACAGCTATAAATTTTAGAGCTATAACAGAGTCAGTAAGTTAACTGATTGATTGATTAACTAATTAACAAGAGGGTAAGATGGCTCGACCAGATACTAATCACGAAGAACGTAAAAGCCAGATTGTGCAAGTAGCTACTCAGGTTTTTTCTACCTATGGATTTGAAGGCACTACCAATAGGTTAATCGCTGAAAGTATGCAGCGGGAACTAGGAGTAAATTTTAGCCCGGCTTTAATTTACCACTACTTTGAAAACAAACAGGCTTTGTTTGCGGCAGTAATGCACCAGTTTCCAGCCACCCAGTTAATTAGCGGGGTCGTACGGGAGAATTTAGACCAACCTCCAGAGATTTTTTTTCGGCAGTTAGGTCTGGCTTTTCTGAATGCATTTGAGGATGAATCGCGAATCTTTTTGTTGAGAATGGTGCTTGCAGAAGGGCCTCGCCACCCGGAGCTGGTACAAATCGTGTTTGCTGAGGTGGTACCAGCCGTGGTGATACCAGTAATTGGTTATATAAACAAGCAAATGGCAGTGGGCAACTTGCGGCAGACTAATCCTTTGATACTGTTTATCCAACTTACCGGGCCTTTATTGCAGCGCGTATTGATGTTATCGCTAGGAATAACCCGCAGTTTACCATTACCTTTGCCCGGTCGGGAGGAATTTGTAGATGAAGCGGTTACTGGTTTTTTGGATGGTAATGCGTTGAAATAATTCAAAGGAGAATTATTACTAGCAGAAGGGAGCAGTTTATGACTGAGGCGGCGGTTGATATCAGGGGACTACGGAAGCTTTACGGCAAATTTGAAGCCTTGAAGGGTGTTGATTTAAAGGTTGAACCGGGAACTATTTTTGGCTTGTTGGGAGCCAATGGGGCTGGAAAGACTACTATGATTAAAATTCTGGTAGGTTCCTCCAACCTAAGCGGGGGGGAGGTGCGGGTAATGGGTCTCAATCCCTTTAAGGATACCGCCCGACTAAGGGCAATTACAGGTTATATGCCCCAATCGGCGGCTTTATATGAGGATTTATCGGCCAGAGATAACCTGAACTTTTTTGGAGCGGCCCACCACCTGCCCCACCTGAAGCAACGGGTCGCGGAGGTGCTGGAATTTACCAAACTCACCTCGCGCCAGAATGACCCGGTGTATGCCTTTTCGGGCGGTATGAAGCAACGGGTTTCGCTGGCCTGTGCCCTGATTCATCAGCCCCAGGTTTTGTTTCTGGATGAGCCAACGGCGGGGGTTGACCCCAAGTTGCGGGAGTCTCTATGGCAGCATTTCCGTGAACTGGCCCGGCAGGGTAATACCCTTTTCGTCAGTACCCACCTGATGGACGAGGCTCTGTTGTGCGACAAACTGGCGGTGATGCGGGATGGGGTGGTGCTGGTGTCCGATACGCCCAAAAATATTATGCAGATGGGGCATAGTCGTGTCCATATCTGGCAGGGTGTTGAGGAAAAGGTTGTAACTCTGACAAATTATTCCAACCAATTGCCTACATTGTTACAGGAGTATCAGCTTGACCCTAGAATCACCAAAATCGAGCTGGAGGAAGATAGCCTGGAAACGATTGTGCTGGAACTAATTAACGCTAAACAGCCGGAAACTTTGGAGGTGGCCCATGTCTAGTCCAACTTTAAACCCTGGTTTAGTTCAAACTGGTAGTGGGGCAGGGTATGCTTTTAATCGCACCCTGATTATCTCCGGGCGGGTGTTGCGCCAACTTTCTCACGATAGGCGGTTTTTGGCACTGTCTCTGGTGGGGCCGATTGTTATTGTGTTCTTCCTCAAGCTGTTTTTTGATAGCCTGGAAGGGCCGGGTCTGGTGGTCAGTCGTTATATTGTGCCAGTTGGGGCTTTTATCGTCCACTTTCTGACCTATATTTTGTGTTCGTTGGCCCTGGTGCGGGAGCGAATTAACCAGACTCTCGCCCGAATGTTTGTTAACGGCTTTCGGCGCACCGAAATTATTCTGGGTTATTTGCTGGCCTATACCCTGCTGGCTACCCTGCAAAGTCTGATTGTGCTGGTGGAGCTGGCTCTCTTATTCAATCTGGACTATGGTTTTGGGACTCAGGCTTCGATTTACCTGATTATCTGGTTGCTGGCCTTGTTTTCAATTTCGATGGGGATTTTGCTCTCGAATTTCGCCCGTAACGAAGGCCAGATGTTGCCGACTATCCCGCTGATTATTCTGCCCTCGGTTTTTCTTTCGGGGATGTTGATTACGGTGGATAAGTTGCCGGAGTGGGCGCAATGGATTAGCCGCCTGACCCCGCTCTATTATGCTAATAACGTGCTACAAAAGCTTATTAAGCCCGGCGGTAATTTAAGCGATGACCTGGGGAGCTTGATTGGGCTGCTAGTTTATGGCCTGATAATTTTGCTCCTTGCCAGTCTGACCCTTCAGGAGCGGGAATAGCTTTGTCTAATCCGCCAACTTCAAGTAAAATAGAGGCTCTGGCAGTTTTAGTTAGCTAGAAAAGGGTGATAAATGTCGCAGCCTTCAAAGAATTTGATGAGTCGGTTTAAGAAAGAAGATGAGAGCGGCGAGGAAGTTTGCCTGATTAATATCGGGCCAAAAGAGCGTCGTCGTCGCATGAATTTCGGAATTGTTAGCTACGTTTTTGGTGGTATTTTAGCGGCTGTAATGGCGGCGACCAGAGTTAATCGCTTATGGCGGGGGGTGCTTATTCTACCTTTTTTGCTGGGTGGTTTCGGGGTGTTTCAGGCTACCGAGAAAACCTGAATTAACCTGGCAAGGCGCAGTTCGCGCAATTTAGATAACGGCGTGGAAAAGGTTGAAGATGTGGATTTTAATCGCCAGATTCAAAAACAGGCTCGGCGAGTGGTAAATAAATCCGCTCTGAGTGCCGGGGCGTTGACGCTGGTGAGCCTGTTAATACCCTGAGATTATTATCAGGGTATTAGTCGCTTCTTTTTAGAAAGGAAAATCAGGATGGAGTTACAGAACAAGGGGGTTTTGGTGACGGGCGGGGCTTCGGGTTTGGGGGCGGCCTGTGTGCGCCTGTTGCACAGTAGCGGGGCAAAAGTGGTAATTGCTGACCTCAACAACGAAACTGGCATGGCTCTGGCTACCGAACTTGGCGAGGGTGTGCAGTTTGTGCGGGCCAACGTGGTGGAGGAAACGGACGTTGAGGCGGCGATCAGGGCGGCGGTAGATACTTATGGCGGGTTGTATGCCGCCATTAACTGCGCCGGGATTGGCTCTGCTGATAAGGTTCTGGGGAAAGACGGGCCGAGCAGTCTGGTAGCTTTCAACCGGGTTATTCAGGTAAACCTGATTGGAACCTTTAACGTCATTCGGTTGTCGGCGGCGGCAATGGCGAAAAATGAGGCGGGCGAAAGCGGTGAGCGGGGCGTAATTATCAATACTGCTTCGGTGGCGGCTTTTGATGGACAAATCGGACAGGCGGCTTATTCGGCCTCCAAAGGTGGCATCGTGGGTATGACCCTGCCGATAGCCCGCGAGTTGGCTCGGCATGGCATTCGGGTAATGACGATTGCCCCCGGTATTTTTGATACGCCTCTGCTGGCGGGTCTGCCTGAACCAGCCCGAATCTCGTTGGGAGCGCAAGTGCCTTTCCCGGCTCGGTTGGGTCGCCCTGACGAATATGCCGCCCTGGCAAAACATATTATCGAGAACCAGATGCTTAACGGTGAGATTATCCGGCTGGATGGCGGCATTCGCATGGCCCCCCGCTAAGTCGGTTGTTAATTGTTGGTAAAAGCTATTAGCAAATCCTTACAAAAATCCCCTTTCTTTAATAGAGAAGGGGGAACTCGGTCATTTTACTCTTGTTATTATAAAAACCTCTGTAGTGAACATAAAACCTAGCTGAGAGTGTAACCCTTGATAATTCGCCAGCGCAGGGTTTCCCAGTAGTCGGGCGCGTCCCAACTAGCCTCCTCGCCAATCTGAAACTCGATTAACTGCACCAGATTCCCAATCAGGTCGGTTTTGGGGAAATCCCGATAAATTTTTTGGCAATAAGCCTCCACCTGAGCTAATAAACCCGGTTCGGTGGGTAGGTCGCGGAAGGCCAGGGTAATATGGGGATGAAAGCCCGTTTCGGTGCGTTTATTTTGCCCATATTCGCTCAACAAAGGCCATATTTCGTGGCGAACCTCCGCCTGTAGCTCCATTAACCCCGGCTGTTTTTCCAGTTGCAAGCGGATGAATCTGTCGGTTTCGAGCCGGAAACCCAGCGGAAAAGCCCGGTGTTGGGGAATGCTGCGATCAAGGGTAGCGATTAGCTCTTGCTCGCCGACACCTTTGCGGAGGTGAATAAAGGCTAACAGGGTACAGTGCGGCATAAACTTGCCCCCGGCTTCTACCCCAAAACTGCTTTTGAGTAACAAATGGGCCAACCCAACCTGATAGGCCAGTTCCGGGGGTGGTATAAAGTAAACCCCGTATGCCTCTTGCCCGGTCATAAAACCCTCCTTGGTAAATATTTCTAGTAAAGATTTAAAGTATATAACTTCAACGGATTACAGTATAATAAAATATCAAAAGATTGGTAGCCGAAATTAGTTAATTGATGAAGGCAATATGGCATCATTTGATTCCACTCACCGCCCAGCTCGTCTATCCGAACGACTAGCCCAGAGCCGCAAGCGACGCTTTGTGGGCCGCCAGAGCGAACTGGAGCTTTTTCGCTCTGTCTTGCTTCAGACTGAACTACCCTTTAATCTATTACACCTATTTGGGCCGGGTGGCATTGGGAAAACCAGCTTGTTACATCAATACGCCCAACTAGCCGAAGAGCAAGGCGTTCCTTGCTTTTTGCTGGAAAGTCGGAATATAGACCTCTCCAAAAGCGGGTTTCTGCTGGCCTTGCAAGCGGCTTTGGGTTTGGACGGGATACTGTCGGAAGATTCGATTTGTGAGGCTCTGGCAGAATTTGAACGCAGTGTGTTATTGATTGATACCTATGAACTTCTCCAGCCCCTCGACTCCTGGCTGCGGGAAACAATTCTGCCACAATTCCATTCTCAATGTCTGGTGGTAATAGCTGGGCGCAACCCACCCAATCCTGCCTGGTACACCGACCTGGGTTGGCAGGAACTGGTGCGGGTGGTATCGCTGCGTAACTTTGCTCCCGAAGAAAGCCAGAACTATCTGGAACAGCGCGGACTTGCCCCTGAGCAGTTCGAGCAGGTCTTGAAATTTACTCATGGGCATCCCCTGGCGTTGTCGTTGATTGCTGATTTGTTGGCGCAATCAGGTACTACACCAAAAGCAGCTTTTAACCCGGAACATGAACCCGATATTATTAGAGTGCTACTCGAACGTTTTCTGGAACAAGTTCCCACTCCCTTACATCGTCGAGCGTTGGAGATTTGTAGCCTGACCCGCACCACAACCGAAGCTTCGTTGAGCTATCTTTTGGAGGACGAAAAAGCTCCCCAGCTTTTTGCCTGGCTCCGTACTCTTTCTTTTATCGAGCAAAGCTCTGATGGCTTGTTTCCGCATAATCTGGTGCGCGAGGTAATTGAGGCTGATTTGCGCTGGCGAAACCCCCAAAAGTATCGCTTACTTTTCCGCAAGGCCCGCGAATATCTCAGAGAGGCCCGCAAAGCCGACACGCTTGAGCTTCAGACTTTCCGGGTCGAGTTGTTTTACTTGCTCAGGAATGCTCCTTATTTCAAACGTTACCTGGACTGGAAATCACTGGGCGATGCTTATGCCGAAACCGCCACCCCACTCGATTTCCCCCAGATTATCGCGACGGTCAAGAAATATGAGGGGAATAGGAGTGCCGGGATTGCCCAGCACTGGCTAAACCGACAACCCCATGCTTTTATTGTTTTTCGCAATAGTGAAAATGAGCTTATTGGCTTTATGACCAATCTGGCCTTGCATCAAGCTACCCCCGAAGATTTGGAAGTTGACCCAGGCGCAAAGGCGGTTATGAATTATATCCATACCAAAATGCCCCTTTCTCCCAGCGACGAAGTATTCCACCATCGTTTCTGGATGGGGCGCGATACCTATCAAAAGGTAGCTTCCGCTCTCAACATGACGGTGTTGGGTACTACCCGGCTCTGGGAAACTAACCGCAAACTAGCCTGGTCTTTTATAAGTTTCGCCGAGCCGGAATTCTGGCAAGCTCATTTTAGCTATATTAATTTTTGGTTGGCGGAAGAGGCTGCTTTTGAGATTGGCGGGCGACGTTACGGTACTTATGGGCATGATTGGCGCAAAGAACCGTTTCCGGTCTGGCGGGATATTGTGGAAGAGCGCGACTTTAGCACCGAAACTGAGCTTGAACCTCTGCTGGCAAGCAAAGAGCTTACTCTTTCAGTGCTAGCCCTTTCTCAGGCGGAATTTGCCGAAGCCTGCCGTTTGGCCTTGCGAAATTACACCCGTCCCGCCGTTTTGCTGGAAAGCCCCTTGCTTCGTTCAGGTTTATTAGCCAACCAGCAAGTTAGCCAAACGCGAATCTTCACCCTCCAGAAACTAATTCGGGAAGCCGCCGAAAGCCTTAAAACTAACCCCAAAGACGAAAAGCTTTACCGCGCCCTCTGGCGCACCTATTTTGAGCCCGCCGCCTCCCAGGAACTAGCCGCCGAAAGCCTGAGCTTGCCCTTTAGCACCTACCGCTCTCACCTGACCGCCGGAATCGAACGGGTTATCGCCTGGCTCTGGCAGCGCGAAATGTACGGCCTCACAAATTAACCCCTATTAGCAATTTTCTGATAAAAATTTAGCAATTTTCTGTCTGGCAACTTGATAGCGATTCGGTTTACCCTATTGCTAGGCAAATATTTAATTTTAGCTTATTTACAGGAGAAAAGTGAATGGCGCAGAATAATTCTAAATTAGATAAGAGAGCAGTGGTTATGGGGGCAAGCCTGGGGGGGTTATTGGCAGCGCGGGCCTTGTCGGACTATTTCAGCGAGGTTTTACTACTTGAGCGCGATGCCCTACCCACTGAAAGCGAACAGCGCAAGGGTGTGCCACAGGGTCGGCATCTCCATAATTTATTGCTTTCGGGGAAGATGGCTCTCGAAAACCTCTACCCAGGCTTAACCGATGAGTTGGTGGCGCAGGGAGCCCATTTGATTAGCCCCAAAAATGTTTCGCGTTGCTGGGAAGGCAGCTACCATTGCGACTTTGAAAGCCCCACCAAATCAATTACCCTTAGTCGCCCCCTTCTGGAAGCGACGGTGCGGCAACGTACTCTGGCTTTACCCAATATCAGGGTTATTGAAAGATGTGATGTTTTAGGCCTAACCACCACCCCCGACCGTAGTACCATAAATGGGGTCAAACTTATTCGGCGACAATCGGGTAGTGCAGAAGAAACGCTGGAAGCGGCGTTGGTGGTGGATGCGACCGGGCGAGGTTCGCGCACTCCCGCCTGGCTGGAAGAATTGGGTTATGGGGGGTTGATTACCGACAAAGTAGGGGTAGGCATCTCCTACGCTACCCAATATCTCCGCTGTTCGGCGAGTGTTTTGGGCGATAAAAAGTTTTTCGTGGTTGGTACTACTAAAGCTAACCCTCGCTTTGGCGTTTTGATGGCGGAGGAAGGTGACCGCTGTATCGTGACGTTGGGCAGCTATTTTGGCGACCCGGCTCCTTTGGACGCGGCGGGATTTCTGGAATTCGCCCGAACGCTGGCAGGCTCCGACATTTACCGGATTCTTCAGGCTTCCCAGCCCCTTAGTGAACTTGTCCAGTATAAATTTCCCCATAGTCAGCGTCGCCGCTACGAAAAGCTCAAAAAGTTCCCGGCGGGTTTGCTGGTGTTTGGGGATGCCATTTGTAGCTTTAACCCTATCTACGGTCAGGGTATGAGCGTGGCCGCGTTAGAGGCGCAAGTGCTTCAACAATGCCTCGAACGCTGGGGAAACAGCCAGGAACTCGCCCCGAACTTTTTCAAACAGGCGGCTAAAACCATTGATATTCCCTGGCAACTGGCGGTGGGCGGCGACCTGGGATTCCCCCAGACTGATGGCCCTCATTCCCGTAAGACTAAATTTCTTAGCTGGTATATCAGGAAATTGCATATTGCAGCTCGCCAAAGTCCAACCGTCGCCGAGGCATTTATCAGAGTGGTTAATCTACTAGCTCCGCCGCCCAGCCTGCTGCAACCCCGGATTGCCTGGCAGGTCTGGAAGTATAATCGGCGGGCTTCGCCAGTCGGTCAACTGGAAAGTGTTCCACAATAGGGGTGTTGTTGGGTTGGTCAGGTCGCGGTTAGCGGCGATCTGACCTATTTTATTTCCAGGTTAGCTGGGATATGAAAATGAGTTGTAATGTGGTAAAAAAGTAGACAAAAACCCCAACCACTACCACTTGCCCTGGCGTGTGAGCTTTCAGTTAAAGTCGAGCTCAGCCCACTAGACCCCTAAAGCCAAAAATCGGCATAACCTACCAACCAATAACCAGCGTCAATGCCGCATAGCTTGCAATCGTCAGGATAAAAGGCAGGGTGCGTTGCTGCCGTTCTGGAATATGAATGGTGTCAATTTTCTCCAGGCGACCCAACCCCAGCAGCATCGCAACTGGTAATACAGAGCCAAATAAAATTGCCAGAAATAAGTTGAGCGGTAAATTATAAGCCGCGCTCTGATTTCCCAGGTCGAAAAAGGCCGGTATTATAAAAGTCGGAATTGTCAGAATGGGTGCTGCCGTAAGGTTTGTAACAAGCCTGGCGAATTTCTTCCAGGGATTGGGCGAAGTTTGCGTTGCTTTATCCAGGGTTTACTTGACATAATTCTCACTTGCAAATTTACAAGATTTAACCTGAAACCGCTCTAGCTCTGGAAAAGTATAGCTGGAAACAAGCAAAACCTCAGTAGCTTTCGATATCCCCTTAAAAATTATCAGGTTGGCGGATTGAGTTTATTGGAAGATTCTTCGATTTCGCACCTGTGAAGAGTATCAGAACGATATGGGAAGATTCCCAATTTTAGATTTTGGATATTCGATTTTAGATTGTTCCTATGAAGAGGCCCCCGCCGCCAATCTGGAAGCGAGGGCCATAAGATTTAGGGAAACCGATTACCATCTGATACTACTGGATAGTAATACCAAATTTAGACCCTAATCTTCAAATTCCGGTTTGAACTCCCGAAAAGCCTGGTCTAGCTGGAGGGCGACCTTGAAGGCGGGAGTACCAGTCAGCAAGCCTTCCGCAATGGCACTATAGACCGCACCACTCTTGAGCGAAAGAGTCGGGATGGTGTAGGCGACGGTGTTGGTGCCAGCCACCCGCACTTCCAGTTTGTATTTGCCCGCCGGAACTTCAAGATAACCACTGGCATTCTTGAAACTCAGGTTAGGTACTAGCACTGGGCCACCGTTTTGCACTGCAATGTCCACCGCCGGAGCATCGGGCGAGGCGTGAATTACCCTGATACGAGCTTTGCCAGCAGCAGGGCGCGAATTATCATCCACAAAAACCCCGGCAGTGATTTTAGCCAGCTTGTCCAGGGCGGCAATAGTGTAATCCTTGCCGGTGGCAACCGTTACATCAGCCTGAATTGCTGGAGTTCCCTGTCCGTTGGCACTGCTGGCGAAAACCTTGATATTGTAGCTGCCAGTAGCCAGGTTCAAATATTTGCTGACAGCCGTGAAAGGAACATGCGATAACACCTTACCGCCATTGACGAAAACATCTACTTCCGGCGTATCAGGCGAAAGATGCGCTACTCGCACCCGCGCATAGGTGGCATCGGTCAGCAAACGAGTAGTAAAGCCAGGGGTTCCGCCTACCAGACCCTGTGCCACCGCTGTGTAAACCGTACCAGCCGCCAGGGTGATAGTCGGCAGTTTTACCAGCACGGTGGAAGTTCCGGCTCGGCGAATCTCCAGATTGTAACTACCAACTGGTAATTGACGCTCTGAGGTCACTTTGCCCAGGGTCAGGTTGCGGAACAGCACATCCCCACCCTGCACGGCAATGTCTACCGCGCCCGCATCCGGGGAAGCATGCAGCACCTTTAGTTTAGCGCGGCCTACTCTGGGAGCACTGCGGTCATCTTCAAAGAAACGACCTTTGGGTGCGCCTTTAACGGTCAGAACGGCGTAAGTAAAAGACTCGCCAGAGGGAAGATAAATATGATCGTTAACTGCCGGGGTAGCAGTAGTCGGATTGGCCCCTGCTCCAAAAACTTTAACATTATATCTACCTGGTGCAACCGTCAGGAAGTCGGTGACAGTTCCGTAAGGCACGTTGGGGAGGGTCAGCTTGTTATTAAGGTAAACATCCACATTCCCAACCGTAGGGGCCAAATGACCTACCCGCAATAGGGAACTGGCGGAAGAAGCTTCAGCCTGAGTAGGCGCAAAAGCCGGGGCAATTACACTCACGAGGAGCAGCATAGCGGCAAGCAGCATTAATCTAGCCTTGCCTACAACACGTGTTGTCAAGGTTCTAATCTCCTTCTTTACTTGTTATCTTCTAAACAGTTGGCAGTATTCAGTTGTCAGTCGTGGGCAGTAAGTCAAAGGTCAAAAATCGAAGGTCGAAAGTTAGAAGATTTTATCTTTTAGCTTGTAACATTTAACTTTGGACTATTCTTGCTTTTTGCTCCTGACTTTTACTTGTTTGACGTACCTCGGTTCACCCCATCGTAAACAGCGTACAAAATTGAGCAGAGGGTAATCCGTTTCCGATAATTGCCCCTCGGTTTGAGAGGCGCATCTAGTTTACGGATGAATTTTGGAATAGGCCAACCGGGAAGAATTAAAAAAGCGTTGCGGCAAGGTGAATATCTTAATTATTCAGGGCAATTTGATATAGCTCAAAGTGGCGTTGGGCGACCTGGGCCTGGGTGTAATTGGCCTTAACCCGCACCAAACCTCGCTCGGCTAGGGTAGCTCGGAGGTCTGGACTATCCAACAAATTTTGGATATGTGCAGCAAGACTGAGGCTATCACCTTCGGGGAAAATCAAGCCAGCCTCGCCAATCACATAGGGGATTTCGCCACTGCTGCTACCGATAACGGGGGTCTGACAGGCCATCGCCTCAATCAGCACCCGCCCGAATTGCTCTTTCCAGTTGGGCCGCGTCAGTGATGGCAGCACAAAAGCATCCATCCCGCTCATATATGAGGCTATCTGCTGGCTGGATACCGCCGGAATAAACTCAACTTTAGCGGCAAGGCCAAGCAGTTTTGCCAGATTCTCCAACTCGGTTTTAGCCGACCCCGACCCGATTAGCACCACCCGAAAATCCCCCCTGAGTTTCGAGGCGGCTTCCAGCAAGGTATCCAGCCCCTTTTCCGGCACCAGTCGCCCGGCGTAGCCAATGGTGAACAGGTCAGGACGGGCAAAACCGGGCGGTGGGGTCGTGCGGCGGGTCACGTCCAGGTCTACCCCGAACTGTGGGGAAACCACAATCGGCTTGCTAAACCCCCGGCGACGCAAAATAGCCCGCGCCTCATCGTTTCCGGCGGTTGCACCACTGGCTTGCTTGAAATTATAGTTCTCGAAATAACTAAACGGAGGTGGATAGTCGCGGTAGATGTTGGCCCAATTGGAGAAAACGGCCTTCGCCCCATAGTGGCGGGCCAGCCATACCCCCTGAGCCGTTGCCAGATTAAAGGATTCTTCGTCTAGGTGGACAATATCGGGGCGGAGTTGTTTTAGCCGTTTAGCCAGACCGGGGAAAAAATGTAAATGAAAGTTACCATTAAGGGCCATCGGCTCGACCAGCAAGCGATAACCCTTAGTATAAAGCTTCTCAAGAGAGGTGCGCCCGACCCTCGGCTCTTTCCAGTAAGGCGGGACAATCAGGGTCAGTTCCGAAATCCCCGGCAAGACTGCCAGCTCCTCAAGCTTGCGCTGACCAACCCCCAGAGCGGCTTTGGAAACCATCAAAACTTTCAAATGGCGGCTTGCAGCACAGGTAATTTCTGCGCCCTCCGTCGTACAATCTCGCGCTGAACAGCCTGGGCATAGACCTCCACCACCTGACGGGCTTTAGGTCGGAGCATAAACCAGCCTACTCTGCCTAACACCCCGCCCAACCCGACATGTACCTCAATGGTCACGCGGGTACGGTCACGACCATGCGGCAGAGTGTAAGTATAAGCCTGGGCGGTGAAGTGTCCACCGAGTACATTATCTATCGCCCCGCCCGCAATATTAACCTGATAGTTTTGGTGGTTAACCAGAGTAACGTTGATGTTGCCCCGGAACATAAAAGTAAAAGGCCCGATATGCACCTTGACCGCCCCACTGTATTGATGGGGCTTGGCCTCTTTAACTTCGATTACCCCTGGCATAACCTTAATTGGGTCTGGGAAGTTGGATAGAAAGTCCCAGGCTTCCGAATGGGCACAGTTTAAGATGAATTCTTCGCGTACTATCATAGGTATGGATTTTTACTCTCCACTTTTTTAAGCTGTCTGGCGGATATTTTCGCCAGAGTTAAGGTGGAAGCAGCTCCCAGCGTTCGTACCAGTCGTGGTACTTTTTTTGAACTCTGTCGCTGGAAAATAACCTCTACCTCGTTTGAATTTATCGCCACTATGGCATCTTTGACGATAGTGCTACGCTCCGCCGTTACTTCCTGAAAGAAGGCATGAAGCTCGTTGGAAACTGGCTTGTGATAGCCAATAACCAGCCCGTGAGTGGCCCGCTTGATAATTTTCAGGCGAGCATCCTGGATTGTTTCAGCCAGGTAATGGGCAAACTTTATGGGCGAAATTATATCGCGAGTTCCCCACAACACCAGCGTTGGTTTGCGGCCCAACTCTTTGACCTTTTCGGTCAGGTTATATTTAACGTGAGTCCGGGCGTGCCCCAATGACTCCAATAACCCGGCCCGAAAGTAACTGCAAGCGGCGTGCCAGATTAAATAGGGTCTTTCGACTGAAGCATCGCTTAGAACTCCTACAATCTCGCGGAACCAGCCGGTAACTGGATTACCACCTGCCGCCGCCAATAAAGCTAACGTATCAACCAGGTGCGGGTAGCGAAGTTCTAGTTCTACCGCAATTTGGGCTCCAGCACTATGCCCCACTACATGCAAGGGCTCGGTAATGCCCATATGCTCTAGCCACCACTTAAAGACCTCGGTCATCTCCTCAATGGTCATTACGTAGGGCAAACGAGGGCTGTAGCCAGTGCCAGGCAGTTCGGGGGCATAGACCCGATAGCCTTTTTTAGCTAATTCAAGCATCAACGGCTCAAAATAGTGACACATGATCACCAGACCATGTACCAACAATATTTTCGGGCCATCTTTTGGGCCGATTGCCAGATAACGCATGGTGTAGTTTTCACCTTCGACCCAATACGTTTCTATTCGGTTCTCACTATATAATTCTATTACACTTCTCCCAAAAAGTTCATTACAAGCTTGTTAAATTGAATAGACTGATCAAACATCAGGTTATGGGTGCCTTTTTCCACATACAGCAGGCGGGCAGGGGCATTTGTCAATTGGGCCAGCGTGCGCGGCCCCAACATGGGGGGCAATACCCCGTCCGACGAACCCCACAGCACCAGGGTTGGGGTAGTCAGTCGTTTTAAACTATCCTCGGCTTTTTTATCAGAAACGATTGCCAGTAAACTCTGGCTAAAGGCCAGGGCATCAGTACGCATAGTACCTACCGCCACGGTGAGAGATTGAGAAAGCGGCACGTTTACTTTTGGCATATCTTTTAGCCAGTTTAGCCGCTCTTTGAGGCTGACCCATAGGCCACTGGGGGCTGCCAAAATCAGCTTTTCGACCAGTTCGGGGTGATGAGCTGCTACCCGCGCCGCAATCTGCCCGCCCATACTATGACCGACCAGAAAGACTTTTTTCAAGTGTAAGAGTTTTAGCCAGGAGCGGACGAAATGGGCCGCCCTTTCGATGGTATAGAGGCCGGAAAGCCGTTTGCTGCGCCCGAATCCGGGTAGGTCAAGGGCATAGGTGCGGTAGTTTTGACTAAAGTGGGGCATATTTTCCCGCCACCAATTGATACAGCCGCCAATCCCGTGAATTAATACCAGGGGTGGGGCGTGGTGCGGGCCACTGACTTGATAATGAATTTTTAAGCCATCCACCTGACAGTAAATATCTTCGACCAGTTGGTGTGGGCTAATAATAGCGGGTTGGTCTAGCGGCAGGTAATCCGCAAGATTTCGTTCTTCAATTTTTCGGGCCAACCTGACTATCCCTCCATATTTTCCCATAGCAATTGCACGACAGAATAGCTGTCATATTACAATGTTCTGGTTTTCTAGTCAAAAGTCCAACTCATCAGCTTTGCCGGAAATGCTTCTGTGCTATAATATATTAGCTGTGAAATTCGGAACAAAGCTTGTATCTGCTCCAAATTATAACGCATAAATCGGGCCGCCGAGGTGAAAGTTTGCGGCAGAAATCGTTGCATTGGTTTAAGTTTTTGGACAACCACAAGGGCTGTCCCTACGCACGGATATAGACAAGGTTTTATGCCTGTCTGGTGAAACAGGAGGCCAACATGTCGTTCTCAAGAGTCATAGGCTTGTTATTGCTGGTGGCCCTGCTGGTGGTGGTACTAATCAGTATTGGGTTAATGCTTGTACAGTGGGTGCGCTCGGAAAATGATACTCCCACCCCTAAGAAGGCGAATATTATTCAATATGAAGCTTATCGGCGCGCGTCGGGTCTGGTGCTGGCTACCGAGGCCACCCTGGAAGCGGTGCGGCTGACTAATGCAGCTTATAGCCCGGTTGAAACTAATAACTCTAAGGCGGCTTTTGTATCAGCCCAGCCTGTTTTAGAGTTAGGCTAGGATGCGGATAGGGATAAATGGGCTGTTCTGGCCCCAGGAATTTACCGGAAGCGGTCAATACACCCGCCATCTCTGGCAAGCCCTGCAACGGATTGACGAGGGTGAGGATACCCCCGAATATTATCTGTTGGGTTCGGGACAGCCTTACGCGGGGCTGTCGGAGGAGCAGCAGATGCACCTTGCGCCCCCCACTTTGGTGCAGGGGCGCGGCGAAAAGCTCCAAAAAGTGTGGTGGGAACAGCTTGGCCTCCCCCAACTGGCTAATCAGCGCAACCAGCGACTACGCCCTTTCGACCTGATTCATTATCCCTATTTTGCCGCACCCCTGCGCCTCCCCCGCCACCCAACGGCAGTAGTAGTCACTATCCATGATTTAATCCCTCTGGTGCTGCCCGAATATGCCGCCGGGAAGTTTGCCCAGGCTTATTTTCGGCTGGTCAGTACGGCATCCCGTCGCGCCGACCTGGTTCTGGCAGACTCCGAGTATAGTCGGCGTGATATTTTACGCCTGTTGAAAATATCGCCCTCCAAAGTGGCGGTGATTTACCTGGGGGTGGAGGAACGCTACCGCCCCGGCCCTTTGCCCCCCGAACAGCAAGCCGTTTTGTTTCAGAAATACGGCCTACAGCCTTCTGACCGACTGATTTTCTACCTGGGTGGCTACGATTTACGGAAAAATGTCCCGAACCTGATCAAAGCATTTGGGTTAGCCTTGCCCCGCCTCAAGGAGTTAGAGGCAAAGGATGGGGGTGGTCGTTGGGTGCTGGCGATGGCGGGGAAGGTTCACAGTAATAACCCGCTAATCTACCCCGATTTGAAAGAGCCTATCCGTCAGGCGGTGGGTACGGGCGGGGATGCTGACCGCGTGCGCTTTATGGGGCTGGTGGATGAGGCCGACAAGCCTCTGCTTTATCGGGCTGCTTCCTTCTACGCTTTTCCTTCGCGCTACGAAGGTTTTGGTCTTGACCCACTCGAAGCGATTGCCAGTGGTGCCCCGACTATTTGTTCCGATGCTTCCAGTTTGCCGGAGGTAGTGGGCCAGGCGGCGATGCTGGTTGCGCCGGACGACCTGGTGGGCTGGAAAAACGCGATTGAGGAATTAGCCGCCCGTCCCCAACTTCGCCAGGAATTGGCAGGACGCGGCCCACTCCAGGCCCAAAAGTTTAGCTGGGACAAGACCGCCCGCCGCACCCTCGAACTCTATCGGATGTTGGAATGTATCGAGACGCGGGGCAAAGGGTAAGAGTCGGAATAGTTGTAAGGCTCGTTACTAATTTCAGTGGAGAGGCTGCTATGTCTGCCTTCCTTGCTTATTTTGCTATTCGGTCAACGATAATTGTTCCATAGATAAGTTGAGTTAACAAATATAAGGCTGAGGCGAAAATCCAGAGACAGGCACAGATAAAAAACCAGTTGGGTATTTTAAACTTATTTGATTTGGTTTTTGTTGAAACTTCCGGCAGGCAAAATAAGGCTGACACTATCACCCCCATCATTATTCGGCTGGCGGCTCGTAGCTCGACCAGGGATTCCTGGGGTAATAAAAATACGAACAAAACCACATTTACTGATAATAAAACCACCTGCACTTCCCGGCTACCCTGCAGGAGATACTTCACGCTGGCGGCAAAGCAAATTAGCCCTGGTATTATGGCGAAAATTATAACCTGAATTGCGTACCCGTTCCAGGGGAAAAGAAGTATCAGCCCCATTAAGGGAATTTTTTCCAGACCTGTGCCACTATTTAGACCTATCGTTCCTAGCCATAGGTAGAGAAAACCTTGCCAGAGGATAGCTGGTATAACCGCATTCAGAACTATTAATGGGCGTAATATAGGTCGCCAAAAATTACCCGGAAAGGCTTTGGTTTCTTCCCGATAGAGCCAAATTCCAAGAATGATTGGGAAAATCAAGGTTGTTTCCCGCGCCAACCCCGCTAAAGCAAATAAAATGGCACTTAGCCATAACTTGCGGGGAGTCTGGTTGTAAAAATAAATACCGCCTACCACCAGACTATAGGCCATCGCTTCGGTCAAATCATGGGTAAAGGCTTAGAGCTGCCCGATGTATAGGGCATATACCAGACTAAACCAGACCGATAAGCCCTTTTTCCGAAACCATTGGGCAATTAAAAACGTTCCTGCCGCAATGGATAAAATATTGGTCAGTACCAATGTAAAGGAAATAAATTCAGTTGTCCCAAAAGCCAGGATTCGGGCGGTAATCGGGTACAAGATGCGAGTATAACGATAGCCTGGTAAATCAATATAATAACGCGCATTAACAGGGTCTAGCGCAATGAAATAGACAAATTGCCCATCATAGCCGCCATAGAAATAATTGAAAGAAGGGTCTTTTTTAATTACCGGGCTGGTATTACTTTTATTGAGAAATAGCTCCCCAACTGTTGCGAAGTCTCGCAGGTTATGGTTATTGTCGCGCAAAAGAAGTAAAGTTACGCCAATATAAAAGATGATTACTACCCCTGGCACTGTCCAGGGAGATTTTTTCCACGAAGCTTGGGTAAGAGGTTGTAGCAATTAAAATTACTCCTTGAGTTTGTGAGGTTTCGGCCCTAAAGATATAACAAAGCGAGGGGTTTGTACAGATAAAAGGCCGAATGGACTAGACGTAAATAGGTCTAAAGTCGTATGCACTTTTGTCCAGTAGTGGGATAATAGGGGTAGCTATAGTACGGCTCAAAAGTGTAGCCTGTTGCTGGATGTGAAAAAAGGAACAATCCTCTACAATAATCTCAGACGCAAACGTTAGTGAAAACTGGTAGGTTAAAGAGATTATATTAGAGAGGTATTATTTCAATGTTCAGTACGGTATATTCGGAAAATCTGACAAGAGCTAATAGCATTTATGAGAATAATTTTTCGCTTTTTGGTACTAATTCTTTGTTAAACGAAAACTCCCTCAATTACACCAAGCAACGGTCAAATCAGGTCTCAAACGATATTCGGATACTTGTCGTAGATGACCTTGTTTCAGTTCGGGAAAGCCTGCGCACTATTCTTACCCTGGAAGACGATATTAAAGTAATAGGTGAGGCTAATAACGGGGAGCAGGCCGTAGAACTCGCCCGTGTTTTACACCCCGATGTAGTTATTATGGATATTGAAATGCCCAGTGGTGGTTCTTACGATGGGATTGAAGCTTGCTCTGTGATGAAAGCCGAAAACCTTGCCGCGAGCGTAATTGTTTTGACTGTCCACGCTGACCTTAAAAGCCGCCAACGCGCCCTGATTGCCGATGCCGATTTATTTCTGGAAAAAGGAATTAGCTCCCGCGAACTGGTTAATCAAATCCGCCGACTGGCTAATAAAGAGTAAAATATTAAATTACCGACATTTTGTATTAGCGATTGAGGCTTCCAGATTTTGCTGAACTGTACCCTCGTATAAACGGCCTTCTTCTCCGGCACTGACGAAATACAAAGTATTGCCACATTGAAAACTGAGGGCCGTGAGGGTGTAGTCAATTACGCTGTTATTTTCCTCGTTGGCGGTAAAAATCACCTTCAAAAACCAGGCGGGAGTACCGTCCTTGAGTTTGGTTCCGGTAGGCTCTTGAAGAACCCGCACATTAGCAGCGTTTTTCTTTATATTAGCCAGATATTGTTTTACTGCCGCTTCAGATGATAGATTTGGGTCACTGATTGTGCGGCTGGGCGGTTTTTCGATGGTCAGGGCTAAAGTCTGACTGTCGGGGCTGCTGAATATCACCCTTGAGGGGTCTAAATTCTGACGTTGCCATTGGGTGGGGTGCGGCACATTAATTCCCAGTACCGAGTCCTCAATTGCTACACTTGGAAATGCTACCGCCGGGAGAGGCGTAATTTTTTCGATATTATTCTCGTTGACCCACTGCACCAGGAAATAAACCCCTACTGAAATTACAGCCGCAACCAGTAAAGCTAATAAGGCGTAGACCCAGCCCTGCCAGCCCCGACGTTTGCGGGGGGGAGGTTTCAGGCGTTGCTTAATCACCCGCTCCATATGTTCGGGAGGTGGCAATTCCGAGGAGTCGCGGAAAACAAAAGGAACTTCAGGCTTGTTGCCGTTAAGGTAAGGGCTTATTGGTTGCTGGCTAAAGGGTTGGAGATTATTGCCATTATTCAAACCTGGTTCAAGTTGGGCCCCCGCCGGATATAGTGAGGTTGCTTCCAGCCCCAACACTACACTGCCTATTTTCAGATTATCGCCAGGCCGTACCAACATCGGACTATCAAAAGTAATGGGGTGATTATTAACCGAAGTACCGTTACTGCTGTTTAAGTCACGCACCAGTAGCCCATCTTCACGAACCTGTATTTCAACATGTACCCTCGAAACGCTGCTATCGGCTAAAACAATATCGTTGCCGACTTTACGACCCAGGGTTAATACTGGTCGCCCCGGATTATGCCACAAATCAAAAACGTTGGGCTGAGGCGCACCGGGCAACAAATTAGGCTCTTCCAAAACTACCAGTCGCATTTACAAACTTACCCGCAATTCTTTTTTCAAATCAATCACTACAATGCATAATTATAGCATATCAGCTTAATCACACATATAGTAATTCTAACGAACAATTCATGAGCTGGTTACGCTCAAATAAAACCCCTGCCCTCATCGGGTAGGGGTATTAGAATTATTTCTTTCCCGCACTCAGAATAAAGGTTGGGTAACTATTCCCCGGTTGAGGGGGGATTGGATACTGTTTCGTTTAATTCAGCACTGGCTTCGGCGGTCATCAGGCGTTTGACCTCGAAAACGTTTTTCTCGACCATTGCTAACATCTGAATATGCTGGAAAATATCCAGGGCCCGGTCTTTGGGTGGGCTAGGCATTATCTTCAGATAGAAGCCGTATTTTTCCTCAAACACCAGGGTAGAAGTGCCAAATACGCCATACTTCTCCACGCCTTCATGATGATTTTGTTTCAGGATTTCGTAAAGCTCCGGGTCACTGCCATCATAGGCGGCGGCTACCTGTACCTCGGAAGCCTGAGCCGCTTTCTCAATCGTTTCGGCGGTCAGCGGCTCTTTTTTCTCATGGTGCAAACGGCCAAGCTCACGATAAAAACGGCCTAACCCTTCCATCCCACTGGATTTAAGGGCGGCTGCTCCTGCCAGGAGTGCCAGTAAACCATAGGTATCTTCGTCTTCGGGTTTATGTTCCCAGACGTTCCAATCCGGGCTTTTGCGGTTCAATTGCGCCAGCGAAATAAACCGCCAGCGTAAATCCACATATTCGGTCCCCATCAGGTCTGCCACGTCTCGTATCCAGATTGAAGCTTGATACGAGAAAGGACATAAAAAGTCAAAGTAAAAATCCAGCTCCAGTTTGCCAGTTGCATTGATGTCGAAAATATCGCTCATCGTGCTTTTAGCCTCCTTTTTAGCTAATTACGCTTCTTTCTTGATAGCCTTAATAGTGTCTTTAACCGCCTGGTTTTGCTCGGCAGTCATTGGTTTCTTGATTTCAAGAACATCATGGTCAATCATCGTGATCATTAAGAAACGTTGGAAAATTTCAAGGGCTCTATCTGAGGCTGGTTTAGGCATTAATTTCAGGTATGCCGCATACTTTTCCTCAAATACGATTGTTGGCACCCCAAACGCCCCATATTTATCAACAGCCAGGGTATGTTCGGAAGCCAACAACTCATAGCCGCTTTTGTCTTTGCCACTGAAAACGTCAGCTAAAGCTTCAGCCTTGATTCCGGCTTCGTTAGCGGCATCTTCCAAAACGGTCTGGCTATTAATGTCCTTGCTTTCCTCATGGTACATCCGGGCCAGCGATTGATAAAACTTACCCAGGGCCGCGTTGCCTGCCTGATTCTTAACCGCTGTTGCAACGAGGAACGACCAGAGACTTTTGGCGGTATCCGCGCCGGGGGCTTGTTCCCAGATATTCCAGGCTGGGTCTTTGCGGTTAATTTGTTCGAGTGAAAAGAACCGCCAGCGCAAATCCAGGTCTGCGCCAAAAATATCAGCTACTTCCTGAAGCCATAAGGCGGCCTGATAGGCGTAGGGGCATCTTACATCAAAGAAGAAGTCAATTTCGAGTTTACCACTATTATTAAAATCCATGAAACCCGCCGTTTGGGTCATCATATCCTCCCTCAAAAAAGTAACGAGTTAAAAATGCCGAGTGCCAGGTTAAAAGCAGTTAGAATTCAGGAGTCAGGAGTCAGAATAAAGATGAAATTTTTGTAGGGGTAGACCTCTGTCCTGCGATAGCCATCGGATGGCGAAGCATCCTCCTACAAGCATACCCTGTATATTCTGTTCATCCTTGTTAATTATTTTCCGACCACCGACGACTGACAACCAAGATGTATACGTAATTACTAAGCAAATTGTAACGGGCAATTTGCCCTAATGCAAACCTAAACGGGAGAAATTCTTGCTCCCATTCATCCATCATCCTTCCTACCTCATCCATCTATTCTAACGCCCCCGCCATAAACAACAGCCGCCGCAAAATAATCGAAAGCTGTTCGCTAGCGGTTGGGCCGGGTTGCAGGGGTAACTGACCGTAACGGAACTCATCATGTTCCAGACGGTTGGAGAAATCAGGGTAGATAACCCAGGATGCTACCACTGGGCGGGCGGGAGTACCGGATTGGGCATCGGTGCGGGTGAAATCGCGGATACTATCGCGATATTGATATTTGACATACAAACTTCGGGAGTCCCGGCTATAGGTGGCATCCAAAATCACAATTTTAGGGACGCGCTGCCCTTCCTCAAAGACCTCCACCGCAATATCGGGCTTGCGTTTGGTTGAGCCAAAGCCCTGGGGAGAATAATAACCATAATAAAGTGGAGCTACCTGTAATTCGTCCCGACCCAGATATTCCCGGTCATAATGTACTACAACCCGTTTGCCCAGGGGCGAGAGCAATTCCATCGAACCGCCACTATTCAGGATATAATTAAAGCGGGTATTTTTAGCAAGTAGCGGGTTAAGGTTGACTGGGCGACCCTCTTTAGCGATTACGGTAAAACCCAGCTTTTCCACCATTGTTTGTAGCACCACTACTGTAACCCAATACTCGTAAAGCTGATTTACGCTACTGAGACGTACTCCCCGGTCAACCTTTTCCAGCCCGACGGTGCTGGCGGACAGGTTCAAGTCTTTTTCCAACGCCCCTTCTATTAGCCGCACCTGCCGATAGTAGCGGTTTTCCCGCAGAACCACGCTGGGGCGGCGTTTGCCCACCGCCGCAAGTTTAGCCAGAAAAGAGCTTTTGATTGTATCATCCAGCCGCAGCCGCATCTTTTGAAGGTTGCGGGTATAGACATGATTAGTGGTAATCCGGGCTGCCAGGGTAGCAGCGCGGGTTCGACTACTGCGCTCCTGCTCCCGTTCCGCCGCCTTGATTTCCTCGGTTAACTGCTTCTCAACCAGTCGGGTTACATCTATAAGTTTGGAGATGGTCATTTTCAGGAAGCGGTTTTCGTATGTATCGAACGACTCTACCAGGGTGGGAACGGGAATCCGGGTGGGCAAGGCTCTAAGTGGCGCACTCTGAGGCTTTTTGTAGGTTTTTTCGCGCTCCTCGATTTTTTTCTGCAACTTTTCCTGCCAGGCAGCCAGGGGTGAGCGGGGAGGAATTTTTAACTTCTGGGCGGCATCCGATTTGGGTATTTCCAGCTCTTCAATGGGCTGGTGAGGGTCTGGCACCGCGCTCCAACTAGCCCCATTTCGGGCGGCCAGTTTCAGGGAACCGTGGGTGAAGGCTTTCATGGTATTGGCAGGCTGGATTGTGACATATTGGCGTAATTCACGATGGGGATGGTCTAAAATTAGCGGTAATAAATCCAGCAAATGCTGATAATGGGCAAAAACCACCTCATAGCGCACTCCGCCAGGGGTTTTGCCCGATGTCAGAACTGCCATCTCATGAGTGCGCCCCCGGTCACTGTACAAAACCTTTTCATTCTGGTCGCGCAGCACATCGCGCATATATTCATAATGCTGTTCGGCTAACCGCGAAACCTGAAACAAAATATTGGCGGTAAAGCCCGGCACCGGCAAACCGCGATAAAGCAGCGTCAGGCTACAATCCCCTGCGTACTGCTCCTCCTGCATACGCTGTTGCCATTCCCGTGAGCTGACTTTATTGTTGGAGCGGCGGGTATTCCAATTCACCGGGATACCCTGGGTTACCTCGTCCCGTTCCAATTCCAGGGTCAGGGCGTAAATATCAAGCGGTAGTTCGCCCGTATCTATCTCAAATTCCAGCCGCTCCCGCTCGCTCAGGATAATTTCGCTGCGCCAGTAGACCATCCGGCGATTAACCGTGACCTGTACTTGACCCAACATTTCAAGCTCGCTATCGCTCAAACCACCGGGCGAACTAACTGGTAACAACCCGCCCGGCTTTGGCATGCCCAGGCTATAGTTGACCAATTACAATCTCATCCTCTTCTAGCTTGCTGATAAGCTCGTTAATCATCTCATTGCTGCGCTCGAACAAGGGGCGGTCGGTTTCGGTGCTACGGGTTTCCTGCTCAAAATAGGTGTTGAGCTTTTCCAGCATCGAGGTCTGGCGGTTGTGGTCGTTGCTAACCTCAAGTTTGACCAGAATTTTTTGCACCGCCTGAATATCCAGAGCCGCCGCCATTGTGAAATAGCCTGACTGATAGGCTTCGTTAACCCAATCCAGGATTTCGTGGACGGTACGGTAGCCAAATTGTTGCCCCGCTTCCGCCAGCCGTAAATTGATTTCTTTTAAATGCGTGCCAACAAACTCTAAAAGAGTGGTGTCATAATCCGCCCGCAACAAATCCAGCATGTGCCCGATTTCGATACGGTCAATCTTGATGATATTGGCCCGGTCTAAGACCTTGCGGCTAAAAGTATGGGTAGTTTCATCCAGGTTAACCGTCCCGGTGATATATAGGTTAGCCGGAATGACTAAATCCTGTTCAACTTCGTCCTCGCCGCCCTGTGGTTGGTCGTAGAGCCGGATTTTACGTAGGTCGCCCTCAACTTCCATGCGGCTTAGAAAGTCGCTGAAATAATATTCGGCGCGGGACAGATTCATTTCATCCAGACAGACAAAATATTTTTTAGCGTTTTTGCCGTTGCGTTTCCATTCGATAGCGGCATTCGCTACATGTCGGCAAAATTCGGTTGGGACAAAACGTTTGTTCAGGATGTCATAGCTGCCCAACAAACTATCGTTGCTTTGCCAATCGGGACGCACCGAAACCAGGCAATATTTCCCGTTCATGGCTTTAGCGTAAAGTTCAGTTAGTTTGGTTTTACCGCCACCCGAAACCCCCGTTAATATTACAAAGGGCTTGGACATCAGCGAAATGTGATACCGCCAGATTAATTCATCAGGGTAGTAAAGTTTTTCGGCCCGCAAGAAATCTATCACGCGGGTGAGTTCCGCCGTAACCAGTTTATTAGGGCGAGGGGCGGGGGGTTGAATTATCTGAGTTACAGGTCGGGTAGCCAGCCCGTTAGAGGAAGTTTTAACCTGATGGCTGGTATCGGTAGCCTCTCCCACCAGCTCGATAATTTTGACCAGCCGCTCCACTACCACATCACAATGCTCGGCATCGCCAATTCGTCCGGCGGTGCGTAATTCGGAGGATTTTAGTTCATGCTGTTCCTGAATTCGTTGCAAAGCCTGGATTATCGCGCTACGGTCAATTTTTCGGATATATTTGCTAAAGGTTTCGCTGCGAACGCTTCTATTCCAGATGGGGGTGCTATCTATCAGGCTATCCATAAAACGTACCGACAATTGGTGGTTGCCAGATATCACGTAGTGGGGGCGGCCCATCAACATGCCATCCCGACTGTCGCGGCGTTCAATTTTATCTACTACATAAACCCCTACCAGATAGTTATAAATACCGCGATTTGTCCAGAAAAGCATAATATTGCCGGGAGTTACGGTGGATAAAAATTCACTATATTCGTCGTCAGCCGGTTTCCAAACTTTATAACCATCCCGACCAAACAGCCCTAAATCGTAACAACGAGCTTCCCCTTTATCGCAATACATCTGGCGAAAATATTCGGGCGCACCACACATTACTCTGACCGCATTTGAACAGATTGTGCCATCGAAAGAGGCAATATGACGGTTTACTTTTAATAATAAACAGTTATCAAGGCTAATGCTTTGGGGTATATAGGGTTGAGGTTTGGTTTCAATGGGTAGGCGCGTAATATCCAGATTACTGAGGGCCTTTCGCATTGTTTCATTAACTGGTAACTCTGGTGGTGCTTCAGATTGGGGTGGTGTTTCAGCCACTACAAGAGCTATTTCACTATTATTTTCGCTTAGAGTTTCCGGCCCTATATTCGGGTCGGCAGTTTCAAGTGTCATTGGCAAAACTCCTTCTTTTGAAATTATTAATATTATGAACTGCCAGCTTAGTTCAGAGATAAGCTGGCCCACCAATTTATTTAACCCTGTGTGATTCTGATCAATCATCCGATAAAACATGCGGAAGTGTTCAGGTGAGGTTAGTGCCATATATGCCAATATCCAGCAATTAAAGCTGGCAATTTAACTTTGTGGCTGTATTTGCTCAGTTTACATTTTTAAGCGTATTAACGCAAGCTTGAAGGGGACACCATCTAAAATCTAAAATCCAAAATTTAATCAACCATCACCCCTCAACCCAACCTTTACCCCTAGGAGGGGTTTTCACTCGGCACTAGTTACTATTTCCCCCCTGACCCCTACCTTAACCTCCACTATGTGACCTGCTTCACACCACCATATATATAGGGTTTCCTGAATGTATATAGGGCAAAAGTTTTCTATTCTATGAGGGCAGTGCCGAGAAAACAAAATTCTGGAAACAAGCAGTAGTAAATTATTGAATATCACTCATACAAAGTGCTGCAAATTATGTAAATGGTGCAATCAATCGAAAGGAGTTCCTTACTAAACTAAACCAGCGACAACAATGGTCCGCTTAAACAACTCATTCCCTAACCCTTTCTCACCGGGTGGTTGGTCAGGGCAACCTGACCGCCACTCGGCAACAAACTGGGAACCAAGAAATATAGGGAAGTTAACAGAAAAATTAAAATGAAAAAGCAAAATGGAATATTACAACTGGCGAAAAATACATGCCGAAAAATATAGAAAAAAACCAAAACTCAAAACGTTATCAATCACAACCCATAAATCTAGTATGACCCTAACGAATGAGGAAGTACGTTTAACGGCCCTGGCAGAGTTGGAAAAAGTCTGTACAGTCCACCAATTGGAAAAACTTCGGCAATTAGCCGAGCGGTTTAATAAAGGCGAACTTCTAGGCTAAATAGCCTAAATTGAAAGGAGAAATAGGGATGAGTTTAACGACATTGAAGCTAAAGGGCAAACGGGGCATTTTGGCTCTGGCCTTGACCCTGCTACTGAGTCTGGTGCTGGCAGCCTGTGGCGATAGCCCAACCGCTCCCGCCGCTAACACAACGGCATCAGGAGTGTTTACCACGGCTGCGGCAGCCACCCCCCAGACTATCAATATTGATATTGTGGGTTTCAAGTTTAGCCCGCAGGAAGTATCAATTCCGGCTGGCTCGACCGTAATCTGGACTAACAAGGATGCTGCCAAACATAACGTGGTAGCCGATGACAAGTCCTTCGAGTCGCCAACCCTGGAAAAGGGCCAGAGCTTCACCAAGAAGTTTGATGCGCCCGCTACTATCGGATATTTTTGCAGCTTTCACGGCACAGCCGGGCAGGGCATGATTGGCAAGTTGACCGTTACTGCGGCAGCCGCAGCCGCTACGACCGCCAGCAGTGCCACCACCGCCGCCCAGGCCACCACAACCGCAGCAGTGGTTGCCACTACCGAAGCCCCTCAGACTACGGCGGCGGTTGTTCCGACCACTGCCCCGACCAACGCGCTGGTTAACTTTGCCGATGATACTCAACTATCGGACAAAATCGTGGTCAATATTAACCCACTCCCGGCGACTCCGGCGGGCAAAGGTTTGTACGGTTGGTTGGTAAACGGCGGGACTGGAGCTAACATTGGTCTGGGTCAATTGACTCCTGATGCTGGTGGTAATGTTTTGCGCCGCTTCACCGACCCGAAGGGTGCTAATTTACTGGCTGCCTACGACAAATTTATTGTGACGGTGGAAGCTCTCGACCCCGCGCCGAGCGCACCTTCCAACACCGTAATGTTAAGCGGTCAATTGCCCGGCCCTTCCTTAATCCACATTCGCCATTTAATGGTTAGCTTCCCGGCGACTCCTGGCAAAATCGGCTTAGAAGTTGGGCTACGCACCCAGACTCAGGAATTACGCCGCCAGGCCGAACTGATGCGTGACCATCAGACCGAAGGCCAGCTTTCAGGAATAAAAGGACAGGCCGAGATACTTGTGAATATTATCGAAGGTTCTAAAGGCCCAGACTTTGGCGATTTGGACAAAAACGGGCAGGTAGTAAATCCGGGCGATGGTTACGGCTTGCTGAAGAATGGCGACCAACTTGGTTATCTGGATGGCTCGAAGGAACACGCTAATCTGGCGGCTAAGGCGGAAGGCGCAACTGAGGAAATCAAGCTTCACGCCGGACACGTTGGGATTACGGTAGACAATGCTTCTGGCTGGATTACCGCCATCCGAGACCGGGCTCTGGTAGTGCTGAAATCCAACGACATCAAGGCTACTGAGCCACTGGTACGTGAGATTTTAGCTCTGGCTAACCAGGCAGTGAATGGGGTTGACCTGAAGGGTGATGGTCAAATCCTGCCTATCCCTGGTAGTGGGGCGGTTCTAACCAGCTATCAGCACGCCGGATTGATGGCTACGCTGTATCTGAAGGGAAGCGGCCCGGCGGCAGTAGTAACTGCCCCAGCTACCACCCACGCTGACCATACGGCGGTGGCGACCACTGCCGCTCCCGCTACCACTACGGCGGTAGCTGCTGCGACAACCGTTGCTCCGGCAACCACCGCCGCCAATGCAAACGCCCTGGGTGGCCCTGGTCAGGAAATCAAGATTGATATTAGCCAGTTCAAATTTGCCCCTGCTTCGATAACTATCAAGGCTGGTACAAAGATAACCTGGACTAATCAGGACACCGCGCCCCACACCGCCACCGCCGATAACAGCTCATGGGATAGCGGAACCTTGCAGAAGGGTCAGAGTTTCAGCTTTACCTTCAACAAGGCGGGTCTGGTCAAGTATCACTGTGAAATTCACCCGAACATGATCGCAACTATCACAGTGGTTTAACAGGTAGACCTTCGGGTCTACTACTACAGGACACATCTCATTCGTTGTTCGTTTATCCGAGGTTCAGCTCTCCCCCTAAGGCTCTGGGGGAGGGCCTTATCGCTAAAAAGCCGAAGTAGGAAAGCTGAAGGATGAAGAAGCAAGGGATAAGAATAATGAGGCTGAAAATATTTTTTAATTTTAGTAATTTTAACTCAGTCCTCGTTTCCCACTACTCGTTACTGTTTCCAACAACTAATAACTAATAACTTTTGTGAGAAAGGATAGGGAAGGGCTATGAAAAATATGAATGACTCAACACTACACATTTCCAAGGCGAGTTTTATGATGGGTGGCTGGGGTTTGGCGATTTTGGTGGCTAGTATGGTAAACCAGTGGTTCACTCCGCCTAATACTGACTTTTTATTGCTGATGTGGGGATTAGCCACGCTGGTTGGGTTGGGAGCGCATTTGATTAGTATGATGCGAGGGCTGGGATTAAATCTGAGCGCGTGGCTTGTGGTAGTGCTGGTCGGCTGGGGCTTCACCCTCTATGTAATCAAGTTCGATAACGGCGCACATATGGATTTGTTTGGCGATATGGCGGGGGTCTGGTTAATACTCCTGGGTCTGGGCTATGTGGCAACCGCCTTTCAGGTGGACAAACGCTTCCTGATAATCGCCGCTTTGCACCTGGCTGCTGGGGTTATTTTGGAACTGTCGGCGCGCGCGGTAATTACGGTTGATGCGATTGCGGCCAATTCCACCCTGATTTTTGGGCTGGTGGGCGGCTTGACCCTGATAATCGCCGCTCTGCCCTTCTGGTATGCGCAAGCCCGCACTTCCCAACAAATTCCCAGTCGGGCCTAATCACAACAGGGAAAACTTAAAAATATCCCCTCCTTCCTTATTCTGGAAGGAGGTATTTACTTGTTCAGGGTATTTTTTAATATTGGCTTAAAGATGAGAAGTTAGCAACCTCACTTGCTAAATTTATTTTGCTTTGAAAGGGCTTATTGAAATGGAAATGCCAATAACTCAACGAGATAAAGCAATTCTGCGAACGTTAGGTTTGGCAGGTTTAATAGTGTTGGTTACGCTTATTGTTACTCTGGCTTTCGGGATACGCGATGAAGTATTCATTACTGACAGTTCAGGATTATTGCCAGCCGATGAAATAGGAGTTGTGATAGACGATAAAGCCACTGTGGTGGAGGTTATACCGGGCAGCGCGGCAGAAAAAGCTGGTTTTAAAGTTAGCGACAAGATTCAAGAAGTAGATGGGGTCGCTCTGGACACCGCCGCAAAAGTCAATAAGGCTCTACAAGATAAATTAGCTGCCCGCCAAAAGGATAAATTTGACCAAAAGCCTCTAAAACCTCTGCCTATTTTGGTAGAGCGGAATGGGGTTATGGCAACGGTGAATATTACTGCGGCGGCTCCGACCAGGTGGAAAATTCGGGCCAACTCCGACACCCGTTCTCACGAATAAATATTATCTGTAGAGGCGGTTCGGGAACCGTCCGTATGGGTCACATAGTAACGTGTCCCTGTTAAACCGACAACCGACAACCATTACTCCTTTTTCAAGGAATATTCTGCCGGGGCGAAAAATACCAGGGTAGTCAGTTCTTCGGTAATAGAATGAAAGCGATGCTCGATATTAGCTTCTACCAGCACTAACGAGCCGGCTTTTACTTGGTGGTCAGTCTGTCCCACTTTTAAGATTGCCTGACCGCTAAGGATATAATAGATTTCGTCCTCGGTGTGGGGTTGCTGGTGGTCTACTTCTCCGATGGGTAAGCGATACAAACCCGCACTGAGGAAGTTAGTGCGGACAAATTCTTGCCACGGGCCGGATTGCGACGCCAAAAGTTCGCCAATTTCAAAGGCTTGCATCAGTCTAAACCTCCCGATTTATTTCCGCGACCCAATCCTTATAAACTTCCTGCATTTGCTGAAGGTGATCCGGGACGTGGCGGTCATAAACATCCAGCCAATCATCCATCGTCATCAGGCCATTTTCAGTATGGTTGACAGTATTTGCCCAAACCGACTCCGGTTGAGTGCGAATCAGGTTATAGCTGCTCTGGCGTAGCCACTTGAACAGTTCAACCGCCTCATCCGCGTCGCGCTCGGCATAATTCAAGGCCACCGCCCAGCCACTCTCGTCATAGCCCAGAATCTCTTTACCTGGCTCGGCAATAAAGCGGCGGCATCGAATAAAGCTGTTGGCCTCACTGTCGGTAATATGAATAACCGTTTCCTGGATACTCCAGCGTTCGGGGGTCGGCTTATATTGCCACATCTCTTTGGGAAATTGTTTCAGGGCCTCAGCTAATACGTCATAGGCGTTGCCATAAGACTCAATTTTCGCCAATCGTTCGCTATGGTCCATACTATCCTCCATTGCAGGTTCGGGTTAGTTTGAGAAGCTGATATTTCATTTCAATGAGGAAATATTAAGCCGAAATTTGATGTCAAACAACAGCCATTACACCTATTTTTACTGGGTCTCCAGGTTAAGCTCAGGGGTTTTAAGTTGGTTTTCTAACCATAGGTTAATTCAAAGGTAGTTGAACTACCATGCGAGTGCCGCCCTCTTCCGGGTACTCCGCGCCAATCTGCCCACGATGTAGTTCTACAATCTGGCGAGCAATATATAAACCCAAACCCATTCCTTGAATACTGCTACGAGAGTGGGGTTGATAGAAGCGTTCAAAAATATGGTCTCTTAATTCAGGCGAAATCCCTGGCCCGCTGTCAGTTACAATTAACTGCACCTGATTTTCTGACATCTTAACTACATCAACTTTGATTGGGCTATTAGGTGGGCTAAATTTAATGGCATTATCTAAAATATTTATTAGTACCTGCTCAAAGCGAGTAGGGTCTATCATTACTGGCAAAGAGTCTGGCACATTCAGAATTATATTAGAGCTAACAGGGCCGTTCTGCACTAGCGAAATAACATTCTCCGCCAGTTTGGGCAAATCCGTGATTTGCAAATCTACTTTCAACCGCCCTGCCTCAATCCGTGATATGTCCAGTAATTGTGATACCAGGGTTGCCAGCTTTTCGGTTTGATAATTGATAGTCTTCAGGGCGCGGCGCACTCGTTGGGGGTCAAGGGTTCCGGTTTGAGTAAGCTGATTAGCCAGTAATTGGGCATAACCCCGCAGACTGGTAATCGGCGTTCGCAGTTCGTGGGCTGCTACCGATAAGAATTCTTCCCGATCTTCCACTGCCTCCACCGCTTCTTCATAAAGGCGAGCATTATCAATAGCTAAAGCCATACGCAAAGCCAGCTCTGTGCTTAATATTAATTCCTTATTTTGGAACATTCCACCTGTTTTGGTCGAAAATAATACTAATACTCCCAACTGCCGTTTACGTGATACTAAAGGAAGACTCATAAAAGATTGGACTTCAAATTCCTTGAACAAACTAGCAAAGGATAAACCAATCTCAACTGGGGCTATTTGGGCAATCTGGGGGTAAAATCTAACTTCATTCCGCAATAATATTTTATTGGCATCTTCTGAATTTTGGAATAGTTGCTGCAAGAAGTCCTGTAAACGCTTTTCCTGGGTTGCATCGTAATGGGCTAGCCCCACCAGGGTTGGGGCGGCCTTTCTGTCACTTGCTGATAAATAAATAAAACAGCCCTGCGCCAGATTTTCCACTATCAGGCGGCTAACCTCTGCCAGAGTATCGCGATATTCAAATGAAGAAACCAGGATGCGGCTGGCATCGGATAACATTCGTTCGTTTTCTTCAGCTTGCTTACGGGCGGTAATATCCATTAGGACTATCCCAAGCCCCATTGTTTGGCGGTCAGGGATAGATACGGGATAGTAACTAACCAAATAGTGAGTAACATTTAGAGGATTATTTGGGTCTACCCGACTAACCTCAAGGTCAGTAATGGGCCGACCAGTTTGAAGAACTGCATGCATACTATCCACTAGCCAGTCAGGCATTAGCGGCAAAACTTCGGTTATGACTTTGCCAATATGATCCTCGATAGTTCGATTATTCATGGCAGCCATGGCCTCATTCAAGCGCACAAAACGTAGGCGGTAATCCAAAAATCCCAGTCCAACCGGGGCTGAAGAAAGCGAAGTATCCAAAAGAGCCAATAATTCGGCTTGTTGGGCCTGAGATGCCTCAGCCTCGGCCCTCGCCTGACTCTCAGTTTCATAAAGGCGGGTACGCTCTAGAGCCTGGGCGCATTGACGCGCCAAAGTAAGCACTAAAACCTTGTCGCCCTCGATAAACTTGCACGGTGTGTCAATGTGTATACTAATAACGCCCGTAACTCGTTTATTAACTATCAGCGGAATTACGGCCCAGGCTTTGTTTTTCTCAAAAAAAGGCGGTGGAGACCAGGGTATTTCATTATCCAGTAAGGGGGCATCTAAATCCTCGCACCAGATAGGTTCCTGGGTGTCAATAACCTGGGCAATACGGGGATTTACTTCTCGTTGAAAACGTTGCCATTCCTTTAGTGAATCAGGTGCAACGCCACTATAATTAACAACTTCTAAAACATCATCCTTTTCGTCTACCAGTGCTACCAGACCGGCATTAGCTTTTAAAGCCGCTATTGCTTGTTTTATCAAAACACTAATCACGTCGGCAGGGGTTAAAGCCTCGGCTAACTCGACCGTCAGGGATTGGAGCCTGACTGAAGAAAGTCGAGCTTTTTGCTCGGCCTCAAATAAACTGGCGTTATCCAGGGCTATAGCAATACGTCGCCCTAATTCTTCCGCCAGTGTCAATTCAGCCTGTGAGTACGATTGGCGTGGTTCTACCCCTATTAATTGAATTACACCGAGATTATTACCACGGGCGGATAGAGGAATAAGGAGGGATGAATTAGCTTTGAGATTTTTCAGCGTCTTGATTGTATTTTGAGCCGCGTGTATAGGTGGAAACTGAATAATAGTAGGAGTAGGTTCCAGCCGAATAGAATTGCCACCCTTAAAAAGCTGTTTAACAGGATGCGCTTCTTCAAAATCTTCCAACGGAAACTCAATTTTCTCCAGTTCCTGGACATCATCGTTCTGATAAATTGCGGCCAGAATGGTCAGGGTTTGTCGGTCATCCTGTAATAAATAGACGGCGCAACCTTCGGCAAGATAGGGGAGGGCTATCCGGGTGGCATTTTGGCTGGTAGTTAAATAATTTAACGATCCGGCAAAGTCCCGGCTGGCGCGATCTAAAAAAAGCTGCTGTTGTTGGATTTGCTCTCTTACTCGCACTTCTTGTTTGGCTTTACGGATAGAGTCATGGAGGGTCTCACAACACCAGCTTATCAAACTTCCTTCAAAAATAAATAAAGCCAGATTAACAAAATCGTTTAAATTCCGAATCCCAAAAGTCCCCATAGGCTGAATGAAAAAAAAGTTACAGATAATTGCGCCTAAAAAGGTTGCCCAAAGTCCTGGCCCTAATCCCCCGTACCAGCCTGCCAGCATTATTGCCACAAAAAAAGTAAGAAAAGGTGTAGTTGGTGGACTACCGGGCTCTAGTAAGGCCGTTTGCCCTATTTTTATTAACCACGCCAGAATAACTACCCCACTAGCAATTCCATAACGTATTATGGTAGAACCTTTCACTGAATCCCCCGTTTATGCCAATTATCTCGAGTGAAAACGAGACACTGGCGGTTATGTTACATCCTACACTCTCAGGTTCATCTTTACCAAACCTGTTCCTGGATAAATTTAAATCATGCATAGTTACTTGCACAAATTATGCCACGAGTTTTAGGCTATAACAATGCAATAAGTTTTAATAATTCTTCAGCGTCTTGGCACTTAAATTGCAGTAGGTTAAAGAGAGGCCAAAGCGGTTACCGAACTTTGGACGCCGCTAAGGTTTGGTTAAAAGAAGTTTTTGACAAAAATTGGATTTCTGCAAAATGGAGGTTTGAAGATTATGGATGCAGTGGAAATGCTAACGAGCGACCACCGTAAGGTCGAAACTATTTTTCAGCAATTTGAGCAGGGAATTAATTTATCCCAGGCAGTTCAGCTATTCAGGGAGCTTTATCAGGAATTAACTCTGCACGCCCTGGCTGAAGAAAATGTTTTTTATCCCGCCCTGGCTCGCAACCCGCAGTTTTCTAGCCAGCTAAAGGAGTCTTTCAAGGAACATAGTGAAGTGAAAGCTATCTTTGGGGAGCTGGCAGCTCTTGATATGACTAGCAGCGAGTGGCTGGATAAAATGTCCAGGTTGATTAAGGACGTGAAGAGTCACGTCAAGAGTGAGGAAAACGAACTATTTCCTGCCGCTCGTCAGTTCTTGAGTGGCGAGGAACTGCAAAAATTGGCCCAGGAGCTTCAAAAAGCTAAAGATTTGAGTCGTGAGGCAGTCGCTAATAGCTTCCCTATGCAGGAAATTAACCAAACGAGTATGGCTTCGGGAGCTAATATTCGTTTTGAAACTTTCCCCCAATCAACTCTGTAACCTGAATCAGTTTTTGCTTAATATTTACTTTGGGCGTGTCCAGTGTGTGACACGCCTCTTTTTATGGGTTGCAAAGTGTAAATCTGAATGCTATATTTAGCAAAACTACCTCAAATCTTAAGCAAAACTTTGGAATGTAACAGAGAAGGATGGTTATATAAATGGGGATTTCGACTGATCGTTTTGACTATTTGCGCGATACCATGAAGAATGGTGACCGCCAGGAGGAAGATTTCGATAAACAGAAAGCCCTTTACAAGAAAATTCGGGTTTTCTGCACGGCCTGTAATACCCCAGACCCCGTGTGTATAACTTCAGTCTGCCATTTTTATTCCCTTAAAGTAAAAGCGATTTCAGAGGAAGAAGCTGAAAAGCGTCATTTTGGGGCTTATAATAAACAGAACTTTGAGATGAAGGGCCAGGAAAATAAGTAGACTTAATTCTGAATATTCGAGCGTAAAATCTCAAAATTCGGGTCAGATGTGGGGGCGAAGGTTTCAATCGTTTCCAGAAGTTGATCCATCCGGTAGTCGTAAATCATATGCTGGCGTAGAGCAATCTTGCGTCCATCTTTGGCCTTGAGAATCAATAGACCTCGCCGCTCACCAGAGGTTGTATTCGGGAGCATTATGTAATAAGTCAGTAACAATTCCAGGCCGGGGTAGGCATCGCGGATTTCGTCGGTTTTGTTCTGAACCTCGTAGACCTTTTCCACCTCAAGCCAGAGCATTTTAGTTTCGCCCCGTTTGCGGCTGCTAACACTAATACCCTGGGGGGTTATAGTAATATGCTGGCGGCTCTGATAACTGGCCCAGATAACATAACCCATCAGTAAAACTACCAGCGAGGCTAGAATTGCCGGGATAAGCCAGAGTGGGTTTTCCCCGACTTTTATAAACATAGCCACGACCATTGCCCCGCCCATCAGGGTGAAGAAGCCAATAAATAAAACTCTGGCTATTACGGTTTCGCTAAAGTTGATGGATTGCATTTAATTTTTTAGTCTACCTTTGAAGTGGCGTTAAGACGCACGATTTCCAATACGATTTCGGCGGAACGGTACATATCCCGTACATCCAGCCATTCGTTCACGGTATGTATTCCGCGCATTCCGGTCCCAAGATTGGCACTGCTTAAGCCCTTTTTGTTCAAAACGTTGGCATCGCAACCGCCCATCATCTCCATTGGTTGAACATCCAGATGCAGATTATGGGCGGCTTTAAGCACCAGTTGGACGATTGGGGCATCTACCGAAACATTCATGCTGTCACAGCCGCGCTCGATATGGCTCTCCACCGAAGCAGTTAATATCTTGCCGTCCACTTCCACCGAATATTTAGCGGCGGCTTCGCGGAAACAGTCGTCCATATGTTTGGTCTGGGCGTCCAGTTTAGCTTCACTCAAGCTGCGGGCTTCCGCGTATAGCACGACTTTGTTGGGGATAATGTTGGTTGGGCCACCACCGTGAATAAAACCAATATTGGCAGTGGTTTCGTGGTCAATCTTTCCCAGCTTCATATTTGCCAGGGCTTCCCCGGCAATCTTTATAGCACTAATGCCTCTATCGGGGAACATCCCGGCGTGGGCTGCTACCCCGTTAATTGTCCATTCCATACGGTCGGCGGCGGGAGCTTTGATAAACAGATAGCCTACATCGTCGCTATCGAGCACCAGCCCATAACGTGAGTTCAGCTTTTCTATATCCAGAAACTTTGCACCCAGCAGACCCACTTCCTCGCAGATAGTAAAAACCGCCTCAATCTCACCATGTGGTAGGTTCTGCTCTTTGAGTGTCCGAATAACCTCTACAATTATGGCGCAACCGCTTTTGTCATCGCCACCCAACACCGTTGTGCCATCAGTGCGGATGATATTGCCATCAACTACCGGTTTTACCCCTTCGCCGGGAATAACGGTATCCATATGGGCTGCCATAAAGAAAGCTGGTGCATCAGGGACATTCCCCGGCACCCGGCAAATAACGTTTCCGGTATTGCCACCCACAAACTCACCCGCCGCATCAATTTCTACTCTGGCTCCAAGTTCCTCCATTACAGTTTTAAGTTTAAGAGCAACTTCCCGTTCCTTGCGGCTATGGCTATCGGTGGTCACAAGCTCCAGTAGTAAATTTTTCAGGCGATTTTCGTTTATCATTTGGCACCTTGAAGTTGTTGATTATTAGTTATTGGTTGTCGGTTGACCCAACCCCTGCCCCTAAAGTAAAAGGGGAACAATTTTCCCTCTCCTTTTGAAATGGAGAGGTCAGGGTGAGGGTTTTTTGAACTAACCCCCGTCCCCTATCCCCCGGTTAGTTCGCCGGAGTTACGCCTATTTTGTTGGCGGTTTTAATACCGAGTGTAACCTCTTTGCCCTGGCTGTTAATAACTGTCAGGGTTTCATTAAAGGGGGAGCCCCCCTTCATCCGCAGCGATACTCCTGGTACCAGGTTATATTCCTGAAGGTAGTGCAACAGCCCCGGTTCGTGTTCGGCTTCCTCGCTGATGCGGGTAACAATTACTTCGTCGCCCGGTTCAACCTTATCCAGTTGCAGAATATTAGTAGGCAAAGCGTAGCCACTACCGGGAATCGGGTTGCCGTGAGGGCAGGTCGCCGGGTTTTTCAGGAATTTGGTCAGGGCTTGCTCCATCTTGGGGGAAATGGCATGCTCCAGGCGACAGGCTTCCTCATGGGCATCTTCCCAGTTAAGCCCCAACACATCAACAAGCAAGCGTTCGGCTAACCGATGTCGCCGGGCCAAAGAAACCGCTAATTGCTCACCTTGTTCGGTTAGATGGATTTCCTTTGTTTTGGCATCTACAATAACAAAACCATTATCTCTTAAACGTTTGATGGTTTCAAATACAGTTACGGGTGAAACGCCCATTCTTTCAGCAAGGCGAGCAGCAATAGCGGGCTTACCTTCGTCAACATGGAGGTTATGAATAGCCTCGCAATATTCTTCGACAATCTCGGTAATTTTGGGCTCTTTATTTGTTTCGCTATGCGCGTATTGTGTCATTAACTAGCCTCCTCCGGCTAAGGTGTCTTACAACTTCTTATGCTATTCTACCAAATCCAGTAGACTGAGGGAAGCTGAAAATAGACCAATTAGCGGGTTATATCGTCAATTATCTGTCCATCTTTAACCTGGATTAGGCGGGTGGCTTGCTGGGCCAGATTTTTGTCGTGAGTGACGTAAATAACGGTCTTGCC
The DNA here is from genome assembly GCA_038207495.1 of Chloroflexia bacterium. GTDB lineage: Bacteria > Chloroflexota > Chloroflexia > Chloroheliales > Chloroheliaceae > Chlorohelix. The sequence continues at coordinate 275,597 of JBBQZS010000002.1, forward strand.
TTCCTGGGATAAACGGCGAAAAATATCAAAAATAAGCTCCCCGGTCTGGCTATCCAGATTCCCGGTTGGTTCATCCGCTACCAGAATTGGCGGGTCGTTAGCCAGGGCGCGGGCAATTGCTACCCGTTGCTGCTCACCGCCCGATAACTCGCGAGGCAGGTGGTCAAATAGATTTTCCAGTCCGACCAGTCCCAAATTATCCAAGCCCCGTTTGCTTTTCTGTTCCCCCTGCCAGCGCGACGAACTACCCCGCAGGTGCATTGGTAGGGTGACATTTTCCAGGGCGGTCAGGGTTGGTAAAAGCTGAAAAAACTGAAAGACTATGCCGATGTATTGCCCGCGCCACTTAGCCAGGGTGTTTTCGCTTAATTTATTAAGTAATCGCCCGCTCACCTGAACAGTGCCAGCCGTAGGACGGTCAATTCCGGTTATCATATTCAGAATAGTAGATTTACCACTGCCGCTTGGTCCCACAATTGCCACAAACTCGCCCGGTTCTATGGTCAGGTTTATACCGCGCAAGGCGAATTGTTGTTTTCGCCCAATCGGATAGGTTTTTTCGACCTGTTTTAGTTCAATATTCTGGTTGGGCAACTCCGCATTTGCCCGCAAGTTCTGGTTTTTATCGGTTTGTAGCATAGCTTATTGGTAGTTGTTCCTGATATATGTCATACTCACATATTATGGGCAATTGAATTCTTAGTCAAGAGAATATTAGAGATTACTATGACTGATTATAAGCCATAAGGCAAAGCCCTACCAACCGGGCAACCTTCTGCCCTAAATGATAAAAATGCAATCTAAACTACTTGCGTTCTGGCGTGGGCTGGTTATAATACTTAGTAATTGCAGACCGCGCAGATGCCCTATAATCTTAGCGCAGTACCAAATCACAATAGAGCCGTTTTAATAGCCTCCACTATTTTTATTGTAGTCCGCTACCCGGCAAGGTAGCCTAATGGCAGGCATACCCTTAACAATAGCTTGCCCTAAAACATAGAAAGGGGAGAAGTGCCATGAGCACCATTTTCTTTTGCTGGGATATACGTCCTGACCGTGACCGGGAATACCGGGACTTTATCTCCAATGACTATCTCCCTGTGCTGGCAAAATTAGGGGTGGACGTGACCGATGGTTGGTTTAAGGTAGCGGGGGAGGGTAAGCAAGTGATGTACTTAGGGGAGAGCGACGATTACCCAACCGCCGCGCAAGCCCTGGAGTCGCGGGAGTACCGCAGTATAGAGAATCGCCTGATGCAATATGTGACAAATTATAGTAAGCACCTTGCCCGCCGTGATATTAAGAGTGAAGGCCGCTAACTAATGGAATTTGACCGGAGGATTTGAGAGAGGAAAGCCGTCCACCCTGGGCGGCTTTTTCCTACTCCAAGACTATTGCCAAAACAAACCTTTTTCGCTAATCTAATTATAACTTCCGCAGACTAGCTCGTAACCTTGAATTAGGTCTATTTTATTAAGGTTGAATAATGCCGGACTGGATTAGCACCAGTATTAACCCGGCTGGTTGCAAATTGCAACTTTAGAAATTATTGAAACCCGCCAGGACTTTGGAGGTGGTTGATGGACTCGCAGTTTTGGCTACATCTGGGGATTTTCCTGCATATTGTAGGAATAGTGGCACTGTCCGCAGGGTCGGTTGGCACACTTGTCACCGATAACGCCCTTTGGAGCAATCTCAAAAGTTCGCCCAGTCAAGCAGCGGCGGCGGGTCGGATGGGCTTGCGATTCAGCCTCTTTGCTCAAATTGGGCTGGCTATTTTGCTGTTGAGTGGGATTTTGCTGCTGGTATCGCGCAACTGGTTTTACCTGGGCGAAATCTGGTTGATTATAAAGCTGGCTCTTTTTGCACTGATGCTACTGAACGGAATTTTTGTATCCCGACCCGCCAACGACTTATTAATGGAATTGCTACCTAACTGGTTAGCGGTAAACGGCGCGACCCCCTCACTTATAGTAGCCTCGGCAGTCCTGCAAGGTAAATCCCTCCCCGAACCTAAATATAACCGCGCCGAATTAGATTCAATGTTTCTCCAGCTTCGCAAACGCCTGGAACTTTTTTATGTCAGTCAGAATATCATGTTCGGGATAGTGCTTATCTTAGCAACTTTCAAGTTTAACTAAAGACTATCACCCTTGTTTTTGGTAACAGCCTTTTGATTTCCCTACCCCCAACCCCTGACCCCTATTATTTACATCGTTTGGGTAATTTTGGAGAGGCCGCGCGGGTGGTCGGGATTAAGTCCACGCGCCAACGCAATATAGAGCGAGAGCAACTGGCCCGGCACTACACAGGGGATTGGACTCAGAGCTTCCGGCACTCCTTTTAATTCGAGGGGCAAGGCAATGCCATTTTTAGTAGCGGATTTCAATAAACCCTGGTCATCACCAATCGCAATAATTTCGACCCCCTGGTCATTCAGCTTTTGGGCTAATTCCAGCAAACCGGGAATCGCCGGGCCATTCGCCCCAATCAGGATGGCAGGGAGACTCTTTTGAGCCAGGGCGAACGGGCCATGCAGGAAGTCAGCGGAGGAGTAAGGGGCGGCAAAAATATAGGCGGTTTCTTTGAGTTTCAGGGCAATTTCAAGGGCGGTGGAGAAATTGTAACCCCGCCCTAAAACCAGACAATCGAGGGCACTCTGGAAGAATTCGCGGTTCGCCAGTTCTTTAATTTTATCTTCTAGCTTGAGAGCAGTATTAATAGCTTCCGGCAGGCGTTCGATGCCTACCCGTAAGCCGTTGTCGTCGCTTACTTCTGCCGCCAGCATTGCCATTAACAGAAGTTGAGCAGTATAGGTTTTGGTGGCAGCGACCGAGCGTTCCGGCCCTGCATTCAGCGGTAGCACCATTCCGGCGGCTTTTGCCAGGGGCGAATGCGGGTCGTTGGTGATGGCAAGGGTTAATGCGCCCTGGGCCGCGCCGTCCTTGACTACCTCGGTAATGTCAGGGGATTGACCGGATTGGCTGATGCCGATAACCCAGGCTTTTTTAAGATTAGGCTGGCGACGGTAGAGGGTAAATAACGAAGGGGCTGCCAGCGAAACGGGTAGCCCGGTATAAGCCTCAAAAATATAGCGGGCAAAAGTTGCGGCATTATCCGAGCTGCCGCGCGCCGCAATCAGCACTACCTCCGGCTTAAAAGCATTAACTTTACGAGCGATTTCCTGGGCTAAAACCCGACTTTCTTTCCAGGCCCGTTCTAATACTGCTGGCTGTTCATAAATTTCGTCCCGCATCAGTGTCATCTATCCAATTCCTCCACTTGCCTAAATTTGTTCCCGTAGATTTGGTTGAGACATTTTACCATACTTCCAGCTATTCTTATTTGATTAGTGGCGGGCAATATTATGGGCTAACACCTGAAGTTGAACCGATTATATATGGTTAAGTTAGAAACGAATGGTATACTATTTTACATAAGTGATTAGACGTATTTAGATTTTAGATTTTAGATATTCGATAAACGATGCGTATTGGCTATTTAACCTATGGTTTAGACCGTGACCCTACCGGAATTGGGCGGTATTCGGTTGAGTTGTTGCGCGCCCTGAAAGCTTTGCCAGGTGCTCCCGAAATAGTGCTATTGACCACAGAGCATAATGACCCTGGCGACATGTGGTCAGAATTTGAACATCACCCTTTGCCCGGTTGTCAGCGTTTACCCGTCTTGATGAGCCTGGGAAACTGGCATTTAGCTCAGGCTATCCAGAAATACGAGCTTGACTTGATTCACGACCCGAATGGTATAGCTCCTTTTCTCGGCCCGGCTAAGGGGGCTAAACGACTTGTGACGATTCACGATGCCTTCCCCTACGTTTACCCCAAAACCCATACTCGGCTGGATAACTGGCGATTTCGCTGGATGTTGCCGAGTGCCGTCAAAAGAGCCGACATGGTATTAACCGACAGCCAAAATTCCCGGATAGATTTGATTAGATACTTGAACTTGCCGGAAGACAAAATTCGGGTGGTAGCCTGTGGGGTTAATGGTAATTTCAAACCTGTACCAGATAGCCCCGAAAGAGCCCAAATCCTGGCACGGTATGGAATAACCTCCCCCTATTTGCTCTATATCGGCGGCATAACCCCCCGCAAGAATATCAGCGGCTTGCTGGAAGCCTATGCCCAACTTCGGTTGCGCCACCCCGACTTGAATCTGGTAATCGGGGGTAAGCGGCAATGGCAGGCGGGCGAAATAGATACTACTTTTAAGCGGCTTGGACTGGAAAATCTGGTACATTTTACGGGTTATGTGGCGGACGAGGATTTGCCCGCTCTATACAGCGCGGCGGAGTTGTTCGTATTCCCTTCATTATATGAAGGCTTCGGCTTACCCCCTTTGGAGGCTATGGCTTGTGGCACCCCGGTTGTAACCACAAATGTCTCGTCATTGCCGGAGGTGGTGGGAGATGCCGCTTTGCTGGTTGATCCACGCTATAATAAAAGTTTGGTTGAGGCTATTGAGCGCGGCCTTAACAATAAAGTCCTAAGAGCGGAATTACGCCAAAAGGGTCTGGAACGCGCCGCTCTATTTAGTTGGGAAAAAGCAGCCAGCCAAACCATGAAAATTTATCAAGAAATACCACTAAAGTCTGTTGCCTCGGTTAGTTATAATAAGTCTCAGAAAGTTGCTTCAGGGGTAAAGATTATCTATGGTGGGGATAATAATGGCACTACCGGGTTGTCACGTTATGCCCTTAGCCTTCAGCAAGCCCTGACAAATGGCGGGTTCAAAGTTGATTTGGCAGGTAGTGGGTTGCCACCTCTACCAGAGCTAGTTTTTAAGGGGGCGAAACGGCTGGGTTTTGACCTTAAAACCTTTTTCACCACCTATCCGATTTCTTTACAGTCCCAATCGAAGGGCCAAATTCTGCACCTGAGCAGCCAGAACCTTGCCAGTGCCGCCGCCTTTGCCCGCAAAAGCCCGTTCATTGTTACGGTGCATGACTTGATAACAATTGCCGGGCGGGGCAACCCGGAACTGGTGGGCTATTTGAAGTTTTATGATAAGCTTTTTGACAGATTAATGGTGCGCGGTCTGAAAAAGACCAGTTTGTTAATTGCCGACTCAGAGCATACTCGTCAGGATATAATTAAACATTTGCACTTCCCGGCGGAGCGGGTGAAAGTGGTTTATCTGGGGGTTGACCACCAGAATTTCCGCCCAAAGGAAGTATCACCAGAGTTTTTTGCCCGCTATAACCTGTCACCAGGGAAAATTTATCTGGTTTATACTGGCTCGGAAGACCCTCGCAAGAATCTGTTACGCTTATTACAGGCTTTTGCCCAGGTAACAAAAAGATACCCGGAAGTGGAGTTGCTTAAAATTGGGGCGGCCCGTTTTGGCGAAGAACGCAAACGAATATTGGACTTTATCCAGACGCAAGGGTTGGCAGACAAAGTAAGGTTTTTTGAACGGGTGAACGATGCCGATTTAGCCTCTTTTTACAATATCGCGACGGTCTTTGTCTTTCCGTCACTGGCAGAAGGCTTTGGCTTACCCCCTTTAGAGGCGATGGCCTGTGGTACACCCGTCATTTGCTCAAACGCTACCTCCTTGCCGGAAGTGGTAGGCGAAGCGGCCTTGCTGATTGACCCTTACAATGTAACTGAATTGGTCGAAGCAATCGAACAGGTAATAGGCAGCCCCGCACTTCAGGCAGATTTACGCCAAAAAGGGTTGGAAAGAGCGGCATTGTTTACCTGGGCCGAAACCGCCAGCGCGATGCAGCAAATTTATCAGCAAGTTTGGCAGTGAAAGAGCAAGAAAAGTCGAAAGTTGAACGTTAAAAGCCACAAGTCCAAATCCTAAAACCTCTAATTTTCGACCTTCAACCTTCGACTTGTGATTGACTAAGGATTAATAGTTTGAAGGCAGAGCAGCAAACAATCAAAGATGACCTATCCGATAGAGTTTTGCTTGCCCGGATGGGATTACTCAAGCGCAGCCTGAGATTCTGGAATACCTATGATTTAGGGTTGCTGATTGGGTTAGCTTTGCTTTTAATTCCGCTTACCCTGTTACCATTTCCGCCTATCCGAATTGTGTATGGCATCGGGATGGTTTTAGTTGCTCCCGGCTATGCCCTGGTGGAAATGGTTTTCGCCCGTCGGGCTGACCTGGATTTTCCGGCTCGGCTAGGACTAAGTTTTGGCTTGAGTCTGGCGGTAATACCTACGCTGGCTCTGATATTAAGCTGGTTGCCCTGGGGTATTCGTCCAACCCCGATGCTTATCTCGCTATCTATCTGGATAGTGCTATTCAGTGGGTTAGCGATTTTCCGACGCTGGCGGTTATCACCTTACGAACCCTTTCAAGCCACTGCGCCCTTAAACCCGCTTGGTTGGTGGCAGGGGCAAAAGGTCTGGGCAAAAGTAGGGTTAGTAGTCGGTGGGCCGCTATTAGTCGGTGGCACTATTTTAGTGTTTACTATCATCGCCTTGCCCGACCCTGCCACAAAATATACCGAGTTTTATCTGGTTGGTAACGAAGGGTTAGCCGAAAACTACCCCCGTAGCGCGACAGTTGGCAGCCTGGTGCAACTAAAAGTTGGCCTGGTTAACCACGAAGGTAAGGCCTTAAGCTATCAAAAAATAGAGGTACGGCGGACAACCGAATCCCTGGTTAGTTTTGGCCCGATTAATCTGGCAAACGAGTCGAGCTTAGTCCAACCGATAACTTTTACTATAAATAGCCCTGGATTTGACCAGCGAGTAGAAATCTTACTATTTTTAGATGGTAGCGATAACCCTTATCGTAGACTTTATCTCTGGCTCAACGTAGAGTAGACGGCTTTTGAAATGTTAAAACTCAATCTTTATAGCTATGAAAATCCCGAACTTGCCCCGCAGAAACAGGCTGAGTTCAACCTGTTTTATACCGAAAGCAAGCCTCTGATTTTGCTAGGTAGTAACGATAGTTGCGAATTGGTTATTGTTGACCCTACGATAGCCTCAAATCATCTGGCAATTTTAACCACTCCGAGGGGAGAGGTCACAATAAGCGACCTGGAAAGTGAAGGCGGAAGTTGGCTTAATACAGTTGAATTAACCCCTTATAAGTTTGTCCCACTCAAGCCAAACGATTGGTTACAGGTTGGTCGGTATTTATTGTTTGTAACCGAATCCTCCGACTCCCTGTCTCAACTATTGCCCGATCTATTACTGACCTCGGAAGATGATTTAGTGCTTTCTACGGAAACGAGCTGTTTTCCAGAAACAATGTCTGGGGCAAAGCCCAGTCGATTAATAACAGTAAGTCGGATTTTCTGGATTTATCTGTTAATGATAACTGTAGCCGAATATTTAACGGCGATTGGTCGGATTGAAATTGGTTTGTTGTTACATACCGGAATTTTGGTGGCGGTGCTGGTGCATGGCTCGGTGGCGGAGGATTGGAACGAACGGCGATTGGCTCTCTCCCTGGCAGTAGCCCCCCTGATTCGGTTGCTCTCTATGTCATTACCCCTGGCTAACTTCCCCCAATTGGCCTGGTATGGTTTGGTAGCAGGGCCGCTCCTTTTGGCAACCTGGGTTATTATTCGACAATTGGGGCTAAAGCGGCCAGAGTTGGGGTTGGTAGTTGGTCGGCGGAGTAATCTGGTGGTGCAACTTATGCTGGCGGGGGGCGGAATGGCGTTGGGTCTTACCGAGTATCTGATTCTCAAGCCCACCCCGTTGTTACCAAATCTCAATTTGAATACGGTTATACCCGCCAGCCTGAGTTTGTTGATTTTCACTGGATTTTGCGAGGAAATTATTTTTCGAGGGTTATTGCAAGCCACTGCCTTACCCGTTTTAAGGAAAGGGGCATTAGTATATATCTCGCTGCTGTTCGCGGTTTTGCATATCGGTTATTTGTCACTGCTGGATGTTGTTTTCGTATTCGCGGTTGGGATTTTGTTCGCCTATCTGGTATTGTGGAGCGGCTCAATTCTGGGGGTGTTTCTGGCGCACGGCCTGACCAATATTACCCTGTTTATCGTCAAACCCTACCTTAGTCGTAACCCCGATACCGAACTAGCTACGGCCCTGAACTGGTTGACAATTTTCGGCTTAGTGCTTTCGGTTATTGCTATTGGGATAATTTTCTATCAGGGTATAAGAGGCGATAGAAAAATCTTTTATAGTCCCGTTAATTAGAATTTATAGGAATTACAAAAGGGAGCCCCACGTGTCTGCCCGATTAAGAAGGACAACCACAAGGGTTGTCCCTACATATAAAATTTTATTGGCCTTTTAACTCGCGCAGCACATGGCGGGCAATCACGATGCGTTGGATTTCGGAGGTTCCTTCGCCAATGGTGGTCAGGCGCACATCCCGATAATATCTCTCAACGTGATATTCTTCGATATAACCATAGCCGCCGTGTATCTGGATTGCTTCGCGGCAAATACTCTCACCGACCTCGCTGGCAAACAGTTTAGCCATCGCCGCTTCCTTGCCAAAGGGCAGTTTATTATCCTTGAGCCAGGCCGAGCGATAAATTAAGAGGCGGGCCGCTTCCAACTGGGTCGCCATATCCGCCAATTTGAACTGAATAGCCTGAAAATCACTGATAGGTCGCCCAAATTGCTGACGCTCTTTGGAATAGCGCAAGGCGGCATCAAAGGCGGCCTGGGCAATACCGAGAGCCATTGCACCGATACTGATGCGACCCGCGTCTAGAATTTGCATAAACTGTTTGAAGCCATCGTTGGGTTGCCCCAGAATATTTTCTTTGGGTAGGCGGCAGTTATCGAAGAAAAGCTGACTGGTAATTGAGCCGCGCAAGCCCATTTTTTGTTCAGCTTTGCCGTAATTAAAGCCGGGAGTACCTTTTTCGACAATAAAGCTGGAAATACCATGCGCCCCTTTGCTTTTGTCGGTCATCGCCACAAAAACCAGTACATCAGCAATGCTGCCACTGGTAATCCAGTTTTTAGAGCCGTTAATGACCCACTCATCGCCATCCAGTACGGCGGTGGTTTTTGTACCCGCCGCATCACTGCCCGCCCCCGCTTCTGAGAGCCCAAAAGCACCCAGCTTCTTGCCCTGGGCCAGTGGGGTCAGGTATTTACGTTTTTGCTCTTCGGTGCCGAATAAATAAAAAGGGGCCGTGCCAAGTGAAGTGTGAGCCGCTAAAGTTATTCCGGTACTGCCACAGGCGCGACTAACTTCTTCCACGGCAATCGCGTACATCAGGGTATCGCCGCCTGCGCCGCCCCACTCTTCAGGGAATGGCACACCCAACAAGCCCAAAGCCGCCATTTTTTTAATATTATCCCAGGGGAATTCGTGAGTTTGGTCTACTTCCAACGCTCTTGGTGCGATTTCATTCTGGCAAAACTGGTAAACGGTTTGCCGGAACATCTCATGCTCTTCATCTAATCTGAAATCCATAACCTTTTACCCCCAGGTAACCTTATTTAAAACTATTAAACGCCTCTCATTGCTCCGCAGACCATCGTCTATGATTGTCCGTCAGCTATAGTTTTCGGTTCTAATCTTACCATTTTCAGAGTTGCCTTGCACGAAATTTCGACTTAAGGTAAAATGTTAAAATAAGTATTAGTGTTCCTGAAAAGTTATCTGGTCACTCAATCGTTGCCTAAAGACCTATTTTTAGAAAGCCTCACATTGCAAATGCCGCCGCCCCCCAAATCACGTAAGGTTATAACTCCTGCTTCCATCCCCTCCCACCCCCACCCCGTGCGGTTAGCCGCTATTGGTGACATTCACTGTACCGAACGCTCGGCTTCTACTATGAATCAGCTTTTTGCCAATATCTATGAGCGTGCAGACGTATTATTACTCTGTGGTGATATTACTGACCGGGGGAGGCCGGGCGAACTTCAGATTTTGATTAACGAGCTTGCCCCAAGTCTGCTAAAAGGTTTGACGATTGTGGCGGTGCTGGGTAATCACGATTGTCATGGTGGTCAGGTTACAACGCTGGTGCAGATGATGCGGCAGGTGGGTATCAAGGTTTTGTATGGTGATGATAATATTTATGTCCATAATGCCGAGGTTGGGTTTGCCGGAATTAAGGGCTTTTGGGGTGGTTTTTCACCCAACACTATTGCCGCTTTTGGTGAGGAAAACGCCAAAGACATTATGAAGGAAACCGCCGAAGATACCCGTCGCCTGGATCGTGGGCTACGCTCTCTAAGTACCCCGGTCAAGGTGGCGATAATGCACTACGCTCCCATTAAAGCGACCCTCAAAGGTGAGCCATCTGAATTGATGAATTTGCTCGGTAGCGAATTACTGGCAAAGCCCCTCGATACCGAAGGAGCTACTATCTGTTTTCACGGTCACTCCCATCATGGCACTTATAGCGGCATGACCAAGAAGGGTGTGCCAGTTTATAATGTCGCCGCCCCGGTTTTGCGCCGCACCGGCCTCCAACTCCCCTCGATTCATACCGTCTAAATCAGTTGTCAGAATAATTCGTAAGGACAGATCTTCCTGCTTGACCTTTTATTCTAATTCCAATCCCCTATTCTCCATTTGGCTAGAAACTGAATAATATTTGAGCAATTTTTGGTCTGGAAACTCCCCTCTGACAAGTCCATAATAGACTCAAAAGCAAGAATAAATGAGACAGCATAAAGAATTAGAAGTTGTAGGGGTGGGGTCTCCGTCCCCTGGGTTTGGATTGAAAATGAATCGGCTGAAGCCTTGCGTTGTTTAAAAATTCGGCTAGAATCAAAGTAATATTTTCAGGACAGGAGGCAAATCAAATGTTTGATACAAGTTACCATTTTATTACCCATTGGCGGGTCGAAAGTACCGTTGAGGAAGTTTCCGAAATTCTGGGCAAGGCTGAGGATTTGGTTCGCTGGTGGCCTTCGGTTTATCTTGAGGTGAAAACTCTGGAGTCGGGCGATGAGCGGGGCATAGGTAGCCTCATTGGGCTTTACACAAAAGGTTGGTTGCCCTATACCCTGCGCTGGCAGTTCCGGGTGACTGAATCGCGCTCGCCTTATGGTTTTACCCTCAAAGCTCTGGGCGATTTTGTGGGGCGTGGCATCTGGACTTTTGAGCAGGATGGCTCTTTTGTAAATATCACCTACGATTGGAAGATTACCGCCGAGAAACCCTTGTTGCGTAACCTGACTTTCCTGTTACGTCCGGCTTTTTCCGCCAATCATAAATGGGCAATGGAAATGGGCGAGAAGAGTCTAAAGCTGGAACTGATGCGCCGCCACGCCCGGACTCCGCAGGAAAAGGCTACAGTCCCTGCTCCCCCACCCCCAACCACTTCCTCCCCCGTGCCAATGCTGCTAGGGATGGGTGGGGTAGCGGTGGGGGCTTTTGGCCTGAGTTACTTGCTTTCCAAAGCTTTTCAGAAAGAGTAACCTTTTCTTTATCTGATTCAGGTAGAAATAGCGGCTAAAATATGGTAAGCTACGGACTGGCGGTTTTAGAGCCGCCAATTTTGAATTTTATAAACCTAACCGCCAAGCCCCCTTACACTTTAGGGAGGGGGGAACATGAAGAAATAAATAATATATAGAAGGCAGGATATTTAAAAGTGGCAACCGTAGTAGTGGCGATGAGCGGCGGAGTAGATAGCTCGCTCACGGCAGCCTTGCTGGTAGAGCAGGGCCATGAGGTAATCGGGATTAATATGCGTTTGCACGGCAGTGGCCCAGAGGAAGAGGAACAGAATTACTCCCTCAGCAAAAGCTGTTGCTCAATCGTGGAGATGGAAGATGCCCGCAAGGTCTGCCAGCAAATTGGCATACCCTTTTACGCCATGAATTTTGAAAAAGAGTTCCGGCAGTCGGTGATAGATTATTTCTGTGAGGAGTACGAGCGCGGGCGCACCCCTAATCCCTGTGTGGCTTGCAATGCCTTCCTCAAGTTCAAGTTTTTGCTGGATAAGTCTATGGCGTTGGGGGCTGATTATCTTGCGACAGGCCATTACGCCCGTAACGTTTTCGACCCTGTTGCTAACCGCCATATGTTAATGAAGGCGGTAGATGCCTCCAAAGACCAAAGTTATGTGCTGTATATGCTGAGTCAGGCCCAACTTAGCCGAATTATGTTCCCGTTGGGTGATTATACTAAGGCCGCAACCCGCGAGATGGCGGTAGCGCGTGGCCTGGCTACTGCTAACAAGCCCGAAAGTCAGGATATTTGTTTTGTGGCGGGCGGCGATTACCGCGACTTTGTGAAGAAAAAGATGGGCGAGAGTGTCGCTATTCCCGGCCCGATTGTGAATACTACCGGGCAGGTGGTTGGTCAGCATCAAGGGCTAATTTCTTATACTATCGGGCAGCGTAAGGGATTGGGGATTGCTTCCCCTAAGCCGACCTTTGTGCTAAAAGTGGTTTCCGAGACCAATACCCTGGTGGTGGGAGAGGACGAAGATTTACGCTCCAGGGATTTCATAGCCGAAAATGTTAGTTGGGCCAGTGGCGAAATCCCTGGCGGGCCGGTTCAGGCTAACATCAAAATCCGTTACAAAGCCCCTGAAGCTCCCGGTACGGTGACTATGACCGACCCGTTGAGCCGTTTCGCCCGTATTAGTTTGAATACCCCGCAACGGGCAATTACCCCCGGTCAGGCGGTGGTGTTCTATCGGGGCGATGAGGTTCTGGGCGGTGGGGTTATCAACGAAGCCCTTTAAGATTTGGCCCATAGGTGAGGTGAAGTATGACCGCAGAAGTCAAACAACTTTATACGGTTGAGGAGTTCATGGCTTTGCCCGATGATAGCAACCACTATGAGCTTATCGAAGGAGAGTTAGGGGAAACGCCAGGACCAAATCTCACTCATGGTTTGATAACTACTTTGCTGATTCTTGAGTTGAGTAAATATCTGACAGTAAGTTCAATTGGCAAAGTTTTAACCAATATGGCTTTTCAAATTAACTCCAAAAGTGCTCCTATACCCGATGTGGCCTTTGTTATGTCCCAAAGGTTTGTCGGGGTTGATGTTTCCAAAGCTTTCCCCGGTGCGCCTGATTTAGCGATTGAGATAATGTCGCCTACCGACAAATGGAGCGAGGTTGCCGAAAAAGTACAGCTTTATCTACAGGCTGGCACGACCATTGTGTGGGTGGTTGACCCTTTTGACCGGGCGGTAAATGTTTATCACAAAGGCCAAAACCGCCGCCTTTTGCTGGAAGATGCGGAACTGGATGGCGAGGATGTGCTACCCGGCTTTAAGCTCAAGGTAAGCTCTTTGTTTAGCTGATTAAACCTAACCCCCTGTCCCCATTCCCGACCCAGGAAGGGGGAACGAATTCGTAGGGGCGAACCTTGTATTCATCGACTCCAACAAATACAAAAGTTCTAAAATATTTGAGCTCAAAATCTACTTACAAGCCATTTCAAATCAGATTTAGAGCAATTCCCTTTGATAGAATTTGCTCTGAACCAAGTAGTAAATGAGTAGTTTTGAACTCAA